>NZ_JAJAQC010000027.1 GCF_027604915.1 Streptomonospora mangrovi
GGTTGGGTTTGCGGTGGTTATGGTGGGAGGGTCACACCCGGTCTCTTTCCGAACCCGGTCGTTAAGCCTCTTTGCGCTGATGGTACTGCCCTGTTGTGGGGTGGGAGAGTAGGTTGCTGCCGCAATTTATTTGAGTGGGGGGACTCCTTTGGGGGTCCCCCCATTTTTTATGCCCGGAATCAGGCCACGGTCGGCCCGGCCGCGTGTCGCCGCCGCCCCCTCCCCGCGTCGCGACGTAGCTTTGCACCTGTCGGCCGCACCATTGCGGACCGGCCCGAAGCAGCGGACCGTTCGTCCCGTCGCCAGGAGGTACTCGCTCCGATGACCGCCACCAGGCACGCCGTGCCGACCATGCGCGCGCAGCGGTTTCGCAAGGCCACCCGGCAGTGGGCGATCGAGGAGATCCCCGTTCCCGAGCCCGGACCCGGCGAGGTGCTGGTGAAGGTGGCCTACTGCGGCATCTGCCACTCCGACCTCAGCCTGATCGACGGTGTCTTCGGCGGCGCGGACGTGCCCGACGTCGTCACCCAGGGGCACGAGGCGGCGGGCACCATCGCGAGCATCGGTCCCGGGGTCACCGGCTGGGCCGTGGGTGACCGGGTGATTCCGGCCGCCGGTCGGCCGTGCGGCGTCTGCGAGTACTGCCGCCGCGCGGACTTCGGCAACTGCTCGAACATCCGGCTGATGGCGTTTGCCTATGACGGGGCCTGGGCCGAGTACACCGTCGCCCAGGCGGTCGGCCTCACCCGGGTGCCCGACTCGGTGCCGCTGGACCAGGCCGCCATCCTGGCCGACGCCGTGTCCACGCCCTTCGGCGCGGTGGTGCGCACCGGCAAGGTGGCCATCGGCGAGGCCGTGGGCGTGTGGGGCGTCGGCGGGGTGGGCACCCACATCGTGCAGTTGGCCCGGCTCGTGGGCGCCAACCCGATCGTCGCCTTCGACCTGGACGAGGAGATCCGCGGGCGCGCGCTCGCGGTCGGCGCCGACTTCGCGTTCGACTCCCGCGACCCCGATGTGAAGGCGAAGGTCGCGGAGGTCACCAAGGGCCACCTGCTCGACGTCGCCTTCGACGCGGTCGGGCTCAAGGCCACCTTTGAGCAGGGCCTGGACCTGCTCACCGCCGGCGGGCGGATCGTCGGGGTCGGGCTCAGCGCCCAGAAGGTCTCCCTGGGCACGACGGCGGCCTTCGGGCTGTCCCGCAAGCAGGCGCTGGGGCACCTGGGCTACAAGAACGAGGACATCGGCACACTGGTCGACCTGGTCGCCGCCGGGCGGCTGGACCTGTCGCGGTCGATCAGCGGAGTGGTGGGGCTGGACGACCTCGCCGACGGCATCCGCCGCCTGCACGAGCACGAGGGCAACCCCATTCGCATCCTCGTCCAGCCCTGACTGCCCGAACAGCCCCGACAGCCCTCCCGGTCCCCGCCGGCCGCGCGGGCTACGCGGTGGCGGTCGGCTGCTCGGCGGTGAAGAACTCGGTGACCACGGGCGCCAGCGCCTCCGGCGCGATGCCGTGGTCCTGGCCGGGGAACGTGTGGGTGACGACGTGCGGCCCCAGCGCGGTGAGCGCCCGGCAGCCGTTCTGCATGAACGCCTCGCTGGCGCCGCCGATGCCGACGAAGACCGGGATCCGCACGGACTCCCAGCGGTGCAGCGGCAGTTCGTTGCCCGACATGGCCTCGCCCATCACCCGGCCGTCGTAGGCGATGGTGTGGGCCAGCGCCTCCATGGCGGGCCACATCGGCGCCTGGCGCATGCCCGCGACCATCTCCTCGGGAAGGCCGACCGCCGCTGTCAGGAAGTAGGCGACGGCCTCGCCGCGGGCGCCCTTGTCGACCAGCCGGTCCAGGTGCTCGACGTAGTCGGCGGGCAGCGGGGGCCGGGAGGCGTTCACGATCAACGGGGGCTCGTACAGCGCGACCCGGGTGACGGCGCTGCCCCGCGCGGCGGCCTCCAGCGCCAGCACGGCTCCCGACGACAGGCCCAGCAGCATCGCCGAACCGCCGGCGGCCTCGATGACCGCGTCGATGTCCTCGACCTCGCGGGCGACGTCATAGGGCGCGGTGTCGCCGCTGTCGCCCCGACCGCGTCGGTCGTGGGCGTAGACGGTGAAGTGCTCGGACAGCAGCGCGGTGTAGGGCGCGAAGTCGGCGCGGGCCATGAGGGCGCCCGACACCAGGACGAGCGCCGGTCCCGTGCCGGTCTTGTCGTAGGCGATGGGGGTGCCGTCACGGGAGATGACCGTGTGCATGCCGGTCGGCCTTTCTGTTTCGTTTTCGGCGCGCAGCCGCAGTCACCTGCGCTTTGGCCGCAACAGTAGTGGGCGGCGGTGACATTCCGGCCGGGCGGGGCGGGCGGGAAGGTGCGGGACGGACGCCTCGCGGAGCCGACGAGAGCCGACGAGAGCCGACGAGAGCCGACGAGAGCCGCCCGCGGCCACCCGTCCCCGCGCGTGCGGGTTCCGGGTGGTGGCGGGCGGCCCCGGGCGATTCCAGGCGGTGGTGCCTCGGCTCACCGCCTCCCGCTCACACGTCCCAGGTGACCGGGAGGCACCGCACCCCGTAGAGGTCCGCCGTCTCCGGGCGCAGGGGGACCTCCTCGGGCGGTACCGCCAGGCGCAGGCCGGGGAACCGGGCGAACAGCGCGGGGAGCGCGACGCGCATCTCGGTGCGGGCCAGTTGCTGCCCCAGGCACTGGTGGATGCCGTGGCCGAAGGCGAGGTGCCCGCCGTCCTGCCGGCGCAGGTCCAGGGTGTGGGGGTCGGTGTAGCGTTCGGGGTCGCGGTTGGCGGTGTTGAGCGACAGCACGACCGTCGTGCCGGCCTCGACCATCTGGCCGCCCACCTCGGCGTCCTCCAGCGCGACGCGCATCGACGTCTTGGCGACGCTCAGGTACCGCAGCAGCTCCTCCACGGCCCCGTCGGCGAGGCCGGCGGGGTCCGCGCGCAGCGCGGCGAGCTGCTCGGGGTTGCGCAGCAGCGCGAAGACGCCCAGCGCCAGCGAGTTCGCGGTGGTGTCGAACCCGGCCGCCAGCAGGGTCAGGGCGACGCCCTTCAGCTCCTCGTCGGTCAGGTCGCCCTGGGAGAGTTCGCTGAGGATGTCGTCGGTGGGGTCGGCGCGCTTGGCGGTGACCAGGTCGGCGAGGTAGGTCTGGACCGCCGTGTAGGCCGCGATCAGGTCCTCGTCGCTCACCTCCGCGCTGTGGAACAGGTCCACCTGCCGCTGGAAGGCCCCCCGGTCCGCGTAGGGCACCCCCAGCAGTTCGCAGATCATGACGGCGGGGACGGGCTTGGCGAACGCGGTGACGAGGTCGGCCGTCGGCCCGGCCTGCTCCATGGCGTCCAGGTGCTCGGTGGTGACCTGTTCGATCCGCTCGGTGAGCAGCCGCATCCGCCGCGCGGTGAAGCTGCGGACCAGCGGCTTGCGGTAGCGGCTGTGCACCGGCTCGTCGGTGAGCATGAACTCGCCGGGCGCCGCCGGGGGGACCTGCATGCCGCCGTAGTCGATGAGGGGGTGGTGGCCCATCAGCTCCTTGCGGGCGCTGAACCGGGGGTCGGCCAGGATCTGGCGGACCTGGTCGTATCCGGTGACCAGCCAGCCCTGGTGGCCGTCGGGGAAGGAGAGGCGGCTGATCGGACCGTGCTCGCGGGCCGCCAGCAGTTCCGCCGGGGGGTCGAAGGGGCAGCCGGGCCGGCGCGTGGTGGGCATCGCCGGGACGGTGTGGACGGGGTCGTTCATAAGGTTCTCGGTTCCTCGGGTCCGTGGGACAGGGACGGGGTGGGAAGCGGGTTATCCACAGCCGGGGAAGCCGCGTTGCGGCGGCGCGGCCCGGCAGGCGATCGTGAGTGTGAGCACGGTGTGCGTCCACTCGGACGCGCTCCGTGGTCGGCCGAGGCGTGGGCGGCGGGCCCGTGGTCGGCTCGCGGCGGGGGTGTCGAGACGGAGACGGGGATGGAGGCCGATCGGCCTCGGTGACGGCTGCCGCGGAGGTGCTCGGGCACGACGGCCCGGTGCGGTCGCGGCCGGCCGGGGGGAGGGGAGTGGTGGCGGTGTGGCAGTGGGGATCGGAGCGGGGGCCCGCGTCAGTTGGCGGGCTCGCGGTTGAACAGGCGCCGGGCCCAGAGGTAGGAGCCCAGGGCGATCGCGGCGCACCAGGCGAGCGCGATCCAGGCGTTGTCGCCGACCGGCTGGTCCATCAGCAGGTCGCGCAGCGTCTCGATCATCGGCGTGAACGGCTGGTACTCGGCGAACCAGCGCAGGCCGGTCGGCATGGAGTCGGTGGGCACGAACCCGCTGCCGAGGAAGGGCAGCAGCACCAGCGGCAGCAGCACGTTGCTCGCGGACTCCACGCTCTTGCTCACCTGGCCCAGCGCCACGGCCAGCCACACCAGCGCGAAGGTCATCACCGCGAGGAATCCGACCACGGCCAGCCACTCCACCGGTCCGGCCTCGGGCCGGAAGCCCACCAGCAGCGCCACGCCGATCACGACCGCCAGGGCGATCGCCGTCTGGATCATGCTGCCCAGGACGTGCCCGGTGAGCACCGCCGCGCGGGCGATGTGCATGGTGCGGAAGCGGGCGATGATCCCTTCGGTGAGGTCCATGGCGACCGAGATCGCGGTGCCCTGGATGACGCTGGTCACGGTCATCAGGATGATCGCGGGCGCCACGTAGTCGACGTAGGCGGAGCGCCCGTCGGCGGAGTCGCCGGCCGTCGGGCCGCCGAGCCCGGCGCCCAGCGTGCCGCCGAACACGTAGACGAACAGCAGCAGGAACACCACCGGCATCCCGACGAGCGTCAGGGTCATCGAGGGGTAGCGCAGCATGCGTCTGAGGTTGCGGCGCAGCATCGTGACCGAGTCGCGGAACGGGTGGAGGCGCGGGCGCGCGGCGGGGGCGAGGGCGTGGGTGCTCATCGGGTGGTCGCTTTCTCGTTCTCGGTGGCGGGCTTGCCGGTGAGGGCCAGGAACACGTCGTCCAGGTCGGGGGTGTGCACGGACAGCTCCTCGACCTCGATGCGGTGGTCGTCCAACCGGCCGATCAGGTGCTTGAGGGAGCGCAGGCTGCCGCTGCCGGGCACCCGCAGGGCGAGCGGGTCGTTGTCGCGCGAGGGCTGGTCGAGCACGCGCATGGCCGCGTCGAGGTGCCGGTGGTCGCCGAACCGCAGGCGGACGTGGCCGCCGGGGATCCGGCGCTTGAGTTCGTCGGCGGTGCCCTCGGCGACCACCCGGCCGCCTTCGAGCACGGCGATCCGGTCGGAGAGTTCGTCGGCCTCCTCCAGGTACTGCGTGGTCAGGAAGACGGTGACGCCGCCGGCCACCAGGTCCCGGACGATCTGCCACATGTTGCGGCGGCTGCGCGGGTCCAGACCGGTGGTGGGCTCGTCCAGGAAGATCAGCCGCGGGCTGCCCACCAGGCTCATCGCGAGGTCGAGACGGCGGCGCATGCCGCCGGAGTAGGTCGCCGCCGGCTTGCGGCCGGCCTCCACCAGGTCGAACTGTTCGAGCAGCTGCCCGGTGCGGCGCCGGGCGTCGTCGCGGGGGAGGTGGTGGAGGTCCGCCATCAGCAGCAGGTTCTCCTCGCCGGTCAGCAGGTTGTCCACGGCGGAGAACTGGCCGGTGACACCGATCGCGGCGCGCACCGCGTCGGGTTCATGGGCGAGGTCGTGCCCGGCCACGCGGACGTCGCCGGAGTCGGCCCGGATCAGCGTGGAGAGGATCTTGACCGTGGTGGTCTTGCCGGCGCCGTTGGCGCCCAGCAGCGAGAAGACCGTGCCTTCGCGCACGTTGAGGTCGAGGCCCTTGAGGACGGGTTTGTCGCCGTAGGACTTCCGTAGCCCGGTGGCGGCGATCGCCGGCCGGGGCTGGGCTGTGGTCATGGTGGATCCCTTTCTCCAGTGGGGGGTGCGGATGGACGTGAAGGTGGTGTGGACGGAGATGGTGTGGATGGACGTGCGGACGGAAGGGGGGTGTCAGGGGCGGCGGATGGTGATGTCGCCGTAGTCGGTGCGGCCGCGCACCTCGACGGTCTCGTCGGCGTCCTCGGGGCCGGGAGCGTTGTCCAGCAGGTTGCGCACGTGGCCCCGGCCGGTGTGGACGTCCAGCCAGGCGGCGGTGCCCTCGGCGATGCCGATCTCCAGGTCGCCCATGGGGGTGGCGAGCGCGACCGAGCCGCGGGCCACTTCGCCGACGCGGATGGTGCCGGTTGAGGTCTTGGCGTCGACGCCGGCGCCGGCGCGGTCGATGGTGATGTCGCCGGCGGCCGAGCGGACCCGGACGTCGCCGGTGACAGCGTCGATCGTGGTCTCGCCGCTGGAGTTCTTGACGACCGCGCTGCCCTCGATCTCGCCGAGCTGGATCCTGCCGGTGCCGGTGGAGACTTCGGCGCCGCCCGCCACGGCGTCGGCGGTGATGTGGCCGGCCCCGGTGCGCAGGTACAGCGGGCCGGTGCGTTCGACCCACAGGTGCCCGGCGGAGGTCTTGAGGCGGCACTCGCCGAGCCGGCCGACGCAGTGGTGGTCGCCGGCCTGGGTCTCGGCCGTCACCGCGGAGCCGCTGGGCAGTTGGATGGACACGTCGGCCGACCAGGACTTCTTGGAGAAGTCGAAGGCGCGGATCTTGGGGCCGACGACCCGGAGCACGCCGTTGGCGTAGTCGACGCGGATCCGCTGGGCGGCCTTCACGTCGGACTCGTCGGCTTCGTCGCTGGGGCGGACCTCGACAACGGTGTCGGTCCGGTCGCTCGCGGCGATGCGGATGTTGCCCGCGCCCATCTCCACGGTGACGGAGATCGGGTCGGGAGTGTCGAAAATCGGCATGGCTGTCCCCTTGGCATGGGTCGGTGGAGCGTCCCCGCAGGTCAGGGACGTGGTGGTGGAGAGGTGCGGTGGAGGCGGGTGGGAGGGGGCGGGGCGGGGGCGGGGGTCAGCGCACCCAGCCGGTCAGCCCCTGCTCGGTCCGCTTCCCGCCGGCGGGCGGCGATGTGGTGCGCCCGGGGGCGGGCCGCTGGAGGGCCGCGGCGGCGGCCCGGCCCAGCCAGGCGTTGACCGAGCGCCCTTCCCTGGCGGCGGCCTCCTCGATCGCGGCCTTGAGCTGTTCGGGCAGGCGGACGTTGATGCGGGCGGTGGGACCGCCGTCGTCGGCGAGCAGTGCCTCGGGGTCGGGCGCGCTCTCGGCTGGCGCCGGGGCGGCCTCGGCGGGGGCGGCGAACGGCTCGACGGTGGGCGCGTTGACGACGAAGTCGGGGTCGCGGCCGCGCAGGCGCAGCTCCACCGACCCGGGGGCGAGGTCGCGGCTGATCTCGTCGGCGGCGGCCGACAGCGCGTCCAGCAGGGTCATGCGGATCGCGGATTCGAGCGACCCGCTCAGCCGCTCGACCAGCGCCCGCGACTCCTCACCTCCGGCTTCGGCGAGCGTGGCGAACTCGCGGCCGAGGTGGTTCACGTAGGCGGTCAAGTCCATGACGCCACTGTGGCACACGCGTGGCACCAAGGCAAGCCCAAGTGGTGCCAAACTGGCGCCATAGTGGCGCCATGTGGCGCCGCGTGTGGCGTACGGGCAGGTCAGGGCGTGTGCCAGTGGCCGTTAGAAAAACCGGTCCCCCGCCCCGCACCACTCGGCACCCGCTCCCCTCCCCGCCCGTCCTCGCGCGGACACGCGGGCAGCGTTGGCGCGGTTTCCCGGCGGGGTGCCGAGGTGGCCGCGCCCGACACCGCCGCCCCCTGTGGTGGGCACGGGCGCGCCCCGAGCCTGTCCCGGCCGGTCCAGCCGTCCTGGTCGGCCCGACCGCCTAACCGGCTGCGCCGACCACCGCATCTTTTCCTTTAGCGAAATAAAAGAGTTGCGGCGGCGCTGCGGGGAAGTACATGCCGCCCCCGCCGCGCCGCCTGCGAGCGCGGACCGGCGCCGGCGCGTCCGCGCGGTTTCCCGGCGGGGCGCGGGGGTAGCCGCGCCCGCACACCGCCGCCCCCTGCGGCGAGAGCACCGGCAGTCCGCCCGAGCCGTCCCGGCCGGTCCGGCCGACACGGGCGGCCGAACGTCCGCGCGGATGTTCGGCCGCGCACCCGCACGTCCGGTTGCGGCTGCGCGGCACGGTGCGGCGGGGCGTGGCGGCACCCGGAAGGAGACGCACCATGGCGCGAGCGCGGAGCGGCGCCGGCCCGGCGGGGACGCCGGATGCGGCGGGCGGCCGGTACGACCGGCACGGGCGCAACCTGGTGGCGGGTGTGCTGCTGGGCCTGGGCACGGTGGCCTTCCTCGACGAGGTGGTCTTCCACCAGCTCCTGCACTGGCACCACTTCTACGACCGCTCCACCACCTCCGTCGGCCTGGTCTCCGACGGCCTGTTCCACGCCTTTAGCTGGTTCGCCACCGTCGCCGGGTTCTTCCTCATGGCGGCCCTGCACCGCGAGCGCGCCTTCTGGGGTGCCGCCGTCGCCTCCGGCTGGCTGACGGGCGCCGGGTTCTTCCAGCTCTACGACGGGCTGGTGCAGCACAAGCTGATGGGCCTCCACCAGATCCGCTACGGCGTTGACCTGCTGCCCTACGACCTCGTGTGGAACGTCGTCGCCGCGCTGCTGCTGGCGGCCGGGATCGCCGGGTGGGTGCTGACCCGCCGCGCCCGGTCCCGCGCCCGCGTCCGCACCGCCGCCGGGCGCCGGGCCGGATAGCGGCGCCGTGCACGGCCACGGCCCGCCCGGCGGCGGCTCGCCCGGCCACGGTCCGCCCAACCACGGCGTGCCTGGCGGCGCCGACCACGCCGGGGTGGCGCTCGGCGCGGGCGAGTGGGCGGTCGCCGGCGTGCTCGCCGCCGCCGTCCTGGCCTACGGGGCGGGGGTGCTCGCCCTCTGGCTCCGCGACACCGACTGGCCCGGCCGCCGTCTGGCGCTGTGGGTGTGCGGCTGGCTGTGCGCGGGCGCGGCTCTGCTCGGCCCCCTCGCCGAGCGCGCCCACCACGACTTCGCCGCCCACATGGCCGGCCACGTGCTGCTGGGCATGCTGGCACCGCTGCTGCTGGTCCTGGCGGCGCCGGTGACGCTGGCCCTGCGGGCGCTGCCGCGCCGACGCGACCGCGCGCTGGGCCGGCTCCTGGCGTCGCGTCCGGCCGGGGCGGTGGCCCACCCCCTCACGGCGGCGGTGCTCAACATGGGCGGCCTGTGGGTGCTCTACCGCACCGGCCTGTACGCGGCGGCGGCGACGGACGCGTGGTGGCACGCCGCCGTGCACGTCCACGTGCTGGCCGCCGGGTACCTGTTCGCGTTCGCCGTGCTGGGCGGCCCCGACCCCGCGCCGCACCGGCCGGCCGCGCCGTGGCGCGCGGCGGTGCTGGTGGGCGCGCTGGCCGCGCACAACGTCCTGGCCAAGGTCGTCTACGCGGATCCGCCGCCGGGGGTGGCCGCCGAGCAGGCGCGGGCGGCGGGGCAGGTGATGTACTACGGCGGCGCGCCGGTGGAGATCGCGCTCATCGTGCTGCTGTGCGCCGCCTGGCTGGGGCCGCGCAACGAGTACGGTGCCCGCGCGGGCACCGGCGGGAGCGCGCGCGGCCGCGCCCCTCGGCCGTCCGCGCCGCTCACGGCCGGGCGGGGCCGCCGACCGGCGGCGCGCCGGGCGGGTCGAACGGCGGCTCGGACTGCGGATTAGCCTGCGGGTGGGCGATGAGGCGCCGCATCATGCGGTGGAGTTCGCGGACGTCGCGCTCGGGCCAGTCGGCGGTGAGGTCGGCGAACACCGACTCCTGCCAGGCGTGGGCGGCGCTTAGCAGGCGGCGGCCGGAGTCGGTGACGACGAGGATGCGGCGCCGGGCGTCGTCGGCCGAGGTGGTCTTGCGCAGGTAGCCGTGGGCGACGGCCTGGGCCACGAGCCGGCTGGCGCCGGACTGGTCGATGCCGAGTTCGTCGGCGACGTCGTTGACGGTGGCGCCACTGCCCTGCGCGCGGGCGGCGACGGCCTCGGTGACCCAGACGTCGCGGCCCCGATCGGGGCCGATCCCGGCCCCGGTGGGGCTGAGCCAGCGCCGCGACCAGTAGCGGACGAAGTGGAAGAGGGTCTGCCCCGGCCCTTCGGTGTCCGGCATGGCCCGCTCTCCCTTCCGCCCACCCGCTCGCCGCCCCTGCCGCTACCGCAGCCGTTACCGCGACCGCTGCCGCCGAGTCGACTCTACACACGCGTTGCATGCGGTACGCATACACATCTGCGGGGTGTCGGCGGCCCGCGCCGCGCACGAAAGGGGCGGCGTACCCGACGCGGTGTCGGTGTACGCCGCCCGGCGGGGGACGGGGGGCGGGCGCTGCCCGCGCTGTCACGGCGGCTACCTCGGGTCGCGGTTGAACCTCGCCGTCGACCAGATGTAGCCGGCCACCGCCAGCCCCACGCACCAGGCCACCGCGAGCCACCCGTTGTCGCCGATCTCGGAACCCAGCAGCAGGCCCCGCAGCGTCTCGATGGCGGGCGTGAACGGCTGGTACTGGGCGATCGGCTGGATCCAGCCCGGCATCGCCTCCACGGGGACGAAGGCGCTGGACAGCAGCGGCATCAGGATGAGCGGCATCGCGTTGTTGCTGGCGGCCTCGGCGTTGGGGCTGATCAGGCCCAGGCCCACCGCGATCCAGGTCAGCGCCGTGGCGAAGAGGACGAGCAGGCCGAAGGCCGCGAACCACTCCAGGAGGGTGGCGTCGGTGGCGCGGAAGCCGATGGCCACGGCGACGGCGCCGACCAGGACCACGCTGGCGACCGACTGCACGACGCTGCCGACCACGTGGCCGACGATCACCGAGCCGCGGTGGATGGCCATCGTGCGGAAGCGGGCGATGATGCCCTCGGCCATGTCGTTGGCGACCGACACCGAGGTGCCGACCACGGTGCTGCCGATGGTCATCAGCAGCAGGCCCGGAACGATGTAGGCGATGTAGGCGGAGCGGTCGCCGCCGCCGATGCCGGCGCTCATGGTGTCGCCGAAGATGAAGACGAACAGCAGGAGCAGCATGATCGGGGTGAACAGCAGGTTCAGCGTGAGCGAGGGGTAGCGCCGGGCGTGCAGGAGGTTGCGGCGCAGCATCGTGGCGGAGTCGCGCGCGGCGAGGGACAGGGTGTTCATCGGACGGCCTCCGTGGGCTGCTCGGACTGCTGGGGCTGCTGGGGGACGCCGCCGCCGGTCAGGGCGAAGAAGACGTCGTCGAGGTCGGGGGTGTGCACGGTCAGTTCGTCGGCCTCGACGCTGGCGGCGTGCAGCCGGTCGAGGATGGAGTGCAGATCGCGCTGACCGCCGTCGCTGGGGACGTTCAGGGCCAGGGCCTCCTCGTCGCGGACGGCGGCGCCCAGCGCGGCGGCGGCGCCGCGGTAGGCGGCCGGGTCGGTGAAGCGGAGCCGGACGTGCCCGCCGGGGATGAGCCGCTTCAGCTCCTCGGCGGTGCCCTCGGCGGCGATCCCGCCGTCGTTGAGCACGGCGATGCGGTCGGCCAGTTGGTCGGCCTCCTCCAGGTACTGCGTGGTGAGGAAGACAGTGACCCCGTCGGCGACGAGCCCGCGGATGATCTGCCACATGTTGTGCCGGGAGCGCGGGTCCAGGCCGGTGGTCGGCTCGTCCAGGAAGATGATGCGCGGGTCGCCGACCAGGGTCATCGCGATGTCCAGGCGGCGCTTCATGCCGCCGGAGTAGGTGGAGGCGGGCTTCTTCGCGGCGGCGACCAGGTCGAAGCGCTCCAGCAGGTCGGCGGCGACGCGGCGGCCCTCGCGGCGGGGCAGGTGGTGCAGGTCCGCCATGAGGAGCATGTTCTCCTCGCCGGTGATCAGGCCGTCGACGGCGGAGAACTGCCCGGTGACGCCGATCGCGGCGCGGACCGCCTGCGGGTCGGTGGCGAGATCGTGGCCGGCGACGCGGATCTCACCGGAGTCGGGGCCGGGGCTGATGAGGGTGGAGAGGATCTTGACGGTGGTGGTCTTGCCGGCGCCGTTGGGGCCGAGCAGGGAGAAGACCGTTCCTTCGGCGACGGTGAGGTCGACGCCGTCCAGGACGGCCTTGTCGCCGTAGGACTTGCGCAGCCTGTTCGCCGCGATGGCGGGGGTGGTCATGAGGGGTGCTTCCTTCTACGGGCCGCAGGCGCAGGTGCCGGCGGAGCCGGTGGGGCGGGGAGGGGGAGGGCGGGGGGCCGGGGGCGGCGCGGTGGGCGCCGCCCCGTTCGGCGGGTCGGCCGGTGGCCCGAGGGTCTGGGTGGTTCCGGCGCTTTCAGCGGGTCAGAGGCTGCGGGCGGTGATGTTGCCGTGGGTGGTGGTGGCGTGGATGTGCAGGGTGGGGGTGCCGTCGTTCTTCAGGGAGTTGCTGACGCGGCCGTGGCCGGTGTGGGAGTCCAGGGTGGCCGAGGCGCCGGCGGCGGCGGTGACGTTGATGTCGCCGGACTGGGTGCTCAGGTTGAGGGTTCCGGCGGTGGCTTGGGTGATGGTGATGTCGCCGGACTGGGCGGTGATGGTGGCGTCGCCGTTGAGGCGGCCGACCACGGTGTCGCCCTGGGTGGCGGTGAGGGTCAGGGCGGCGGCCTCGTCGATCTTGGTGTGGTTGTAGGCGCCTTCGAAGGTGACCTGGCCCAGGCGGCCTACGCCGCGCAGTTCGCAGGCGGCGGTGGTGGCGCGCACGTGGGAGTCGGCGGGGAGTTGGACGGTGATCTCGACGGATCCGGCGGAGCTGAGGACCGTGTTCTTGGGTTGGGGGGTGTGGATGCGCAGGACGCCGTCGGTGTAGGTGGCGGTGGTCTGCTGGGCGGAGGTGATGTCGCGGTTCTTGGTGGGGTTGGCGGGGCGGATGTCGACGGTGGTGTCGGTGCGGTCGGCGGCGATGATCTGGATGCGGCCGGCGGGGAGGGTGAGGTCGGCGGTGATGGGGGCGGGGGTGGTGAAGGTCTGCATGGTGTGCTCCTGGCCGGGTGGTGGTGGTTCGTGGTGGGGCGTGGTGCCCGTGTCGTTTCCGACATCGCAAAAGCTACGTTGCTTTCCAGATTCCTTCAACTGCATCGTTGCGTCCAGACATTGTTTTAGCAGGTGGACGAATCAAAATCGTTGCGCTGGTCGCGTGTAGAACGCAATGGGTGCCACTGTGTCGTTGCAATGTAGATGAACGGAACGCTATGGTGGGCGCAACGGAGTACTGACGAAGGGGAGACCGCGATGCCGGGAGGCAGGCTCAGCCAGCAGGAGCGTCAGCAGATCGCGGTGGGGCTGGCCGACGGCCTCGCCTACGCCGAGATCGCCCGGCGCCTGGACCGTCCCACCTCCACGGTCACGCGTGAGGTGATGCGCAACGGCGGCCCCACCGGCTACCGTCCCGACCTGGCCCAGCGCGCCACCGAGCAGCGCACCCGCCGCCGCCGGACCGCCGCCACCCGGGAGCGCGAACCCAGCCCCCAGCCCTACGGGCGCGACCCCGAAGCCGTTGCGGAGTTCGAGGAGCGGCTGACCACCGTCCTGATGATGTCGGGCCTGGCCAAGATGCCCGCGCGGGTGCTCGGCCGCCTCTACATCACCGACGAGGCCAGCCTCACCGCGGGCGAACTCGCCCGCCACCTCCAGGTCAGCCCGGCGTCCATCTCCAAGGCCACCACCTACCTGGAGGGGCTGAGCCTGGTCCGCCGGGAGCGCGCCGAAGGCCGCCGCGACCGCTACGTCGTGGACAACGAGCTGTTCTACCAGTCCACGATCGCCAGCGCCCGCGCCAACGACCTGCTGGTCGAGACCACGCGCCAGGGCGCGGCCATCCTCGGCGCGAACACCCCCGCCGCCATACGCCTGGAGAACATCGCCCGCTTCCTCGACTTCGTCAGCGAGAGCACGCACCGCGCCGCCGAGCAGGCGCGCGAAATCCTGCGCGCCACCTCCGCCCCCGCCCCGGCCGACGCCCCCAAACCGCCGCCCTCGGACCCCGCGTAGCGCCGCGCGGCGGTCCGGCCCCGGCGGCGGTCCCGCGTCCGAGATCCGGGGTCCGGCGACCGGGGACCGGGCTGTCGACCGCGCTGTCACACCCCGCTGGTAGCGTTCGGGGCATGTCCGGCTCCTCCGCGGCCGCCTGCGCCGCCGTCACCAGGACGCTCCGCTAGCGGCGGGGCGTCCCGGCCTCTCTCGGTGAGACGTCCAGCCGCTTCGTGATCAGACCGGAGCGGCGCCTTCGTGCTGCCCGGAAACTCCTCTGAGCGACGGAGCACCGGATGTCCTCACGTCTTCTCCCTTTCCTTTCTTCCGGCGGGCGCGGCCCGTCCCCGGCACGCGCGTGGCTGGTGCTGTGCGCGCTGTCGATGCTTCAGTTCTTCATCGCGGTCGACGTCACCGTGGTCAACATCGCCCTGCCCTCGATCGGCGCCGAACTGGGGGTCGGCGGCCACGCGCTGACCTGGGTCGTGGTCGGGTACACCGTCACCGGCGGCGGGCTGCTCATGCTCGGCGGGCGCCTGGGCGACCTGCTGGGGCGCCGCCGCACGCTGCTGGTGGGCACGGGCCTGTTCGGCGCCGCCTCCCTGCTGGCGGGTCTGGCGCCGACCTTCGCGCTGCTGGTGGTCGCCCGGCTGCTCCAGGGCGCCGGTGAGGCCATCGCGCTTCCGGCGGCGATGGCGACCATCGTGCTGCTGTTCCCCGAGGGGCCGCGCAGGTCGCGGGCGCTGGGCGTGTGGGCGGCGGTCGCCAGTTGCGGGCTGGTGCTCGGGTTCGTCCTGTCGGGGGTCGTCACCGCCCACCTGGGGTGGCGGTGGATCTTCCTGATCTCGGTGCCGTTCGTGCTGGTGGTGCTGCTGGCGGCGCTGCTGCTGGTCGAGCACGACCGGTCGCCGGCGCCCGGCGCCGCTCCGCTGGACGTTCCCGGGGCGCTGCTGCTGACCGCCTGCCCGCTGCTGCTCGCCTACGGCGTGGTCGAGGCGGGCGAACCGGGCGGGCCGGTGTGGGTGGTGCCCGCCGCGCTGGCCGGGGCGGTGCTGGCGGGGGCCGCGTTCGCGCGGGTGGAGGCGCGTTCCCGCAACCCGCTGCTGCCGCCGGCCTTCTTCGCCGACCGCACCCGGGTGGCGGCGAACCTGACCACGGTGCTGCTCAGCGGGGCGCTGTCGACCTCGTTCCTGCTGTTCACGTTCTACCTTCAGGACCGCCTGGGCCTCGGCCCGCTGGCGGCCGGGGTGACGATGCTGCCGCTGGCGGTCGCCCTCATCGCCGCGTCCGTGCTCGTGCCCCGGCTGCTGGCCGGGTGGGGTGCGCGCGCGTGCGTGCTGGCGGGGCTCGGGTTCACCGGTGCCGCGATGGCGGTGATCGCGCTGGTCGCCCGCTGGGAGGCGGGGCCGGTGGCGCTGGTCCCGGCGATGCTGCTGGTGGCCGCCGGGATGGGGTTCGGCCTCGTGGGTCTCCAGTACCTCGCGGTCAGCGGCGTGACCGGCTACGACGCGGGGGCGGCCGCAGGAGTGCAGCGCGCGGCCGACCAGCTCGGCGGCTCCGGCGGTGTGGCGGTCTACGTGGGGATCGGGTTCGCCCCCGCCCTGCACGGCGCCGACCCGTTCCTGGTGGCCGCCCTGCTGGCCGGGGTCGGGCTGCTGGCCGGTGCGGTGGTGGCCGGGCGCATGCCCGTGCCGGACGCCGACCCGCAGGCGCGGGAGGCGTAGCAGTCCGCCCTGCCGCCGTGCCCACCGTGATTTCCGGCCGGACGCGGCGGCGGGGCGGCGCCCCTCCGGACCCGGCGGCTAATATATGCGGAACGCATACAAATGCTCGAAGGAGGGCTCGCATGGCCGAGGACGACTGGTCGTCGGTGCGGGAGTGGCACCGCGCGGTCAACGAACGCGACCTGGCCGCCGCCCGCCGCCCCAAGGGCGCGGCCGAGGGCGTGGAGGTGTTCACCGACTGGATCACGCGCTCGGGGATCCACCTGGAACCGGTGTCCTGGCACCCGGTGGCGCGGGACCGGATCGTGGTCGAGCAGGACGCCACCTGGCCCGACGCCCCGGACGCGGAGTCCCGCCAGGCCCCGCCCGTGCGCACGGCCACCCTGTTCGTCCTCGACGGCGACCGGGTGGCGGCGGCCCTGCGCTACGACGACGGCCTCCACGCGGCCCTGCGCGCGGCCGACGGCGGCTGAGCGCACGGCGCGCCCGGCACCGTCCAAGGGCGCCCACCGCGGGTCTCGCCTCCTGCCCCGCGCGGCCCGGTCCGGCCGCGCCGTGCGCGCGGATGTATGCCGGGTGGCAGATGTGGCGCGGCGGTCGCCTGCCTAGCGTTGGGGCACCCGACGACGGCGCGGCCGCGCCCCTTTTTTCCGTGAGGACCCCTTCCATGAACCGCCCGCGACCAGCCCTGCTCGCCCCGCTCGCCCTGCCCGTGCTCCTCGTGCTCGGCGGCTGCTCCACCGCCGACGCCCAGCCCGTTGCCGACTCCACCGCCCCGGCGGCCCTGTCGTGGTCGGCGTGCGCGGGCGACGTCGCCGCCGCACTGGAGTGCGCCGAACTCGACGTCCCCGTCGACTACGACGACCCCGGCGGGGCCACCATCACGCTCACCCTGGCGCGGGCGGCCGCGACCGGCGAGGGCGACCCGCTGGGCACGGTCCTGTTCAACCCGGGCGGTCCGGGCGGGAGCGGGGTCGGTGCCCTGTCCCGGTCGCTGGCGAACTTCGCGGGCCTGCGCGAACGGATGGACGTCGTGACCTGGGACCCGCGCGGCGGGCAGAGCGGCGAGCACCTTCCGCTGGAGAACTGCGCGACCGGACCCGCGTTCGCCACCCCCGACAACCGGCGTGCCTACGAGCGGGCCGCGGAGGCAAACGCCGAGGCCGTCGCGGCCTGCCGCGACGCCGCCCCCGAGGTGTTCGCGAACATGGACTCCGCCACCCAGGCCCGCGACATGGACGCCATCCGCGCCGCCCTCGGTGAGGAGGAGCTTTCCTACCTCGGCAACTCCTACGGCGGCGTCCTCGGCGCCTCCTACGCGCGGCTGTTTCCCGAGCGGGTGCGGGTGATGGCGCTGGACAGCGTGCCCGACCACGTCTCACCCATGGCGGAGTCCGAGCGGCTCCAGTACGAAGGCCTGGAGGCGGTGTTCGAGCGCTTCACCGCCTGGTGCGCCGAGGACACGTCGTGCGCGCTGCACGGGAGCGACGCCGAGGAGGTGTGGCAGGACACCGTCCGCCGGGCCGAGCGCGATCCGCTGCCCGGCGCCGAAGCCGCCGGCGACCGCCGCTACGACGGGGACGACCTCAAGGCGCTCGCCCAGTCCATGGTGCTGCGCGAGGCGAACTGGCCGGCGTTCGCCGAGGCGGTCGCGGCGGCCGCCGACGGCGACGCCGCCAAGTTCGATCCGCGCGGGCGGGGCCTGCCGCCCCAGCCCAGCGCGCTGCTCGCGGTGCGCTGCGCCGACGGGTTCGCCTACGACGGCTACCGCGCCTACCGCCGCGCGGTGGAGCGCTCCGAAAGCTTCTCGCCCAACTTCTCCGGGGTCCGGGAGAACGCCCACCTCGCGTGCTCCTCGTGGTCGCCCGACGCCGTGAACCCGCCCGCGCCCCTGCCCGCCGACGAACTCCCGCCGATCCTAGGCGTCGCCCCGGTGTATGAGGAGGGCTCCGTGCGGGCCGTCACCGACGCGGTGCCCGGGTCGGTCACCGTCGGCTACGACGGAATCGGCCACGGCCTCTACGTCAACCACGGCGACCCCTGCGCGATCGGCCACGTCGACCGGTACCTGATCGACGGCGTCCTGCCCGACCCCGGCACGAGCTGCCCCGCGCCGGACGCGTGATACTGGCCGCCGTGAGAGCACTGCGGACGCTTCGGCCCACGGCCACCCGGCGGCGGATGTCCCCCGCCGCCGGGGACGCCCTGCTCGCGGGCGGTGCGGCGGCCGCCACCCTGGCCGCCGCGGCACTCGACGGGTGGGTGCGCGGCCGGCCGCCCGACCTCACCGACGCGGGCGCGCTGGTCGCGTGGGTGCTGCCGGTCGTGGCCGCCTGCGCCCCCCTGGCGGTGCGCCGCCGCGCGCCGCTGGCGGCGGTCGCCGCCTCGGCCGCGGTGGTGCTGGTGGCGAGCATGGTCCTCCAGCGCGACACCGGGATGTGGGCGCTGGCGCTGTGCGTCGCGTCGGCCGCCTACCACCGGCACCGGCTGCGGGTCGTGCTGGCGGCGGGCTCCGCCGTGTGGGCGGCGGCGCTCGCGCTCGCGGGCGGCGGGACCTGGGGCCTGGCCGCCCTGCCGGTGTACGCGGCGGCCGGTGCGGCGCCGGCCGCCGTCGGCTACGCGCTGCGGCTGCGCTCCGAGCGCGCCGAGCAGGCCGAGCGGTTGCAGCGTGCCCGCGAGGAGCGTGCGCGCGCGGACGAGGCCGCGCGGATCGCCCGCGACGTCCACGACATCGTCGGCCACCACCTGAGCGCGATCCGCCTCCAGGCGGTCGGCGGCCGCCGGGCGCTGGGCGGCCGCGACCCGGAGGCCGACCGCGCGCTCGGCGGGATCGCCGACCTCTCCGCGGAGGCGCTCGCCGAGATACGCGGGCTGCTCGCGACTCTGGTGCCGACCGACGCGCGGTCGCGCGCCGCGGACCGGGGGTTCGCCGACCTGGCGGCGCTCGCGGAGCGCAGCGGGGGTTCGGAGCTGGACGTCGTGCTCGACGTCGACCCCGCTGTCCAGCGGAGTGGCGCGGACGCGGCCGTGGCGGGCTGCGTCTACCGCATCGTGCAGGAGGCGCTGACCAACGCGGCGCGGCACTCGGCGGCGGGCGCGGCCGAGGTCCGGGTCCGGGGGGTGGACGGCGCGATCACCGTCACCGTCGAGGATCCCGGCCCGCCCCGGGTCCGGCCCGGGGGCGCACCGGCCGGGCGCGCTGACGGCGGTCCGGCCGGGGGCGCCGAGGGTGCTCCGAGCGGGGGCCGCGGCCTTGCGGGGATGCGCGAGCGCGTGGCCGCGCTCGGGGGAAGCTGCACCGCCGGGCCGCGCCCGGAGGGCGGCTGGCGGGTGCGGGCCGACCTGCCCGCACGCCCGCCGAACGCCGACGCGGGCGCGGACGCCCACCGCGACGACGCGCTCGCCGGGGAGGCCCGGTGATCCGCCTCCTGGTGGCCGACGACCAGCGGCTGGCCCGCGAGGGACTGCGCCAGCTCCTCAGCCACGAGCCCGACATCGCCTTCCTCGGCGCGGCGCGGGACGGCGCCGAGCTGGTTGAGATGGCCGGTCGGCTCCGGCCGGACGTGGTCCTCACCGACATCCGGATGCCGGGCATCGACGGGATCACCGCCATCCGGCGCCTGATGGCCGGTCCGCACTGCCCGCCGGTGATCGCGCTGACGACCTTCGACACCGACGCCTACCTGTTCGGGGCGCTCGAAGCGGGCGCCGTGGGGTTCCTGCTGAAGGACGGCGACCCCGACCTCTACCCCGCCGCTGTGCGGGCGGCCCACAAGGGGCACGGCCTCATCGACCCCCAGGTGACCCGGCGGCTGGTGCACCGCTACGCGACGCCCGGCCCGCACGCCGCCGCGCCGAAGGCTCCGACACGGCCGACGGCCGCGCCTGATGCGGCGCCCGCGGCCGTGCCGGAGCTGACGGCGCGGGAGACGCAGGTCCTACGCCTGCTCGCCCTCGGCCGGTCCAACACCGAGATCGCCGACGACCTGGGAATCGCCGCCGGAACGGCCAAGATCCACGTGTCCCGCATCCTCACCAAGATCGGCGTCCGCACCCGCGTCCAGGCCGCGATTTACGCCTACCGCACCGGCCTGGTGGAGGAGGACGAGCAACCGTAGACACCGAGGCGGCGGTGGTCCGTGGCGGGGTCCTGCAAGACCCCCTGAGCCCGGAGCAGCCCGACCATCTCGGCCATGGCACCCCTCCGACTTCGCTGGAGACCTTCCTCATTGAAGGTAATCACCCGCACGCTCAGAGTCAGGAGAAGCACGACACCGGTCTACTCTGGGGGCGTCCGAGAGAAGTCTCCGTGTGGTAGCAGGGACATAAGACGGGTGGTCTGCCCCGGCGTCGTCCTCCGCCATCCAGCCCGACCGCTCTTGCACAGGAAGAGGCCGCACCTTGGAGAAAGTGGAACCTCAGGCGCCGTGGGCTATGCGGCTGGTCACCGGACGGCTGCCGGTCGGCCCGCCGGGCTACGCGGTGGTGAGCCTGGACCCCGCAACCCAGATCGCCCGCTACACCGACGCCGCCGGACGGCCGGTCGAGCTTGCCAAGCACGGCACCTCCCGGACGAAGGGCACCGCCTCGATGTCGGGGGGCGGCGACGGCACCGGCCCCAACCCCCAGACCCAGGACGACAACACCACCGACTACGAGTCCGACTGAGCATGGGCTCCACCGTCCTGGTCCTCACCGCTCTGGAAGACGTCACCGCCGACTGGGTCATCGCCGAACTGAACGACCGGGGCGTGCCTGTGGCGCGCGTGGATCCCGCCGACATCGGGGCCGCGCTGTCCTTCGACTTCCGCCTCGGCCTTGACACAGGGGAGTGGCAGGGGCGGCTGCGCACGGGAAGCCGGGAGGTGAACCTGGAGGACGTGGCGGCGGTGTACTACCGCCGCCCCACCCCTTACGCCGCCCGATACGAGCACCTGCCAGCCCAGCAGCAGCGTTTTGCCGCCGCCGAGGCTCGCCACGGTCTGAGCGGCGTCCTCAACCACCTGTCGGCCGCCCGCTACGTCAACCACCCTTCTGCGGTGGCCCGCGCCGACTTCAAACCGGCCCAACTCCAGCGCTTCGCCGACCTCGGACTGACCATCCCGCCGACGCTGATCACCAACGACGCCGAGGCCGCACGTGCCTTCGCCGCCGACCACGAGCACGTCGTCTACAAGACATTTCGCGGCCTGCCCCCCGGCGAGGACGGGCACGCCGGGGTGATCTGGGCGCAGCGCGTCGACCCCGCCGCCTTTGACGACTCCCTCGCCCTCACCGCGCACCTGTTCCAGGCGCAGATCCCCAAGACCTGCGACGTGCGGGTCACCGTCGTCGGCCCCCAGGTGTTCGCCCAGCAGATCACCACGCCACACGGCGCGCTCGACTGGCGCAGCGGCGACTGGGCGGAACTGGTCCACACCCCCGTCACCGTCCCCGCCGCCGTCGAGGCCGCCCTGCACGCCTACCTGGAGTCCTGGGGGCTCGTCTTCGGCTGCTTCGACTTCGCCCTGACCGGCGCGGCCCTCGATCCGCAGTGCTGGACCGCCATCGAGTGCAACCCCAACGGGCAGTGGGGCTGGCTGCCCGACGCGCCGGACATCGCGCGCGCCTTCGCCGACATTCTGAGTAGAGGAGACGGTCGGCCATGACGCTGCCCGCTGACCTGGACGCCGACGCCGCGCGGCTGCGGCGCGGCTTGGTCCGCGCCCTGGCCGAGGAGGGGGTCCTGGGCGATCCCGCCTGGCGGCAGGCGGTCGCGGCGGTGCCCCGACACCGGTTCGTGCCCGGCTTCTACCTGCCGGGCGAGGAGCCTGACCCAGACGGGCTGACGGTGTGGGAGCCGGTCACCGCCGACCTCGACCACGCCCGGTGGCTGGCCGCCGCCTACTCCGACACCACGCTCATCACCCAGTTCGACGGCGACGAACCCGACTGGGCGCGCCCCGCCGTGCGCCACGGCGGCGCGCCGACCTCCTCCTCCACGCTGCCGTCGCTGGTGGTGGGCATGTGGGCCGACGCGGAGGTCGCCGAGGGCCACAACGTGCTGGAGATCGGCACCGGCACCGGCTACTCCACCGCGCTGGCCTGCGAACGGCTCGGCTCAGCCGGGGTCACCTCGATCGAGGTCGACGGGCACCGATTGAGGCAGGCCGCTTCCTCGCTGCACGCCTGCGGCTACATCCCCGCACTGGCGGTGGCCGACGGTCTCTATGGGTACCGGCCCCGGGCGCCGTTCGACCGGATCGTGGCCGCCTGCTCGTTCCGGGCCGTGCCCCCGGCCCTGCTCGCCCAAGCCCGGCCGGGCGGCAAGATCCTGCTCACCCTGTCGGGGTGGCTCTACGGCTACGCGCGCGTCCTGCTGACCGTCGACGCCGACGGCACCGCCCACGGGCGCCTGCTGCCGGGGACGGTGTCGTTCATGGCGGTGCGCACCCACGCCCCGCCCTCGTTCGGCAACCCCGCCCACTGGGCTGCCTTGGCGTCCGGCGCCGACCGCCCGACCCGGCACGCTCCGGACCGCCTCACCCACCCGACGGTTGAGGCGTTCCACCTGCGGTTCCTCGCCCAGTGCGCGGTCCCCGACGCGCAGATGGCGACCGTGGACGGGCACGTGCACCTGGTGGATGTGGTCACGGGGTCGGTGGCCGTGCTGTCGGCCCAGGGCGGGGACTGGAGGGTCCGGCAGGGCGGCCCGGTGGCGCTGTGGGATCGCGTCGAGGCCGTGGTGGACGCCTACGACGCCGCCGGTGCCCCCGAGCCCTCGGCCTTCACGCTGCACGTGGACGCTGCCGGGCAGTACCTGCGCCACCCCGGCATGCCGAGCCTGCGGCTACCCCAGTTGTGAGGTGACGCGGCCCGCCGGTAATAGGAAGAGCCCCTAGGGACGTCCCTGGGGGCTCTCTCGTCTGGGGGCTGCTAGAGGGTGTCGTTGCGGAGGGCGGAGAGGAAGGCGTCCCACTCGGTCGCCGGGAAGGTGAGGTGGCCCAGGTCGCGGTGCTGGGTGTCGCGCATGAGGGTGTGCGCGCCTTCGGCGACCTCGACGCAGTTGGGGTTCTGTGCGCCGCTGTAGCTGCTCTTGTGCCAAATGTTAGTTTTGCTCATGGAATATCGCTTCTCATTCTCTTGATGAGGATCAACGACTGATCCGGGGACAAGGCTTCCACTTGGAGATCCCCGAACTGATTCGAGACGTCCGCAACTTCCGTTGCTTTCTCTATGAGCACCATTCCTTTGATGTGTTCGGCGTGAACGATCTGGCGTCCGTCTGCCATGGTCGCGATTCGGAACGAACCACAGACGCCAACTCGGGGTCGCCGAATGTCGTGGGGAACCACGCTGAGCACGATGCCATGCCGGTTGACCACTGTAACCAGATGGTCCAGTTGTTCGGCCATGACCTCAGGCATCACCATGGTGCGAGTCAGGGCGTACTCATCCAGCACGAACCTGAGTTCCGTGCGGGGGTTGAGCTGCTCCAGCCGAGCCATGCGTGAGGCTATCAGTTGGTCGACCTGCTCCTCGGCCAGCGCCCGTCGCCAAAGAATGGTACGAGCATACTTGGGGCTCTGGAGCAGACCAGGGACGATGAGCGGCTGGTACTCCCTGATCTCGATGGCGGCCCTCTCCATGAGTATGAAGTCGTTCCACTCGTCGGGGACATCGTGTGTGCCGCTCAGTTCGCGCCAGCGCTGAAGCAGAACTCCACCTGTAGCAAGCCCTTCATCGAGCGCGCCCGCTTGGTCCCGATTTGGTGTTCTCGTGCCGTTCTCCATTTTTCCAATGAGTTGTCGGCTCTGATGAATCATGCGAGCGGCATCGGTCTGGTTCTTTCCGGCCATTTTGCGAAGGCGGCGAAGTTCGGCGCCCCACCGAGCCCACTGCTCGTTCACTTGTTCTGCCATGTTATGAGGGTGCACCATCCGCGCTACGCGATGCGCGGCATTCTCGATAACGCTATAAACATGTAGCTCTTATGGCAGGTCAGCCCATGGGTCGTCATGGTGGGCATGAAAGACCCCCGCGATGCGGGTCAGGCATCCGGGGGCGTGGTCCCCAGCTTCAAGGGAGCTGAGAACGATGCACATCCTAGCGATGGTTATTGCGCCGTTGGCGGTTATCGCCCGATTGGTTCGGCCCGCGCGCGGGCTGCACGCCGCACCCCCGCAGTGGGCGCGGTTCGAACCCGACGACGACCTTTTCGGTGTCGGCCGCCGTGTGGTGGCCGCGTGAGCGCCGATGGCCGGGTGATTCGCCATCCCGGGTCGCTGCGCCAGATCCCGGCCTCGGGCAAGGTCGTCTCCACGCCCCGCCCCGACACCCCGCCGGTCTCCGTCCTGTGGGCCGCGCGCGAGGGGTGGTGCGTGTGGCACAAGCACGTCGGCACCCGCTGCGTCGCCTCGGGCACCTGGGACGGGCGCGACTACCCGCTCGCCGTCCTGTGGCGGTTCTTCGTCAGCGAGGAGCGCCGCGACTGGGAGCAGGCGATCTACCCGATCGACCCGCGAAGCCTTATCGGTCCTT
Source organism: Streptomonospora mangrovi (assembly GCF_027604915.1). Taxonomy (GTDB): domain Bacteria; phylum Actinomycetota; class Actinomycetes; order Streptosporangiales; family Streptosporangiaceae; genus Streptomonospora; species Streptomonospora mangrovi. The sequence continues at coordinate 24,133 of NZ_JAJAQC010000027.1, forward strand.
TTCTCCGCGAAAGCACGGATTCCCATGTCCACGGATTTTCCACCTGCGTGCGATGAGTGGCGCTGCCATCTCTGCGAACGCTCAAATGACAGGGAGATATGCGGGTACTGCGGAAATCCGAAGGAGGCCACCGCCGCCTACCTCCGGATCTACGCCCCGCGTAAAAGACGACGGCGGCCCCGGCACGGCCGCGTCCGGCCCTACGTCCACCACCTGACACCCGCCGCCGCATGACACCGGCCGCATAAAACCCGCCGCATAAAACCCGCCGCATAAAACCCGCCACATGGAACCCGCCGCATGAAATCCGGCGGCGGTGAGAACGAGCCTCAGCGGGTGGCGGGGTCGGCTGCTTCGGTAGGCGCCGGGCTTTGCCGCTCGGGCTGAGGCTCGGATTCGGATGCCAACTCCTCGGTCAGCAGGTCGAGCAGGCCGGGGAGGTGGCGTTCGATGTGGCCTCTGCGCAGGGAGACCGCACTGCCGTTGCCGTGGTCGCGCTGGACGATCAGGCCCGCCTCGCGCAGGACACGGAAATGGTGGGTGCGGGTGGCCTTCTTCACCGGCAGGGCGAACGAGCCGCAGGCGCGTTCGCGGTCGGCCGGGTCGGCGGCGAGTTCGGCCACCACCCGGCGGCGGGAGTCGTCGGCCAGCGCGCCGAACACCTTGCCCAGATCCATCCACCACTCCTAGGTACGACTTGCATCGTACCTCATGGCGGGCTAGCGTCCTCAGGTATGACGATCGTCGTACCTGAAGCAGAAGGGGCCGTCGGCCTCTACGGATTCGCCCGACCCAAGCCCGAGCGGGCCGATGAGCTGGAACGCCTGCTGCTGTCGTTCGTGGAGCCCACCCGGGCCGAACCGGGCTCGTTGCAGTACCAGGTCCACCGCGACACCGCCGACCCCGGCACGCTCGTGTTCTACGAGCTGTGGCGCTCGCCCGCCGACCTGCGCGCGCACCTGGCCCGCCCCGAACTCGCGGACTTCCAGCGGCACCGCATGGACTACCTGCGCGAAGACCTGGAGGTGCACTGGCTGACCCCCCTCAGCGCACCCGCCTGAGCCCCCGCGCGGACGCGACGCGAACGGCCGCCCATCCCCTTCCGGGGATCGGGCGGCCGTGGTGGTGCGGGTCGGCGGGTCGGTGCGGTGGCCTCAGTGGGCGGCGGGGTCGAGGTCGTCCATGCGGTCGGCGGCCTCGACCTCCTCGCGGGTGATGCCCAGGAGGTAGACGATGGTGTCCAGGTAGGGCACGCTGACCGAGGTGTCGGCCTGCTGGCGCACCACCGGCTTGGCGTTGAACGCCACCCCCAGCCCGGCGGCCTGGAGCATGTCGAGGTCGTTGGCGCCGTCGCCGATGGCCACGGTCTGGCTCAGCGGCACCCCCGCCTCGCCCGCGAAGCGGCGCAGCGCCTCGGCCTTGCCCACGCGGTCCACGATCGGCCCGACGAGTTCGCCGGTGAGCTTGCCGTCCACGATCTCCAGCGTGTTGGCCATGGCGTAGTCCAGCCCCAGCCGCTCCACCAGGACGTCGGTGATCTGGGAGAACCCGCCGCTGACGATCGCGCACTCATACCCCAGCCGCTTGAGCGTGCGCACCAGGGTGCGCGCGCCCGGCGCCAGCACCAGTTGCTCGCGCACCCGGTCCACGGCCGAGGCGTCCAGCCCCTTGAGCATGGCCACGCGGCGGCGCAGGGAGTCCTCGAAGTCGATCTCGCCGCGCATGGCTTCCTCGGTCACGCGGGCGACCTCCTCGGCGCAGCCCGCGTGCTCGGCCAGCAGCTCGATGACCTCGCCCTGGATCAGGGTGGAGTCGACGTCCATGACGACCAGGTGCTTGGCGCGGCGGTGCAACCCGCTGGGCTGGAGCGCGACGTCGATGGCCTGGGTGGCGGCCTCCATGGAGAGGTCGCCGCGCAGGCGCTCGGGGTCGGCGCCCGAGACGTCGAGTTCGATGGAGGTGACGGGATAGCTGGCCAGCCGCTCGATGCGGTCGATGTTGGCCCCGGCGCGGGCGATGCAGGACGCGATGGCGCCCAACTGCCCGGGCCGCAGCGGGTCGGCCAGGATGGTCACGTGGAGCTGGTCGGTGGAGTCGGCGCCCACCCGGCCGTTGCCACGGGAGAACTCGACGTCCATGTCGAGGTCGATGCAGGTCTTCTCGACGGCGCTGCGCAGCTCGGTGAACACGCGGTCGTGGCTGACACCGGGGGCGACGCCGTCGTCGACCGCCAGAACCGCCCCGAGCACCAGGCGGCCGCCCACGACGACCTGTTCGAGGTCGACCAGGGTCACCGGGTACACCGAGAGGGTGCTGAGCAGCCGCGCGCTGACACCCGGACGGTCGCGACCGGACACCGTAACCAGGAGCGTGGAGTGTTCATTCATGGCTTCATCCACGGTACTCGGCGGAAAAATCCCGCCGTGTCGCAGCCCGCCCCCTGTGGACGGCCGTTCACCGCGCGGCCACGGACCCGACCGGGGCGGGTCGCGCGGGGGTCACCGGTCCTTCTTCTTCTTGCGCTTGGGCTTCTTCGCCTTCACCTCGATACCACCCAGCATGCAGGTACCCGTAAGACGTATAACGGGGTGATTGGGGTCGGTGACCTCGTCGGTGCCGTGGAGGCTACAGCCCCCCAGAATGCCTGATGTGTTGTTCACCACACGCACGCCCGGGGGCACGGTGATCTCCAGCCCGCCCAGCACCACCGCGCACTGGATGGTGACCTCGCGCTGGCTCAGCACGGCCTCGCGCAGGTCGAGTTCGACCCCGCCGCACAGCACCGACACGTTGGTGCGGGCCTCGACCAGCCACCGGCCCTTGCGCTCGGCGCCGCCGAAGACCGCCACGATGTTCTCGCGGCCCTCGCCCTGGGCGGCCAGCCGCCGGGCCTCCTCGGAGGACACCTCCATGCCCGGCGCCGCGCCCGGGCCGCCGCCGGGGGCGGGCAGGTCGCGGGTGACGACGGCGAGTTCGCCCACGGTCTTGGCGCGGTAGAGCGCGTCCAGCCGCTCCTCGTGCTCCTGGGGCGTCAGCCGACCCTCGGCGACCGCTTCCCGCAGCCGTTCGATGACGCGGTCGCGGTCGGCATCGGAGGCGCGGATGTGTTCGGGTTCCATGGCAGTGTGCCGCTCTCTCACTCGGTGTGCCGGATCGGCGCGCACGCGCTCACAGCCAGCGCTTGGCCTTGGGGTCCTTGGACCGGACCGTGATGGTGGACAGCCAGGCTCCGCCCTCCAGCACCACGGTGGGCGGGGCGGGCGAGGCGGCGTCCTCGCGGGTCTTCACCTCGACGGTGCTGAGGGTGTCGCTGACGCGGCTGACCACGCGCACGCCCGGCGGCACGACGACCTCCAGGGTGCTGAGGACCATGGCGACCTGCACCGTGACCTCGCGCTGGCTCAGCACGGCCTCGCGCATGTCCAGCACGGCGGTGCCCACCATCACCGAGACGTTGGTGCGCGGCTCGACCAGCCAGCGGCCCTTGCGCTCGGCGGCGCCCAGGACGGAGCGGATGTTCTCCACGCCCTCGGGGGAGCGGGCCAGGCCGCCGAGGTCGGTCCGCCCGGCGGCGCCGCCCGCCACGGGGAGGTCCTGGGTGAGGGGGGCGAGTTCGCCCAGCGTCTTGGCGGCGTACAGCGCGTCCAGCCGCTCGGAGTGCTCGTCGTGGGTGAGGCGGCCCTCGCTCAGCGCGGTCGACAGCACCTCGGCAACGCGGTCGCGGTCGGCGTCGGAGGCGCGGAGGTGGGGGAGGGCCTGTCCGTGAGAGGAAGCCGGTGCCGTGTCGTTCATGGTGTCGAGTATCGCCTGCCGACCGTGCGGGGCGGATCCGGAACATCCCCGGGGTTTCCCCTGAGAACGCGCCCCGGCCCCGGCCCCGGCCGCCCGCGCTGCGCGAACCCCGCCGCGACCGGCCAGAAGCCGACGCGCGACCGGCCCCGCACCGACCCCCGACCCGTCCGGCGCGGCCCGGGGCGGGCTCAGTCGCCCGCGCAGTAGGCGGCCACGCGCGCCCGGCGCACCGCGCTGTCGAGCACCCGCAGCGCCTCGTGGCGGGCGCTCATCTGGGCGGCGCTGAGCCCGCGCCCGCCGTCGGCCCCGGCCAGGCGCACCACCACGGCCAGCCGGTCGGCCTGGGCCGCCAGGCGGTGGGCGCGCTGGGGGTGGCCGGGCGCCAGGCCGTGGGCGGGGGCGCGGTCGGCGTCGCGCAGGTCGGCCAGCGCGCGGGCGACCTCGGGCCCCCACGAGGAGATGTCGTCCACCCGGCCGAACAGCTCGGCCGACTCCCGGATGGCGCCCTGGAGCCGGTGCTCGGCGTCGGCCAGCGGGACGTACTCGGGGTCGCGGTCGGCGGCGGGGTAGGCGTCCCAGGCCACGCCGACGTAGGAGGAGCCGCGCCGGTCCTCGCCGGGGACCAGCCCCACCCGGCGATCCGCCAGCCGGACCAGCACGGCCTCGCGCGCCTCGACGGCGGCCCGGTTGAGGTCGGGGCCGCCGACCAGCCCGAGGGGGTCGCCGGGCACGGGCAGGCACAGGTGGAACCGGGCCAGGCCGTGGGAGCGCAGGCGGGCGAGCGCGCTGCGCAGCGGGGCGCCGGACTCGAACGGCAGGCCCTCGGCGACCGCGCCCACCACGTGCGGCCCGGTGGCGCGCTCGACGGCGTCGACGAGGTCGTCCAGCCCGGCGTGCCCGGCGAGCCAGGCGTTGCCCCAGGCGACCACCTGTGCGGATGACAGTTCTGCGAGCATCGCTTCAGCCTAGATCGGGGCGCGGACAGGCGGGGGCGTCGAGTAGGTTCCTAACGGCGAGGCCCGCGCCGCGCGGCGCCCCCTCCGGCGGCGCGGCGGCGGGCGGCATGGACGTGGAAGACCCCGGGGAGTGCGATGAACGGCCAGGTGCTGCGCATGCGCGGCGTGACGGTGCGCCGCGGCGAGGCGGAACTGCTGCACGAGGTGGAGTGGACCGTCGAGGAGGACGAGCGCTGGGTGGTCCTCGGCCCCAACGGCGCGGGCAAGACGTCGCTGCTCAGCGTGGCCGCCGCGCAGTTGGCGCCCGACTCCGGCGAGGTCGCGGTGCTGGGCGAGGACCTGGCCGAGGCCGACACCACCGAGCTGCGCAGCCTGGTCGGGTTCGCCAGTTCGGCGGTGGCCAACCGCATCCCCGACTCCGCGCTGGCGCTGGACCTGGTGATCAGCGCGTCCTACGGCTACCTGGGCCGGTTCGGCGAGGAGTACGGCACCGTGGACCTGGGCCGGGGCCGGGCGCTGCTGGCCCGCTGGGGCGCGGCGCACCTGGCCGAGCGCCGCTACGGCACCCTGTCGGAGGGCGAGCGCAAGCGGGTACTGATCGCGCGGGCGCTGATGGCCGACCCCGAACTGCTGCTGCTGGACGAGCCGGCGGCGGGGGTGGACCTGGCCGGGCGCGAGGACCTGCTGCGCCGGTTGACCACGCTGGCCGACGACATCGACGCCCCCGCGCTGGTGATCGTGTCCCACCACGTCGAGGAGATCCCGCCGGGGTTCACCCACGTGCTGCTGATGCGCGAGGGGCGGGTCGTGGCGGCGGGGCCGCTGGAGTACGAGCTGACCGGCGAGAACCTGAGCGAGGCGTTCGGGATGCCGCTGAAGGTGGACCGCGACGGCGACCGGTGGAGCGCCCGCGCCGTGTGAGGCGGCGGCGCGGCGGCGCGCTCGCGGGAGGCGGGCGCGCCGGACGCCGCCGGTGGGACGGGTGTGCCGGGCGGGCGGGGTTTGTGCGGTTGTCGAACCCTGACATCCGGTTGCCCGTAATTAGGCGAGGTGTCCGCATCCGGCCACGTTGACCGGGTTTAGCGCCTGGTCGGCGGCCTGCTCCGGGGATCGGCCCACGTGCGGCCCCTAGGATCGCCGCGTACATCGGTTGTGTGGCAGCCGATGTGCCGCGCCCGCCCGTGTCCCCCTGCCAGGAGAGCCGGAGCCGCCCTGATGGGAACCGTCATCGTCATCCTGCTGATCTTCGTCGCCATCCTGGCGGTGGTCGGCTGGTTCAGCATCCGGATCGTGCCCCAGGCCGAGGCCGACGTGGTCGAGCGCTTCGGCGGCTACCACCGCACCCTCGGCTCCGGGTTCCACGTGGTCATCCCGTTCGTGGACCATGTGCGCGAGCGGATCGACCTGCGGGTGCAGGTGGTCAGCTTCCCGCCGCAGGCCGCCATCACCCAGGACAACCTGTCGGTGAACGTCGACACCGCCGTCTACGTGCGGGTGACCGACCCCTACAACGCCACCTACAAGGTCGCCAGCTTCATCCAGGCTGTGGAGCAGTTGGCCTCGGCCACCCTGCGCAACGTGATCGGCGGGATGGACCTGGAGCAGACCCTCACCTCCCGCGACCAGATCAACCGCGAGCTGCGGGCGGTCCTGGACGAGGCCACCGCCGAGTGGGGCATCGAGGTCAGCCGGGTCGAGCTGAAGGCCATCGAGCCGCCGGAGTCGGTGCAGGAGGCCATGGAGAAGCAGATGCGCGCCGACCGCGACAAGCGCGCGGAGATCCTGACGGCCGAGGGCCAGAAGCAGTCGGCGATCCTGCGCGCCGAGGGCGAGCAGTCGGCCGCCGTGCTCAGCGCCCAGGGCGCCGCCGAGGCCGAGAAGGTGCGCGCCAAGGCCGAGGCCGAGGCGATGACCGTGCGGGCGCGCGGCGAGGCCGACGCGATCATGATGGTGGCCCGCGCGCTGAACTCCGGCAAGGTGACCAACGAGCTGCTGGCCTACCAGTACCTCCAGAAGCTGCCGGAGATCGCGCGCGGCGACGCCAACAAGGTGTGGATCGTGCCCAGCGAGATGGGCAAGGCACTGGAGAGCATCGGCGGGATGTTCGACCGGGTGCGCGACAGCGGCCCCGAGCAGCCCGACCAGCGGGTGACCGGCGAGGCCAACGGCCGCGAGCGCACGGTGGAGCCCGGCGCGCGCACCTGAGAGGTGCGGGCCGGGGTTCGCGCGGCAGAGCGCGCGGACCGGCGCCGCCGGCCTGAGGGCGCGCGCACGGCGGGCCGCGCCCGCCGCCGACGGGGCGGGGCGCGGTGGCGGACGGACCGGCGGGGGCCGCGCCGCACGGGCGCGGCCCCCGGCCGGCTACCGGCCGGCCTCGGCGCCGACCCCCGCCACCAGGGGGGAGTCGGTCAGCCAGCCGTCGCCCGAGGGCTCGGTGTTCTCGCGCTCGTAGCGGTCACGCGCGGCGGTCAGCAGGTCCCACCACGACGTGACGTCCTGGCGGCGGCGCAGCAGCGCCCGGCGCTCGCGTTCGGTCATCCCTCCCCAGACGCCGAACTCGATGCGTTCGTCCAGCGCCTCGGCAAGGCACTCGGTGCGCACCGGGCAGCCCCGGCAGATGAGCTTGGCGCGGTTCTGCGCGGCTCCCTGCACGAACAGCGCGTCGGGATCGACCTCGCGACAGAGCGCGCGGGTCGTCATCTCCGCAGTCCACATGTTGCCCCACTCCCAGATCAGCATGTGTGTTATCGGGTGTGCCGACGGGCGCGGACGCCGACACGGTGCGGGGGACGGCACGGGCCGCGACGGGGGTCCCGTGGATCGTCCGACAGGGGGTCGGTGGTCGCTCGGGGCCGGGGTTTCGGCGGACTGTGTCGTTCCTCACCGCTGAGGACGAAACTACGGACCGGCGCAGATCACCGACAGGCCCCATTGGGTTCATTTCTGATATAGCCCGAGTGAGCTATAGCCAAAGAGACGGTAAGTAATCTACCAGGTGCGGAGAGTAGTCGATTGCGTCCTGGTGGCCAGGGGGCGGTCGACCGGTCGATTCCCTGCGGTGCGTAGACTGTATGCATCGCCATCGTGATCGGGCCAGGTCATCGACCACGCGCGGCGGGCGCGACCGCATGCCCGCCCGGCACGGCGCAACCCCGGATCCCCCCACCGGGGCCCCGCCGTGCCCGGCCCGTCCCCGCCACCGACGAAGGGTGCCCATGAGTGTCTGGGAGGCGCTCGCCATTCTGCTGGCGGGCATCGGAGCCGGCGGCATCAACGCCGTCGTGGGCTCGGGGACCCTCTTCACCTTCCCCGTGCTGCTCGCCCTGGGCTATCCCCCGGTGACCGCGTCGATCTCCAACAGCGTGGGCCTGTCGCCGGGCGCGATCACCGGCGCCATCGGCTACCGCCGCGAACTCAAGGGGCAGGGCCGCCGCGCGGCGCGGCTGGCCGTGATGTCGTGCGCGGGCGCCATCACCGGCGGGGTGCTGCTGCTCAACCTGCCCTCGGAGGTCTTCGAGCTGGTCGTGCCGGTCCTCATCACGCTGGCCTGCGTGCTGATCATCGTGCAGCCGCGGATCTCGGCGTGGGTGCGCTCGCGCCGGGGCGCCGAGCACCGCGGCCGGGGGCCGCTGCTGCCGCTGGGGGTCTACGGCGCCGGGGTCTACGGCGGCTACTTCGCCGCCGCCCAGGGGATCGTGCTCATCAGCGTCCTGGGCACCGCGCTGGACGAGGACGTGCAGCGCATCAACGCGATCAAGAACGTGCTGACCTCGGTGGTGAACGCCACCGCCGCGGTGTTCTACACGGTCTTCGCCCAGCCGGAGTGGCCGGTGGTGGGGTTGATCGCGGCGGGGTCGGTGCTGGGCGGCTACGTCGGCGCCCGGCTGGGCCGCCGGCTCAAGCCGTTCGTGCTGCGCGGGCTGATCGTCACCGTGGGCCTGATGGCCGTGGTCCACCTGGTGATCGAGCAGTTCTGACCCGGGCGCCCGACCGGGTCACCCGGTGGCCAGGTAGCCCCGGCGGTCGGCGTCCTCGATCAGGGCCACCGCGTAGGAGCCCAGCGCCTCGGAGCCCTCGGCGATGATCCTGACCTTCTCCAGCACCTGGGCGCGCGTGACACCGTGGCGCACCCAGGTGCCGCCCTCGGTGTGCCAGTTGGCCAGCATCGGGGCGAGGCGGTCGATGGCCTTGGCGAAGCGGGCCTCGGGGGTCTCGCGGGCCTCGAACTCCTCCCACAGGGCGCGGGTGCGCTTGGCCTGGTCCTCGGGCAGCAGCGCGAAGATGCGGTCGGCGGCGGCGCGCTCGCGCTCCAACTGCGAGACGGACTCCTGGGCGTCGTAGACGAAGGTGTCGCCGGCGTCGATCTCGACGATGTCGTGCAGCACGAGCATCTCGACCACGCGGTCGATGTCGGTGCCCTCGGGCGCGTACTCGGCGAACACCCGCGCGGCCAGCGCCAGGTGCCAGGAGTGCTCGGCGTCGTTCTCGCGCCGCGAGCCGTCCACGAGCATGTTGCGCCGCAGGATCCGCTTGAGCTTGTCGGTCTCAAGGTAGAACCGGAGCTGGGACGTGAGCCGTTCGTGGTCGACCCCGTTGGCAAACACCGGTGCCGGTTCCGTCACGTAAGCCGCCCTCCTAGCGCTGTGTTCGTCACTATGTACCAGGGAGATCCCGGCCGCCACGGGGATGATCCCATGCAACGGCGGCAGACTGACGCCGGAGCGTCCGACAAGGGAGGCGGCATGGAGCGGCGAGTGAACGCACGGCCACGACTGATCGTCATCGGAGGCGACGCCGCGGGAATGAGCGCCGCGTCGCAGGCCCGCCGGCTGCGAGGGCCCGAGGAGCTGGACATCCTCGCCTTCGAGCGGGGCCGCCACACATCGTACTCGGCGTGCGGGATCCCGTACCTGGTCGCCAAGACCGTATCGAGTGCCGAGGACCTCGTGGCGCGCGACCCCGACACTTTCCGCCGCGAGCACGCCGTGGACGTGCGCACGGAGACCGAGGTGGTGGGCATCGACCTGGACCGCCGCTCGGTCACCGCGCGCGGACCCGCCGGCGAGGAGGTCGAGGAGCGCTTCGACGACCTGGTGATCGCCACCGGCGCGGTGCCGGTGCGCCCCGCCCTGCCCGGGATCGACGCCGAGGGCGTGTTCGGGGTGCAGACCCTGGCCGACGGGATCGCGGTGCGCTCCTACGTGGACGAGGCGCGGCCCTCCTGCGCCGTGGTCGTGGGCGGCGGCTACATCGGGCTGGAGATGGCCGAGGCGTTCATCGAGCGGGGCCTGCGCGTGCACCTGGTCGAGGCGGCGGCCGAGCCCATGGGCACCCTCGACCCCGACATGGGCGCCATGGTGCGCACCGCCCTCACCGGCCTGGGCGTGGAGGTGCACATGGGCGAGCCCGCCACCGGGCTGCGCACCGAGGGCGGCCGGGTGCGCGCGGTGGCCACCGAGAAGGGGGAGTACCCCGCCGACATCGTGGTGCTGGGGCTGGGCGTGCGGCCCAACAGCGCCCTGGCGCGCGCGGCCGGGCTGGAGATCGGCCCCACCGGCGGGATCGCGGTCGACGCGCGCATGCGCACCTCGGCCGAGGGCGTCTGGGCGGCGGGGGACTGCGTGGAGTCCTTCCACCGGATCTCGCACCGGCCGGTGTCGATCGCGCTGGGCACCCACGCCAACAAGCAGGGCCGGGTGGCCGGGACCAACATCGGCGGCGGCTACGCCCGCTTCGGCGGGGTGCTGGGCACCGCCATCAGCAAGGTGTGCGGGCTGGAGGTGGCGCGCACCGGGCTCAACGAGGCCGAGGCGCGCGCGGCCGGGTTCGAGTACGAGGCGGAGACGCTGGCCTCCACCACCCGCGCGGGCTACTACCCCGGCGCGGCGACGATGACGACCAAGATCCTGGCCGAGCGGCGCACGCGGCGGCTGCTGGGCGCCCAGATCGTGGGCTGGGAGAACGCCGGAAAGCGGATCGACACCGTCGCCGCCGCGCTGTGGGGCGGCATGGCGGTGGAGGACCTGGCCGGCATGGACCTCGGCTACGCCCCGCCGTTCTCGCCGGTGTGGGACCCGGTGCAGATCACCGCCCGCAAGCTGGCCGAGCGGATGTGAAGGCGCGGGTGAGGCCGTAGACGGGTGGGCGGCGTGGCGGCGAGGTGGCGCCCGGCTACCCGCCCGCTGTCTTCCCCGCCTACCGGCCGACGACCTCCTCCAGGTACGCCACGGCGGCCCGCGCCGCGTCCTCCTGGTGGGCGGGCGGGTCCGGGAGCGCGTCGCGCAGGGCCGCGTACAGCTCCACGCACCGCAGGACGGCCCGCCCCAGCAGGGCGGGGTCGTAGCCGGGGGCGGTCTCGACCAGCGCGGGCACGAGGCCGGGCAGCGCCAGTTCGGCCTTGCGCACCCCGCGCGGCTCCAGCCCGCGCGCGGCCCCGGCCAGCGGCACCAGCACCCGCGCCCGCAGGAATGCCAGGAACTCCACCACCTCGAACAGCTCACCCCGGCCGAGCTTGGTCGCCGCGTAGTGCACCCAGATCCAGAACCGGTCCTCGATCCACTGGGGGTCCACCTCCGGCGGCGCGGCGGGGGCGGCGGCCAGCGCCCGCGACAGCGCGCCGTCGCGCTCCCACACCACCCGGGGGTCCTCGATCCGGTCGGCGAGTTCGTCGGCGCGCAGGAACTTGAGGTCGACGTGCAGCAGCGGGTCGGCGTAGAGGCAGATGAGCACCCGGGGCTCGCCGACGTGCTCGCCGGTGAACGCGGCCAGCAGCCGCCCCCATGACGCGGCGATCTCCCTGCGGGCGGCCATGACCGCCTCGTGGTGCTCGTCGGCGACGACGACCACGAGGTCGAGGTCGGAGTAGGCGTCCACGGCGCCGGACAGCAGCGAGCCGCCCGCGCCCAGCCCGGTGAAACGGGGGTCGGCGCGCACCCGGGCCTCGATCCGGGCCAGGGTGGCGGCGTGCTCACGGGGCAGGTCCACGAAAGCCCTCCTCAGCGGGGCGGCGGCGGCAAAGTCTTGCAATGTACAACGCCGCTGAGGAGGGCGGCAACGCGTCGTGCCGCACACTCGGCGCCGTCGGCGCCGGCCCCGCCGGGGCCTAGCCCAGCCGCACGGTCTCCTCGGCCGCCGAGCCGGTGGGGCTGAGGTGGGTGTGGAACCACTCCACCAGCGCGCGGTCGGCCAGCACGCCGCCGGGCTCGGGCGGGCCGGGCTGGAGGCCGGGCTCGGGGCCCATGGTGTGGGCGAGGTCGGGCACCACGATGTGCCGCAGCGCCTGCGGGATGTAGCCGGTGGCCAGGGCGTCGTGCAGGGCGCGGGTGCGCTCGGGCGGCATGACGTCGTCCTGGCCGCCGCTGACGATCAGCAGCGGCGGCTGGGGGCGGCGCGCGCAGATCTCGGCGGCGCGGGCGGTGAAGTCGAGCCAGGCGGCCACGCCGCGCGAGGTGTCGGTCCAGGCGTAGTCCACCCCCAGGCGGCGCTCGCGGGCGGCCAGCACCGGGCGGGGGTCCACGATCGGGTTGACCAGGCCGGCGGCGCCCACCGGCACGCGGTTGTCGGCGAGGGCCAGCAGCGCGGCCGCGCCGCCCGCGCCCACGCCCAGGAGGCCGGCGGGGGTGTCGCCCACGGGGTGGAGTTCGCGCAGGCCGGCCACCGCGCGGGGGAGTTCGGCGGCGGCCTTCTCGACCACCGGGCCGAACAGTTCGATGAGGTAGTCGTCGTGGCCGCGCCGGTTGACCTCGGCGATCCCGCCCTCGGGCAGCCGGGCGCCGAACATGGGCAGGCCCAGGTAGAACCGCCAGGCGGGCAGGGAGGCCAGCGGCAGGGTGCCGGCCAGCGCAATCTCGCTGCGCGGCGGCTCGAACGCGTGGAGCGCCACCACCATGGGAGCGTCGGCCACGGGCAGCGCCGGGGGCACGGCCAGGTAGGGGATTCCGGCCACCGTGCCGGTGGTGGGGTGGGCGGTGGCGAGCGGGGCGGTGGCGGACTGGGCGGTGCTGTCGGCGGGTCTTGGGGCGGTGCTGTCGGCGGGCACTTGAGGGTCTCCTCCCGTGTGCGGTTGCCGCGCGCCGGAACGCGGGGCCGGGCGGCCGCCGCGCCGGTGCCCGGACCGTGGAGGGGTGCGGGCGGTGGCCTCAGCCGAAGTGGTGGCCGAGGTAGGTGCGCAGCAGCAGCTTGGTCTCCTCGATGAGGCGGGGCTCGCCGTCGGGGTCGAGGCGGAACGCGAGCTTGAGCACCGCGTCGGCGGCCTCGACGGCCACGACGACGGCGCGGTCCAGTTGCTCGCACTCGTGCGCGCCGCCGTGGGCGGTGAGCAACTGGCGCAGCCGGGTGGCGATCACCCGGTTGTTCTCGGTGCCGGAGTCCAGCAGCCGCTCGTCCACGACGTCGCCGAAGTGCAGGCTCCGGAACCCCGGGACGGTGCGGTGCATGTCAAGGTACTCGTCGATGATGACATCGGCGGCGTGCGTCCAGTGCTCGCGGTCCTCCTCGGCGAGTCGCTCGGTCACGCGCGCGGTGAACTGGTCGAGGTAGCGCAGGCCCAGCGCCTGGGTGATGGCCTTCTTGTCGGGGAAGAACTGGTAGACCGAGCCGATCGCCACACCCGCCCGCTCGGCGATCCGGGTGGTCGACAGCTCGCTGTAGCCGCCCTCGTCGAGGAGTTCGGCGCAGGCGTCCAGCATCCGCTGCACCCGCACCATGCTGCGGTGCTGGGCGGGCAGCCGGCGCAGCGGCGCGTAGGCCAGCGACGGCTCCACCGCGCCCACGCGGCTGCGCTGGTCGGCGGCCCCGGTGTCGTCCCCCGACTTGGCCTGCCGCGCGCCCGCCCTGGGCAGGGTTGAAGCGGTTGAGCTGCCAGAAGTTGTCGTCATCACGCCCCCTATGATGTGCTTCCGCGTTCAAACGGTTCCCATTGAATTCCTGCTGAGCCGGCGCTGATCGGCGGCTGTCCGGATATGGCCAGTCGCGTACGGCGGGTAACTGCGCAGCCGGAGCGCGCGGGGGCACGGCGCTCTGGAAGCATGGTCAATCAGACGAATCAACGTCAAATGCCGGGGCCGCGCCTTGGCGCGCGGGGGGCCGCCTGCGTAGCGTCGCCGCCATGGATCTGACCACCACCCCATCCGGCCTCGACACCGAGGCGTTCATCCGCGCCCTGCCCAAGGTCGAGCTGCACGTCCACCTGGAGGGCTCGATGCGGCCGGAGCTGCTGCTGCGGCTCGCGCGCAAGCACGAGGTGGCGACCCTGCCGGGCACCCTGGAGGAGGTGCGCGACTGGTACGCCTTCCGCGACTTCCCGCACTTCGTGGACGTCTACCTGGCCTCGGTGCACACCCTGGTGGACGAGGAGGACTTCGCCCTGCTGGCCGCCGACGTGGCCGCCCGGCTGGCCGCGCAGAACGTGCGCTACGCCGAGGTCCACGTCAGCCTCTACGGCCACCTGATGCGCGGGGTGCCCGCGCGGACGGTGTTCGCGGGCATCGAGCGCGGCCGAATCGAGGCCGAGCGCGAGCACGGGATCCGGCTGCGCTGGATCCCCGACTACCCCAGCGACTACGGCCCCGAGGTCGCCGAGCAGACCCTGGAGGCGGTGCTGGCCGAGGGGCCCGAGAGCGTGGTGGGGTTCGGCGTGGGCGGGATCGAGGCGCCCTTCGCGCCGGTGGCCCACCTGTTCGCCCGCGCGCGGGCGGCCGGGCTGCACAGCCTGCCCCACGCCGGCGAGCACGGCGGGCCCGAGCGGGTCCGCGAGGCGCTGGACCTGCTGGGCGCCGAGCGCATCGGGCACGGGATCGACGCCATGCGCGACGCCGACCTGGTGGCCCGGCTGGTGGCGGAGCGGGTGCCCCTGGACGTCTCGCCCACCTCCAACCTGCGCACCGGCGCGATCGCCGCCATCGGCGACCACCCCCTGCCGCGCATGGTGGAGGCGGGGCTGGTGGTCACCCTCAACAGCGACGACCCCACCATGTTCGGCACCGACCTCACCAACGAGTACCGCACGGCGGCCCGGCTGGGCCTGGACGCCTCGGCGCTGGCGGCGCTGGCGCGCAACGGGGTGGCCGCGTCGTACCTGGAGGAGTCGGCGAAGCGGGAGCTGACGGCGGAGATCGACGCGGTGCTGGCGGAGCACGCCGGCTCCTAGGCGGTGCGGCGGGTGGGCGGCTCGGGCGGGCGGTCGTCGGGCCGCCCGCCGCCCCCGTCGCGGTCCCCCGCCCGGGAAGATTCCCTCCGCCCCGGGAACCGGTCGCCTACCCGGCCTCGACCGCGTCGTCGGTCCCCTCCGTCGCGCCGCCCTCCGGCGCCGGGGCGAGGTCCAGGCCGCCGCACTCCGCGCGCAGCCCCTCCCAGGCGGCCAGGGCGTCCTTGGCCTCCGCGCCCTCGTAGGGCACGGGCACGCCGCCCTCGATCCGGGCGGGGGTCCAGGTGTCCCCGACCGCGCGGCCGTCCTCGAACTCCAGGGTGAGCACGCCGGTCTCGGCGGTGGCGTCCGCGTAGTTGTAGAACGCGAAGTTGCCCAGGCCGTAGTGGACGTAGGCGCCGCCCGTGTAGCCGCCGGGGGACAGGACGTGGGCGTGGCCGCCGACGACCGCGTCGGCGCCCGCCTCCACCAGCGCACGCGCCAGTTCGGGGGCGTGCGGCAGCGGGCAGTGCTCGCCCTCCAGGCCCCAGTGCAGGTAGACCACCACGACGTCGGCCTCCTTCGCCGCCGCCGCGACCGCGTCCACCAGGCGGGCGCGCTGCTCGTACTTCGCCGACGCCAGACCGGGCCGGGTGTCGGTGGCGGTCCACTCGGCGATCAGGTGCTCGTCCAGGACGTCGCTGGCGCCGATCACCGCGACGGTTCCGGCGCCGGTCTCGACCAGATGCGGGGCGTACGCCTCCGCCGCGTTGTGCCCGGCGCCGACCAGGGGGAACCCGGCGGCCTCGGCCTCGGCCAGGGTGTCGGCCAGGCCCTCGGCCCCGAAGTCCATGCCGTGGTTGTTGGCCAGCGACGCGACGTCGACGCCCGCCGAGGCCAGCGCGGTGAAGGCGGTGGCGGGCGCGCGGAACGCGTACTCCTTGCCCGGCGCCCGGGTGCCGCCCTCGGTGACGGCGGTCTCCAGGTTGACCACGGCCACGTCGGCGGCCGAGAGGGTGTCGGCGATGGAGGGCCCCAGCGCCGTCTCGGGGTCGGCGGCCAGGCGCTGGGCCAGTTCGCCCTCGAAGTGGACGTCGCCGCCCACGGCGACGGTGATCCGGCCCGGGTCGGCGGAGGGCGAGCCCGAGGCCGGGGGCGAGGAGCTGGGCGGGGGCGCGTCGCGCCCGGCGGCCTGGTCGCCGCCGCCCGACCCGTCGCCGCCCTGCCCGCCGGAGGAGGAGCAGGAGGTGGCCAGCGCGGCGGCGGCGAAGGCCGCGCCCGCGCGCAGGACGACGCGCCGGGTGGCCGGCCGGGCGGTCGGTCTGACGGGCGGCCGCGCGGACGGCGGGGCTGTCGGCCGGGCGGGGGAGGGTCGGTCCATGGTCGCTCCAGGGGGATGGGCGGCCAGGGGCCGCCGCGTGGGGTCGTCGCGGAGCGGGCGCGACCGGCACGGCCGGTTCCCGGTGCACGGGAGCGGCCACGGCGAGGATACGTCGGCGTCCCGCCGCGCCACAGGCGTGTTATGAAAAGGTGCGCTTACGATGCGTCGCCCCGCCGGTGCCGCCGGTGGCGGCGGCTCCCGCGCGGCCCGTCCGGCGGGCCGGAAAACTCCTGGTGAAGCCTTGCCCAACGCCCCCGACTGGAATCACTCGTTTTCTTGAATCATTCCAGTCTGTGTCGTAGAGTGATCACCATGGACAACGTCGCCGATGATCTCCGATCGGCCGGACTCCGGGTCACCGCGGCACGGGTGGCCATCCTGGAGCAGGTCCGGTCCGGCAACCACCTCGACGCCGAACGCATCGCGCGCGGCGTGCGGGGTGCGGTCGGCCACGTCTCGACCCAGGCCGTCTACGACGGGCTGCACGCGCTCACCAGAGCCGGCCTCCTGCGGCGCATCGAGCCGGCGGGTTCGCCCGCGCGGTTCGAGGCCCGGGTCGGGGACAACCACCACCACCTGGTCTGCCGCTCCTGCGGCGAGGTCAGCGACATCGACTGCGTGGTCGGCGAGGCCCCGTGCGTGGAGCCCTCGCAGACCCACGGCTTCGTGGTCGAGGAAGCCGAAGTGGTGTTCTGGGGCGTCTGTCCGCAATGCCAGGAGCACGGCGCGCCTCCCGACCGCCCGCCCGCGCGGCGGGCGCACGGCGCGTCCTGATTCCACCCGCCCCCCGCCCGAGGCGGCACGGTGCGGCCCCTCGGCCATGCGCCGATCCCGAGGCAGCTTTGAGCATTCTTGAAAGGTGCGAGCAGTGAGCGTTCCCTACAGCACGGACGACGCCGGCCACCC
The DNA here is from genome assembly GCF_027604915.1 of Streptomonospora mangrovi. GTDB lineage: Bacteria > Actinomycetota > Actinomycetes > Streptosporangiales > Streptosporangiaceae > Streptomonospora > Streptomonospora mangrovi. Next base: position 41,291 of record NZ_JAJAQC010000027.1, read on the forward strand.
GGCGCCCAGCGATGGTTTGTCGCAGTCGGTCGGCCCCAACGGGCCGCTGCTGCTCCAGGACCACTTCCTCATCCAGAAGATGGCCCACTTCAACCGCGAGCGCGTGCCCGAGCGCGTCGTGCACGCCAAGGGCGGCGGCGCCTTCGGCGAGATGGAGATCACCGAGGACGTCAGCGCCTACACCAAGGCCGACCTCTTCCAGAAGGGCAAGAAGACCCCGCTGCTGCTGCGCTTCTCCACCGTGGCCGGCGAGCTGGGCAGCGCCGACACCGCGCGCGACCCCCGCGGGTTCGCCCTGAAGTTCTACACCGAGCACGGCAACTACGACATCGTCGGCAACAACACGCCGATCTTCTTCATCCGCGACCCCTCGAAGTTCTCCGACTTCATCCACTCGCAGAAGCGCCGCGCCGACAACCAGTTGCGCGACAACAACATGCAGTGGGACTTCTGGACGCTGAACCCGGAGTCGGCGCACCAGGTGTCGTTCCTGATGACCGACCGCGGCACCCCCAAGAGCTGGCGCCACATGCACGGCTTCGGCAGCCACACCTTCATGTGGTACAACGCCAACGGCGAGAAGTTCTGGGTCAAGTACCACTTCAAGACCGAGCAGGGCATCGAGAACCTCACCGCCGGCGAGGCCAAGGCCATCGAGGCCGAGGACCCCGACGCCCACCGCCGCGACCTGTGGCAGGCGATCGAGCGCGGCGACTACCCCTCCTGGACCGTCAACGTCCAGATCATGCCGTTCGAGGACGCCGTCGACTACCGGTTCAACCCGTTCGACCTCACCAAGGTGTGGCCGCACAGCGACTACCCGGAGATCACGATCGGCCGGTTCACCCTGAACCGCAACCCCTCGAACTACTTCGCCGAGATCGAGCAGGCCGGCTTCGAGCCCTCCAACCTGGTCCCGGGTATCAGCGGCAGCCCCGACAAGATGCTCCAGGGGCGGCTGTTCTCCTACCCCGACGCCCACCGGTACCGCATCGGCCCGAACTACCTCCAGTTGCCGGTCAACCAGCCCAAGGTCGAGGTCCGCAGCTACAACTTCGACGGCCCGATGGCCTACCGCAACGGCGTGGACCCGGTCTACGCGCCCAACACCGTGGGCGGCCCCGCCGCGGCGGTCGACCTCTACGAGGCCGAGGGCTACCAGGTCTCCGGCGAGATCGTGCGCTCGGCCTACGAGTTGCACAAGGAGGACGACGACTTCGGCCAGCCCCGCGCCCTGTGGGAGAACGTCCTGTCGGAGCCCGAGCGCGCCAACATGGTGAGCAACATCGTCGGCCACGCCTCGGCCCCCGAGGTCACCGCCGACATGAAGAAGCGCGTCGTGGAGTACTGGACCAACGTCCACCCCGACCTCGGCGCCGGCGTGGCCAAGGGCCTGGGCGTGGAGTCCTGACGCCCTGACCGGCTGATCGCCTGCCCCCGGCACCCTGCTCGGCGCCGCGCGCGCTGAGCCCGGCCGCCCGCCCCGGGCGCGGACCCTCGGTCCGCGCCCGGGGCTTTTCCGTACAGGGAGAGAAGGGGGAGACGCGCCGGCGTGAGGGCGGGGCGAGTGGCTGGAGGTGCGCCCCGCCACGCCGGGTGATCGGCGGATTTCGCTCGTGACCTTTTTGTTGCTCACCAGGCGTAAGGCCCTGATTCCCCGCATTCGGCGGGCATGGGCGAAAGAGCCACGTTGTCTTGTCCTGTTTGGCGAAAAATGTCGGGCTTATGGGAGCCGGAAGGCTGGCGCGCGTGCGTCAACAGGGATCACGGAGCGTGTCGTTCGGCCAGTCCCCGCCCCTGTTGGTATGGGTGGATTTTTTGCAAAACGCCTGACAGGAAGGCCAAAGCTGCTAGCGTGACTCACGAGCGGCAAGGTGACACGCTCGTGGGGGACCCCGGTGTCCCGACGAGTCGATCTTTCCGCCGCCCCACGGCCGCCGCCCGCGAACGGGCGCCGACAGGCCGCCGGGTCGGTGCCGCCTGAAGCACCATCCTCTGCCCGCGGGCCGCGCCGTGCCGCACTGCGCCCGCCCGTGGTGACGCTTCGACACAGATCGAACGCCCAACGTGTTCGCGTCCGCGAAAGGTCACGCCGAAATATGCGCAAGCAGTACACCTATCTGACCGCCTCCCTGCTGACCGCGGGGCTCCTCAGCGCAGCGCCCGCCGCCGCCTTCGCCAGTCCCCAGACCGACGGGTCGGGCGGGGTCGGCAGCGGCAACCAGGTCAACGTCCCCGCCGACATCCGCGCGCAGTTGTGCGGCAACGCGCTGGCGGTGCTGGGGATCTCCCAGGCCGACTGCGACCGCGTCTCCGAGGTCCTCTACGCCGCCAGCGGCGCGGGGCAGGAGGACGGCCCCAGCACCGACGGGTCGGGCGGGATCGCCAGCGGCAACCAGATCAACATCCCCGTCGACGTCGCGCTGGACGTCTGCGGCAACTCCGCCGCCATCGGCGGGATCGCCAAGGCCGACTGCGTCACCGTGGTGGAGAAGCTGGCCGAGGAGTCCGAGGACGGCCCCAGCACCGACGGGTCGGGCGGGATCGCCAGCGGCAACCAGATCAACATCCCCGTCGACGTCGCGGTCAACGTCTGCGGCAACTCCATCGCCGTGCTGGGCGCCTCCAGCGCCGAGTGCACCACCATCGTCAACGCCATCGAGGAGGAGTCCGCCGAGTCCTCCGGAGACGACGCGCCCACCACCGACGGGTCGGGCGGGGTCGCCAGCGGCAACCAGGTGAACATCCCGGTCGAGGCTGCGGTCGACATCTGCGGGAACGCGGTGTCGGTGCTGGGCATCGCCGAAGCGGACTGCGTCGAGAAGATCTCCGACGGCGACCCCGGCAAGCCCGGTGACGGCGGCGACGGAGAGCAGCCGCCCGGCGACGACGACGAGCAGCGCGGCGAGGAGGAGGACCCCGAGGGTGAGGACCCCAAGCCTTCGGCCGAGCCCTCGCCGTCCCCCTCGACCGGCGGCACGGCCACGCCCGACGACCAGGCCGCGCCCGCGCCCGGCGACGACACCGGCGCCGCCGGCGGCCTTCCCCTGACCGGCCCCGCGCTGGGCGGCCTGGTGGCCGCGGCCGTGGCCGCGATCGGCGGCGGCGCCGGCGCGATGTACCTGTCGCGCCGCCGCCGGGCCGCCGCCGGCCCGGCCGAGGACACCGCCGGGACCGCTGACCAGGACTGATTCCCGTCGGCACCACCGCTTCCGCGCCGCGCCGCCCCGGACCCCATGCCGGGGCGGCGCGGCGCGCGGCGCGGACGCGTAGGATCTCCGCCAGTTCTGTCCGTTCATGTGGAGCCCACCCATGGCGTCTGTGGCATCTGACGAACACCGCATCGTGGCCCGCTACACCGAACGCGACGAAGAGGTCCGCGCCGCGTTCTCCGCCTACACCGGGGGTGGTTTCGGGCGACGGGTGGTCGGCGTGACCGATCACCGGCTCATCCTGGTCAAGAGCGGCTACTGGTCGATCACGGACAAGGGGCTGCTGTGGGCCGACCCGCTGGACCGGGTCGCGCTCAAGGGCGGTTACGAGGTCTGGCTGACGAGCGGCGTCAACACCGGCAACGCCTACGTGACGGTCCGCCGGGCCGATGGGAGCACGCTCAGGCTCAACCCGCGCAGCGGTTTCGTCGGCCGGACCGATTCGGCCGCCGCCAACATCGCGAAACTGTATTCGCTGGTCCCCGGCCGCTTCTGACCGTGCCGCACCCGTGCGGCCGGGAACCACCCGCTCGCGCGTCGCGGTGTCACCCGGAGGACGCGCACCGGCGGGCTAGGCCGACAGGAGGGCCCGCACCGCGTCGTGGACGAGGCGGTGGCGGGTTTCCGGGGATGTCGGGCCGATGACGCCGGCGAGCTCGTCGGGGGTGGACGCCCACACGGCGGCTGTGTGGAGGACCAGGGCGAGGAGCACGCCGGGCGGGTAGTGGGTGGTCAGTCTGCCTTCCCGCTGGGCGGCGGCGATCTGGTCGACCTTGGTCTGGTTGCTGCGGACGGCGGCCTCGACCAGGGCCGAGTCGCCGCGTTCGAGGCGGTGCCAGGTGCTGAGCCGGAGGATGTCGGGGTGCTCGTCGTACCCCCGGGCGAGTTTCACGGCGTAGCCGGGCAGGTCGTCGACGTCGAGCGGGATACCGGTCACCACCTGCTCCACGATCCCGGTGAACACGGCGTCGAACAGGCCGTCCTTGTTGCCGAAGTAGTGGTAGATCTGCGCCTTGTTGCTGTTCGCCTCGGCGGCGATGCGGTCCACGCGCGCTCCGGCGATGCCGTAGGCGGCGAACTCCCGGCGGGCCGCGGCGAGCAGGCGGGCCCGGGTGGCCTCGGCGTCTCTGATCATGCCGTCGAGCGTATCAACTAACCGGTTATTTGACGGATTTGGACGTGCGACCTACAGTCGGCGCGAGTCCAGTCAACTAAACGGTTAGAAACTTCGCTCCGAGGAGCAGCCCATGCCCCGCAACGACCCCGTGATCGACCGCCGTGCCGCGCGGCGGGCGCGCATGTTCCAGGCGGTGTTCCCGCTGATGCACCGCCTCATGTACGCGTCACCGAAGGTGCGGTTCGCCACCCGGCCCATCGCGCGGCCGACGACGGTCCGCATCCCCACCCGCCACGGCGACCTGCGCACGATCGTCTACGCCCCCACCGCCGCCGACATCGCCGCCCAGAAGGACGCCGGGCACCTGCCGCCCGTGCACCTGATCACGCACGGCGGCGCGTTCATCATCCGGGTGCCCGAGCAGGAGGACAACGTGGCCCGCTACCTCGCCAGCGAGGTCGGCTGCTACGTGGTGATCCCCGACTACGACACCGCTCCGGCGGTGCGGTTCCCGGTCTCGGAGGAGGAGAGCTACGACGCCTACCGGTGGGTGCGCGAGCACGGCGCGCGGATGGGGTGGGACGGCGACCGGGTCACGGTCGGCGGCGCCAGCGCGGGCGGCAAGCTCGCCCTCAACGTGGCGCTGACGGCGATCGACGAGGGCTACCCCGTTCCGCTCGCGGTGTCCAGCGAGTACGGAGTCGCCGACATGTCGCGCCCCGACTCGACCCGCACCAGCGCGAAGCGGAACCCCGTGGTCGCGCCGAGCCTCATGCGCCTGGTCCGCGCGACCTACTTCAAGGACGCGCCGCTCGACACGCCGCTCGCCTCGCCCGCGCTGCACCCGCGCCTCGCCGAACTTCCCCCCACCCTCATCGAGACCGCCGAGTTCGACACGCTCAGGCACGAGTCCAACGCCCTTGCCGCCGACCTCGCCGCGAAGGGCGTGCGGGTCACCCACCGTGAGTTCGCCGGTGTCGACCACGGCTTCACCCACACCGAGCCCGCCGGGACCGCCCGGGAAGCCATCACCCTCCTCGGCGACCACCTGGCCGCCGCCTTCGCCGGCGCGCTCCGCGCCCGCTGACCCATCCCGGAAAGGGACCACCGTGACCGTCTGGCTCGTCACCGGAAGCTCCCGCGGCCTCGGCCGCGCCGTCGTCCACGCCGCCCTCGATCGCGGCGACCGCGTCGTCGCCACCGCCCGCCGCCCCGGAACCCTCGCCGACCTGGCCGAACGGTATCCCCGCACGCTGCGCGCCATCGCCCACGACGTCACGGACCGCGCGCGGGCGGACGCGGCCGTCGCGCTCGCCCGCGACGCCTTCGGGGGCCTGGACGTGCTGGTCAACAACGCCGGCTACGCCAACGTGGAAGCGGTCGAGGACGCCACCGAGGAGTCGTTCCGCGACCAGGTCGAGACGGTGTTCTTCGGCACCGTCCACACCACCCGCGCGGCGCTGCCCGCCCTGCGCGAGCGCGGCGGCGGCCACGTCATCAACATCAGCTCGGTGGGCGGCCGCCTCGCCACCCCGGGGCTGGCCGCCTACCAGTCGGCCAAGTGGGCCGTCAGCGGATTCAGCCAGGTGCTGGCCCTTGAGGTCGCGCCGCTCGGCGTCAAGGTCACCGCGATCGAGCCTGGTGGCATGGACACCGACTGGGCCGGGTCGTCGATGGCCGTCCCGCCGGTGAGCGAGCCCTATCGGGCCACCGTCGGCGCCGCCGCCGCGATGTACGGCGCCGGCCGCCCGCTCGGCGACACCGCCAAGGTCGCGCGGGTCGTGCTCCGGGTCGCCGACATGGACGAGCCTCCGGTGCGGCTGCTGACCGGCAGCGAGGCGTACACCTACGCCACCGGCGCCGCCCGCGCCCTGCTGGCCAGTGACGAGAGATGGGCGGAGCTGTCCCGCTCGACCGACCGCGACGACGCCACCGACGACGAGCGCGACCCCACGGGTGCGCTGCGGTCCGGCCCGGAGCCGACCGGGCGGCGCGTCAGCACCGAGGACGTCGACGGCGGAGATCGGGACGCCGCCTCCGAACCGCGGTGACGGACCGCCCGCCCGGCCGGTTGCCTGCCTGCCTGCTCGCTCGCCCGCCCGGGTGCTCGCCCGCCCGCCCGGTTGCCCGCCCGCTCGGCCCGGTCATGGACCACCCCGTTCGACGGTGGGGTCGGCACGGCCGGCCGCGCCCGGGCGGGCGCGCCCCGGCGCGGGCGGTGGTGGAGCGTGGTGGCGGGTCGTGGCCGGTAGGACGGCGGACGGGGCCGGTCTCCGGGTCAGTCGAACCAGCGCTGGGGGCGGGGGTCGAGGTTGCGGTAGACGTGCTTGGCCTCGCGGTATTCGTCAAGCCCGGCCTGGCCGAGTTCGCGGCCCACGCCCGAGCGCTTGAACCCGCCCCATTCGGCGGCCGGGAAGTAGGGCCCGTAGTCGTTGATCCACACGGTGCCGTGGCGCAGCGCGGCGGCGACGCGGTCGCCCCGGCCGGGGTCGTTGGTCCACACGGCACCGGCCAGGCCGTAGTCGGTGTCGTTGCCGAGGGCGATCGCCTCGTCCTCGGTGCGGAAGGTCTCGACGGTGACGACCGGGCCGAACACCTCGGTCTGCACGATGTCCATGTCGCCGCGGCAGCCGGTGAAGACGGTGGGCCGGTAGAAGAACCCGGCGGCGAGGTCGGGGTCGTCGGGGCGGCGCCCGCCCGCCGCGAGGTGGGCGCCCTCCTTGACGCCGCGCGCGACGGCGGCCTCGACCTTGGCGCGGTGCTCGGCCGAGACCAGCGGGCCGCACTGCACGCCGGGGTCGGTGCCCCGGCCCAGCCGCACGCCCTCGGCGCGGCGGGCGAGTTCGGCGACGAACGCGTCGTGGATGTCCTCGTGCACGATCAGGCGGGCACCGGCCGAGCACACCTGGCCGGAGTGGAAGAACGCGGCGGCCATGGCGTAATCCACGGCGGTGTCGAGGTCGACGTCGGGGAAGACGATGTTGGGGTTCTTGCCGCCGAGTTCGAGGGCGACCTTCTTCACGGTGGCCGCCGCCGCGGCCATGATGCGCGTGCCGGTGGCCAGGCCGCCGGTGAAGGACACCAGGTCGACGTCGCGGTGCTCGACCATCGCCGCGCCGACCTCGGCGCCGGTGCCCAGCACGAGGTTGGCCACCCCGGCGGGCAGCCCGGCCTCGGCGCACAGTTCGAACAGCTTGCACGTGGTGACGGGGGTGACCTCGCTGGGCTTGACGACCATGGTGTTTCCGGCGGCGATCGCCGGCGCCATCTTCCACGACAGTTGGAGGAGCGGGTAGTTCCAGGGCGTGATCATGGCGCACACGCCCACGGGCTCGTAGACGACCCGGCTGAAGACGCCTTCGGGCGCGGCGATGACGCGTCCGGCGTCCTTGTCGGCCAGCCCGGCGTAGTAGCGGAAGACGGCGGTGACGTCGTCGACGTCGATGCGGCCTTCTTCGAGGGTCTTGCCGGTGTCAAGCGACTCCATCAGCGCGATCTCCTCGCGGTCGCGCTGGAGGAGGTCGGCGACGCGGTGGAGCAGCGCGCCGCGCTCGGCGGCGGGGGTGCGCCGCCAGCCGCCGGAGTCGAAGGCCGCGCGGGCGGCGGCGACGGCGGCGTCGACGTCCTCGGCGCCGGCCTCGCTCACCACGGTGAGCACGGAGGCGTCGTAGGGGTTGACCACCTCGCGGACCCGCCCCTTGGCCGCCGGGCGCCAGGCGCCGTCAACGAAGAGGCTGGTGGCGGCGGAGGAGCCGGGTGCGGCGAGGTAGGAGGTGCTGGGCAGTCGTACGTCGGGTCGGGTCACGAGACGCTTCTCCCCTGGTGAAAAGGCCACAAAACGGTCGGTGCACGTTCTATACGGTTCCGACACACGAAGCTACGGCACGGACGGCGGGCGGCGTCGGCGCTGTCCACAGGGCGGGCCGGTCGCGGTGGACCGCCGGAGGCGTCGGGTCGGTTGGGGCCGCCGGCGCTTGGCAGGGCCGCCGGGGCCGTCGGCCCGCGCGCGACCGCGAGGAGGCACCGCCGGGGACGGCGCGACCCCGCTCTAGCAGATGGCGTTCCCCCTGCCGGGCGCGGCGGCGGGACCGCCGGGGAAGGCGGCCGCCACCGGCCTCACCAGCCTCTTCCGCCCCCGAGAAGCCCCGCCCATCAGCGGACGGAGGCGGGCAATCCGGGTGGCCGGGAACAGGGGTCGATCTGCCCGTTTTGGGGCTGGAGTGATCACAGTGAGCAACTCTGTGAATTCATATGGTGACCGTGTGTGGCCACATCTCTAGGCGGCACCCCCGCCCCCGCTTAATGTCCATCACGTCACTCCACACCGCCGAACGGAAGGCGTACACGCATGCTCAGGAAGACGTCAGCGATCGCCGCGAGCGCGCTGGTCGCGGCCTCGATCCTGGCGGGGGCCGCCCCCGCCGCCGCAGAGACCACCCCCCAGTCGGCTCCGCGAGCCGCATCGGTCCCCGGCTGCGTCGTGACCAGCCTCGACGACAGCGGAACGACCGACTACCTGACCGTGTACAACGACTGCGGCTACGACGTGCGCGTCAAGGTCGTCCTGGCCCACGCGACCGACCTCTCCTGCCAGACGATCTTCAGCGGCACCCACCGGAACTACCAGTGGGTCTGGCCCGGCAGGTTCGACCGCCTCGACGCCTGCTAGCAGCGGACGACACGAGCCCCCGGCCGCCCCGGGCCGGGGGCTCGGCTTCGGACGGCGCGCGGCCGGGCGTGGGGCGGATCTCGCTCCGGCACTGGACAAGACCACCGGGGCTCGGGTTACCGTAGTTTAGGCAAACCTAACCGGGTGCCGCCGTGACCGCCGCCCCATCCCCGGACGCCTCGCCGCTCCGGGAGACTGCCGAGGAACCATGCTGCTGGAGCAAGAACGCCGCGACGTGTGCCTGACCGCCCGCCGCCTCGCCGATGCCGGGCTGGCGCAGCACGAGGGCGGCAGTGTCAGCGTCCGCAGCGGCGAATGGGTGGCCGTCACCCCGGCCGGGATCCCGCTGGACCGCGTGGAGCCCGCCGACTGCCCGGTGCTCTCCGTCGACGCCGGAGTGCTGGAGGGCCGCCGCGAGCCCTCCGCCGAGACCATCCTGCACACCGCCGTCTACCGCGCCACCGACGCGGCGGCCGTGGTGCAGGCGCACGGCCACCACGCCGCCGTGGTGTCGGCCGCGCTGGCCGAGCTGCCGCCCGTGCACCACCGCGCCGCCCGCCTGGGCGGGGCGATCCCCGTCACCGACTACGCCACCTACGGCACCGGGCAGCTCTCCGACCACTTGGTCAAGGCCCTCAAGGGCAAGCGCGCCGCGCTGCTGGCCAACCACGGCGGCGTGGCCATCGGCGCCGACGTGGAGGAGGCGCTGGCCAACGCCCGCCTGCTGGAGTGGCTGTGCGGCGTCTACATCGGCGCGCGGGCGCTGGGCGGCCCCCGGATCCTCACCGAGGACGAACTGGCCGCCGTGCGCGACCGCGACACCTACGACTGGGGCGGTCCCGACATCTTCTGACACAGGCACCGTGGTGACGTGGTGGTTCGCCGCCCCGGCCGGTGGAGCGCGGCCGCGTCAGCCGGTGAACGCGGCGCCCGCGGCCAGGCCCGCCGTCAGTGCCGCCAGGCCCACCGCGATCGACACCGCCGCGTTGGCCAGCGCGAGCAGGCGGCGCCCCGCGCGCAGCAGGGCGAACGTCTCGTAGCCGAACGCGGAGTAGGTGGACAGCCCGCCGAGCACACCGGTCGCCACCAGCGCCGACGCCCACGCGGGCAGGGTGAGCGCGGTGACCGCGCCCAGCAGCAGGCACGCCGCGGCGTTGACGGTGAGCGTGCCCCACGGAAGCGCCGAGCCGGTCGCCCGGCCCACGAACGTGTCGGTGAGGTAGCGCAGCGGAGCGCCGATCGCGGCGCCCAGCGCGGCCAGCAGGACGGTCACGTCCGCCTCCCGGAGCCTCCGGCCGCCGACGGGCGGCCCCACAGCCGCTCGGCCGCCGCCGCACCCGCCCACACCGCCGCCAGCCCGCCCAGCAGCGTCGCCGCGAGGTAGCCCAGTGCCACGGGCACGGCCCCGGCGACCGCCATCGCCAGCGCGTCGGCGGTGTGGGTGGAGAACGTGGTGAACCCGCCCAGCACGCCCGCGCCGAGGAAGGGCCGCAGCAGGCGGGTGCGCGGGCGGCGCAGGGCGAGGACGGTCATCAGCGCGCCCATGAGCAGGCAGCCGGTCCAGTTGACGGCCAGCGTGGACCACGCCCAGGCGCCGGGTTCGTGCGCCATCAGCAGGTCGACCGCCGCGCGCGCCCCGCCGCCGATCGCCCCGCCCGCCGCCACCGCGCCGACCTCGGCCCACGGCACACCCCCGGCGGCGGGCTCGGAGGCGGCGGGCATGGTGTCTCCCCTCGGCGGCGGATCGGGGCGGACGATCGGACGGGGGGCTCGGACGGGTGGGTGGCCGGCGGCTCGACCGGCCATCGGGCCGGCGAGGTGGCCGGTGGGCCGGACGGGAGCGGCGGACCCGGCGGGCCGGACCGGCGGTTCGGACGGCGGGCGGCTTCGCCGCGCCCGCGCCGGGACCCGGAAACGCGGGGCCGGACCCGGGGCCGAGCCCGGCACGCCGTGGCGATCATAGTCCCCGCCCGGGCGGCCGCCGCAGGGCGGCGGGTCAGCGCGCGACGTGCGCCATCAGCAGTTCGTTGACGCGGTCGGCGCGCTCGATGCCCACGAGGTGGGCGGCGCCCGTCACCGACGCGAACCGGGCGGAGGGCAGCGCCGCCGCCAGGCGCCGACCGTGGCCGGGCGGCAGCAGCGGGTCGTGCGCGGCGGCCACCACCAGGGCGGGCGCGCGGACGCGGTCCAGCAGGCCGCGCTGGTCGGCGCCCGCGACCGCCGCGCACCAGCCGGAGAACCCGGCGGGGTCGATCCGGGCGAAGTCGTCGGCCAGGCGCGTGACCACGTCGGGGCGGTCCTCGGCGAAGGCGGGCGTGAACCAGGGGCGCATGACGTCGTCGGCCACCCCCGCCATCCCGCTGTCGCGGGTGCGGGCCGCGATCGCCGCCCAGGGCTGGGTGCGCGGCACGACGGCGGCCCCGGCCAGGTAGGCGAGGCGCCGGACGCGCTCGGGCCGGGCCGCCGCGATCCAGGTGGCCAGCAGCCCGCCGAGTCCGGCGGCGACGACGGACAGCCGGTCCAGCCCGCACTCGTCCAGCAGGGCGAGCACGTCGGCGCCGAGGTCGTCGAGCCGATAGTCGCCGGGCGGGGCGGGCGAGGAGCCGTGGCCCCGGTGGTTGACCCGCAGCACCCGCAGCACGCGGGTGAGTTCCGGCATCTGGGGTTCCCACAGTGTCCACCGCACGCCCGGCGGTGCCAGCAGCAGCACAGCGGGGGCGTGCCGAGGCCCGTCAAAGCGGTAGTGGAGGGGAACGACGGCCATGCGCGACCTCCTGGAAGTTCGGGGCCAGCGTAGCGGTCACGGCGGTCCGCACCAGGGCTTTTGCCGTGACCCGAACCCCGCGGCCAGGGGTGCGGGGCACCGAGGTGGGCGGGAGGTGGAGGCCCGGCCGCCCACCCCGAAAACCGATGTCCGGCGACCTCGGCCTCCGCCGCGCCTCAGCGCCAACCGGCCTTGGACCCGGCTCAGCGGCCGCGACTGAGGAAGACGTTCACCTTGGCGCCCTCCGGCAGATGCGACCCCGTGGGCGGGTTGGTCGAGGCGACGCGGCCCTCGGCGGTGTCGGAGGGCACGGTCACCTCCCCGACGACGGGGCGCAGTCCGGTGTCCTCCAGGGCGGCGGCGGCCTCCTCGGGCTCCTGGCCGATCACGTCGGGGATCTCGGCGGACTCCTCGGCGGGGGCTTCCGGGTCTTCCGCCTCCGCCTTCTGCTCCGCCTCCTGGGGCCGCCGGGCGTCCTCCCCGCCCTCGAAGCCCTTCGGCGGGCGCGGGAACCGGCTCTTGGGCATGTCCTCGACCGCCTTCTCCATGGTCTCCTGCCAGATGGGGCCGGGCAGGGTGCCCCCGTAGACGGTCGAGTGGTACTGCCCGCCGATCACCACGCCGCGCAGCGGGTGCCGGGTGGCGCCGCGCGGGTCGCCCAGGGCCACGGCGCCCGCCAGGTCGGGGGTGAACCCGGCGAACCACGCGGCGGCGGCGTTGTCGGTGGTGCCGGTCTTGCCCGCCACCGGGCGGTCGATGGCCAGCCCCTCGGCGGTGCCGCCGGACGCGAAGGGCTGGCGCAGCACGTGGGCGGTGGCGTCGGCGACGTCGCGCGGCAGCACGCGGGCGCAGACGGGCGCCAGCCGGTCGGTGCCCACGCCGTCGGAGATCGCGCTGACCGGGCGCGGCTCGCAGCGCACCCCGCGCGCCGCGAACACCGCGTAGGCGCCGGCCACCGCCAGCGGCGAGACCTCCTGGTCGCCCAGGGTGAGGGAGTTCCACTCCGCCAGCGGCTCGCCGTCGGCGCGCTCCACGCCCAGGGTGCGCGCCATCTCGGCGGTCTCGCACAGTCCGACCTCCTTCTGGAGTTGGGCGAAGTAGGTGTTGACCGAGTGCCGGGTGCCCGACAGCATGTCGTGCTTGCCGGAGGTGGAGTCGCCGTGGTTGCGCACGTGCCAGGTCGGCAGCTTCTCCCCCGAGCACTTGCGCATGCCCTTGACGGTGGCGTTGCGGGGGGAGTCGAAGGAGGTCGTGAACCCCATGCCCGCCTTCAGCGCGGCGGCGATGGTGAACGCCTTGAACGTGGATCCGGCCTGGAACCCCGAGGAGCCGCCGTAGGCGGCGTCCACCGCGAAGTTCACCGAGGTCGTGCCCGGCTTGTCGGCCTCGAACCCGTACTCGCGGTTCTGCGCCATGGCGCGGATGCCGCCGGTGGCCGGGTCGACCAGCACGTTCACCGCGACCTTGCCCGAGGGGTCGGTGGGCGGCACGAAGTCCTCCACGGCGGTCTGGGCGGCCTCCTGCATGCGCACGTCCAGGGTGGTGTGGATGGTCAGGCCGCCCCGGCGGATCCACTGGGCGCGCTCGCGCTCGCTGTCGCCCAGGCCCGGGTGCGCCTCGACCCACGACAGCACGTGGGCGCAGAAGAAGGGGTAGTCGCTGGTGTGGCAGCCGGGCGGGGTGGGCGGCGGGGACAGGTCCAGGCCGAGGTCGCGGCGCTGGGCCGCGCGCGCCTCCTGCTCGCTCACGGCGCCGGTGCGGGCCATGCTGTCCAGGACGGTGTCGCGGCGGTCGCGCGCCTCCTCGGGCCGGGTGAGGGGGTCGTAGAGCGCCGGACCCTTGACCAGGCCCGCCAGCAGCGCGGCCTGCTCCAGGCGCAGGTCCTTGGCCGACACCGAGAAGTAGCGCCGGGCGGCGCCCTCGACCCCGTAGACGCTGTTGCCGAAGTAGGAGATGTTCAGGTAGCCCTCCAGGATGTCCCGCTTGGACATCCGCTCCTCGGCGCCGAGGGCATAGCGCAGTTCGCGGACCTTCCTGCTCAGGGTGACCTCGCGCGCGGCGGCGGCCTCCTTGGCGGTGCCCGCCGACTCCACCAGCACGTTCTTGACGTACTGCTGGGTGAGCGTGGAGCCGCCCTGGGTGCTGCCCTGCGCGGTGCGCACGGCGGCGCGGAACACCGAGCGGAAGTCCACCCCGCTGTGCTCGTGGAACCGCTCGTCCTCGATGGCCACGATCGCGTCGACCATCACCGGCGCGATGTCCTCGATCGGCACCGGGTCGCGCCGCTTGTCGCCGATCTCGGCGATGGTGGTGCCGTTGACGTCCACCAGCCGCGTGGGCTGGGCCGGGCGCAGCCGGTGGATGTCGGCGGGCAGGTTCAGGAACCCGCTGGCGCCGTCGCGCACGGTGAGCGCGAGCCCGCCGACGAGCGGCAGCACCATGACGGCGACGAGGACCCCGGCTATGGCGGCGAGGTAGGCCATCCGCACAGCGGACGACGACCAGAACGACTTGTCCATCCGATGATGCCCTCAGCAGACAGGCGCGGGCGCGGCGGCCCCTGACGCGGAAAACGGCACTCCGGGCACTACACAACGAAACAGCCCAATAACGCACCGCCATTGCGAATCTAGGAGAAAGCACCCAAACAGCCGGTCAACGCGGCATCAGAACGGGTTATGGCTTCGCGGGTCTGCCCTGAGCAGATCTCCGACCGGCAGAATCGCTCGCCCCCGGCCCCCTCCGGCGCCCAGGCTGGGGATCGACCGGCCCGGCCGGCGCCGGATCGGGCGGCGCCGGCGGGCCGCACCCCGAGGAGGAGATGTGTTCACAACGGCTTTGGGCACCGGGCCGCGCCCGGCGCGGGCCATGGCGCAGGCCGCCGAGGCGGCCGCCGCGCCCTTCGAGGACCAGATCGCCCACCGGCTGCTGCACGGGCGCATGGTGGTGCTGGGCGCGCAGGTGGACGACGCGATCGCCAACCGAATCTGCGGGCAACTGCTGCTGCTGTCGGAGGAGGACCCCAAGCGCGACATCACGCTGATCATCAACAGCCCGGGCGGCTCGGTCACCGCCGGCATGGCGGTCTACGACACCATGCGGTTCATCCCCAACGACGTGGCGACGCTGGTGATGGGCTTCGCCGGCAGCATGGGCCAGTTCCTGCTGTGCACGGGCACCCGGGGCAAGCGCTTCGCCCTGCCCAACTCCCGCATCATGATGCACCAGCCCTCCGGCGGCATGGGCGGCACGGCCGCCGACATCGCGATCCAGGCGGAGAACCTCGCCTACACCAAGCGCCGGCTCCAGGAGCTGACCGCCGAGCACACCGGCCAGCCGGTGGAGCGCATCGCCGAGGACCAGCGGCGCGACCGGTGGTTCACCGCCGAGGAGGCCCGCGAGTACGGGTTCGTGGACCGGGTGGTGGAGAGCGTCGCCGAACTGGGCGGCGACACCGCCGACCGGTTCGGGTTCGGCACCCCCGCCGGTGTCGGCGCGGCGGGAGGGGAGCGGGCATGAGCCAGTACACCGTCCCCTACGTGGTGGAGCGCACGCCCACCGGGGAGCGCTCCTACGACGTCTTCAGCCGGCTGCTGTCGGAGCGCATCGTCTTCCTGGGCACCGCGATCGACGACGGGGTCGCCAACGTGGTCATGGCGCAACTGCTGCACCTGGACCACGAGAACAGCGACCGCGACATCCACCTCTACATCAACTCGCCGGGCGGCTCGACCTCGGCGCTGACGGCCATCTACGACACCATGCAGTTCGTGCGCGCCGACGTGGCCACCGTGTGCATGGGCCAGGCGGCCTCGGCGGCGGCGGTCCTGCTGGCGGCGGGCGCGCCGGGCAAGCGCATGGCCCTGCGCCACTCGCGGGTGCTGCTGCACCAGCCCTCCAGCGAGGGCCAGGGCGAGGCCGCCGACCTGGAGATCCACGCGGCCGAGGTGCTGCGGGTGCGCGCGGAGATCGAGGAGATCCTGTCCCAGCACACCGGGCAGAGCGTTGAGCGCCTGCGGGAGGACACCGACCGGGACAAGATCTTCACCGCTGAGCAGGCCAAGGAGTACGGCCTGGTCGACGGCCTGGTCACCAGCAGGGAGCTGCCCCGCGCGGCGGCGGCCTGAGACCGGGGTCGGCCTCCAGCCCACCGCGGCCCGAGACGCCCGCGTTCGGCCGTGGCGACCCGTCCCCGAGGCCGGTGCTCAGGCCGCCAGCGCCATGGCGCGGGGCGCGGTGCGGGGCACCGGCCCCGGGCGGCCCGCCCGCCCCGCCCCGAGCGGGGCGGGCGCGGCGGCCAGGCGCAGCCGCATGTGGAGGTCGCCGACGAGGTCGACCAACTGGAGCCCGAGGGCGCGGTACACGGCGGCCAGCACCTCGGAGGAGGGCTCCTTGCGCCCCCGCTCGATCTCGGAGAGGTAGGGCAGCGACACCTGCGCCGCCTCGGCGACGTCCTGGAGGGTCCGGCCCTGCTCCAGCCGCGCCCGCCGCAGAGCGGCGCCGACCAGGTCCCGCATCAGGGGTTCGCCCGCACCACGGGCGGGCTCGGGGCCGCCGTGTCCGCCGTCTTCGCGCATGAGGTCCTCCCGCACCGCTCGGCACACCACTGCCCCGAACTCTACGACGCCCCGCCCCACCGCACCCGCCCGCCGAAGCCGTTTCAGCGCCGGGCGTAACGGGACGGTCGGCGCCCGCGGGGACCGTGCGCGTGGCAACGGACGAACGGCTCGTCGTGGACACCGCGCGGGAGGTGGTCGCCGCCACCGGGTGGGCCGGGGCTCCCATCGCTCGCAGACCGTGATCGTTGGGGGCGGGCCGGGAGGGAACCGATCGGCTGTGGGGCTGGGCGGGGAGGTCTCTCCGGGAGGGCGTTCCGCTTGGCCGCGCCGGGCCTCACGCGGGAAAGCGCGAGGGCCGCCTCCGTGTCCCCCCTCAAAATCACGGTGGCGGCCCTCGCTGGGAACGGTCGCTGACTCCTCCCCCCTGGAGTCGCGACCTGGGAAAGGTCTGTGTTGTGGGCGGGTGGGGGTGCCGGTGGGCTTCCCTCCCGCTCTGGTTCAGAGACTACCGAGCCCCACCAGGGCGAACAACCCTCAGTCACGGCGAATTACTTAAAGTGATCACCATTTCCGGTTCTGTTGCGCCCCAAAGGGCCGGGGCGCGCCGGGGCGGGGCGGTTGCGGGGGGCCGGTGAGGGGGTGTGCGGGGCGCGCATAGCCTGGGGGGGTGCGTTCCGTGTTGGTGACCCCGCGATGGATCGGGCTGCATGTGCTGGCGGTCCTGGCCGTCGTCGTGTGCCTTGGCGCGGGCTACTGGCAGTTCGTCCGGGCCCAGGAGCCCGAGCGCGACGCCGTGACCAACCCCGTGGAGGAGTTGGCGGCGGCCCGGCCCGTGGGCGAGGTGCTGCGGCCCGGCGAGTACATGCCCGAGGCCGAGGGCAACCAGGCCGTCACCGCCACCGGGGTCTACGACGCCGACGCCCGCCTGCTGGCGCCGGCCCTCTCGCCCGAGGGCGACCGCGGCTACTACGTGATCGCGCCGCTGGTCACCGCCGACGACACCGCGCTCACCGTCAGCCTCGGCTGGATCCCCGAGTCCGCGGCCGACTCCCTCGACCGGCTGCCCGCCCCGCCCGAGGGCGAGGTCACCGTGACCGGCTGGCTGATGCCGCCCGACAAGGCCGAGGACGGCTACGTCCCCATGGAGACCCCCGAGGGCTACGCCGCCCGGATCGCGCCCTCGGTGCTGGTCAACGAGTGGCCCTACCGCTTGTACGAGGGCTATGTCATCCGCGGCGCCCAGGAGCCCGCCGACACCCCCGGCACCGCGCGACTCCGCGAGATCCCGCCGCCCGAGCCCCCGCAGGGCATCGTGTGGAACTGGCGCAACGTGAGCTACGCCGCGCAGTGGGTGGTGTTCGGCGGCGCCGTGGTGGTGTTCTGGATCTCACTGATGCGCCGCGAACTCCAGGACGCGCGCGACCGCGCCGCCGGCGGCGGACCGGGCGGCGGCGCAGGTCCCGGGGACGGCGATGGGGACGGGGACGGCGGGGACCCGCCGTCCTCCGGCACCGGGCCGGACGACGCCGACGCGGTCGGCGCGGCCGGTCCTCAGGACGCCTCGGTGGCGCGGACCTCCTGAGCGGGCGCGCCCGCCGCGGCGGTGCCGGCGCCGCCGGCCTTCCCCGTCTTTCCGGCCTTCTCCGCCTTGGTCAGCCGGTGCTCGATGATCAGCCCGGCGAAGGGGATGGTCCCGGCCAGCGCCACGCCCACGGTGCGCGCGGCGCTCCAGCGCCGCCCCAGGGCCAGCCACAGCACCACCAGCACGTAGGCCATGTAGATGTAGCCGTGCGGGATGGCCACGATCGGCATGAGCACGGAGTCGTCGCCGAAGAACGCCTCCGTGCCCGCCGGCGCCGACACCAGCGAGAACCGCGCGGTCTCGCCGATGAGGTACTTGGCGGGCATCGACACGAACGTGAGCAGGATCAGGAACACACCGGTCACGTAGGCGAGGATCCGGTACAGCAGGAACGGCAGGCGGTTGTTGTCCACGGGGACACCTCGTCGGTCGGGCGGGCGCGGCGCGGGGCGGCCCGCCGCGTCGGCGGCGCGGCGCGGGCGTCCCGGACCCCGCGCGGTGCGGGGGCCGCGCCCGGGGGTCATGGGTGGTGGAACCGGGCCGCCGGCGCGGCGCGCGGCGGGCGCCGCGCGGGTGCGGGAACGGCCCTGCTCCCGAGCCTAAACGCCGTGGTGAGCACCCGTGCCGCGGGGCGTGCCACACCGCCCCCGCGCAGGTCGGGAGGGGTGCGGCGGCCCACCGCCGCTTCTTGGGCGCCCGCCCGGGTGAAGCTCGTCCACCGGCCGTGGGGCGGGAAGAGCAGGCCCTGGCGCGGTGACTCCGGCCGCCCCGCGCCGCTACTTCTTCAGCGCCACCCGGGTGGGGCTCTTCCAGCGGCCGTCGGACTTGGCGGTCCAGGCCATCGGCAGGGTGCGCAGGGTCAGGTAGGAGTCGATGACCCGCATCGGCAGGAAGAACAGGCCGTAGACCAGGTAGCTCGGCCGGCGGCGCGCCGTGGCCAGGACGCAGGTGAGGATGTAGTCGGGCACGAACAGGCCCACGGCGATCGTGGTCAGCGGCAGGACGGCGGTGACCGCGGTGTAGGCGGCGGCGTAGGCGTCCAGCTCCAGCACGGCGCCTCCGGTGAGGGGCGGCAGTACCGCGAGGGCGCCGATGGCGAGGGTGGCCAGCAGCAGCACCGAGACGACCACCACCTCCAGG
This sequence comes from Streptomonospora mangrovi, assembly GCF_027604915.1. Taxonomy (GTDB): domain Bacteria; phylum Actinomycetota; class Actinomycetes; order Streptosporangiales; family Streptosporangiaceae; genus Streptomonospora; species Streptomonospora mangrovi. Next base: position 60,334 of record NZ_JAJAQC010000027.1, read on the forward strand.
ATGTAGAAGAACAGCGAGAACCAGAACAGGCTGGGCCACACCCCGTGGCGGCGCACCGTCTGCCAGAAGCCGAGGGTCCAGCGCCGCACCTGCTTGACGTAGTCGCCCAGGGTGAAGGGGTCCTGGCAGTAGGCGCGGGTGTCGGGGCTCATGGAGATCCGGCCGAGCCGCTTGTGGTGGACCTCGAAGGTCATGTTGTAGTCCTCGATCACCAGCCCCTTGGGGTTGATGTCGATCTGGCGCAGGACGCCGCTGCGGTAGACGCTGGCGAACCCCGGGACGATCGGCGCGACGCTGGTGTGCCGCCAGGTCTGGCCGTAGCGCAGGAGGTACTGGAGCAGCCAGTAGAGGCGGTCGCGGTACGCCGAAACCAGGCGTCCGATGACGGTGCGTTGCTTCGGCTTCCACTCGGCGACCACGAAACCGGCCACCGCCGCCACGGTCGGATCGCTGAGCTGCCTGCGCGCCCCGGCCACGTAGCCGGCGTCGAGTTCGGTGTCGGCGTCGAGGATGACCACTCCGTCATAGTTTTCGGTCAGCTCAAATTCCTCGATGACCGCCTCGATCGCGCCGGCCTTGCCGCGGTTGGTCAGCAGTTCCAGGACGTTCACGCCGGTCTCGGCGGCGATGTCGGCGGTGGCGTCGTGGGAGCTGTCGGAGACCACGTAGATGTCCCACCGGTTGAACAGCCGCAGTGCCGAGGTGATGGCGGAGTCGATGACCGGTTCCTCGTTGTGGGCGGGGATCACCACGGCGAGCGAGATCTGGTCGGGGTCGGTGCGCCGGCGGCCCGCGCCGCCACCGGTCCCGCCCGCGTTGCCGCCCCCGGAAGGCGCGAGCGGCAGCGGCGCGGTGTCGGCGGTGGGGTCGGCGTAGGCATCGGCAGGGGGGTCGGCCGGTCCGCCCGGCGCCGCGATCCCCGCCGCCCCGGCGCCGCCGGCGCCGTGGAGGGCGGCGGCCCCGGCGGCGGCGTGCGCGCGCACCGGTGCGCGCCGGGCCCCGGCGCCCTCGGCCGGGCGCCCGCCCCCGCCGCGCGCGGAGTGCGCCGGGGCCCGGGCCGGCGTCCGGCGCGAGATGAGGGCGCGCACGGAGTCGTCGCCCAGCCGGACCAGGCCGACCACGCTCCAGGCCAGCAGGTTGGCGCCGAAGGCCACCACCAGCAGCAGCGGCATGGGGGAGTTCGCGCCGCCGGAGTCGAGCACGAACCCGATCCACTGCACGAAAAGGGTCACCGCCAGGGCCAGGGCGATCGCGGCCGCCAGCCAGCTTCCGATGAAACGGGCGGTACGCACGGGGGTCCTCCTGTGAGGGGGTTTCGGGCCGACGCTAATCGGCTGCGGCTACAGCGCTCGCTATTACGTGACGTTTCCGCTATGCCGGGAGTTGACAGAACTCGGCGACCTAACCAGGCCACCCGAATCGTTTGCATGGACTTGCCAAGCGGGGGCGCCGTTGATGCAATACCGGGAGGAGCCGGTACTACCCCCTCACGTACGTAGTTTCTTCGTATTCCTCGGGCCTTTCAACCGCTGCGCGCGAACCGGGCCGTCCCCGACCGGATCCGCGGCGCGACCACAACAGAACCCCACCGTCACCCCAGGCGGTCCGGCCCACCCTGCGAGCAGGGCCGACGCCGCGGAATCCGCACGCACGACCGCCACCTTCCGTGCCGGTCCCGCCCCGGAGAGGAACCGCAGTGCGCGTCGCCATGCACCAGCCGCACTACCTGCCCTGGCTCGGCCTCATCGACAAGGCCGATCGCAGCGACCTGTTCGTCGTTCTCGACCACGTGCAATACGAGCGCCGGGGGTGGCAGAACCGCAACTACGTCGCCGCCAAGAACGGTCCCGTCCTGCTCACCGTTCCGGTAATACACGGCACCCGGGACGCACGAATACTGGACAAAACCATCAACAACGAACAACCGTGGCGAGAAAAGCACCGAAGAACGCTTGACGAACACTGCTACCGGGGCGCCCCATTCTGGACACGGTTCCGCGAGGGCATTCTGCGCCCCTACACCGCCGAATGGGACCGCCTGGCCGACCTCGCCATGGCCACCACCCGCTTCGCCCTCGACGCCTTCGGAATCCGCACCCCGGTCGTGCTGTCGAGCGAACTCGGCGAGTTCCCCGGCCACAAGAGCGAACTGCTCGCCCAGATCGCCGCGAAGGTGGGGGCCACCACCATGCTCTCCGGCGACGGCGCCCGCGGCTACGTCGACACCGACGTCTTCCGCCGCCACGGCGTCGCGGTGGAGTGGCAGGACTTCCGCCACCCCCGCTATCCCCAGCACAACCGCGCCGGCGCCGACTTCCTGCCGCGCATGGCCGCCCTGGACCTGCTGGTCAACGTCGGCCCGGTGGCCGGCCTGCGGCTGCTGCGCGAAGCCCGCGCCGCCTCCGGCAGCGGCTAGCGCCCCGGCGCCGCCGCGCCGGCCCGCGCCCCGCACCCGGCCGGCCGCACCCGCCGCGCCCCCGGCGCCCCGCCGCCGCTGCCGCCACCGCACTCCGTGCCCTCATCCGCACCGTGCCCTCATCCGCACCGTGCCCTCATCCGCACCCCGCATCCCGCACCCGCCGGGGCCGGCGCGACCGCGTCGCGCCGTGCCCGTTTCCGTGTCCCCCAACGCGAAAAGGACGCCGCTTCATGTTCGACTGGTCCCAGCAGCGCCTCCTGGTCATCGCCCCCCACCCCGACGACGAGACCCTCGGCTGCGGCGGTCTCATGCACAAGGCCAAGGCCGCCGGCGCCCAGGTCTACGTCCAGTTCCTCACCGTCGGCGACACCGCCGACGTCTCCGCCAAGGGGTTCTCCACCGCCACCGAGCGCGTGGCCGAGGTCAAGGAGGTCGCCGACTACTTCCGCTGGGACGACTGGCACATCGCCTACCCCGGCGACGAGTTCCACCTGCGGCTGGACGCGCTGCCCCGGTTCGAGTTGGCCAACACCATCGAGAAGGCCAGCCCGATCTCCATCGCCGCCGTCGAGCCCACCGTGGTGCTCGCCCCGCACCGCACCAGCTACAACCAGGACCACCAGGCCGCCGCCGAGGCGGTGCTCACCGCCCTGCGACCCTCGAACGCCGGGCGCCGCCACCACCCCGGCCTGGTGCTGGCCTACGAGGAGGCCGCCGACCAGTGGCGCGACCAGGCCGTGTGCGCCCCCAACGCGCTGGTGGAGCTGACCGAGGCCGACGTCGAGGCCAAGCTCGCCGGCATGCGCCTCTACGGCAGCCAGGTCCACGATCACCCGCACACGCGGTCGGAGCTGACACTGCGCAGCCTGGCCGTGCTGCGCGGGATGCAGGGCGGGGTCGCCTTCGCCGAGGGCTACCACGCGATGCGCTGGCTGACCTGAGCCCCGTTCCGGGTCGCCACCCCGCCCACCAGCACATCCATGCAGCACCCTTCAGGAGGGGAAGTCACGTTGAAGGCCGTTGTGACCGGCGGAGCCGGATTCATCGGGTCGCACCTGTGCGACCACCTGATCGCCCAGGGGCACGAGGTCATCGCCCTGGACGACCTCTCGACCGGGTCCGAGTCCAACCTCGAACAGCTCAGCGGTAATCCCAAGTTCGAACTGGTGAAGGGCTCCATCCTCGACAAGGCGCTGGTCGGCGCGGTCGTGGCCGAGGCCGACACCGTCTTCCACCTCGCCGCCGCCGTCGGCGTCCACACCATTGTGGACAAGCCGCTGGAGTCGCTGCGGGTCAACCTGCACGGCACCGAGAACGTGGTCGAGGCGGCCGTGCGCCGCGGCGCGCGCTACCTGGTGGCCTCCACCAGCGAGGTCTACGGCAAGAACGACGCCGACGGCCTCACCGAGGACGCCGACCGCGTCCTCGGCTCGGCGCTGAAGAGCCGGTGGTCCTATGCCGCCGCCAAGGGCCTGGACGAACTCGTCGCCTACGTCCACGGCGGCGACTCCGGCCTGCCGTGCGTGATCACCCGCTTCTTCAACATCGTCGGCCCCCGCCAGACCGGCCGCTACGGCATGGTGGTGCCCCGGTTCGTGGAGCAGGCGCTGAACGGTGAGCCGATCACCGTCCACGGCGAGGGCACCCAGCGGCGCTGCTTCGGCTCGGTCTTCGACGTCGTTCCGGCGCTGCCGCTGCTGCTGGACACCCCGGCCGCCCACAACCGGGCGGTCAACCTCGGCGGCCTGGAGGAGGTCTCCATCGTGGAGCTGGCCGCGCGGGTGATCGCCCTGACCGGCTCCACCAGCGAACTGCGGTTCGTGCCCTACGAGGAGGCGTACGGCGAGGGGTATGAGGACATGCGCCGCCGCATGCCCGACACCTCGCTGGCGGCCGAGCTGATCGGGTACGCGCCCACGCGCCGCCTCGACGACATCATCCTGTCCATCGTGGAGCACCACCGCGCCGGAGCGGGCGACCTGCCCGCCCCACGCGCCGCCGTCGCCTGACGCCGACGCCATCGGGCCGGACTCCCGCTGTCCGGCCCCCTGCCGGGACCGCCGCTCTTCCACCTCTGCGCCCCGGAGAGCGGCCGCCCGGCCCGCGCGCCCGCGCCCCCTGATCCGGGACCACCCCTGGCCGGGGCCCGGTTCTAGGCCAGGACCGCCCCGGCGGCCACCACCAGCGCCAGCGCGGCCGTGGCGGCGCTCAGCAGCACCAGCGCCCAGGGCCGGGCCACCGGCGCGGGCGGGTTGCCCGTGGCGTCGTCGTGCAGGCCGTGCGCCGTGGCCCGCCAGCGCCGCCGCAGGTGCGCGATGAGGACCCCCACCGCCGCGACCACCGCCAGCACGGCGGCCAGCCGGTACAGCGGGTCCACGCCGCCGCCCGCCGCCGGGTCCTCGAACGGGTCGCGCAGGTAGAGCAGGGCCACGGCGACGAACACGATGACCGTGCGCTGCCAGGCGAGCAGGGTGCGCTCGGGCTGGAGCCCGGAGTCGCGCGGGCCGGGGTGGCTCATGACCAGTAGTTCCCCAGCAGCACCGCCGCGCAGACCAGCGCGACCCCGACGGCGGTGATCACCGGCAGCGCGCTCATCGGCAGCGGCTGGTCGCGCCGCATGGCCTTCTGCACGCGGATCCAGCGCAGCGGCGCGTAGACGGTGATGACCACCGCGAGCCCGGTGAGGGAGAACCCCACCGCCAGCCTCACCCCCGTGTGCCAGTCCAGCGGCACCAGGTGCAGCACCGCGACGGCGCCGGCGATCAGCGCGAGCGCGGTGCGGATCCAGGCGAGGAAGGTGCGCTCGTTGGCCAGCGTGAAGCGGTAGTCGGGCTCGGAGCCGGGCGGGCCGCCGGAGTCGGCGCCGGCTGCCCGGTCTGCCCGGTCGGTCCCGTCGGCGTGCCGCGTGTGGTCTGCGATGTCGGGTGCTCCTTCGGTGGTGGGCCGGCCGGCCATCCCGTCCTCCCCCGCTGGTAAGCCGTGCTGTCCCTTCCGACAGTAGTGACGTCCGCGAATTCCTCCCAAACAGGTAGCAACCAGGGGATTTGTCGGGAAACCGGTCCGGGCGGGGAGCGGCGCCTGGTAGACAGGCCCGACGAGCGGCGTTCGCTGCCCGCGCGATGCTTGCGGAATGATTTCGCGGGCACGACCGCTCTAGGAGGAAAAAGCAGCCGACCCGTCACAGGAGACTTCGTGCCCACCATCGAACTCACCAAGGACAACTTCAACGACACGCTGAGCCAGAACGACTTCGTCCTCATCGACTTCTGGGCGTCCTGGTGCGGTCCGTGCCGGCAGTTCGCCCCGGTCTACGAGCAGGCTTCGGAGAAGCACGGCGATCTCCTGTTCGCCAAGGTCGACACCGAGGACCAGCAGGAGCTGGCCGCCAGCTTCGACATCCAGTCGATCCCGACCCTGATGGTCGTGCGCGACGAGATCGTCATCTACGCCCAGCCCGGCGCGCTGCCCCAGGAGAGCCTGGAGGACCTGATCCGCCAGGCCCGCGAGCTGGACATGGACGAGGTCCGCAAGGAGATCGCCAAGCAGCAGAGCGGAGCGGAGGGCCCGGCGGCCGAGTGACCGTCCCCACGAACCCCGCGAGGGGCGCGCCGGTTCCGGCGCGCCCCTCGTGCGTTCCGCCCGTCCCGCCCGGCCGGCCGGGCGGGACGGTGCCCGCTCAGCGGGGCGGGGTCATCTGCTGGATGCCGATGGCGGCCAGCAGGTCCAGCTTGCCGCGGGAGTCCTCGTCGCGCGGGGAGTCCACCACCAGGCGCAGGTCCGTGCCCTGGGTGGTGAGCACGTTGGACTCCACGTCGATGTTCCCCACGTCCGGGTGCACCACGGTCTTGTGCGTGCCCTCGTGGCCGCCCACCGCCCTGCGCTCCCACAGCTCCCGGAACCGCTGACCCCGGCTCAACCGGGCCACCAGCGCCCTGACGTCGGGGTCGCGGGGGTAGCGGCTGGTGGTGGCGCGCAGGTCGGCGACCAGCGACTCCTCGAACCCGTCCCGCTGGGCGGGGGTCTGGCGCATCCGGGTGGCCTGGTTCTCGAACTGGAAGAGCAGCGCGTTGCGCTCGTCCTCGCGCCAGCGCGTGGGATCGCCGAAGACCGCCGCGAACAGCGGGTTCCAGTGCAGCATCTGCCAGGCGGCGTCGCACACCGCCACCGGGCTGTCGGCGAGCCGCTCCACGATCCGGTGCACGCTGCCGGGCACCAGGCGCGGGACGCGGTCGGGGTCCTCGGCGTGGCCGGCCAGGCGCAGCAGGTGGGCCTGCTCGTCGTCGGACAGCCGCAGCGCGCGGGCGAGCGCCGAGCACACCTGCGCCGAGGGGGCGGTGGCCCGGCCCTGCTCCAGGCGCACCACGTACTCGGCGGAGATCCCGGCAAGCTGCGCGAGTTCGCCCCGCCGCAGGCCGGCGACCCGGCGCGGGGAATGGTGCGGCAGCCCGACGGCGGCGGGGTCGAGCCGGTCCCGCCACGCCCGCAGCGCCACCCCGAGTTCGTTCACGGAATCCATCCTCCCCCACGCCCGGCGGCCGTGCGTGGTACCGGCTGTACCAGGAAGACCGGTGTCTTCTCCGGGCCGCGCGCCGGGCGCACCATCGGAGCCACACCCGGTGGCACGGGGGAGCACGCGCTCCCCCTACGCACCGGATCCGACCCACGAGTGCCGTCCGGCGGCGATCCGACGGCAAGGGGAGCTGGCATGGACGTCTTCCTCACCGGCGGCAGCGGTTTCGTCGGACAGCACATCATCACCCGGCTGCTCGCCGACGGCCACGCCGTGCGGGCGCTGGCCCGCAGCCCCGAGGCCGCGCGGCGCGTGGAGCGGGCCGGGGCCACGCCCGTGCGCGGCGACCTCGCCGACCTGGTCGACCCCGCCGGCGCGCCCGCCGGGGGTGCGCGGCCGGCGCGGGACTGGCTCGCCGCCCTGGACGGGAGCGAGGCGGTGATCCACGCGGCCGCCCGCATGGCGTTCTGGGGACCCGACGCCGGCTTCGAGCGCGACAACCACCGGCCGACCGTCGCCCTGTTCACCGCCGCCTCCGCCGCCGGCGTCAAGCGGTTCGTGCTCATCAGCGCCGCCGCCGTGTCGACCGACGGGCGCCCCCGGCCCGTGGTCGTGGACGAGACCACGCCGACCGGCCGGCCGATGATCGCCTACGGCCGGGTCAAGCTGACGACCGAGCGGGCGCTGGCGCGCACCCCCACCCCCGGGATGGCGCTGGTCACCCTGCGCCCCCCGTTCATCTGGGGCAGCGGCATGACGACCCTGCGCGAGACGGCGGAGTCGGCCGCCGACGGCGGGTTCGCCTGGATCGACGACGGGCGCCACGTCATGGACTTCGTCCACGTCGAGAACCTCGCGACCGCGACGGCGGCCGCCCTGGACCGGGGCCGAGACCGGGGCGTGTACTACGTCACCGACGGCGCCCCGCTGCCGATCCGGGACTTCTTCACCCCGGTGCTGGGCGCCATGGGCGCCGACGTCAGCGACGCGCGCAGCTTCCCGCTGGCCGTGGCCGCGCCCCTCGCCGGCGTCCTGGACCTCACCTGGCGGCTGCTGCGCCGCCCCACCCCGCCGCCGCTGTACAACTGGCTGGTCGCGATCATGGGGCGCGACCGCACCTACGACATCACCCGCGCCCGCACCGAGCTGGGCTACCGGCCGCAGGTGACGTTCTCCGCCGGCGTGGAGGGGCTGCGGGTGCCCGTGCGGTAGCCGCCGCGCCGGTCCCGCCCCCGCCCGGCCTTTCGCTCCCCGCGTCTGGCGTCCCGTCCCGGCGCGCGGGCGCGGCCCTCACGCGGGGTCGGCACCCGCCGGGGCGGGGTCGGCGCGCACCAGGTAGACCACGTCGGGCTCGCCCCGGCGGGCCGGGACCTCGATGGCCTCGACCGCGCCGAACCGCTCGCGCAGCAGATCGGCGAACGCGGGCGCCCGCATGGCGCTCCAGAACGCCAGGGCGCCCCCGGGCCGCAGCAGGGCGCGCAGCCGCTCCAGGGCCTCGGGCCGGTAGAGCCGGGCGTTGCCCTCGGTGACCGTCCAGTCGGGGCCGTTGTCGATGTCCAGGCAGACGGCGTCGAAGCGCGGTCCGCCGGCCGCCGCCGCGCGCGCCGTCCAGGCCACCAGGTCGGCGCACACCACCTCGCAGCGGGGGTCGGCCAGCGGGTGGCCGGAGGCCGCGCCCAGCGGGCCGCGGTGCCACTCCACGATCGCGGGTTCGAGTTCGACCACCCGCACGTGCGCCACGCGGGGGTCGTCCAGCGCCTCGCGCGCGGAGAACCCCACCCCCAGGCCGCCGATGAGCACCGCGACCCCGGAGCGGTCGGCGGGCAGCCCGGCCAGGCAGGCGCGCACCATCTCGCGCTCGGAGGCGCCGTCGCGGGTGTCCATCAGGAACACCCCGTTGTCGATGATCTCCAGATGGGCGCCCACCCGCCGCAGCACGAGGTCGCCCCCGGTCTCGCCGGTCACCCGCCCGATCACCTCGGCGATCGCGTCCCGCGCCACCGCTGCCCCCTCGCCGCCCGCCCGGTCCCGTCTCCGTTCGGCCCCATTCTCGCGGGTGCGCGGTACTACGGTGTCGGCCCCCGGCCGCCGGTGCGGCCGTGCTGGTCGGGGCGGGCCGGGCGCAGGGGCGGGCGGGGCGTGCGCTCCCGCCGACGCTCGGCGTAGGCGGCGTCCAGCGCCCGCAGTGTGGCCGGCTCCAGGTCGGGGAGCCGGGGCGGCAGCGCCCGGTACTCGGGCGGCCGGCGCTTCTTCACCCCCGAGGCGCCCACCTGGTAGTAGCCCTGCGTGGAGTGGAAGCCGTCGCCCCGCTCGTACATCAGCAGCAGCGGCTCGAACGGGTCGGGCAGGTCGGCCGGGCGGCGGCCGGCGGCCTCAAGCGCCCGGAAGTGCAGCGCGTTCAGGCACGTGTCGCGCACCAGGGCGCTCTGGTCGGCGGGCACCGCCGCCCGCACCCGCTCCACCAGGGCGGGGTCGGCGCGCACGGCGGGGTCGAGCGCCGCGGCGAAGTCGCCGAACAGCCCGGCGTCGGGCACCCGCTCCTGCCAGTGCGCCGCGCGCCGCAGGTACTCCTCCAGCAGGGCGGTCTGCGACCCCTGCCGGGCCGGGTCGTGCCGGAAGGTGAACCCGGCGACCCGGTCGGCGAGCGCGGTTACCGGATCACTCACTTCTTGCCCAACTCCCTCAGGACGTGGTCGACGTAGTCGTCGATGTTCGACAGGTCGTCGTTCAACTCGAAGTTTGGACGGCGGATTCCGATGCGGTCGATGATCGTCCACATGTCGCCGTGCTCGCCGAAGGCGAGGTCGTGCGCGCCGAAGTGCTGCGGGCCGGCCGCCGGGTACTCCCGGTGGTCGTAGTAGCCGGGGTGGGTGGAGCGGAAGGGGATGCCGTTCTCCATCAGTCCGCTCTCCGCGCCCTCGTGCATGATGAGCCGCCGGAACCTCAGGGCGTCGTCTTCGGACAGGGGGCCGTCGGTGGCGCCCCGCCACAGGTCGGCGATGTGGTTGAGCGGGCTGAAGAGCCCCACCCGGTGGTTGTTGGGGTCGGTGGCCACCACGTGCTCGCGGAAGAACAGGTGCTGCTTGACCCGGTCGAGCAGGCCCTGGTCGATGCCGGTGTTCTGGCTGATCTGCGCGGTGTCGCCCTCGGCCGCGCGGATCTCCTGGTAGCCGCGCAGGGCGTTGAGGGAGTCCGGCTCCTGCACGTAGACCCGGCCCTGGTCGTCGTAGTAGTAGCCGTTGCTGTCGGTGTAGCCCACCCGCACGTGCTGGGCGTGGTCGTCGTAGAAGCCGCGGTCGGCGCGGTCCCCGACGGGCGGCTTGTACGTGTCCTCCAGGGGCGGGTCGTCCACGGGATCGGGGCGCGGGGCGTCCTCGCCCGAAGGGGGAGCGGAGTCGCCGGAGTCGGCGCCGTCGGAGTCGAAGGCCGGGCCGGGCCCCTCGCTGCCGCCCAGGCGCGGGCGGGGCCGCTCGTAGGGCGCGGTGTCGTCCTGGTCGCCCGGGCCGTCGGAGTCGTCGTCGCCGCGCGAGGTGTCGGGGTCGGCGCCGGTGTCGATCGGGTCGGTGTCGACGGGGTCGGTGTCGGGCGTGTCGGTGTCGCCCAGCGGGGTGGGCCGGTCGCCCGGCGCGGTGTCGGGGTCGGGCGTGGTGTCGAGGCCGGGGGAGTCGTCCAGGCCGCCGCGCGGCGGCGGGCCGGTGGTCTCGACCGGGGTGGTGGTGCCGGAGCCGGTGGTGTCGGCCGGGGTGTCGAAGTCGCCGGTCAGGCGCGAAGGGGTGTCGACGTCGAGCGCCGGGGTGGTGTCGGGCGCGTCGTAGGTGCTGTTCAGCGCCGTGGGCTGGAAGCCGCCCTGCGGCGAGGTGCCGCCGCCCCCGGGGATGTCGTTGCCCGCCGGGTCCACCGGGCTGGTGCGGTCGGCGAAGCCGGCGGCGTCGTCCAGGGCGTTGTCGAGGCCGTCCAGGCGGGACGGGTCGATCTCCAGGCCGTCCAGGGCTTCCTGGAGGCCGGTGGTGGAGGGGCGGTCGCCGAGCCCGTCCAGGCCGGGCATGGAGTCGGCGTCGATGCGCGAGGGGGTGTCGGGGCTGTCGGTGTCGGGGGCGTCGGGGTTGTCGCCCCCGCCGCCGACGGCGCGGGATCCGCGCGCCAGCCCCTTGAAGACACCCGCCCCGCCCAGGAACATGCTGCCGACGTTCAGCGCGCTCTGCGTGATCACATAGCCCGGCCGGTCGCCCCACTCCCGCCAGGGCACGATGGCGTGGGCGAACTCCGTCCACCCGCTGGAGAAGTTGCCCCACCACTCGCCGAAGGACCCCACGCCCCAGCCGTTCTCGCCGTAGACGCCGACCAGGCTGCCCAGGCCGGCCAGCGTGTCGCCCCAGTTGTCCTTGAGGTTGTTGCCCCACTCGCTCCAGGAGCTGACGCCCCAGCCGTCCTCGCCGTACAGACCCACCATCGCGCCCAGGTCCTCGGCGATGCCCACACCGAAGTCCGCCACACCGTTCCACACGTCCTCATACCAGGGCGCGTCATACTGCTGCGGCGTCGCCCAGGGCGTCTCGACGTTCTCGGGGACCTCGGTGTAGCCGTACGCCTGCTGGTTGCGCCCCAGGCCGGTCTCGCCGCCGGGGTCGGTGGCCACGAACGTGGTGCCGCCGAAGTGCCGGGTGATCTCGTTGGCGCAGTCGCGTTCCGCGGCCATGTAGTCGTTGAGGGCCGCGAGCACGTCGTTGTTCAGGTTGTTGTGCCGGTTGACCTTGTCCTCGTCCTCGCGCCAGTCGTCGTCGCCGTCGATCTCGTCGCGGAACTCCTGGGCGTCGGCCTTCAAGGTCTCCAGACGGCCCTTGATCTCCTCGGCGCGGTCGGCGAAGGTCAGCAGCGCACCGCCCACCACCGCGACGGCGGTGTTGAACTCGTCGCCCTGGGTCGGCACCTGGTTGAGGGCCGACAGCAGCACGCCCGACTCCGGCGCGATGTAGATGCCGTCGAGCCGGTCCCACTCGCTCTTGATGTCGTTGCCGACACCCTGGATCTCGGTGCCGTCGTTCTTCAGCGCGTCGCCGGCGGTCCGCAGGTCCTCCGGGTTGACCCGGGGGATCGGGATCGCACTGGGATCGATGACTCCGTCGCTCAACGCAGCACCACCATGGCTCGGTCGGGTCGGCACGCGGGCAGCGCGGGGCGGGGCGGCTGCCTACCGCTGGGTTGGACCACGGCGGCGCGCGGACGGTTCCCCTCGGGGAGGTGCGGGCGCACCGGATCCGTGCGGGGGCGCGGGGTCCGCCTTCCATGATGCTGCCGCGGCGGCGCGCGCACGAGCGTTTTACGCGGCCGGAACCGGACGGCGCGCGGCATACCGGGCGGCGCTCAGCGGACGGCGCGCCGGGCGGGGGCCGGGGCGCGCCCGCGTCGGGCGCACCCCGGCCGATCGCCTACAGCCGGCAGGCGTAGATGTCGGTGACGAGGATGGCGCGGGCGCCCAGCTCCCACAAATCGTCCATGATCCGCTGGGCCGTGGCGCGCGGCACCATGGCGCGCACCGCCACCCAGCCCTCGCGGTGCAGTGGCGAGACGGTGGGGCCCTCCATGCCGGGGGTCAGGGCGACCGCGTCGTCCAGCTTCTCGGCGTGGACGTCGTAGTCCATCATCACGTAGTCGCGGGCGACCAGGACGCCGCGCAGGCGGCGCAGCAGTTGCTCGATCTTGGGGTCCTCGGCGGCGCCGGTGCGGCGGATCACCACCGCCTCGGAGGTCAGGATGGGCTCGCCGAACAGCTCCAGGCCGGCGTTGCGCAGCGTGGTGCCGGTGGAGACCACGTCGGCCACGGCGTCGGCCACGCCCAACTGGATGGAGCTTTCGACGGCGCCGTCGAGGTGGATGATGCGCGCGTCGATCCCGCGCTCGGCCAGGTAGCGCTCCAGCAGCCCCTCGAAGGAGGTGGCGATGCGCTTGCCGCGCAGGTCCTCGACCGTCATTGCGGCGCCGTCGCGCGCCGCGAAGCGGAAGGTGGAGCCGCCGAACCCCAGCGGCAGCACCTCCTCGACCGGCGCGCCGGAGTCCAGGAGCATGTCGCGGCCGGTGATCCCGGCCTGGAGGATCCCCTCGCCGACGTAGACGGCGATGTCCTTGGGTCGCAGGAAGAAGAACTCGGTGTCGTTGTCGGGGTCGACCAGCACGAGGTCGCGGGAGTCCTTGCGCTGGCGGTAGCCGGCCTCGCGCAGCATGGCGCTGGCGGGCTCGGCGAGCTGGCCCTTGTTGGGCACGGCGATTCGGAGCATGTCGGGCATGGGTGCACAGTCCTCGGAGTGTCGTGGCTGCGGACGCGGACGTCGGCGGAGCCGGTGCCGGAGCGCGGGCGGGCGCCCGGACCGGCTACAGATGCCGGTAGACGTCCTCCAGGCGCAGCCCGCGCGCCAGCATCAGGACCTGGAGGTGGTACAGGAGCTGGGAGATCTCCTCGGCGGCGGAGTCGTCGGACTCGTACTCGGCGGCCATCCAGACCTCGGCGGCCTCTTCGACGACCTTCTTTCCGATGGCGTGGACGCCGGCGTCCAGGGCCGCGACCGTGCCCGAGCCCTCGGGACGGGAGCGCGCCTTCTCGGACAGCTCGGCGAACAGCTCATCGAAGGTCTTCATGGTCACTTTCCTCGGGCCTGGCGTGCCCTACCAGGGTAGGCCCGAGCGGCACCCGCTCGCGCCCCGCGCCGCGCGAACAGCCGGTGACGCGCGGGCCGCCGGGCGGGGACGGCCCGCGCGCAGGGGGTTGGGGCCGGGACGCGGAGAGGGCTCGGACGGGAGGGGCCGGTCGGGGATTCGGTCGCGGGTCAGTCCAGCTCGCGCAGCACCCGCTTGGCGCCGGCCCGGCGCGCCACCGTCCGGTAGAGGCCGCGCGGCACCAGGCGCAGCAGCCGGTCGGCGGCGCCGTAGACCGGGCCGGGCACCACCACCGCCCGTCCGGCGGCCCACCCGCGCAGCGCCTCCAGCACCACCCGGTCCTTGGGCACGAACGCGGGCTCGGGCAGCCGCCCGCTGTCCTGGAGGCTCCGGGTCATGTCGGTGCGCACGAACCCCGGCAGCACCGCCGTCACGTGCACCCCGTGCGGGGCGGCCTCCAGTGCCACGCTCTGGCTCCAGGAGGTGAGGAACGCCTTGCTCGCGGCGTAGACCGAGGACCCGGGCGCGGCGGTGAGCTGCCCGGCCATGGACGAGACGTTGATCACTCCCAGCGGCGGGACGCGGCCCGCGCCGCCGCGGCGGCGGGCGAGCTGCACCGGCAGCACCGCGCGCGCCAGGCGCAGTTGCGCCCGCACGTTGAGGTCGAGGATGGCCTCGACCTCCGCCACGTCCTGCCCGGCGAAGTCACCGCCACCGCCGTGGCCCGCGTTGTTGACCAGCAGGTCCACGGGCGCGTCGCCGCCCGAGCCGTCGGCGCGCAGCCGCTCCTCCACGTGCGCCAGGCCGGCGGGGTCGGCGAGGTCGGCGGGCAGCGCGGCGGCGCCCACGGCGAACCGCTCCGCCAGCTCGGCGGCCAGCGCCTCCACGCGTTCGGCGCGCCGCGCCACCAGGACGAGGTCGTAACCGCGTTCGGCGAGCCGGCGCGCGAACTCCTCGCCGATGCCCGACGACGCGCCGGTGACCAGCGCGGTGCGCCGGTGCCGCCCGCCGGGCCGGTCGCCGCCCGCCGCGCGGCCGGTGTGCTCGGTGCCGGACCCGGTGCCGGTGTCGGCTCTGTGCTCGGACCGGTTCTCGGACTCACTCACGAAAAACCCCACTTCCCCGTGCCTTTTCCGCGCCGCGCGGCCCGCGCCGCGCGACCTGGCGGCCTGCCCGCCTGGACCTGGTGGCCCGGACCCACTCTCCCCGAACCCGGTGGCCCGGCCGACCCGCCGCGCGGCGGCGGGGGCGCCGGGGCGGTCGGCGGCGCGGTCGCCCGACGGTGCTCCTGTCCGCTTCCGTATGACCGGGAACGCCCGCCTCATCACGCGCCCACGGCGGCGGACCGTAGTGTTCCACGCCACACACCCGTGCCGCTAACCGGGCGCTTAGCACCGCAGGCACTACGGTTTGGGCATGGCAGCGCCACAGAAACCCCCGCAGCCCGCCGGTCTCGACTCCCATCTGCGCGACGCCGGGCTGTTCATCCGTCAGGCAATCCGCACGTTCCGCGCCACGGGGGCGGTCGCTCCCAGCAGCCCCGCGCTGGCGCACCGGCTGGCCCGGTTCCTCGACGAGCGCGACGACCCCGCCGCGCCCCTGACCGTCATGGAGGCGGGCGCGGGCACCGGCGCGGTGTCCCGCGCCATCGCCTCCCACATGCGGCCCGGCGACACCCTCGACCTGGTCGAGACCAATCCGGAGTTCACCGGCCACCTGGCCGAACTCCTGGTCGTCGACCCCGAGTTGTCGCGCGTGGCCGACCGGGTGACCGTGCACCAGATGCCGGTGACCGACATGGGGCCCGACCGGCGGTACGACGTCATCGTCTCCGGACTGCCCTTCGCGAACTTCACCGCCGAAGAGGTCCGCGAGATCATGGAGTACTACTTCTCCGTGCTGCGTCCGGGCGGGCACCTGTCGTTCTTCGGCTACCTCTACACCAAGGAGGTCAAGGCGGTCATCGCGCCGCGCGCCGACTACCTGCGGCAGGCGCGGTCGAGCTGGGTCGTGGAGGAGTGGGTGAACCGCTACGGGATCGGCACCGAGCGCGTGCTGGCCAACATCCCGCCCGCGTGGATCCACCACCTGCGGAAACCGGCCGAGGACTAGCCAGACCGCGCGGCCTTGCGTCCGCGCGTCCGCCCGCCTTTCGTCCACCCGGCCCCGGAGCGCCACGGCCCTCCGGGGCCGCCGCCGTTCGGGGGCCGGGTGGATCTAGTGCACCCGCTCGGCGCACTCGGCGGGGCGGAGCACCGTACCGGGGGGAGCCTCGGCCACGCCCACGAGGCGCAGGCAGGCGTCGGCGGACTCCTCCGTCGGCGGGTACTCCACCGTCACGGCGCACACCGGTCCCTCGGACCCGACCTCCGCCCGGGTCCCGGCCGCCGGGGGCGCTCCGGCCAGCGGGCCGAACGCGATCAGCCGGTCTGGCTCGGCGAAGGACTCGGCGACCTCGAACCGCCAGTGCGCGGCGGCCTCCTCCAGCAGTTCCCGGCCGCCCGCGCCGAGCGCGCGCAGGTGGTCGCCCCGGGCGCGCACCAGGTCGGCGACCGCGCAGCACAGCGGCGTGCCGCCGACGCGGGTGAACCCGGCCACGGGATCCCAGGTCAAGAACGCGCCGAGCACCTCAAGGGCGGCGTCGCGGGCCGCCGGGAGGGTGTCGGGGGCTTGGGCGGTCTCCAGCAGGAACGGGGCGGCGGCGACCGCCGGGGGGAAGACGGCGCGCATGTGCCCGTGCAGCACACAGGTGTTCTCCAGCCGCGTCAGGGCGTCGGCCGCCTGCGTCCGGGTGCGTGCGGCGGCCAGCGCCCGGAGCGGCGCGACGGGATCGGGCAGCCGCCGGCCGCGCGGCGGCCCGGCAGCGGCCCAGGAGGTGGTGGGGACCTCCGGCGCGGGGATGGCCGCCCAGTCGACGGCGGCGATCGGGTCGATCGGCATCTGCGGATCCTCGCACGCGCGGGCGCGCTCGGGGGGCGCGGTCCGCCGAGGTCGTCAACTAAAGTTGACATACCCAGTGGCGTCAACATAAGTTGACAGCCATAGGGACACCCGACCCCCCGGAGGTAGTGACATGTTCGAGCGATTCGCCAAGGACGCCCGGCTGGCCGTCGTCTCCGCTCAGGAGGAGGCCCGTTCGCTGGGCCACGGCCGCATCGGCGCCGCGCACCTGGTGCTGGGGCTGCTGGCCGAGGACAGGGGGCCTGCGGCCCGCGCCCTGGCCGAGCACGGTGCGGACCTCGCCGCCCTGCGCGACACCGTCCGGCGCACCGCCGCCGACGGGGCCGCCGGGGCCGGGGCCGCGTCGCGGCCCCGGCGCGGGCTGTTCGGCCGCCTGGCGCGGGGCGCGGGGCACATCCCGTTCACCCGTCCGGCCAAGCGCTCGCTGGAGGAGTCGCTGCGCGTCGCCCTGGACCGGGGCGACACCGCGATCTCCGGCGGCCACGTGCTGCTGGGCGTCCTGCGCGCCGGCGACCCCGGCGCCCTGCGGGCGCTCACCGACGCGGGCGTGGCGCCCGCCGACCTGCGCGGCACCACCGAGCGGCTGCTCGGGGAGGCCGCCTGAGGCCGGGGCGGCCGGTCCGCGCCCGGCGGTCCCGACCGGCCGGCCAGGCGTCCGACCGGCCGACCGGCCGTGCGGCTACCGTTCGTCGGCCGCCGCGTGCCCGACACCGGCGCCGGCGGCGATCTCGGCCAGGCGCTCGGGCGTGCCGGTCATGATGTCGGCCGCGTGGCGGGTGATCAGCTCCACCGGCCAGTCCCACCAGGCCACGCGGCGCAGCAGGTCCACCTCCTGCGGCTCGTAGCGGACCCGGATGGGCTTGGCCGGGTTGCCGCCCACGGTCGTGTAGGGCGCCACGTCGCCGGTGACCACGCTGTAGGCCCCCACGACCGCGCCGTCGCCGATGGTGACGCCGGGCAGCACCGCCGCCTCGCGGCCGATCCACACGTCGTTGCCGACCACGGTGTCGCCCTTGGTCGGCAGCGCCAGGAACGCCTCCAGCGTGTTGTCGCTCCACTCGCCGCCGAACATGGTGAACGGGAAGGTGGACGGACCGGCCATCGGGTGGGTGCCGCCGGGCATCACGAACCGCACGCCGGGGCCGATCGCGCAGAACCGGCCGATGACCAGCCGCTGGGGGCCGTAGTTGTAGAGGACGTTGGCGCGCTCGAAGGGTTCGCGGCGGCCCTCGTCGTCGTAGTAGGTGAACTCCCCGATCTCGACGAACTCCGAGGTCACCTGGTTGCGCAGGAAGACCACGTTGTCCAGGTCCGGGCGGGTGGTGGGGTGCAGGCGGGCGGGGTCGGGCGCGGGCACAGTGCTCCTCAAGGCGTGGGGCGGCCGGGCGCGTCCGGGCGGACGTATCCGCTGAGACGCACCCGGTCGGGCGGACGGTCGGTCGGGTGTCAGTCGTCGGGCGGCGGCCTCAGGCGGGCAGCAGGCGCGCGACCGCGCCCGTCTCCAGGGCCGCGTACACGGCGCCGTCCGGCCCCGCCGCGATCCCGTGCGGCTCGGACGCGGGCGAGGGCAGCGCGTAGCCGGTCATGGTGCCGTCCGGGGTGATGCGGCCGACGCGGTTGGCGCCCCACTCGGTGAACCAGCACGCCCCGCCCGGTCCGGCGGCGATGGCGTGCGGGCGGGCGGCGCGGTCGGCCAGCGGGAACTCGGTGACCTCGCCGTCCACGGTGATCCGCCCGACCTGGCCCGCGCCGATCTCCACGAACCACAGGGCGCCGTCGGCACCGGCGGTGATACCGACCGGCGCGGCCCCCTCGGTGGGCAGCGGGTGGACGCTCGTCGCGCCCTCGGGGGTGATCCGGCCGATGGCGTTGGCCTGGTTGAGCGTGAACCACAGGGCGCCGTCGGCGCCGGCGGCGATCATCGACGGCATGGGCGCGTCCCCCGCCGCCGGCGGGAACTCGGTGATGTCGCCGTCCACGGTGATGCGGCCGATGCGCCCGCCGGTGAGCAGGGTGAACCACAGCGCGCCGTCCGGCCCGGCGGTGATGCCGAACGGGCCGCCGCCGGAGCCGGGCAGGGCGAAGACCGCGAGGTCGCCGCCGGGGCGCAGCCGGCCGATGGCGTCGGACTCGTTGAGAGTGAACCACAGCGCCCCGTCGGGTCCGGCGGTGATGACGCTGGGCCGCGTGCCCGGACCCATCGCGTAGCGCTCGACCGTGCCCGCGGGCTCCACCCGGGCGATCTCGCCGGAGTGCACGAGGGTCACCCACAGCGCGCCGTCCGGCCCGGCGGTGATGCCGTAGGGACCGTCTTCGGGGCCGGCGACGGGGATCTCGGTGATCTCGGCCGCCTGGCCGGGCGCGGTGTCGGGCATGCGGGTCTCCTACGGGTCAGGACGGAACGGGACGGAGCGCATGGTCAGGGCGGCGGCGACCCTAGCGGTGACCTGGGTTCGAGCACAACGCAATATCCGCACCGGCGTGGCGGGAGCGGGTTCGGCGCCCACCGGGCGGCCCCGGGGACGGGGCGGCACGGCGCGCCCGCACGCGGACGGCGGTGGCGGCGGGCGGCGGCGGGGTCAGGGCTTGTCGGCCGCGAACACGGCGGTGCCCGGCATCAGCCGGCCGCGCAGCGGGCTCCAGCCGCCCCACACCCGGTCGTGCCCGGCGGGCCACTCCGGCTCGACCAGGTCGCGCAGCACCAGGCCGGCGGCCGTGACGGCGCGCACCCAGTCGCCGACCGTGCGGTGGTGCTCCACGTACACGGCGCGGCCCGCGTCGTCCTCCTCCACGTAGGCGCGCCGGTCGAAGTAGGAGTGCTCGACGGTCAGCCCGCGCTCGGTGGGGTCGTCGGCGAAGCACCAGCGCAGCGGGTGGCTGACGGAGAACACCAGCCGCCCGCCGGGCCGCAGCACGCGCGCGGCCTCGGCGAGGGCCGCCGCCGCGTCGGGCACGAACGGGAAGCCGCCGTAGGCCGAGCAGACCGCGTCGAAGGACCCCGCCGCGAACGGCAGCCGCTGCGCGTCGGCCTCGACGGCGGGCACCCGCACGCCCGTCTCCTCGTCAAGGCGCCGGGCGTGCTGGAGTTGGCGGTGCGAGACGTCGATCCCCACCACCTCGCCCACGCCCTGGGCGCGCAGCCAGCGGGAGCACTGCGCGGCCCCGCAGCCGATCTCCAGCACGCGGGCGCCGCGCAGCCGCTCCAGCGGGCCGAGCAGGCCCGCGTCGGCCTCGTCCAGGCCCTCGGGGCCCCACACGAAGCCCGCGTCGCGCAGGAAGCCGCCGTGCTCGGCCTGGTAGTCGTCGGCGGCCCGCTCCCACCACACGCGGCTGGCGCGGGCGCTCTCGTCGGCGCCCGCCGGTCGGCGCGCCACGCGCTCGGCGGCTCCGGCGTCCACGTCGTCGCTCATGGCCGCCATCCTGCCAGGCGGCGCGGCCGGATCAGCGGGACCGGGTGAGCAGCGGGTCGGGGTTGTCGACGAACCCGAGGTCGCGGTAGATCCCGTCGCCCTCGGGGGTGGCGGTGAGGTTCACCCGCTCCACGCCCAGTCCGTCGAACCAGGCCAGCAGTTCGGCCATGATCGCCCGCGCGTGGCCGCGCCGCCGGTGGGCGGGGTCGGTGACCAGCCCGAAGACCATGCCGACCCGGCCGTCGGGGTTGTGCGGCATGGGCAGCCGCTGGTCGACCACGCCCATCCCGCAGGCGGCCAGCCGACCGGCGTCGGCGTCGACCACGGCGATCCGCATGGTGTCGCGGAACAGTTGCTCGGCGATGGACTCGGCGCAGCGCTCGCGCCAGGCGTCGCCCTCGGGCGGCGGCCCCCACCCGCTATCGGGCCGTTCGGCGAACAGCGCGCGCAGCCGCACCAGTTCCGGGATGTCGGCGGCGACCGCCGATCGAACGTCGACCACGAGGACTCCTCTGGGTGATGCCCGCGACCGCCCCCGGGGGCGGAGCGGCACGGGCAGTGGACGATCCGACCCTAAAGGGGGCGGCGGCGCCCCCGCACCCGGAAGGCGACGGGCTGTGCGCCGCCGCCGGTCGCGCCCGGGGAGACCTGTCCGCCATCGCGCCTCGTCGGAAAGACCGGCGGCCTTTTCCCAAGAAAAGGGAAGGAACACCAAACGGCCGATCACGGGTGATCGGCGTCCGGCGCTGTGGCCGCGTGCTCCGCATTCCATCGGGACACGCGCGTTATTCGCTTCTCGTGGGCGAAAACCCCGCGCAACCGACCGGAAAGTGCGGGGGAAAACGGACGTGCCGCGACTTCCCGCACGCGGTACCGCGAAAAGGAGCCCGCTGTGGATGTGGCGGGCGGGCCGCCCGGACCGCTGCGCACCGGTCCGGGGCGGCCGTGGCCGCGCCGGGCGCACGCCTTCGGCGGCGGCCCGGCCCCCTTCGCTCAGGTGAGCTGGTTGATGCGGACGAGGTTGCCCGCCGGGTCGCGGAAGGCGCAGTCGCGCACGCCGTAGGGCTGGTCGGTGGGCTCGTGCACCACCGTGGCGCCGGCGGCTTCGACCCGCTTGAACAGGCCGTCGAGGTCGTCGGTGCCCAGGGTGATCGCGGCGAACACGCCCTTGGAGACCAGTTCCATGATGCTGCGGCGGTCGTCCTCGGTGAGGTCCGGGCCGGCGGTCGGCGGTTGCAGCACGATGGACGTCTCGGGCTGGCCGACCGGGCCCACGGTGATCCAGCGCATGTCCTCGTAACCGACGTCGTTGCGGACCTCGAATCCGAGGGTGTCGCGGTAAAAGGCGAGCGCGGCCTCGGCGTCGGTGTGCGGAAGGAAGGTGTAGTGAATGGTCGTCTTCATGTCCCCAACGCTAGGCGCAGCCCCGCGAGTGCGCTTCTTGATTCCTGACCACCTCCACCGCGAGGCGGCAAAAGTGCGGCCACCGGATCCGGCGCCGTTTTCGGTCAGGAGTCGGTCAGGAATCGAGAAGCGCCCGCGTTCTTGGCGCGGTTACGGTGTCGAGGACTCCCACCGGATGCCGGACGAGGGTGAAAGCAGCGGGGAGAACCACCACCACGGGGAAAGGAGCCGCGATGCCGCAGGGATTCTCCGAGCAGGAGCGCGCCGCCATGAAGGAGCGCGCGGCGGAGCTGAAGAAGGAGGCGGCCCGCCCACGCGGCGGCAAGGCCGCGGCCGACGAGCTGGACGTGCTCGCCAAGATCGCCGAGATGGAGCAGCCCGACCGCGCGGTGGCCGAGCGCCTCCACGCCATCGTCACCGCGACCGCGCCGGAGCTGGCGCCCAAGCTCTGGTACGGGCAGCCCGCCTACGCCCGCAAGGGCAAGGTGGTGTGCTTCTTCCGCAGCGGCCGGGTGGACAAGGAGCGCTACTCGTCGTTCGGGTTCACCACCGAGGCGGGCCTGGACGACCCCAGCGGCCTGTGGCCCACCGCCTACGCGGTGACCGAGCTGACGCCGGAGGCCGAGGAGGCGATCACCGCCCTGGTCAAGCGGGCCGTGGGCACCGGCGCCGGTTCCTGACGGCCCGGCACGGGCGTCGGACCGTACCGCCGCCGCCTCACCCGCCGTCCGCCGCCGCACCGGCCGCCCGCGCGTAGCGGCGGGACATCGACCGCAGGTGCTCGGTGAAGTCCGGCGGTTCGACCACCTCGAAGTCCACGCCCAGCGCGCCGATCCGGGCGGCCACCAGGTCCCAGGAGTGGCCGCCGGTGTGCAGCAGCACGGTGTGCTCGCCGCGCGCCTCGGCCACGCCCCACTCCGGTGTCATCCAGTGCAGCGCCTCGATACCGGTGTGCAGCAGGACCGTGGCGCGCCGCCGCCACCGCGCCTCGGCGCGGCCCGCCTCCACGAACTCCAGCACGTCGCCGCCGGGCACCGGGCGCGGGGTGAAGCGCGGCCCGTTGGGCGTGCGCAGTGCCATGCGGTCGACGCGGAAGGTCCGCCAGTCCCCGCGCGCCGGATCCCAGGCCGCCAGGTACCAGCGGTCGCCGGTGTGCACGAGCCGGTGCGGCTCGACCTCCCGCACCCCGGGCGCGCCGCCGCGCCCGCTGTAGTCGAAGCGCAGCAGCTCGTGGTCGCGGCAGGCGCGGGCGATGCGCAGCAGCGCCTCGGCGTCCACGCGCGGCGTGCGCGGCGGCGCCTCGGCCGTGGCCACGGCCGTGTGCACGGCCTCGACCTGGCGGCGCAGCCGCGTCGGCAGCACCTGCTCCAGCTTGGCCAGCGCGCGCAGCGCGGTCTCCTCCACCCCGGCGATGGGGCCCGACGCGGCGGTGCGCAGCCCCACGGCCACCGCCACCGCCTCCGCGTCGTCCAGCACCAGCGGCGGCAGCCGCGCCCCGGCGCCCAGCCGGTAGCCCCCGCCGACCCCGGGCGCCGCGTGCACCGGATAGCCCAGGCCGCGCAGCCGCTCGACGTCGTTGCGGACGGTGCGCGTGGTCACGCCCAGCCGCTCGGC
This sequence comes from Streptomonospora mangrovi, assembly GCF_027604915.1. Classification (GTDB taxonomy): domain Bacteria; phylum Actinomycetota; class Actinomycetes; order Streptosporangiales; family Streptosporangiaceae; genus Streptomonospora; species Streptomonospora mangrovi. The sequence continues at coordinate 83,300 of NZ_JAJAQC010000027.1, forward strand.
CAGGCGCGGTCCGGGCCAGTCGGGGGCGGACTGGAGGAGGGAGAGCAGGCGCAGCAGCCGCGCCGAGGTGTCGGCCATGGGTCGATTGTCCTCGGGGTCGCGGAACGGGGGCTTCCGCGATGGGGGGCGGCGGACGCGGCCGTCCCCGCCCTTGAGGCCGGGCGGCGCGGCTACTCCTCAGCGGGCAGCGAGCCCCAGTCCCACAGCGCCTGGAGCACCGGCCCCAGCGCGCGGCCGCGCTCGGTGAGGACGTAGCGCACGCGCGGCGGCCAGCCGGGGCGGCGGATCCGCACCACCACGCCGGCCTCGACCAACTGGGCGAGCCGGTCGCTGAGCACCTTCGCCGACAGCTCCGGCAGCGCCTGGGCCAGGTCGGTGTAGGACTCCCGGCCGCGCAGCAGTTCGCGCACGACCAGGGTGGTCCACCGGCCCGACAGCGCGGCCAGCGCGGTCTCGACCGGGCACCCGGGCGCCGGGCGCGGCACCGCCGCCATCGGGTGGGCGGGCAGGCCGGGCGATTCGGGTGATCCGGACGGTCCGGGCAGACCGGGTGGTCCGGGCAGGCCGGGCGGCGGCGCGTGGCCAACCGTTTGGTGAGTCACGAGGGCGCCTCCTAGCGTGCGGACTTCGGAGCGCGGCGGCGCCGCGACCCCGATCAGCCACCCGACACCTTACGGAGACCCCATGACGTCGTCCCTGCCCCGCACCCCGCACGAGGTGCCCGCCGCGTTCGCCGAGCGGTTCGACTCCGGCGACGCGGACCGGGTGCTGGAGCTGTTCCCCGAGAGCGCGGTGCTGGTGCCCGAGCCGGGAGCGCCCGTGCGCGGCGCCGACCTGGCCGGCGGTCTGGCCGGACACCTGTCGCTGGGGCTGCCCATCCGGGTCGCGCCCCGGCACGTCTACGCCAGTGGGGACGTGGCCCTGCTGATCGTGGACTGGCGGATCGAGGGCACCACGGCGGCGGGGGAGGAGGTGGCGCTGGCGGGGACGGCCACCGACGTGGCGCGGCGCTGCCCCGATGGAGTGTGGCGCTACGCCGTGGACAACCCGCACGGCACGGCGTGAGGGCTCAGCGGCGCGCGCCCGAGTGCGGCCGGGCGCCGGGGGTGTCGGCGGGGTCGGGGTTAGCTGCGGCATCGGCCGCGTCGGAGGGGGCAGCGGACTGCGCCGCGTCGGCGGCCGCCCCGGCGTCCGCGTCCTCGACGGCCGCCTCGCCGTCCGGGCCGCCGCCCGGGGCGTCCGTGCCGTCCGTTCCGTCCGGCCCGGCCCCCGGGCCGCCGCCGCCAGAGCCCGGCGTGTCGGGCGGCCCGGCCGAGGCGTCGCGGGCGTCTTTGACCTCGCGGCGCATGAGGATGATCCAGCCGACGATCGCGATGACCGTGAACACCCACCACTGCACCGCGTAGGAGAGGTTCATGCCGGTGTCGACCTCGGGCGCGGCCACCGGCTCGGGCGCGTCGGCGCCCTCGGGACTCTGCTCGGTCAGCTCGGCGTAGCCGCCGTAGACCGGATAGGGCAGGCCCTCGGCGATGCGGTCGACGTCCACGATCATGATCTGGCCCTCGGGCAGGCCGTCGCGGACGCGGATGCCGGTGTTCTCGGGGGTCTCGCTGAACTGGAGCCGGCCGGTCACCGTGACCTCGCCCTCGGGGGCGGGCGGGACCTCGGGCCGGGCGGTGGCCGAGGGCGGCTGCTCGATCCAGCCGCGGTTGACCAGCAGCGCGGGGCCGTCGTCGGTGACCAGCGGGGTCAGCACGTGCAGGCCCACGCCCCGGGAGCCGTCGCGGTTGCGCACCAGCAGCTCGTGCTCGGTGTCGTAGGTGCCGGTGGCGGTCACCTGCCGCCAGCGGTCCTCGGGCGGGACGTCCTCGCCGGGGGCGGTCAGCTCCTGGACCGGCACGGGGTCGGCGGCGATGTTGGCCTCCTGGAGGGCGGCCGCCGCGGCCTTGTCCTCCCCGCGGCCCCACTGCCAGAAGCCCAGCCAGATGAAGGAGGGCACCACCAGCGCCACCAGCGCGTGAAACGCCAGCATGCGCGGGGTGAGCAGGACTCGGAGCACGTTTCGAGGCTATCCGAGCACCCGGGCGCCCCCGCACCGGGTGGCGGTTGGGCCACGGCCCGCCACGGGGTTCGGAAGGCGCCCTGGGCGATCCCGGTCCACCGGTGCCGGCCGTGACGAGCAGGGAAGGCGCCACCGGACAGGTGATCACGGGAGGCGACGGTCCCCCGCTCGTCAGGAGGACCACGACCCTGGGTGACGCAGCGCCCAGTACACGTCTCCCATCCGGCACCGGGGAGGCGCTGACGCGCGACTGCGAGAGGTCGAGCACCTGCCTGGCGTGCGCCTTCCCGACGCCGTCGGGCGGTTGGAGAGGAGAACCGCGGGCGGCCGGGCGGTCACTCGTGTCGCCAGCGCTGCCACACCCAGTACACGTTGAACCCCGAGGCGACCGTCCCGGCCGCCAGGACGATGGTCAGCGGCGGCGGGCCGCCCAGCAGCACCGACAGCACGGTGCCCACCACGAGCACCCCGGCGCCGAACACCGCCAGCACCAGGCGGAACGCCAGTGGGCTGGCCGGTCGGTCGTGGCTGCCCAGCGCGCCCTTGAGCCGTCCTCGCCGCTTCATCGCCGGGCTCCCTCACCTCGGTTGCGCCGCCGCGTATCGCGGCCGCGCACCATCGTAGGAGCGGCCGCGCGGCACCCGCCCGCCCGACGCCCGCCGGTCACCGGCCGGCCGCCGCCGATCGCCCGCCGGCGCCGCCGATCCCGCCGATCACCCACCGGACGCCCGCCCCCACAGCCTCAGCGCGGCGCCGCCGCGAACCGGAGGAACGCGCCCACCCCGTCGGCGGCCTCGCCCGGATCGGGTAGCCGGGTGAACGCCGCGCTGGTGGCCTGGGCGGCCCGCAGCAGCAGCGCGCCCGCCGGGGCGGTGAACGCCTCGCTCGGGTCGGTCAGCCGCCCGCGCCGCTCCGCCACCTCCAGCGGGTCCGTGCGTGAGGCCCACAGCAGCGGTTCGGCCCCGCCCCGGGGCGCCAGCAGCACCCGGGACACCCGCCCCGACCGCAGCGCCCGGGTGGTGTCGGCGAACCCCTGCACGGCGCGCTCCGCGCGGTGCAGGTCCTCGGTGAACTCCGCCAGCACCCCGCCGCGCAGCGCCGCCGCGGTCTGCCGCAGCCCCTCCTCCACGCTCGCGCGCAGCCGCGCCACCGCGTTGCCCTCGCCCCTGCCGCCAACCTCGATCACCGGCGCCCCGGCCGCCGCGTCCAGCCGCGCCCGCAGCGCCTCCAGCGTCCGCTCGTCCCCGCCGACGAACACGGCCGCCGCGCGCACCCGCCGCACCGCCGCCTCCACGTCGCGCACGACGTCCCCCGCGCTCGCCGACCACACCCGCTCGGCGCGGTCGCGGTGCCGGTAGCGCCGCCCGCCCGCCGCCGCGTCGCCGGAGCGGCGGCGCGCGTCCCCGGCGTGGCGCTCCTCCTCCACAACAGCGCCGTCGGCGGCGTAGGCGTAGACGTCGGCGCCCTCCCCGTCGGCGGCCACCACCACGTAGGGCACGCCGTCGTCGAGGTCGCAGACCAGGTCGACGGGGTCGGCCACCGGCAGCCACGCGGCGCGGTCGCGCTCGGGGGGCCGCGACAGGGTGTAGGCGGCGACCAGCCGCCCGCCCGCCGCGAACAGCGCCTCCCCCTGGGGGCCGGGGACCTTCGGCAGGCCGCCCGCGGCGGCGTCCAGGGCGCGCAGCGTGCCGGGGTCGGCTCCGTCGTCGGCCAGCCGCGCCCGCAGCGCGCGCCAGCGGTGCTCGATGCGCCGCGCCGGGTCGTCCCCCGCGCGGGTGGTGTCCAAATACACCGTGGCGACCGGCCCGGTCGCCCGGTAGAGGCGTTCCAGAAAGCGCAGATCCATGACCGCCGGACCGCACCGCATGCGGCCCGTCTCACCTCCCGGTGCTGCTGGCGGTTCCCGTCCCCGGGGGCGGTGCGCGGCGCCGCGTGCGCCCCCACCGCGCGGCGGACCCCTTCCGATCCGGCCGCCGGTCTCCGCACCGGCAGCGCCGGAGGCCCGCCGGTCCCCCGTGGCCCTGCCCACTGCCCCGGCACCGCCGGTGCCATGCGGGCCGGTTGCCGACACGGGCCGCGCGGCCACGCGCCGCGACCGCCGCCAGGTCAGGGCGGGGGCGGTGGGGGTTTGTCCCCAGGCGGCGGCGGGTAGTCGCGGTCACCACGGACCGACCTACCGCCCAGCGGAGGGACCGCTGAGGGCCACCCCGACCAGGAGGGAGGGCACCATGGAACGCGGCAGCGACAAGCACGGACCCCGGCTCGACGACCAGATGGAACGCGAGATCGAGGGCGTGCTGCGCGGGGGCAAACCCACCCGCGTCCGCGAGGAACTGGAGCCCGAACCGACCGTCACCGACGACGGCGAGCCCGCCACCAACCCCGGCGCGGTCGACCCCGACCGCGAACGCGGCGGCGGGCAGGGGGAGTAAGCAGGGAGCGAGCAGGGACGGCGAAAAGAGGGCGCGCCGGTGCGGAACGACTCCGCACCGGCGCGCCTCGCGCTTTTCCCCGCCGCCCGCCCCGCGCCCGGGTCACCCCCCGCGCGCGGGCGCCGGGCTACTCCGCGTCGAAGACCGCGGGCAGGGTGGACTCATAGGCCGTCCGCAGCTCCGCCAGGCTGACGCTGAACCCGCCCTCGGGGTGGGTCACCGTCAGGGCCTCGCCGCCGACCGTGCCGATCTCGGCGGCCGGAACCCCGTGCCGCTCGCACAGCGCCGCGAACGCGTCCTCGCTCTCGGGCCGCACCACGACCACGGCCCGCGCGCCCGACTCGCTGAACAGCGCGGTGAACGCGTCGGTGACGTGCAGGGTGGCGCCCACGCCGCCGCGCAGCGCCGACTCCGCCACCGCCACGCCCAGCCCGCCGTCGGAGAGGTCGTGGGCCGCCGCCAGCACGCCCGCCTCGGCGGCCTCGGCCAGGAGTTCGCCCAGCGCGGCCTCGGCGGCGAGGTCGACCTTGGGCGGCAGCCCGCCCAGGTGGCCGTGCACGACCTCGGCCCACACCGACCCGCCGAACTCCTCGGCGGTGCGGCCCAGCAGCACGATGCGGGCGCCGTCGGCCCCGGCGGGCAGCGCGGTGGCCAGCCGGTCGCGGACGTCGCCGATGACCCCCAGCACGCCGATGACCGGGGTGGGGTTGATGGCGGTGTCGCCGGTCTGGTTGTAGAAGCTGACGTTGCCGCCGGTGACCGGGGTGCCCAGCGTCTGGCAGGCGTCGGCCAGGCCGCGGGTGGACTCCGCGAACTGCCACATCACCGCGGGGTCCTCGGGCGAGCCGAAGTTGAGGCAGTTGGTGACCGCCAGCGGCCGCGCGCCGGTGGCGGCGACGTTGCGGTAGGCCTCGGCGTAGGCGGCCTGGGTGCCCGCGTAGGGGTCCAGCCGGGTGTAGCGGCCGTTGCCGTCGACGGCCAGCGCGATACCGGTGTCGGCGTCCTCGGCCACCCGGATCATGCCGCCGTCGTCGGGGGTGGCCAGCACGGTGTTGCCCATGACGTAGCGGTCGTACTGCTGGGTGACCCAGGTGGGGTCGCACACCCCCGGCGCCGCCAGCACGCGCAGGAGCTGCTCGCGCAGGTCGTCGTCGGTCTTGGGCCGCTCCAGCCGGTCGGGGGTGTCGGCCTGGAGGGCGTCCTGGTCGGCCGGGCGGGCGTAGGGGCGGTCGTAGACCGGGCCTTCGTCGGAGGCGGTGCGCGGCGGCATGTCGACCACGGTCTCGCCGTGCCAGGTCATGACCAGCCGCCCGCCGCGTTCGGCCTCCTCGGGCGTGACGTCGGTGACCTCGCCGATGACGCTGGCCAGAATGTTCCACTTGCGGCAGGTGGCCAGGAACGCGTCGAGCTTGGCGGGCTCGACGATCGCCATCATGCGCTCCTGGGACTCGCTCATCAGGATCTCCTCCGGCGTGAGCCGGGGGTCGCGCAGCGGCACCCTGTCGAGTTCGATCCGCATGCCGCCGGTGCCGCCCGCCGCCAGTTCGGTGGTGGCGCACGACACCCCGGCCGCGCCGAGGTCCTGGATGCCCACCACCAGGTCGGCGGCGAACAGCTCCAGGCTGCACTCGATGAGCAGCTTCTCCATGAACGGGTCGCCCACCTGGACGCTGGGCCGCTTGGCGTGGCTCTCGTCGTCGAAGGTGGCGCTGGCCAGCACCGAGGCCCCGCCGATCCCGTCGGGGCCGGTGGTGGCGCCGAACAGCACGACCTTGTTGCCCGGACCGGGCGCCTGGGCCAGCTTGATGTCCTCGTGCCGCATGACGCCCACGCACAGGGCGTTGACCAGCGGGTTGCCCGCGTACCCGGCGCCGAACCCGATCTCGCCGCCGATGTTGGGCAGCCCCAGGCAGTTGCCGTAGAAGGAGATGCCCGAGACCACGCCCGGCAGCACCCGGCGGGTGTCGGGGGCGTCCAGCGGGCCGAAGCGCAGCGCGTCCATCACCGCCACGGGCCGGGCGCCCATGGTGAGGATGTCGCGGACGATCCCGCCCACGCCGGTGGCCGCGCCCTGGTGCGGCTCGACGTAGGAGGGGTGGTTGTGCGACTCGATCTTGAAGGTGACCGCCCGGCCGCCGCCGACGTCGACCACACCCGCGTTCTCGCCCATGCCCACCAGCAGGGCGTCGCTGGCCGGAGCCTTCTCGCCGAACTGGCGCAGGTGCTTCTTGGAACTCTTGTAGGAGCAGTGCTCGCTCCACATCACCGAGTAGATCGCCAGCTCCGCCGAGGTGGGCCGGCGGCCCAGGATCTCCCGGACCCGCGCGTACTCGTCCTGGGCCATGCCGAGTTCGGCGTAGGGCTGCGGGGTGTCGGGCGTGCTCTGGGCCGTGGCGACGGTGTCGGGCAGGGGTGCGTCGGGCATCGGGTCTTCCGTTCGGGGCTCGCGGGCTGCGGTGCGCGGCCGGCGGTGGGCGGGTCGGCTCAGGAGTCGGGCTCCTGGGCGTGCATCAGCATCAGGCCGGCGGTGGTGTCGGGGGCGTCGACGGGCGCGGCGGTCACCATCACCGAGCCGTTGGTGAGGTAGCTCTCGGCGAGGGGGACGTCGTCGGGGTCGGCCTCCTGGTTGGGCAGGATGCGCGCCCACCCCTGGTCGAGGAGGTGGCCGAACACCTTCTCGACGGCCTCGTCGGTGTCCTCGCCGTCCTTGGTGGCGACACCGACGATCCGGACGCACTCCACGTCGGGGCACTGCTCGCCGAAGTCGGTGTAGGAGGCGCCCCGGGGCGCATCGCCGAGTTCGTCCAGTGCGGGCGCCGGCATGGGGGAGTCGGGCTGGGCCGAGGGGGCCTGCCCGGCGGAGGGGCCGGGCGAGCCCAGGGCGTTGACCAGCCCAACCGCGCCGGTGGCGACCATCCCCAGGATCAGCAGGGCGCTCACGACGAGGATGGTCGTCCGTGAGCGCAGCAGGCCCAACATGCGCATTTGCGTCCCCCAGGTCTCGCGCGGTGCGGCGGTGGTCAGCCGGTGGCGCCCGCCGCCGCGGGCACGCCGTCGGCCAGGTGTGCGAGGAGGGAGGTGAAGAACCCGAGTCCGTCGGTGGAGGGGCCGGTCAGGTCCTCGACGGCGTGTTCGGGGTGCGGCATGAGGCCGACCACGTTGCCGTGCTCGTTGGTGACGCCGGCGATCTCGCGCCGGGAGCCGTTGGGCGCGGGCTCGGCGTAGCGCGCCACGACGCGGCCGGTGCGCTCCAGTTCGTCCAGGGTGGCGGTGTCGGCGACGTAGCAGCCCTCGCCGCTCTTGAGGACGATCCGGATCTCCTCGCCGTCGGTGTAGCGGTTGGTCCAGGCGGTGGCGGTGGACTCCACCCGCAGGGTGACGTCGCGGTTGATGAACCGCAGGGACTTGTTGCGGGTGAGGGCGCCGGGCAGCAGGTGGCTCTCGCACAGGATCTGGAAGCCGTTGCAGATGCCCAGCACCGGGAGGTTTCCGGAGCGCGCGGCCGGCACGAGTTCGCCCATGATGGGGGAGAACCGGGCGATGGCGCCGCAGCGGAGGTAGTCGCCGTAGGAGAAGCCGCCGGGCAGCACCACGGCGTCCACGCCCTTGAGGTCGGGGTCGTCGTGCCAGAGCGCGACGGGCTCGGCGCCGGCGATGCGGACGGCGCGGGCGGCGTCCCTGTCGTCGAGGGAGCCGGGGAAGGTGACGACGCCCACACGGGCTGTCATGGGCACTCTCCGAAAATGGTCGTCGGTGGGAGCCGGCAGGTCGCGGCGGGTGCGCGGCGGTGGCCGTGGATGTGCGCGCGACGCTCCTGAGGTTACCTGCTGACCTCGGCGCTCGGCGCGCGCCGTCCACAGGCGGCTCCGGGCGCGCCGGGGCGCCGGCGTGCGGGCCGGGCCCCGGGGCGGCCCCGAGGCGACCCCCGGGCGGCCCCGGGCCGGGTCAGTGGAGGACGGGCTGGGGCGCCACGCACTCGCCGTGGTCCGGCGGCGCGGCCGCGCACTCGGCGAGCCGCTTGCGCAGCAGCACCCGGGTGGTGCCGTCGGGTTCGCCGGAGATGGCGACGTCCTCCATGAGGTGGCGCATCAAGAGAATGCCCCTGCCGGATTCCGCTTCCAGGTCCGGCAGGGGCACCCGAGACGGGTTGAACCGGCGTCCTCTATGGGTGATCTCCAGGACGCAGGTGTCGGGCAGCAGCCGGGCGTCGACCTGGTAGCCCACGGCCGGGAAGCCGTGGTCGACCACGTTGGCGCACGCCTCGGAGGCGGCGAGCAGGATGGCGAACCTGCACTCGGCGCAGATTCCGCTGCTGCGCAGCGCCTCGCCGAGGAAGTCCCGCATCACGGCGACGGTGTACGCCTCTCGGGGGAGTGCAATCGAGAATGTCACGTCCATCGGAAGCCCTCACGACCGTTCGGCACAGTTCTGAGCCTTCCCGGGGCGGGCACGGCGAAACGGACATGGCCGCGAGTTGGCCGGAAGCGGCACGTGGCGTGGTGATTCCATAGGGCGACCGCCCCCGGTGGGCGGCGGTCCGGCGCGGCGGGCGGGCGTCCACGGCGGCGGGACCGCCCGAGGGCTGCCCCCGCGGTCACTCCACCCGCAGGGAGAAGTCCTCGATCACGGGGTTGGCGAGCAGGGTCTCGGCCATGCGGCGGACGTCGGCGAGCTTGGCGTCGTCGACCTCGCCGTCGACCTCGACCTCGAAGCGCTTGCCCTGGCGGACCTCGCTGACACCGGTGAACCCGAGGCGGCCGCAGGCCCCGGCGATGGCCTGGCCCTGGGGGTCCAGGATCTCCGGCTTGAGCATGACGTCAACGACGACGCGGGCCACGGGTCCTCCACTGTGCTTCGGGTGTGCTTCGGGGCGCGATCGAGGGTCGGCTGGGGGTGCAGTCGAATGAAGCCGCCTCCCCGGGCTAGTGGAGGAGGGGCAGGCAAAAGCGTACGGCACCCCGGTGCGCCGCGCGGGCAGGGTGCCGCGGCGTCTACGCTGGAAGGAGGCGCTTTTACCGCATCTTGAGCCGCCGCATAGCCCGATTCGGTAGTTTCGTGACACGTATCACCCGGGTCGTTGTCATCATGGAGCGCCTGTTGAAGCGTCTACCAAGTTGATAACGATCGCCGGTCGTCCCAAGGGGGAAATTTGACGACCATCGAACTGGAGCGTATGCGCGAAGCCGACGAGTCCACCGCAACCTCCGAACCCGCGGAGTCGCTCGACTTCGTCACCGCCGTCACCCCGTACGCCGATCAGCTCTACCCCACGGCGCTGCGGATGACGCGCAACTCGGCCGACGCCGAGGACCTCGTCCAGGAGACCTTCGCCAAGGCGTTCGCCAACTTCCACCAGTTCCGCGCCGGCACCAACCTGCGCGCCTGGCTGTACCGCATCCTGACCAACACGTTCATCAACGGCTACCGCAAGAAGCAGCGGGAGCCCCGACAGGACTCCACCGACGAGATCAAGGACTGGCAGTTGGCCGCCGCCGACGCGCACGCCTCCACCGGTTCGCGCTCGGCCGAGTCGGAGGTGCTGGAGCGCCTGCCCGACTCCGCCATCCGCCACGCCCTGGCCCAGCTCCCCGAGGAGTTCCGCCTGGTCGTGTACCTGATCGACGTCGAGGGGTTCACCTACAAGGAGGTCGCCGCCCGCATGGGGACACCCCTGGGCACCGTCATGTCGCGCCTCCACCGCGCCCGGCGCCAACTGCGCGAGCAGCTCGCCGACTACGCCCGCGAGCGCGGCATGCGCGTGGCGGCCTGACCGCCGCGCTCCCTCTCCGGCCGCCCGCCCGAGCCCGGTGCCCCGCGCACCCGGCGGCCGCACCCCCGCTTCCCATCCGCACCGGCCCCGGCCGCGCGCCGCTGGGCCGCCGGGTCTCCTCAGCGCCCCACCTTCGACTACTCCGCGTGACCGACCGTGCGCGCCCGGGTGATCCGGGCCGCCGCCCGCCGGTGCCGCGCACCGGGTCGTCGGTCGTCCGAATTTTTCGTCGGACGCCCTTGAAAATGCTAGGTAGTCCTGGTAGTTGCGCTTTTCCCGTTCTCGGACATGATGGTCGGCAGGCGAAAGGTTGCCCGCAGCACTTGCGCCGTCCGTGGTGAGTTCTGTCACGATGTCGGTAGGGCTGCCGACTCGAAACCCGTTACCCCGGGTGAGCGGCAGAGGTCCGGCCGACGGAGTGGTACCCCGCGAAATCGGCCCCGAGAACCCGAGGAGCGACAGGTGTCGGACAACACCGCGCATGACGAACCCGAACTCGTCCAGCTCTTGACCCCCGAGGGAGAGCTGCGGCACCACCCCGACTACCCGCTGGACCTCGGCGCCGAGGAGGTCCGCGGCCTCTACCGCGACCTCGTCCTGGTGCGCCGGGTCGACACCGAGGCCGTCGCCCTCCAGCGGCAGGGCGAACTCGGCCTGTGGGCGTCGCTGCTGGGCCAGGAGGCCGCCCAGATCGGCTCGGCCCGCGCGCTGCGCCCCCAGGACATGGCGTTCCCCTCCTACCGCGAACACGGCGTGGCCTGGGTGCGGGGGGTCGACCCCCGCGAGCTGCTGGGCATGTTCCGCGGCGTCACCAACGGCGGGTGGGACCCCGCCGAGCACGGCCTGCACCTCTACACCATCGTCATCGGCTCCCAGACCCTGCACGCCACCGGCTACGCCATGGGCGTCCAGCGCGACGGCGCCACCGGCGGCGACGACGGCACCGCGGTCATCGTCTACTTCGGCGACGGCGCCACCAGCCAGGGCGACACCAACGAGGCGTTCAACTTCGCCGCCGTCAACAACGCCCCCGTGGTGTTCTTCTGCCAGAACAACCAGTGGGCCATCTCCGAGCCGCTGGAGCGCCAGTCCCGGGTGCCGCTGTACCGGCGCGCCGCCGGGTTCGGGTTCCCGGGCGTGCGCGTCGACGGCAACGACGTCTTCGCCTCGCTGGCGGTGACCCGCCGCGCCCTCCAGCACGCCCGCGAGGGCCAGGGCCCGATGCTCATCGAGGCGTTCACCTACCGCATGGGCGCCCACACCACCAACGACGACCCCACCCGCTACCGGGTGGCCGCCGAGCTGGAGGAGTGGAAGCGCAAGGACCCCATCCTGCGGCTGCGCGCCTACATGGCCGCCAACGGGGTGGCCGACGACGACTTCTTCGCCGCCGTGGACGCCGAGGCCGACAAGCTCGGCGAGCGCGTGCGCATCGAGTGCCGGGCGCTGCCCGACCCCGACCCGCTGGACATCTTCCACGAGGTCTACGCCGAACCCCATGCCCAACTCGACCTCCAGCGGGCCGAGTTCGCCGACTACCTGGCGTCCTTCGAGGACGCCGGCGCCGAGGGAGGCCGGTGACATGAGCGTCAACCTGACCATCGGAAAGGCCATCAACGCCGGCCTGCGCCGCGCCATGGAGGCCGACCCCAAGGTGCTCGTCATGGGCGAGGACGTCGGCAAGCTCGGCGGCGTCTTCCGCGTCACCGACCAGCTCTACAAGGACTTCGGCGCCGACCGGGTGATCGACACCCCGCTGGCGGAGTCGGGGATCGTGGGCACCGCGATCGGCCTGGCCATGCGCGGCTACCGCCCGGTGTGCGAGATCCAGTTCGACGGGTTCTTCTTCCCGGCCACCAACCAGACCTTCACCCAGCTCGCCAAGCTGCGGCGCCGCTCGGCGGGCGCGCTGGGCATGCCGGTCGTGCTGCGCATCCCCTACGGCGGCGGCATCGGCGCGGTGGAGCACCACAGCGAGTCGCCCGAGGCGTACTTCGCCCACACCGCCGGGCTGCGGGTGATCACGGTGGCCAACGCCGTGGACGCCTACTGGATGATCCAGCAGGCCATCGCCTCGCCCGACCCCGTGGTGTTCTTCGAGCCCAAGCGGCGCTACTACGACAAGGCCGACGTCGACACCGACGCCGCGCTGGAGTCGGCCTACCCCATGGGCGCGGCGCGGGTGGCCCGGCCGGGCACCGACGTCACGCTGCTGGCCTACGGCCCGATGGTCAAGACCGCGCTCCAGGCGGCCGAGGCCGACGACGACCACTCCATCGAGGTCATCGACCTGCGCTCCATCTCGCCGGTGGACTACGACACCGTGACCGAGTCGGTGCGGCGCACCGGGCGGCTGGTGATCACGCACGAGGCGCCGGTCAGCGGCGGTGTGGGCGCCGAGATCGCCGCGCGCGTCACGGAGTCGTGCTTCTACCACCTGGAGGCACCCGTCATCCGGGTCGGGGCGTTCGACACGCCCTACCCCCAGTCGCGGCTGGAGGAGCACTACCTCCCCGACCTCGACCGGGTTCTCGACGGCGTCGACCGCGCGTTCGCGTTCTGAGGGGGCGGGGAGCACACGTGAGCAAGGCAGACACAGCGCAAGCGAACACCGCGCAGTCGGGCGTGCGCCACTTCCGGCTGCCCGACGTCGGCGAGGGGCTCGTCGACGCCGAGATCCTCCAGTGGCACGTCAAGCCCGGCGACGAGGTCGCGGTCAACCAGGTGATCTGCGAGGTCGAGACCGCCAAGGCGGCCGTGGAGCTGCCCTGCCCGTGGGCGGGGACGGTGCGCGAGCTGCTGGTGCCCGAGGGGCGCACGGTGGACGTGGGCACGGCCATCATCAGCGTCGCCACCGGCGAGGATGACGCCGACGCAGGCGCCGACACCGAGGTGCGCGAGAAGCCGCTGGTGGGCTACGGCGAGAAGGCGGCGTCCACCCAGCGGCGCCCGCGCCGGCGGCCCGGCGCGGCCCAGGGCGCGGGGGCGGCGCCGGCCGCCGCGAGCGGCCAGGCGCCTCCGGAGCCCGCCCCGGCTCCGGCACCGGCGGCCCCGGCCGCGCCCGCCC
>NZ_JAJAQC010000028.1 GCF_027604915.1 Streptomonospora mangrovi
CGGCCGGCGCCCGGCGCGCCCGACCCGGCCGGCCCCGAACACGGCACCGGCCCGGCCGGACCCGGCCGCGGCACCGGCCAACCCCCGCCCCGGCCCCCGCGTCCCACCGGGTGTCGGACTCTTCGACACGGAGGCAGCCATGACCACCAGACGCCGCACCGCCGCCGTCGCGACCGCCGCCGGGATCGCGCTGGCCCTCAGCGGGCTCAGCGCCCCCGCCGCGCTCGCCGACGGCCCGCGCACCCCGCCCGCCGTGGCCCAGGCCATCCAGGCCCAGCCGTGGGTGTTCCTCAGCGAGGGCGATCGCGAGTACCGCGTGCTCGCGGTGGCCGCGATCCTCGCCGAGGAGCGCTTCTACTCCAAGGAGCCCATCGCCACGTTCGACGCCGACCTCACGGCCGCCGTCGAGGAGTACCAGGCCGCGCGCGGCCTGCCGGTCACCGGAGTGGTCGACGCCCGGGTGTGGGAGGCGCTGTCCGACGACGTCGGCCTGGTGCGCGCCAACGACCCCCGGCTGGCCCTGGTCAACGGCCTGGAGCACTCCCTGACCCACCTCGGCTACCCGCCGCCGCACTACGGCGGGTTCACCCGGGCGGTCAAGGCGTTCCAGCGCGCCAAGGGCATCGGGGTGGACGGGATCATCGGCCCGATCACCTTCCGCGCGATGTACGCCGAGGGCGCCGAGGACACCGCCTGAGTCCGGTGGGCGCGGCCGGGGCGCGCGGGCGCGCCCGCCCGGTGGCCGGTCCGGGCGGTCCGGTCAGCCGGGCCGTCAGCCCTGGTCGCCGCGCAGGTAGGCCGCCGCGTCGCGGGCGCGCGCCAGCAGGTCGGCGGGGTCGTCGCCGGCCACGTTGACGTGGCCGATCTTGCGCCCCGGCCGGACCTCCTTGCCGTAGAAGTGCACCTTGACCTCGGGGTCCTTGGCCATCACGTGGATGTAGCGGCCGTAGACGTCGGGGTCCGCGCCGCCCAGCACGTTGGCCATCACCGTGTAGGGCGCCGTGGTGCGCGGCGAGCCCAGCGGGAGGTCCAGCACCGCGCGCAGGTGCTGCTCGAACTGCGAGGTGCGCGAGCCGTCCATGGTCCAGTGCCCGGAGTTGTGCGGGCGCATGGCCAACTCGTTGATGACGATCCCGGCCTCGGTCTCGAACAGCTCCACCGCCAGCAGGCCCACCACGTCCAGCGCGTGGGCGAGGTCGATCGCCAACTCCTGGGCGCCGACCGCCTTGTCCTCGGGCAGGTCCGGAGCGGGCGCGATCACCTCGTGGCAGATGCCGTCGCGCTGCACGGTCTCGACCACCGGGTAGACCGCCACCTGGCCGTAGGGCGAGCGCGCCACCTGCACCGCCAGCTCGCGGCGGAAGGCGACCTTCTCCTCGGCCAGCAACTGCACCCCGGCCTCCTCGGCCCGCGCCAGCACGGCCGCGGCCTCGGCGGAGTCGGCCACCACCCACACGCCCTTGCCGTCGTAGCCGCCGCTGGCGGCCTTGAGCACCAGGGGCCAGCCGGTCTCGGCACCGAACGCCTCGATCTGCTCGACCGCGCTGACGGCGCGCCAGCGGGGGCAGGGCAGGCCCAGTTCAGTGGCGCGGGTGCGCATCCGCAGCTTGTCCTGGGCGTGGCGCAGCGCCGCGCGCCCGGGCCGCACCACCGCGCCGGCGGCCTCGACCTCGCGCAGGACCGGCTCGGGCACGTGCTCGTGGTCGAAGGTGAGGACGTCGCAGGACTTGGCGAAGGCCAGGAGGTCGGCCAGGCCGCGGTCGTCACCGAGCTGGACGTCGCCGCACACCCGCGCGGCGCTGTCGGTGGGGTTGTTGGCCAGCACCCGGAAGTCCACACCCAGTGCGATGCCGGCCTGGTGCGTCATCCGGGCGAGCTGGCCGCCGCCGACCATGCCGACACGGGGGACGGACCGCTGATGCTCGCTCACAGTGCCTCATTCGTTCGGTGGTGGACCGCGCGGGGCGGGGGTAGGCTGACACGGCGCCGAACGGGCGCCCCCCGGAATTCTAGTGACCACCTGGGTAAAGGAACCGCGTCCCCCGTGCCCGCCCCGATCCGCGACCGCCTGCCCCGGCTGCTGCGCGAACTCGCCAAGTTCGGCACCGTCGGCGGGGTGGCCTATGTGGTGCAGCTCGCGGCCACCAACCTGTTCTGGCTGGTCCTGGACGCCCCGCCGCTGGTGGGCCAGGCGCTGGGCGTGCTGATCGCCACCGTGGTGGCGTTCGTCGGCAACCGGTTCTGGACCTTCGCCCACCGCGCGCGCACCGGGCTGGGCCGCGAGTACCTGCTGTTCTTCGTGTTCAACGCCGTGGGGCTGGGCATCCAGTTGGCCTGCCTGGGGGTGTCGGTCTACCTCCTGGGGCTCGACGGCCCGCTGGCCCGCAACATCGCGGGCAACGTGGTGGGTGTGGGCCTGGGCTCGCTGTTCCGGTTCTACGCCTACCGGCAGTGGGTGTTCCCCGAGGCGTCCGGTGCCGCCGAGCCCGACGCCGGCGCGCCCGAGGCCGCCGCCTCCGACGCCACCGCCTCCGACCCCGGAGCGGAGCCGGCGCCGCGCGCCGCCGAGCCGTCCTGAGCGTCCGCGCCCCCGCCGCTGCTCGCCGCACCCCGCCGTCCCCGCACACCCCTCGCCGCCCGCCCCGGCCGCCGCTCGCGCGCGCCCGCGCGGCGGAATGCGGAATTCAAGAAATCCCGGCCGTTATGGCGGGAATTGCGGGATCGAAACACATTGTCCGATATGCGGTGCTCTGTCGGCTGGTATTTTCCGGTCGAGCCGGGTCCATACGGCGCGCATGATGGGGAAACACGCCCAGTGGAATTACGATCAACCGCATGACCTGCGTTTTGCTGGCCGAAGACGATACCTCGATCTCCGAGCCCCTTGCGCGCGCACTTCGCCGTGAAGGGTACACGGTCGATGTCACCGTCAACGGAAACGAGACCCTCGACCGCGCCCGCGCCGGGGACATCGACCTGATGGTCCTCGATCTCGGGCTGCCCGAAATGGACGGCTTGGAAGTCGCCCGCCGGCTGCGCGCCGAGGGCCACGGCACGCCGATCCTGATCCTCACCGCCCGGGCCGACGAGGTCGACACCGTCGTGGGCCTGGACGCCGGCGCCGACGACTACGTCACCAAGCCCTTCCGGTTGGCCGAGCTGCTGGCGCGCGTGCGCGCCCTGCTGCGCCGGGGCGGGGCCGAGGTGCCCGTGGTGCACGGCGTGCGCATCGACAACGACTCCCGGCGGGCCTGGATCGGCGACCGCGAACTCCAGCTCACCACCAAGGAGTTCGACCTGCTGCGGGTGCTGGTGCGCGACGCCGGCAAGGTGGTGACCCGCGAGCAGATCATGCGCGAGGTGTGGGACACCAACTGGTGGGGCTCGACCAAGACGCTGGACATGCACATCTCGTGGCTGCGCCGCAAGCTCGGCGACGACGCCAACCAGCCGTCCTACATCACGACCGTCCGGGGTGTCGGCTTCCGCTTTGAACGCGACTAGGCCGCGGCGCACCGCCCCGCGACGCCCCGCGACCGCGCCGGCCGCCGGGACGGAGGGATGACATGCGCAGGCGGATGCTGTTCTCCACCCTGGTGGTGGCCGTGATCGCCGTGCTGCTCCTCGGCCTGCCCCTGGGCGCGCTGACCTACACCACCATCCACACCCAGAGCACCAGCCAGCTCCAGCAGGAGGCCGACATCATCGCGGCCGAGGTCGACGACGAACTGGAGGACCAGGAGACGGTCAACCTGGACCGCCTCACCGAGGTGCATCCGGGCCGCCACATCGAGGTCGAGCTGGCCCGCTCCGGCGAGGTGCTCCATGCCGGGGGCTGGGAGTACGACCCCGACGACCCCGACGCGCCGCCGTCGCTGCGCGCCACGTCGACCTCGCGCGCGGGCAACGTCATCACCGTCTGGCGCGACACCCAGCGCCTCCAGGAGAGCATCCTCAACGCCTGGGCGGGGATCGCCTCGCTGTCGCTGCTGGCCATCGGCGTGGCCGTGGGCCTGGCCATGCTCCAGGCGCGCCGCCTCACCCTGCCCCTGGTCGACCTGGCCGCCACCGCCGAGCGGCTGGGCTCGGGCGTGGCCACCCCCTGGGGCCACCGCTACGGGATCTCCGAGGCCGACCGGGTCGCCGAGGTGCTGGACCGCAGCGCCGAGCGGATCGCCGGGCTGATCGCCACCGAGCGGCACTTCGCCACCGACGCCTCCCACCAGTTGCGCACGCCGCTGACGGCGCTGTCGATGCGCCTGGAGGAGATCATCGCCGAGGCCGACAACCCCGAGGTCGTGCGCGAGGAGGGCGAGGCCGCGCTCGCCCAGACCGAGCGGCTGGTGGAGACCGTGGAGAGCCTGCTGGGCCGGGCGCGCAAGAGCCAGGACCCCGAGGCCAAGGTGGTGGAGCTGGACGAGGTGCTGGAGCGGTTCGTGGCCGAGTGGCGGCCCATCCTGCGCGCCGAGGACCGCGACGTCGAACTCGCCGGCGAGCGCGGGCTGCGCGCCGCCGTGGCGCCCACCGACCTCACCCAGATCATGGCGACCCTCGTCGACAACGCCCGCAAGCACGGCGCGGGGACGGTGACGGTCCGCACGGTCCAGGGCGGGGGGTCGGTGCGGGTGGAGGTCAGCGACGAGGGGCCCGGGATCCCCGAGGACCTGTCGGGGCGGATCTTCGAGCGGGAGGTCACCGGCGGCAACGGCACCGGGCTGGGGCTGGCCCTGGCCCGCCACATCGCGGAGTCCGAGGGCGCCCGGGTGGAGCTGATCCAGGCCCGGCCCACGACGTTCGCGCTGTTCCTGCCGCCCGGCGGCGGGCAGACGTCCTCGCCGGTGTAGCGGCGGCCCCCGGTCCCCTGGGGGCGGGAGCCGCGCGCGGCTCGGGCCGCGCGGTCAGCGGCGCCCCGCCCGGTACCCCCTGCCGCTCAGTACCCCCGGTCGATCCACTCCTGGAGGTGGGGCGCCTCGCCGCCGACCGTGGTGGGGTCGCCGTGGCCGGTGCGCACCACCGTGTCGCCGGGCAGCGACAGCAGCCGGCCCCGGATGGAGTCGATGATGGTGGGGAAGTGGGAGAACAACCGGCCGGTGGCGCCCGGGCCGCCCTGGAACAGGGTGTCGCCGGTGAACACCGTGCCCAGGTCGGGGGCGTACAGGCTCACCGCGCCGGGGCTGTGCCCGGGGGTGTGCAGCACCTGGAGGTCCACGCCGCCCGCGCTGAGCACCTCGCCGTCCAGCAGCGGGGCGTCGGGCTCGCGGTCGGGGTAGACCATCGCCCACAGTTCGGCGTCGGCGGGGTGCAGCAGGATCGGCGCGTCGGCGAGGTCGGCCAGGCGCGCGGCGGCGTTGATGTGGTCGTTGTGCGCGTGGGTGCACACCACCGCCATCAGTTCGCGGTCGCCCAGCGCGCGGGCGATGGCCTCGTGGTCGTGCGCGGCGTCGATGACCACCGCGGAGCGGTCGTCGCCGACGATCCACACGTTGTTGTCGACGGCCCACTCGCCGCCGTCGAGGCGGAAGGTGCCCGAGGTGACGAGGTGGTGGACGGGGGACACGGGGGTCGGGGCCGCCTCGGGGGCGGTGCCGTCGGGGTCGGGCCGGTGTGCGGCGCTGTCGCTGGCCATCGGTCGCGGGACCTCCTCCACCTCGTGTGGCGCGGGCCACCACAGTATCCAACCTGGGCGGGGAAAAGCGCGGGAGCGCGGCCCGCGCGGGCCGCGCTCCCTTCTGGAACCGCGGATGTCAGGCGCCGTGCCGTCCGCCGTGGTCGGGGCGGTCGGCGCGGTGGGCGCGGTGCGCGCCGCCCGCCATCGGGGTGGCACCGGGGCCGCCGGTCACCGGGGCCGCGCCCGGGCCGCCCGAGGGGCGGGCACCGCCCGAGGAGCCGGGGCCGGCGCCCGGGCCGGCGCCGGGGCCGCTGCCGGGACCGGGGTGGCCGTTGCGGCGGCGCAGGTAGTTGCGACGCAGCCGGGCCACGACGAACCACAGGAACAGCAGGCCGATGATCACCAGCACCGCGTCGCTGAGCAGGCCGCTCCAGCGCTCCAGGACCGGGGCGATGGCCGGTCCGAACGCGAAGCCCAGGCCGATCCAGATGCCGTTCCACACCGCGCTGCCGACGGTGGTGTAGGCGGTGAACTTCCAGAAGCCCATCCGCTCGATGCCGGCCGGGATGGAGATCAGGCTGCGCACCAGCGGCACGCAGCGGCCGATGAGGACGGCGATGCCGCCCCAGCGGGCGAAGAAGCGCTCGGCCTTGTCGAAGTCCTCCAGGTCCACCAGCGGCATCTTCTCGACGACCCAGCGGGTGCGCTCGCGGCCCAGCGCCGCGCCGATGAAGTAGAGCAGCCAGGCGCCGATCACCGCGCCCGCCGTAGCCGACAGGATGGCCAGCCACACGTTCATCCGGCCCTCGTAGGCCAGGAAGCCGGCACCGGGCAGCACGGCCTCGCTGGGCACGGGCGGGAACACGGTCTCGATCAGCAGCGCGAGACCCACCCCCACCTCGCCGATGGTCTCCATCAGGCTCAGCACCCAGCCGATGAAGCCCTCGTACTCCTGCCCCGGAACGGCGTCGGCGGCCGGCCGCTGCGCTGCGGCGATCAGATACGGCCAAGAGGTCGATTGCACGCGATATCAGCTCCGTCGGAAATGGTGATCGGGGAAGACAAGAAGGGGGCGGAATCCGCAGACCGGGCCGGCGCGGGCGGCCGTCGCACTTCCGCGTACGGTCCGTATTCTGCCTGGTTTGCGGACCGTATGGCAGCCATGGCCGGTACGCGGGAGTGCGGCGGATACGGGTGTGCGGCGGCGTGCGCCGACAGCGCGGTCGTGAACTGCGGGTTCCTGGGAGGCGGGGCGCCTGGGCCGGCCGCCGGACTCCCATTGTGGCCGAGGCGGCACCGTGCGCGCACTGCGGCGGACCGCAGTACGGCGGCCGATCGTCCCCACCCCCGCACCTGGGGCGGGCCGGTGGCGCGCCCGGCGGGGTGCCGCACCGCCCCGGCGACCGGCCCGGCCGTAGGATCGGCACGCCGCGCGCATCCGCGCGCCCGCCTACCTGCGAGGGAGAACGAGCTGTGAGCGAGGACGCCCCCACCGTCGGGATCGTGATGGGCAGCGACTCCGACTGGCCGGTGATGGAGGACGCCGCCAAGGCGCTGGAGGTGTTCGGCATCTCCTATGAGGCCGACGTCGTGTCGGCGCACCGCATGCCGCACGAGATGATCGCCTACGGCTCCGAGGCCGCCGACCGGGGGATCAAGGTCCTCATCGCCGGCGCGGGCGGGGCCGCCCACCTGCCCGGCATGCTCGCGGCGGTCACCCCGCTGCCGGTGATCGGCGTGCCGGTGCCGCTGCGCCACCTCGACGGCATGGACTCCCTGCTGTCCATCGTCCAGATGCCCGCCGGAGTCCCGGTGGCCACGGTAGCGGTGGGCGCCGCCCGCAACGCCGGCCTCCTGGCCGCCCGCATCCTGGGAGTGGAGGACCAGGCCCTGCGCACCCGCATGCGCGAGTTCCAGGAGGAGCTGCGCACCCAGGCCAAGGAAAAGGGCGAGCGGCTGCGCCGCCAGGCATCCCCGGGCAGCGCGTCGGCGGGCTTCGGCGCCGCGTAGGCCCCAAGAGAGGGAAAGTCCCCTCCGGCCGACGAACCGGAGGGGCGGGTGTCACAAAGGAGTACAACCGGCGCTGTGGGCGAAGTCCCTGCCCGGTCTACGCTCGTGCTGTCGAAGGCGTCTTAGCGGTGCCCGTTGCCCGTCCAATCATTCGGCTTCGCGCCGACGGTGCTGGGGACGGGCGCCGTCCATCCCATCCCGACGGAGGACAGGACAGGGACATGGCCTCTCACGACGACCTGACAGCCGAGTCCGCGCAGGAAGCCGCGCCCGGCACCTACTCCGGAGTCTGGCTGTCGAGCTACGACTACGTCAGTACCGGCAGGGGCGCTTCCTTCACAGGGAAGCACTACGTCGTGGTGCTGCAACATGGCGACCGGCTCACCGTGCAGAGCATCCCCGGATCGTCCGATTCCCCCTTGACTATGGACCTCACGATCGACGGCGCGGTCTGCACGGGCACATGGACGGAACAGACAGCGGAAGAGGGCTACTACCGGGGAGCGCGGTACCACGGCGCGATCCAACTCCTGATCGACCCGACTGGCCGCCGCATGGCGGGGAAGTGGGTCGGCTTCGGTAAGGACTTCGACGTCAACACCGGCCCGTGGGAACTCGTCTTCCAGGACGCCTCGACCACCAAGGCAACGGTCGACCAGTACCGGCGACCTCCCAGCTAGCGCCAACGCCAGGGAACCGTCCTCGGTGGCCAACCCCGGTGGCTCTTGGACGGGGGGCGATACGGCGAAGACCCCGGACCGGACGGCCCCTCCGGCCGACAGGTCGGAGGGGCACGAGGCGGGGAGGATTACAATTCAGTGGCCTTGACCGCCATGAGGAAGGCCGCCCACTCCTCACGTGGCACCACCATGTATCCCGCCGCGCGGTTCTGAGTATCGCGTACAAGCACCGCGTTTGGGGTTTCGCCGATCTCTACGCACTCGCCCCCCGTCGATGTGCTGTAACTACTCTTCCGCCAACTGGTCACGTTTCCTCCGTATCAGGTCTGCCGACTCTGGCGGACTCAGCGCGAGCGCCCGCAAGTCCTCAAAGCCTGAGCGGTAGCGGCGCACGTCGGCCTCCTTGTGGTCGACGCTGGCCGCGAAGCGGCTCTCTAGCACGAGCACCACCTCACCGCCCGGTAGGTGAAGGAGTAGGAAGCTACCGTCCATCCCCGAGTGAGGCGCATGGTACAGAGGGAGGACTTGCACGCTGACATGGGGGTTCTCTGCCATGGTGAGCAAGTGGTCGAGTTGTCCGACCATCACGGTAGCGCCCCCCACCGTGCGCAGCAGCACCGATTCATCGAGAACGAAGCGGGCCAGCGGTGGGGGGTCAGACCATACGGACTCTTGTCGCCTCAGGCGGTTGTGTACTGAGTCCTCGATCCGCTCAGAGTTTGCGGTAGGCGTACCAGCGCGGAAGGCGGCTCGCGCATACGCTTCCGTTTGTAGCAGCCCCGGTACCCACGCCAACTGCCATTGCCCTATTTGTTCAGCTTGCACCAGCAGTGGGTCGACTTCTGCCATCCATGGAGTTCCGGGACGGACTCGGGCGACGAGGCTGCTCAACTGATCACCGGTACCCAGGGCTTTGTCCAACGCCTCGGCATGCTTGGGCTTGCAGTCGCGGATGCCCCGCTCCATCGCGCCGATCATCCCAGCCGAAATCGGAAGTCTCTCGGCTAGTCGGTCTAGCGATAGATCCCGAGATTTGCGTATACGCCGGATTTCCCGGCCAATTCTAAGCCATTCTTCCCGTGGTTCCTCAGCCATGCCCCTACTTCACCACGGAACCACCACTGATCACAACAACGATCACAACATAGCCAGCACGGATTTGCCCAGCTGTGTATTACCCCTGGTTTCACGGGCGTCGGGGCGCAATCGTAGGTATGAAAATTCACAACGCCGTACAACAAGGCGGCCCTGAACGGTGATGTGAACACCGCGCAGGGCCTTGGTCCCCGACCTGAGAGAGCAGGTGGAAACCCATGAGGAATCCTATAGGTCCGCAATCGCCCTATACGCCGCGCCATTCCACGCGGTACCGACCGCGCCATGCGCGGCCCAGTCGGATCCGTCCCTATCTGTGGTGGCGGCGGTCCGAGGCGGGGGACAGGGGGCGGCTGTGAGTGTGGTGAAGCGCTGCCGGGCGTTCTCCAGTTACGTCGATCAGGTCGCCCATGCCCGGGCGTGGCTGGACGTCACCCTGGGGGACATCGGCCCCGTTCCCGAGGCCGCGCGGGCCGCCGCCGTGCTGCTGCTGTCCGAAGCCGTCACCAACGCCATCCTCCACACACAGACCCGCACCATCACGGTCCGCGTCGAGGTCGCCCCCGGGCGGGTGCGGGTGGAGACCGAGGACGAAGGCGCCCCCCACAGCACGCCCACCGTGGTGGCCGCCCCTGCCGACGCCGAGCACGGGCGCGGCCTGCGCATCATGAGCGCCTTCGCCGAGGAGTGGGGACCCCTCAACCGGCGCCCCGGGGTCTACTACGTCGTCGCCTTCGCCCCCGAAGGGGCCGCCGCCGTCACGTGAGAGCCCCCGCGACCACCCGCGACCACCCCCGCCCGTGCCGAGCAAGGCCCCCACGCGGGCGGGGGTGCCCCGACCCCCCGGACGGAGCCATGAGCACCCCGCACCTCCCGCCCCGCTTCTACACCCCCGCCGAAGTCCAGAACATGTTCCGCGTCAGCCACTCCACCGTCCGGCGGTGGACCGAGGAGGGCCACCTGCGGACCGTGCGGACCCTGGGCGGCCATCGGCGCATCTACGCCGACGACGTGGACGCCCTTTTACGCGGCGAGGAGGCCCCCCACACGTGCGGCGGCTGACTCCGGAGGGGGAGACAGCCGCCGCACCCAAGCCGAATCCGGCGCCCGATGGGCGTCCGCGTCAGTCCAGCCCCCAGCGCGCCCACACGTCGGCGGGGACGCGTTCGACCATTCCGGTCAGCGCCTCGATGCGCGACTCCGGGTCGAGGGGGCCGCCGCCGTCGCTGGTGCAGATCAGGACGTCGCGGTCGAGCACGAGGTCGGTGAACCCGTGCTCGCGGATGTCGTCGCGCAGCGACTCCGACAGCAGCTCCACGGCGAACCGGGTCTCCGGCCCCTCCGCGTAGATGTCGCGGGCGTCCCCGGCGCTGTCGCGGATGTAGAGGTAGGGCACCGGCACCGGCAGGGACACCGCGTACACCTCGATGGTCTGCCACGGGGCGTCGCGCTCGCCGTGGTGGACGTAGTCGAAGAGGCGGAACAGCCGCCCCCGGTGCCGCCCCGCGACCTCGTGGCGCACCCGGCCGATGGGACCGGGCGGCAGCGCCGTGCGCGGCCAGCCCTGGATGGCCTGCTGGTTGCGCTCGGAGTAGCGCCAGCCGTGCGCCTCGGCGAGTTCGCGGCGCCGGGCGGCGCGCACGGGATCGTCGGGCTCGGGCGGCGCGGTGGTGACGGCGGCCCCCGCCGGTGCGGAGCGGTCGGAGGCGGCGCGGAGGAAGCGCGGACGTCGCATGGTCGCCCCCTACCCCGCCGCGCCGTCGGCGAATCCGGCCCGCCCGGCACCCTCGGGCGTGGTTCGCCGGGGTGCGGCGTGCCCGCCTGCGGCGGCCCTGCGCCCGGCCTCCCCACGCTCCGCGCTTCCGCTTGCGGCGCCCCCGCTCGCGCTGCGGTGCGCGCTCATCCCAGCAGCCTCGGCCACTCGATCGCCGGGCAGCGGTCCATCACCATGGTCCGGCCGGTGCCGCGCACCCGTTCGGCCGCCTCCGGGTCCACCACGCCCAACTGGAACCACACCGTGGTGATGTCGGGCCGGGCCAGCGCCTGGTCGGCGATCTCCCCGGCGTCGGCCGAGCGGCGGAACACGTCGGCCACGTCCACCTCGAACGGGATGTCGGCGAGCGAGGCGTACCCCTGCTCCCCGTGCACGGTCGCCGCACTCGGGTGCACCGGCACGATCCTCTTGCCCCTGCTCTGGAGGAAGCGCGCCACGCTGTAGGCGGGGCGCGTGGGGTTGTCGCCCAGCCCCACCACCGCCCACACCCGGCTCTCCGTCAGCACCCGCCGGATGGTGTCCTCATCACTGCCAGCCCTCATACCCCCATTGTGCTCCGCACCCCCGGCGACCGGCGCGCGGGGCCGCCGCCGGGCGGGGTGCGGTTCAGGGGCGGCCCAGCGCGCGGTAGGTCCAGCCCCGCGAGCGCCAGTACTGGGGGTCGAGCGCGTTGCGGCCGTCCACGATCCTCGGCTCGGCCACGACCTTGGCGAGTTCGTCAGGGTCGGCGTCGCGGAACTCCGCCCACTCGGTCAGCAGCAGCACGACCTCGGCGTCGCGGGCGGCCTCCAGCATGCTGTGGGCGTAGCGGAGGTCGGGGTGCTCGCGCTTGGCGCGCTCCAGCGCCTCGGGGTCGTAGACGGTGACCACCGCGCCCAGCGAGGCGATGGTGGAGGCGACGTCCAGCGCCGGGCTGTCGCGGATGTCGTCGGAGTTGGGCTTGAACGCCGCGCCCAGCACGCCCACCGTGCGCCCGGCGAAGCTGCCGCCGATCAGCCCGCGCGCGATGTCGACGGTGCGGGCGCGCCGCCGCTGGTTGATGGCGTCGACCTCGCGCAGGAACGACAGCGCGGGCTCCACCCCGAGTTCGTCGGCGCGGGCCATGAACGCCCGGATGTCCTTGGGCAGGCAGCCCCCGCCGAAGCCCAGGCCGGGGCCGAGGAACTTGCCGCCGATGCGGTCGTCGTAGGACAGCGCCTCGGCGAGTTTGATGACGTCGGCGCCGGCCGCCTCCGACACCTCGGCCATGGCGTTGATGAACGAGATCTTGGTCGCCAGGAACGCGTTGGCCGACACCTTCACCAGTTCGGCCGTCGCCAGGTCGGTGACGAGGAACGGGATCCCCTGCTCCAGTTGCGGCGCGCACAGCCGCCGCATGGCCGCCTCGACCCGGGGGGAGTCGGTGCCCACCACGATCCGGTTGGGCCGCAGGGTGTCCTCCACCCCGAACCCCTCGCGCAGGAACTCCGGGCTCCAGCCCAGCTCGACCTCGGCCCCGGCGGGCGCCAGCGCCGCGATGCGCTTGGCCAGGCGCTCGGCGGTGCCCACCGGCACGGTGGACTTGCCGATGATGATGGAGGGGTGGTCCAGCAGCGGCGCGAGGCTGTCGACTGCGGCCTCGACAAAGCTGAGGTCGGCGGCGTTGGAGTCGGCGCGCTGGGGGGTGCCCACGCACAGGAAGTGGACGTCGGCGAACGCCGCGACCTCGGCGTAGTCGGAGGTGAACCGCAGCCGCCCGCTGGCGAGGTTGCGGGTGAGCACCTCCTCCAGGCCGGGCTCGTAGAACGGCACGCGTCCGGCGGACAGGCTCTCGATCTTGGTCGGATCGACGTCGAGGCCCAGCACCTCGAAACCGAGTTCGGCCATGCAGGCGGCATGCGTGGCACCCAGGTACCCGGTGCCGATCACCGAGATCCGGTTGCGCGATTCTGCGACCAATGGTCCGTCCTTCCCAGCTTTGCTGCCTCGCCGCCGTCCGTGCCGAAGTCCCCGGCCCGCCGCGGCCCTGGAATGGTATATGCGGGTCGCGGCAAGAGTGGTGCCGGTGGCGGCGCGCGGCGTGCGAGGTTCGCCTCGTGGCGCGGTGCCCGGCCGCGGGTACGGGACGGATCGGTGTGCCGGCGCACCCTGCGCGGCGCCGGACGCGGCCGACTGTGTACCCCGTGTGCCCGCCGCTACGCGTCGTGGCCCGGTTTTTCGTTCGCCGCCGCTCACGCGCCACGCGGCCGGCGCGGGGCGGCCGGGGGCCGGCTACCGGTGCTGACGCCCGGTGGACCGGGTGGGAGGACACTGGTCGCGCACCGCTCCCGCGCTGTTCCTGTGATGGTGCGGCCAGAGGATGGCGAGTCGCGAGCGGCCGGCCGACCACCAGATTACCCGCGGGTAAAAGATGGTGGTAGACCGGCGCCGCCGCAGTCCTCTCAGCGGGACACGCCGGGGCCGCTGTCCTCCCAGCGGGGCGGGCGCGAGGGCGCGGTGTCGGTGGGGCCGCCGCCCGGCGGAGCGGAGCGCGGGGGGTCGGTCCAGCCGGCCTCCGAACCCGCCTGACCCGAGGTGTGGTAGCGCGGCGGCATGCCGTCGGCGTCCCACACCGTGGTGGGCGTGCCCTGGGGCGGGGTGCCCGAGGGGCCGGGGCCGCCGGGCCGGTCGTCGCGGCGGTGGTGGCGCCCGTGGCCGGGGCCGGTGCCCTCGGCGAACCGGGTGTCGTCGTCGGCGCGGCCGGAGTAGCCGGTGTCATACCCCGAGCCGTAGTCGGAGTCGTAGCCGGTGTCGCCGGCGCGGTCGTCGCGGCGCCGCCGCCCGCGCCAGCGCGAGGGCCACAGCGCCGAGAACACCAGCGCGGCGCCCGCCAGCAGCAGCACCGGCCCCCAGGCGAACCAGGTGTCCGGGGAGTCCGGGGTGAGCAGGTCGCCGGAGCGGGGCAGCGCCTCGGGTGGAGCGGCGGTGCGCAGGGCGCCCAAGGCGGCAAGCGCCAGCCCGGCCACCAGCGCGGCCAGCGGCGAGATCCGCGACCCCATCAGCAGGCCCAGCAGCAGTGCGAGGAAGAGCAGCACCCCCACCGGCACCGCCCACTCCGGCGCGCCGGGCACCCGGAGCAGGCCGGGGTCCAGCCCCGCCTCGGCCGGCCACCTCGGGGCCCAGGCCAGGCCGAAGGCCAGGACCGGTGCCAGCAGGAGGCCGATGAGCAGACCCAGGACGTGACGCAGGGCGTTGGACATGGCGACCGCCTCCTCAGCGTGGACCCTCTACGCTAATCGCGCGCGGGCCGCCCGGCCAGAGGCCGCGCCCGCGCTCAGCGGGTCTCGCGCCGGTGGAACTCCCGGGTGTCGCTGGGGTCGTCCCCGGCCGGCCCGCTCCCCGACCAGGTCGTGCGCGCGCTCGCGCCGCGCCGCAGCGGCGTGGTGGTCTTGGTGGGGTCGTCGTAGGGATCGCCGTAGGGGTCGTCGTTCACGGGTTCGGCCGCCGGGTCCCCGGCGTGGCCGCCGACCGGACCGCGCCCACCACCGCGCTCCACGGGCGGGGCGGCGGTCGCCGGGGCGGGCGGGGGCACCGGCAGCGGCGCCGGCGGCGGGTCGCCCGCCCGGTAGGAGCGCCACCGCGAGGGCACCACGGCCGAGATGAACAGCACCGCGCCCACCAGCAGGCCGGCCGGCAGCCCCGGCCCGCGCGGGTGGAACAGGGAGTCCTGCGGGATCCAGCCCGGCAGCACGGCGTCGACCGAGCCGGGCGCCAGCACCGGCCACAGCGCGTAGGCCAGCGGCAGGGCGCCGGCGACGAACGCGGCCAGCGGGGTGACGCGCGCGCCGGCGAGGAACCCGCACACCACCCCCACCGCCATCAGCGTGCCCACGGCCGCCAGCGCGAGCGGCGAGAACCCCTCGGTGCCGCCCCGCAGGACGTTGGGGTACAGCTCGCCGCAGGCCCAGGCCAGCGCCAGCCACAGCGGCGGCGCCAGGGCGAGCCCGGCGAGCAGTCCGGTCAGATGGCGCAGCATGGCGGCCTCCTTGGGGGATCGGCTCCGGGGCGGCGCCCCCGTCCTCCACGCTATCCGCCGGCGCCGCCGGGCGGCGGGTCAGTCGGCGCAGACGGTCTCGGCGGCGGTGGCGGGCCCGCCCTCGCCGCCGGCGGGCGCCTCGGGCGAGGGGGAGGGGGAGGCGGCCGCGTCGGCGGCCTCGGGCGGCCGGACCTCCTGGTAGTTGAACCCCAGCACCACCTGGACGCGGTCGCCCAGGCCGGGGTCCTCCTCCAGGGTCGCCCCGGGGACGCTGTCGGCGACCACGGCGGCCTCGGCCCGGTGGTCGGGGCCGTGGCGCAGCACGGTCTCGGCCACGTCGGCGCTGGACCAGTTGCCCGGGGTGCCGGCCACCCGGAACCCGGCGTCGGTGAACGCGGTGCCGGCCTGGGCGCCCAGCCCAGCGATCCCGGTGCCGTTGAAGACCTCCACTTCGATGTCCTCGGGGCGTGGGGCCGCGTCCCCGCCGCCCGCGCCGCCGCCGCTCCCGCCGCCGGAGCCCGCGTCCTCGCCGCCCTCCAGCGGCTTGTCGGCGGAGATCTTGGCGAACATGTCGGCCGCCGCGGCGGTGTCCCAGGTGACGGCGACGTCGCCGCGCGGCGTCCAGAAGTCGGTGCTCTCCAGCGGCACCTGCGCGAACGTGACGTCCTTGAGGCTGATGTCGCGCATCTGCCCGGCCAGGTCGTTGAGCGCGGCGGAGTCCAGCCCCTCGTCCACGGTGACGGCGCCCAGCGCGGTGTCGAGGAAGGCGCCGAAGCGCTGGGGGTCGGTGAGGGTGTCGGTGCTCAGCGCGGTCTGGAGCATGGCCGCCACCACCTGCTGCTGGCGGTCGATGCGGTCGATGTCGCCGCCGGCGGTCTGGCGGGTGCGGGCGAAGGCCAGCGCCTCGGTGCCGTCCACGCGGTGGGTGCCCGCCGGCATGTCCAGGCGCGCCTTGGGGTCGTTGATGGGCTCGGGCAGGCACACCTCGATGCCGCCGAGCGCGTCCACCACGTCCACGAACCCGGCGAAGTCGACCTCGACGTAGTGGTCGATGCGCACGTTGGTGGCCGACTCCACGGTCTGCACCGCCAGCGACGGGCCGCCGTAGGAGTAGGCGGCGTTGATCTTGTCCTCGCCGTGGCCGGGGATGTCCACCCAGGAGTCGCGGGGGATGCCCACCACGGTGACGTGGTCGCGGGCGTGGTTGAGGTGGACCAGCATCATGGTGTCGGAGCGGCGGCCGTCGGCCTGGCCCACGCCGAGGTCGGCGCGCCGGCCCCGGTCCATGCCGTCGCGGGTGTCGGACCCGATGACCAGGAAGTTCAGCGCGCCGGTGGCGCCGGCGGCGGGCCGGTCGCCATCGGCGAGGTCGCCGAACACGTCGAACCGGTTCATCTGGCCGGAGACCCACCCCGACAGCGACCACGCGGTGCCCGACGCCAGCAGCACCAGCACCGACATGGTCCCCGCGAGCAGCAGCAGGGTGCGCTTGCGGCGCACCCGGGGGCTGGGCGGGGTGAACGCCCGGCGCCGGCCGGGCTCGGGCGGAAGGGGCGCGGAGCGCACGCGGTGGAACTCCGCGCCGCGGTCGGCACGGCCGCCGCCGCGCCGGTCGTCGCCTCGGCGGTCGCTCACAGCATCCTCCGTCCGCTCCGGCCGCCGGCCGGCGTGCGCCGGCGGCGCGGGCCGGCGGTGCACGGCGTGCACGGCTTCCCGGCCCCTCGACCCGCGTCCTCTAGGTTGTCACCGAATCCACCGATCGGTCGCCCGATGTCGCCTGTCGGCGTGTTGCCCCTCTTGCCGCACGTGCGCCCGGCGCGAGGGGCCGCCCGCACCTTGGGACGCACGCGGCGCGGACACGGTTCGGCCGCCCTGTGGTTCCCCGGGGAAACGCGCCCAAACGCCGCCCGCGCCGGGGCTCCCGGGCCGGCGGCGGCGCCCGCCGCGTGGCCGGACCCGGCCCCCGGGTGCAGTACCGTTGCGTCTGCGAAGCCGCGAAGGAGCCTCGCGACCCGTTGACCCGACCGTTGGAAGCGCTCGTGACCTGGCCGGCCGTATCCGTCGTCATGCCCGTCCTCAACGAGGAGCGCCACCTCGCCCAAGCGGTGCGCCACGTCCTCGCCCAGGAGTACCCGGGAGATCTCGAAGTCGTGCTCGCGATCGGGCCGAGCACCGACCGCACCCGCGAGGTGGCCGACACCCTCGCCGCGGCCGACCCCCGGGTGAAGGTCGTGGACAACCCCACCGGGCGCACCCCCGCCGGGCTCAACGCCGCCATCGCGGCGTCCTCGCACTCCATCGTGGCCCGCATCGACGGCCACGCCATGATGCCGCCGGACTACCTCGCGGTGGCGGTGCGCACCATCGAGGAGACCGGCGCCGACAACGTCGGCGGCATCATGGCCGCCGAGGGCGAGACCCCCTGGGAGAAGGCGGTGGCCGCCGCCATGACCTCCAAGATCGGGGTGGGCAACGCCCGCTTCCACACCGGCGGCGAGGGCGGCCCCGCCGACACCGTCTACCTCGGGGTCTTCCGCCGCACCGCGCTGGAGCGCGTGGGCGGCTACGACGAGGCGTTCCTGCGCGCCCAGGACTGGGAGATGAACCACCGCATCCGCAGCACCGGCGGCGTGGTGTGGTTCGAGCCCCGGATGCGGGTGTCCTACCGCCCGCGCCCCTCGGCGGGCGCGCTGGCCAAGCAGTACTTCAACTACGGCCGGTGGCGCCGGGTGGTGGCCCGCCAGCACAAGGGCACCATCAACCTGCGCTACCTCGCCCCGCCGCTGGCCGTGGTCGCCATCGCGCTCGGCCTGGTCGGCGGGTTCTGGCTGTGGCCGCTGTGGCTGGTGCCCGGCGCCTACGCCGCCGCCGTCGTCGCCGCGGCCGTCCCGCTGGGGCGCGGCCTGCCGGCGCGCGCCCGGGTGAGCATCCCGGTGGCGCTGGCCACCATGCACATGGCCTGGGGGTGGGGGTTCCTCACCAGCCCGCCCGGCCTGGGCGCCGACTCCCGCGTGGCCCAGACCCGGCGCGAGCCCGCCTAGGGCGTGTTTTATGGATGCCGCCCGTAGCGAGCGGCGCACTCGCGTGCGCCCCGCGCCAGGCGCGAAGCGCCCCCGCGCGGGGCGCCGGGTAGGGACCAGTGCCGCTCTCGCAAGGCCGAGGAGGGAGTCAGGGTGGTTCCCTGTCGACCGACGAGAACGCAGCGAGAGTGGTACTGGGGCGCCGCGCAGTAGGGCGAGTATCCATAAAACACGCCCTAGCCGGTGACGGCGGCCGCGCGGCGGCGGGCGGTGGGCCCTCACCGCAGGGCGGCGATCGTGCCCGCGACGTCGTCCACCACGACGGCGTCCACCCCCGCCTCGGCGAACCGGGCGGCGTCCACCGGGCCGGGGCACCACGACACCACCTCCAGGCCCGCGCGGTGGGCGACCTCGACGGTGTAGGCGACCTCGCGGCGGCCCGGCCGCGGCTCGTCGCCCGCCAGGCCGAAGGAGCGGGCGTCGATGGCGACCACCGCGCAGCCCAGCCCGGCCGCGCCCGCCACCGCCTGGTCCAGCGGGTTGCGCACGAACGGCATCCACGCGGTGGGCACCCCGGGCGCGTGCGCGTGGACGTGCAGCAGCACCGCCGGGTCGAAGGAGCACACGAACAGCCTGCGGCGGGCGGCCTCGCGGCGCAGCACCGGCACCAGCAGCGCCATGGTGCGCCGGTGCGCGGGGTCCACGGCGTCCTCCATGACCGACTTGACGTCGACGTCCACCCCGACCTCGGGCGGCACCGCCTCCAGCGCCTCCTCCAGGGTGGCCAGGCCCGCCTCGCGGCACGCCGCCGAGGGCAGGTCCACGATCGCGCGGCCGTCGGGCAGGGCGGCGTCGTGGTTGACCACCAGCACGTCGTCGGCGGCGCGGCGCACGTCGACCTCGACCCAGTCCGCGCCGGCCTTGGCCGCCGCCGCGTAGGACTCCGGGGTGTTCTCGCGCAGGCCCTCGACCGTGCCGCGCCCCAGCCCCCGGTGGCCGATCACCTCGGGCGGCGCGGGGAACACCCGGCCGCGCGCCGGCGCGCCCCCGGCCGTCACCGCGCCGCCCCGGCGGCCCCCGCGGCTCCGGCGGTCCCGGCGCGCAGCCGCAGCAGCACCTCGGCGACCTCGACGTCGCCGGGGTGGGTGATCTTGATGTTGGCCTCGTCGCCCTCGACCACCCGGACCTCCTCGCCGGGCAGGTAGCGCAGCACCACGCCGCAGTCGTCGGTGGCCACCAGGGCGGGGTCGGCCAGCGCGCGCTCGTAGGCCCGGCGCAGCACGCCCAGGCGGAACCCCTGCGGGGTCTGCATGCGGCGCAGCGACGCCCGGGGCGGCACGGCCCGCAGCATCTCGGTGCCGCCGGGCCCGGCCGCGACCTCGACCACGGTGTCGCCCGAGGGCACCGCCACCCCCACCGCGCCGGCGGTGGCCAGCGCCGCCACGCAGCCGCTGATGACCGCGCCGCTGACCAGCGGGCGCGCGGCGTCGTGCAGCAGCAGAAGATCGGAGTCGCGGCGGTGGGCCACGGCGGCGAGCGCCGCCGCGGAGGTGGCGGTGCGGGTGGCCCCGCCCGGCAGCACCGCCGACACCTTGGCGAGGTCGGCCCCGGCGACGATCCGCTCGGCCTCGGCCAAGTGGTCGCCCACCATCAGCACGACCACGTCGTCGACCTCGGGCGCCGCGCATAACGCCGCCACCGCGTGCTCCAGCACGGTGCGCCCGGCCAGCGGCAGCAGTTGCTTGGGCCGGCCGCCGCCCATGCGCGCGCCCACCCCGCCCGCCAGCACCGCGGCGGTGACGTGCGGGCGGTCCGCCCCGGCCGCACCGCCCGGCGCGGACTCCTCAACCTGCATCGACTCCCCTTCTCCGCGTGGTCGATAGCCGAGGTTAGCGGACCCGCGCCGGGCGCCGCCGGTGTCCGGCGAGAACGCCCGCTCCACCGGCCCGGCCGAGCGGCCCGGGCCGCGCACCCGCACGGGGTAGGCTGAGGCGCGCCCGGCGGGAGCCGGGGCGGGCCGCGCGCAGCCGGCGCGGTCGCACGGGGCGCAAACCCCGGCCGCTCCCTGAGGCGCCGGCCGCCCGGCGCACACGCCCCCGCGCGTGCCACCGCACACCGTCCCGCCGCCCGCGCACACCCCGCCGCCCCCCGCATTCGCCGCACCGCGCCCGGCCACCGCCGGCCGCGCGCGCGGGCGCCCGCCGAGGGGCGCGGGCGCGCGACCCCCGTCCGATCCGCTCCACGAGGAGGTGGCGGTGCCGTCAAGGGCGCTGGCCGTCTGGCAGAACCGGCAGGTCGTGAGCCTCCTGGTCAGGCGCGACCTCAAGGTCAAGTACCAGAAGTCGATCCTGGGCTACGCGTGGTCCATGCTGGAGCCGCTGGCCATGGCCGGGGTCTACTTCTTCGTCTTCGGCCTCATCTTCAACAGCAACCGGGGGGTGCCCGGCGGCGACGACGCCCCCGGCGGCTACCTGCTGTTCCTCATCTCGGGCCTGCTGCCGTGGCTGTGGTTCTCGCAGTCGCTGAGCCAGGCGCCCAACGCGCTGATCACCCACGCCAAGCTCATCACCACGATGAAGGTGCCCCGGGAGATCTTCCCGATCGAGGTGGTGGCCGCGAAGTTCGTGGACTACCTCTTCACCTGGCCGGTGCTGCTGCTGTTCGTGTTCGCCCTGGGCGGGCGCACCAGCGCCGAGGGGCTGCTGCTGTGGCTGCCGCTGGCCATCGCGGTCCAGCTCGTGTTCTCGCTGGGCATGACGCTGCTGCTGGCCTCGGTCAACGTGCTGGTCCGCGACATCGAGCGGGTCGTGCGTATCCTGAACCGGGTGCTGTTCTACGCGTCGGCCATCATCATCCCGTCGTCCCTGGTCCTGGAGTCCGACTTCCCCGACTGGTTCGTCACGCTCTACCAGCTCAACCCGCTGCTGGGTATCTTCAAGATGCACCACGCGGTGTGGTACCCGGCCGACGCGCCCAACGCCCTGATCCTGAGCACGAGCATCGGGGGCGCGCTCGTCCTGCTCGTCGCCGGATACCTGACCTTCCGGCGCCTGGAGACTTCCGTCCTGAAGGAGCTGTAATGGCGGAGCCGGTCATCGAGGCCACGGGGCTCGGCATCAAGTTCGCGATGAACCGCAAGCGCCGGCGCAGCCTGCGCGAGATGCTGATCCACGGGACCAAGCGCGACCCCAACGCCTCCGGCGCCGAGTTCTGGCCGCTGCGCGACGTCTCCTTCTCCATCCAGCAGGGCGAGTGCGTCGGCATCGTCGGCAAGAACGGCACCGGCAAGTCCACCCTCCTCAAACTCATCGCGGGCGTGCTCATCCCCGACGAGGGCACGGTGGAGGTCCGCGGCAAGGTCGCGCCGCTGCTGGAGCTGCGGGCCGGGTTCAACGGCCAGCTCACCGGCCGCGAGAACATCTACCTGGTGGGGTCGCTGCACGGCATGAGCCAGCAGACCATCGACGAGCGCTTCGACGAGATCGTGGAGTTCGCCAACCTCCGCGAGGGCTACATCGACATGCCCGTGCGGCACTACTCCAGCGGCATGAAGGTCCGGCTCGGCTTCGCGCTGATCTCCCAACTGGAGCACCCCATCATGCTGGTGGACGAGGTGCTGGCGGTGGGCGACCGCGCGTTCAAGCGCAAGTGCTACCGCGCCATCAGCCGGATGCTGGAGGACGACCGCACCATGGTCCTGGTCTCCCACAGCGAGAACGACCTGCGCCGGTTCTGCACCCGCGGGCTGTACATGAAGGACGGCCGGCTGGTGCTCGACGCCGACATCGACACCGCGCTGGCGGCCTACCAGGCCGACGCCCAGGCCGAGCAGGAGGCGCAGCAGGCCAAGCGCGCCGCCAAGGAGGCCAAGGGGTCCCCGGCGGCCACGGACGCCGGCGGCGCCGAGGAGTCCACGGACACCGGGGCTCCCACGGAG
Organism: Streptomonospora mangrovi; assembly: GCF_027604915.1. Classification (GTDB taxonomy): domain Bacteria; phylum Actinomycetota; class Actinomycetes; order Streptosporangiales; family Streptosporangiaceae; genus Streptomonospora; species Streptomonospora mangrovi. Next base: position 22,119 of record NZ_JAJAQC010000028.1, read on the forward strand.
GCCGGCGCCGGCACCGCCGAGGCCGCCGCCGACCCCGCCGCCGACCCCGCCGCCCCCGAGGGCGGCACCGGCCCCGCCGGCGGCGACCGCACCACCGGCCGCGGTGACGACCGCGCCGCCTGACCCGCGCCGCCCCGGCGGCGCGGACCCCCACGGCCGCGCCATGCGCGGCCCCCGGTTGGGCCATATGGGGTGTGCCGGTGGTTGCCAGGACCACCCCCTCGGGTAGACGGTGAACGCACGCGCGCACGGGAGGGGCACGGCTGTGTCTGACGTCGACGCGCGCACCGGCGGCAAGGGCGCACGGCGGCCCTGGTCAGTGGCGCGCCGGCTGCGCGAATACCAGGTCGGTCCCACCGGCATGTCCCAGATCGGGCTGCTGCTGGCCGTGGCGGCCGCCGTCTGGTTCACCGACTCCGGGGTGCGCGGCGCGGTCATCGGGTCGCTGCTGCTGGCCCTGGTGCTGTGCACCGACCCCCTCGCCGAGCGGCTGCGGGGCGACCGCCCCGACCGCCTGGACCTGTGGCTGTCGCTCATGCTGTTCCGGCTGCGCGAGTACGTCGTCTACGCCGGACTGGCGGTGGGCGGCGCGCTCGCGGGCGTGCCCGACGCCTGGGCGTGGGCGGCGGGCGCGCTGATCGCCCAGGCGTTGCAGGACGCGGTCGCCGCCGCGCGCGGCGCCCGCGCGGGCGAGCCCGAGTGGGCGCCCGGCCCCGACGGGGGCACGCCCATCGACGCGGTGGACCCCAGCCGCGACGTGGCCGACCGCTCGCCCAGCGACCCCTCGCTCACCGACGAACTGCTGGGCGCCGGCGGGCGGGCCGACGCGTCCGCCGGCCCGGCGCCCGCCGCCGGCACCGCCACCGCCACCGAGCCCGCTCCCGGCGCCGCCGGCACGGAGACCGCCGCCGGCACGCGCGCCGGCACCGGCCCCGACACCGGTCCCGCGCCCGCCGCCCGCGCCCGGCGCGGGATCCCGGTGGTGCCGCCGCCGGTGCGCGCGGTCCTGGCCTTCCCGCAGATCGCCCGGTTCGCGGTTGTCGCGCTGACGATAACGATTTGGGACGCGCGCGTGACGTTCGTCGCACTGATCGTCGGGTGTGCGCTGGCGACCGCCGCCGAACTGGTAGAGACCACCACCCCGGACACCGCGAGGTAACCTATGGGCGCGTCCCCTCGTCCGCCGGCCCGTTCAGGCCCCGATCTGCGGTTTCTGCGCGACGACGGCCACCTGAGCACCGCCCTGGGCCGGCTGGCCGCCGGCGGGCTGCCGCCGCTGCTGCCCGCTGTGGCCGGGGCGCTGGTGGTGGGGGTGCTGCTGGTGGCGGGGCTCAACCGGCTGTCAGGCATTACCCTGTTCGCACCGGTGGCCGCGCTGCTGCTCTCCGGAGTCGCCTCGGGGCACCCGCACGACGGGCGCTTCGACCGGCTGGTGCCGCCGATCCTCCGCGCGACCGAGTATCTTTATCTGCTCGCGCTCGGCTACGGATCCGGTGTGCCCGAGCCCCTGGTGTTCGCGCTGGTGGCCGTGGTCGTCCTGCACCACGCCGACGCCGTCCACCGCACGCGCTGCGGTGTGCGCCCCCCGGCCTGGCTCATGCGGGCCATGCTCGGCTGGGACGGCCGGATGTTGGTCACGGCCGTCGGCGGCGCACTAGGTTGGCTGCCGTTCACCTACGGTGTACTTGCGGGTTACCTCGCGGTCCTCCTCGTGTGGGAGGCCGCGACCGGCTGGCTGGCGACCCCCGTCGCCGAGGCAGCGGCTCCGGACACCCCCGAGGAGCCGGAGACCCCGCGCAACGACACGGGAGGCGTGAACGCCTCCACTGGCTAAGGAGGAGCACGCCCACATGCTCGGTATGGTTCTTGCCGCCGGAGCGGGCCGCAGACTGCGCCCATACACCGACACCCTGCCCAAGGCCCTGGTGCCGGTCGATGGTGAGACCACCATCATGGACATCTCGCTGCGCAACCTGGCCGCGGCCGGGCTCACCGACGTCGTGGTCGTCGTGGGCTACCGGGCCGAGGCCGTGGAGCAGCGCAAGGAGGCCCTGGAGCAGCGGCACGGAGTGAAGATCACCCTCGTGTACAACGACAAGGCCGAGGAGTGGAACAACGCCTACTCCCTGTGGACGGCGCGCGAGTACTTCTCCGAAGGCGTCCTCCTCGTCAACGGCGACACCGTGCACCCGGTGAGCGTCGAGGAGACCCTACTCGCGGCGCGCGGTCCCGAACTCCTCCTCGCGGTGGACACGGTCAAAACTCTGGCCGACGAGGAGATGAAGGTGATCCTGGACGGCTCGGGCCACCTCAGCCGCATCACCAAGCTGATGGACCCGGCCGAGGCCGCCGGCGAGTACATCGGCGCCACCCTCATCGAGGGCGCCCTGGCCGGCCGGCTCGCCGACGCGCTCAAGGCCACCTGGGAGCGCGACCCCCAGCTCTACTACGAGGACGGCTACCAGGAGCTGGTCAACCGCGGCGGCAAGGTCGCGGTGGCCCCCATCGGCACCGTCGACTGGGTCGAGGTCGACAACCACGACGACCTCGCCCGAGCCCGGGAGATCGCATGCCGCTACTAGCCCGGATGCTCGCCGCGCCCCTGGCAATCGACGTCCGCCGGGGCGCCATCGGCTCGCTGGGCACCGTGCTCGCCGACCGCCGCATCGCCAACGAGGGCCGCATCGCCGTGGCGGTCGGCCCCGGGCAGGGCTCCCAGATCGCCGCCGACCTCGACCTGCCGCACTGCGAGGTGTTCAAGGTCGAGGGCGGCAGCGTGGACGTCGCCACCGAGCTGGGCAAGAAGCTGCGCTCGGGCGCCTATGAGGCCGTGGCCGGGATCGGCGGCGGCAAGACCATCGACGTCACCAAGTACGCCGCCTCCATGGCCGGTATCCCGATGGTCGCCGTGGCCACCAACCTCTCCCACGACGGCATCGCCTCGCCGGTCAGCTCCCTGGAGCACGAGAGCGGCAAGGGCTCCTACGGCGTCACCATGCCGGTGGCGGTCGTGGTCGACGTCGACTACGTGCGCGCCGCGCCGCAGCGGCTGGTGCGCTCGGGGATCGGCGACGCCGTGAGCAACCTCTCGGCCATCGCCGACTGGGAGCTGGCAGGCCGCGAGCAGGGCGAACCGGTCGACGGCATGTCGGTGACCTTCGCCCGCGTGGCGGCCGAGGCCATCCTCAACCGGCAGGACTCCGTGGACTCCCAGGACTTCCTCACCGCGCTGGCCGAGGCGCTGGTGCTGTCGGGCATGGCGATGTCGGTGGCCGGCTCCAGCCGCCCCGCCAGCGGCGCCTGCCACGAGGTGCTGCACGCCATCGACCAGCTCTACCCCGGCACCAGCAACCACGGGGAGCTGGCGGGAATCGGCGCGCTCTACGCCTACTTCCTGCGCAGCCGCTACCAGGGCGAGGGGGAGTCCCGCCTGGAGGACATCCGCGCCTGCCTGCTGCGCCACGGCCTGCCGGTCGTGCCCGCCGACATCGGCCTGGACGAGGACCAGTTCGCCCGCGCGGTGGCCCACGCCCCCTCCACGCGCCCGGGACGCTACACCGTCCTGGAGCACCTTGCCCTGTCGGACGACGAGATCAGGCGGAGCGTCGGTGAGTATGCCAAGACCGTCGGTCGCTGAGGTCCGCGCCGGAGGCCAGCCCGAGGGCGTCAAGGAGCGCGTCAACGAGGAGCACTGGGCCGGCCGCCTCTACATGCGCGACATCTCCCCCTACCTCAGCACCCTGTTCGTGCGCCTGGGCGTGCCGCCCAACCCCATCACCTACCTGATGATGGCGTGCGGCGTGCTGGCCGGCGTGGTGCTGGCGTTCGGCGGGCTGTGGTCGGCGCTGGTGGCGCTGCTGCTGGTGCAGGTGTACCTGCTGCTGGACTGCTCCGACGGCGAGGTCGCCCGCTTCACCGGCCGCACCAGCACCGCCGGGATCTACCTCGACCGCATCGGCCACTACCTGGCCGAGATCGCGCTGCTGATCGGCCTGGGCCTGCGCGCCCAGAACGAGTTCGCCGCCGGCAACTGGGTGGTCGCCGGCATGGCCGCCGCCCTGGGCGCCGCGCTGATCAAGGTCGAGACCGACAACGTGGTGGTGGCCCGCGCCAAGGCCGGCCTGCCCGAGAAGGTCGCCGACGCCGCGCTCCAGCCGCGCTCGGCCGGCCTGGGCCTGGCGCGCCGGGCCGCCGCGGCGCTGCGGTTCCACCGGGTCATCCAGGCGGTGGAGCTGTCGCTGCTGGTGGCGGCGGTGGCCGTGGTCGACGCCGTGCGCGGCGACCTGCTGGCCACCCGGGCGCTGATGGCGGTGTGCGTGGCCGTCGCCGCGCTCCAGGCGGTGCTGCATCTGGTCAGCGTGCTGGCCTCGCGCCGGCTGGAGTAGCCGCCGGGCGCGGTGCCGCCCCCGGCCGGGGGCGCCGGGCGCGGGGGGTGTGTGCGGTGAATCACGCCGCGAGCCCCTATGCTTTATTTCTTCGTTAGGCCATTCATGCGATGGTTAACTTGAGTACACCTGTCATCCACGTCCACGAACGGTGCCTATGACCAGCCCAGCTCTCTCCGGCCTTCCGCCGACCGAGCCGCGGGAGGCCGCGCGTCGGCCGGTTGGCTCTGTCGGCACGTCGGACCAGACCTCCGCCACCGCCACCCTCCCAGACGACGGCACCGGGCGCGGAGGTGCGCAGCGAATGAAGATCACCTGCGTCCTCCTGACCATGGGCGACCGCCCGGCCGAACTCCGCCGCGCCATCGACAGCGTGCGCGAGCAGCGCGACGCCGACATCGAACTGGTCGTGGTCAGCAACGGCTGCAAGCTCCCCCCGCTGCCCGACGACGTCATCACGGTCCAGTTGCCCGAGAACGTCGGCATCCCCGAGGGCCGCAACCACGGCGTCAAGGCCGGCACCGGCGACATCATCCTGTTCCTGGACGACGACGGCTGGTACCGCTCGCCCGAGGTCGCCCGCCACATCAGCGCCCGGTTCGCCGACGACCCCCGGCTCGGCGCGATCTCGCTGCGCATCGCCGACCCCGACGGCGGCCCCGACCAGCGGCGGCACGTCCCGCGCCTGCGCGTGGGCGACCCCCACCGCTCCAGCCGCGTCACCACCTTCCTGGGCGGCGCCAGCGCGGTGCGGCGCAGCGCCTTCGAGAAGTGCGGCGGCCTGCCCGGCGACTTCTTCTACGCCCACGAGGAAACCGACCTCGCCTGGCGCATCATGGACGCCGGCTACCACATCGAGTACGACGCCGACGCCGTCATGTACCACCCGGCCGTGCCGCCCACCCGCCACACCGAGTTCTACCGGCTCAACGCCCGCAACCGGGTGTGGCTGGCCCGCCGCAACCTCCCGTGGCCGCTGGCGCTGGTCTACCTGGCCGACTGGGTGGCGATCACCCTGCTGCGCGAGCGCCGCTCGCGCGCGGCCCTGGCGGCGTGGTTCCGCGGGTTCCGCGAGGGCTGGCGCGAGGACTGCGGTCCGCGCACCCCCATCAAGTGGTCCACCGCCTGGCGCATGGCCCTGGCCGGCCGACCGCCCATCATCTGACGCCCGGCCGCCGCCCGGCGCCCTCGCAGGGGGCCTGAGCCGCGCGCGGCTCCAGACACACCGCAGACGCCGAAGGGGCGTGCCCGGTTGGGCACGCCCCTTCGGCGTTCACGCGTTCAGCGCGGCGGCGGCCTACAGCGGCAGCCGCTTGGCGGCCTCGCCGGCGGGCGCCACGGCCTCCAGCGGCGCCGGGGCCTGCACCGGCAGCGGGAGGGTGTCGGGGGTGGAGGGGCGCGGCCCTCCGGCCGGAGCCGCCGCGGCGGCCCACTCCTCCAACTGCCGCACGAACAGCTCCGCCTGCACCGGCCAGTGGTAGGAGGTGCGCGCGATCCGGTGGCCGGTGGCGGCCTGGCGGTTGCGCAGGTCGGGGTCGGAGCGCAGCCGCAGCGCGGCGTCGGCCGCCGCGGCGGCGTCGCCGAAGGGCACCACCAGGCCGCAGTCGCCCTCGGGGCGCTGGGTCACCAGCGAGACCGCCGCCGGGTTGGGCGTGGTGATGACCGGCAGGCCGTGGGCCATGTACTCCACGACCTTGGTCGGCAGCGAGCTGCGGTAGTTGGGGGTGTCCTGGAGCAGGCAGATGCCCGCCAGCGCGCCGCTGACCATGCGCAGCGCCTGGTCGTTGGGCACGAACCCGTACCAGTGGATGGCCTCTTCGAGCTGGGCCTCGCGCAGCATCGGCCGGATGCTGGGGTCGGCGGCGCCGATCACCTCGACCCGCACGCCGTGGGGGCGCAGCCGGCGGCCCATCTCGACGAGTTCGTGGGCGCCGCGCGCGGCCGAGAGGTGGCCGAGGTAGACGACCCGGTCGGTGCCGGGCGCGCGCTCGGGGCGGTCGGGCACGTAGGTGGTGTTGGGCACCACCGGGTGCGGCAGCGCGAAGCGGCCCCGGTAGCCCTCCTCGGCGAGGATGAGGTGCATGTGCTGCTCGGCGTGGCGCTCGAACCCGCGCACCACCGGGCCCAGCGGGCGGCGCAGCGGCCGGGGCATCCACGGCTTGGTGAGCAGGGCGGCGGCAGCGTCCTCGTGGACGTCCCACACGGTCACCGGGCGCCGGCGCGGCAGCGCCAGCAGGAGTTCGGGGTCGTGGAAGAGGAGGAGGTCGGCGTCGGGGGCGTGGCGGGCCAGCGCGGCGCGGGCCGCGCGCAGCGAGCCGGCGCGGCGGCGCCCGGCGGCGCGCGGGACGTCGACGGGGGTCAGCTCCTGCCACGGGGTGACGCCCCGGTCGGCGAAGGGCGCGATGTAGGTCACGCGGTGCCCGGCGTCGAGCAGGGCGCGGATCTGGCGGTGCAGGATGCGCGCGTCCTCTGGATGGTGGACCACCGTGGCCACGAGAGCGTGCATATGCGAGTTCACCACTTCCGAACGCCGGTATGGGCTGGCGGTTCTCCCTCAGGTGGAGACATCTGCCCTGTTTGTCACGCTAGCCGCGTAGGGGAACAACAGGTGAAAACCGAAGTGACGCCGAGTGGGGTACCGGGTGAACCCGGTATGCGGCTGGTCCGGCCCGCCGGCCGCCGCGCGCTGCGGCGGCCGGCGCAGGTGTCCCTGATGTCGCTGATGTGCCTGAAGATTACAGGACTTGGATTCCGTCCCGTTCGATGACCGCCGTTGTACGCCGGTTGTCGCCCGCCGACTGGGGGTCGAGCCGGCGCAGCACGCCCCGGGTGTCCAGCAGCATGCGCGCGTTCTCGGTCAGCAGCTTGGGGGTGTAGGCGCTGTGGTCGGTCAGCAGGATGGTGAGGTCGGCCTCGGCCATGGCCTGCTCCAGGTCGGCCGCGCGCGGCAGCGGCTCGCCGTTGAGGCTCCACTCCTCGACGTGGGGGTCGTGGTAGGTGAGCGTGGCGCCCTTCTCGGCGAGCTTGCGGGCGACCGGGCGGGCCGGCGACTCCCGCTGGTCGGCGATGTCGGCCTTGTAGGTGACGCCCAGCAGCAGCACGCGCGAGCGCGACAGCGCCAGCCCGGCGTCGTTGAGCATCTCCTGGGCGCGCTGGAGCACGTAGCTGGGCATGCGGGCGTTGATCTCCTGGGCCAGCTCCACGAACCGGAACGGGTAGCCCAGGGTCTTGACCTTGTAGGACAGGTAGTTGGGGTCGATGGGGATGCAGTGGCCGCCCACGCCCGGACCCGGGTAGAACGCCTGGAACCCGAACGGCTTGGTGGCGGCGCAGGCGATGGCGTCCCACAGGTCGACGCCCATCTCCTGGCAGAAGATGGCCATCTCGTTGACCAGCGCGATGTTGACGTGCCGGTAGGTGTTCTCCAGCAGCTTGGCCATCTCGGCCTCGCGGGTGCCGCGGGCGCGCACCACGTTCTCGATGAACCGGCCGTAGAAGGCGGCGGCGACCTCGCCGCAGGCCTCGGTCAGGCCGCCCACGACCTTGGGGGTGTTGGCCACGCCGAAGGTGGCGTTGCCCGGGTCGATGCGCTCGGGGGAGAAGGCGAGGTGGAAGTCGGCGCCGGCGACCAGGCCGGACTCCTCCAGCAGCGGGCGGATGACCTCTTCGGTGGTGCCCGGGTAGGTGGTGGACTCCAGCACGACGAGGGTGCCCGGCGACAGGTGGGCCGCGATGGAGCGGGCCGCGCCGGTGACGGCGCCGAGGTCGGGCCCGCCCTCGGCCGACAGCGGGGTGGGCACGCAGATGACGACGTTGCGCGCGCCGGCGATCACCGAGGGGTCGGTGGTGGCGGTGAACCCGCCCTCACGCATCTCGGCGATGTCGGCGGAGTCGAGGTCGTCGACGTGCGAACGTCCGGCGTTCAGCCCCTCGACGACCGGGGCGCTGACGTCAAGGCCCGTCACGGTGAGTCCGGAACGGGTGGCCTGGTGGGCCAGCGGCAGGCCGACGTAGCCCAGGCCGATGACGACCAGGTCCGGGGTTGAGGTAGCGACGTCCACTGGGGTCACCCTCGCCTTCATTGCTTCTCGGGTGGGAAATCAGGTGTCGAGGACAGCCATTGCGAGAACTGGACGCGTGAGCGCCGTTCGGCGTTGGCACGCCCGGCGTGTCTGGTGTGCACCGGTTCGGCATCGATTCGGACGCCGCCCGCCGCGATGCCGCACGGGGCGTGGAGCCGGTGGTGGGCGCGCGCGATCCGGCCGCGATGGCGCCCCAACCGTTGAACACCCGCAGGGGCGCACGCCTCTTGCTGATTTCCGACTGTAAATCAGCGTTTCGGCCGGACCCGGCGGAAACTCCCACTCGTTCGGAGGAATTTACCCCGGAGTCACCCAAGATTCCGCCGTTGAACGCCGTGTGTAGACATCGCCGCAACCCGGCCCGGATCGGGTACCGCTCCGGGCGGCCGCGGGAGCGGTCAGTGGATCCCATACCGTGACGAACAGGTACACATTACCGCTCGCCCGACCCGTCCGGCGCGCGGGCGGGGTCTTCACCGGTCGGCCGCGGCGCACCGCCACTCCACGCGCGCCCGCGCGCACGGGGCGCGCGGGCGCGGGCGGGTGGGAAGCGGTCGGAATCCGGCGGTCCGGCGGGAGCGCGGGGAAGTGCGGGGGAGTGCGGGCGGCCCGGGGGTCAGCCCCCCAGCCCCCGCAGGCGGCCGTAGGCGGCGATGTAGCGGTGCGCGGCGGCCTCCCAGGTGCGGTCGCGGCCCACGCGCTCGCGCGCGGCCCGGCCGTAGGCCCGCCGGGTGTCGGGGTCGGCGGCCAGCTTCTCCAGGCACTCCGCCAGCGCGTCGGGGCGCCCCGGCGGCACGAGTTCGCCCGTGGTGCCGGGCTCCACGATCTCGCGCAGCGCCTCCAGGTCGCCGGCCACCACCGGCAGGCCCCCGGCCATCGCCTCCACCGGCTTGAGCGGGGTGACCAGGCGGCTCACCCGCTCGTCGCGGCGCGGCACCGCGAACACGTCCAGCGCCGCGTGGTAGCGGCGCACCTCGGCGGCCGGCACCCGGCCGGGGAAGTGCGCGGCGCCCTCCAGCCCGGCCTCGGCGGCGCGCTCGCGCAGCGCGCCCAGCTCCGGGCCGTCGCCCACGATCAGCGCGTGGGCGGCCACCCCGCGCCGGCGCAGTTCGGCCACGGCGTCGACCAGGGTGTCCAGGCCCTCGTAGCTGTAGCAGCTCGTGGTGGTGCCGACCACGAAGTCGTCAGCGCCGATGCCCAGTTCGCGGCGCAGGCCGGCGGCGTCGGGCAGCGGCTCCAGGAACGCCTCGTCCACCGCGTTGGGTACCACGACGACCTTGGCCGCATCGACCCCGCGCCCCACGATCTCGGCGCGCATGGTCTCGCCCAGGGTCACCACCAGGTCGGCGGCGTGCATGCAGGCGGTCTCGCGCGCCCGCTCGGTGGTGTAGAAGGCGTCCTCGACGCTGCGGGAGGGGTCGCGCGAGAGCCAGGACTCCTCCAGGAACCCGCGGACCTCGTAGACCACCGGCAGGTCCAGGAGCCGGCCCAGCTCCAGCGCCACCCGGGCGTTGCCGTGGTTGCTGGCGGCGTGCAGCACGTCGGGCGCCAGGCGCCGCACCAGCGGCAGCGCCAGGCGCACCCCGGCGCGCAGCTCGGCGGCGTCGTCGGCGGGCGCGGTCCAGGGCAGCAGCCGGTGGTAGGGGACGCCGTCGACCTCCACGCGTGCGCGGGTGTCGGGGATCCCCTTGGTCAGCGGGTAGCCCACCCGCGTGACGACGTGGGGGTCCAGCCCGGCGGCGCGCTGGCCCAGGGCGATGCGGTGGGTGCGCTGGGTGTAGCCGGCGTTGGTGTGCGGCAGGGCGTTGGTGACCAGGTGCAGGACACGGTGGACAGTGCGGCCGGGGCGGTCGGTATCGGTCGATACCCGATCGTTCATCGCGTCGTGGTGTCGCGTTCCCTCCTCCGGCGCTACCGTGGGAGGGTGCGACTGGCTGCCCGCCGGGGCCGCCGCGTGCTCGCGCACGGCTCGTCCCGTGGTCAGCGCCAGTCGGTGCGCCAGTCCGGCCCTGCGCCTGTCCTCGGGCAGTCTCCCGATAAGCTCCTCGGCGACCTCGGGCCGCTCGACCGCAAGTGCGAACGCGGTCAGTCGGGCGAGGCGACGAGGGGAGGCTCCATGAGCGGCGCCGCGGACCGTGTCGACCGCCTCCGCGCGGCGACCCGCGTCCCACAGGGCGTAGGCCCGGGGCAGCGCACCGGTGCGGCCCATGGCGCTGCGCGCACCCGCCCGTACCCGGTCCGGCAGCAGCCGGAGCGCCAGCAGCGGCAGCCGGGCGGGCTCGTCGCGAAGATGCCGCAAGGTCAGAGTCGCGGTAAAGGAAGCCGCTTTCACGATGTTGCGCACGGTGGGGTATCCAACCATGTCGGGATGATCCGCCGGTGACGCCTCGGCGTCGAGCACGGTCGTGAATCGTCGAACGTCGTTCTTTGAGGGGAACATGATGTCATCAGCACCGGCCGACCGTTCGGACAGCGGCCGAGTCAGCGGAGCCGCCGATGCCGATGGCGCACGGACCGACCGCTCCCAGGGCGCGGTGCGCGCGGGCCAGGCCCCCGCTCCAGCCTACGGCGGCTACGCCGCGGCCGGGGAGGTCGTGCACATCGTCGGCGCGCGCCCGAACTTCGTCAAGGCGGCGCCGGTCGTGGCGGCCCTGGCCAAGCGCGACGTCCGCCAGTCGGTGGTGCACACCGGCCAGCACTACGACGACCGCATGTCGGCGGTGTTCTTCCGCGAGCTGGGCCTGCCCCGCCCCGACGTCGACCTGGGTGTGGGGTCGGGCTCCCACGCCGAGCAGACCGCGGCGCTGATGGTCGGCCTGGAGCGAGAGTTCATCTCCCGTTCACCGGGCCTGGTCGTGGTCTACGGCGACGTCAACTCCACGCTCGCCGCCGGGCTGGTCGCCGCCAAGCTGCACATCCCCGTCGCCCACGTCGAGGCCGGGCTGCGCTCCTTCGACTGGACGATGCCCGAGGAGGTCAACCGCCGCGTCACCGACCAGCTCTCCGACATCCTCTTCGCCACCAGCCCCGAGGCGGTCGGCCACCTCGCCGCCGAGGGCGTGGCCGTGGACCGGGTGCACTTCGTCGGCAACCCGATGATCGACACCCTGCTGGGCAACATCGACCGCTTCGACACCGACGCCCTGCGCTCCCGCGTGGAGCTGCCGGAGTCCTACGTGGCGGCCACCCTGCACCGCCCGGCCAACGTCGACGACCCCGAGGTCGTCGCCCGGCTGGTGGCGCGGCTGCACGAGGTCGCCGACCAGATCGACGTCGTCATGCCGGTGCACCCGCGCGGCCGGGCCGCGCTCACCGCCGCCGGGCTCGCCGAGCACCCGCGCATGCACCTGCTGGAGCCCCTGGGCTACATCGACTTCGTGACCCTGGTGCGCGCCTCCACCGCCGTGGTCACCGACTCCGGCGGCGTGCAGGAGGAGACCACCATCCTGCGGGTGCCGTGCCTCACCCTGCGCCCCAACACCGAGCGCCCGGTTACGATCACCCATGGCAGCAACCGGCTCGTCGTCGACTCCGAGCTTCCCGGCCTGGTCTCCAAGCTCCTGGCGGGCGAGCGCCTGGGCGCGAGCGCGGTCGCCGACGTGCCCCCGCTGTGGGACGGCCACGCCGGCGAGCGCATCGCCACCATCCTGGCGGACCGGTGAGCGCAGGGCCGGGCGGCGCGCGTCCGCCGCGGCACGTGACCGGATCCCTCAACCTCGCAAGGCAGGAAGTATCCCGTGAAACGGCGTGAACTGAGCCACACCGAACAGCTCCGGCAGGCGCTCTCGGAGCGGGAGGCCCAACTCCAGGAGGCCAAGGCCCGGCTGGCCGCGCTGGAGGGCTCGACCTCCCTCCAGGTCGGCCGCGCGCTGACCGCGGCGGCCAAGCGGCCCGGCCGCGGCCTGCTGCGCCTGCCGCGGGACCTCTTCCGCCTGTGGCGCCGGGCCGGCCGAACCCAGCAGGGCACCGGGCGCCGCCGCAAGGCCGAGCCCGTGCGCTCCTTCGACGCCGAGCGCCAGGAGACCCGCCTGCTGTCGGGCAGCTTGGGCGTGCGCGACGACCGCCTGGTGGTCGCCGGCATCCTCTCCCCGGCCGCCCGCGCCGCCATCGAGCCCTACGTGCGGGTCGTGCCGCTGCGCCCGCAGGACGCCCAGTCGGCGTTCGAGTCGGTCGACGTCGACGTCGTGCTGGTCTCGGCCTCGGCCACCGCGCCGGGCTCCCTGTGGGCCCACGCTGGCGACCCCGCCGTGGCCGACCGCACCCGGGTGCTCAACTGGGTCATCGAGTCCGCCGAGTCGCGGGGTGTGCCCTCGATCCTGGTGGCCGACGCCCCGGCGCCGCCCGCGCTGGCCACCCTGGCCTTCGACCTGGTCTACGACGGCGACCTCGGCGTCCCGCTGCACCGCTTCAACCCGGTCGCCGCCGAGCCCGAGCGCGCCGCCGAACCCGCCCACGTGCCCTCGCCCGCGCCCGGCGGCGTGGTCGTGGACCGCCTGGTCGGCCGCCTCGCCGAGGACGGCCTGCGCCGCCTGGAGCCGGGCTGGGCCGACCTCCCCGAGGTGCTGCGCTCCAGCGCCACCGTGGTCGTCGACGACTCCGGCCTGGCCGACCGAGCCCTGGTCTGCGGCGCCCGCGCGCTGCTGCTGGGCGACCTCAAGCGCACCCACCCCACCGGCCAGAACGGCCCGGCCGTGCGCGCGGTGCCCGCCAACGCCGGCGCGCTGCGCTCCAGCGCGGCCTCCGACGAACTGGCGCGGCTGCGCGAGAGGGGCCCGCTGACCGCCGAGGAGCTGCGGCTGGTGCTGCGCTCGGTGTTCCTCACCGACGCCACCCCGGTCCGCCTCGCCGAGATCTTCGGCAAGGTCGCCTTCGCGCCCGGGTCGGGCAGCCCCTCGCTGCCGCTGAAGACCCGCGAGGTCGCCGTCCTGGCGGCCCCCGGCGACGACAACACCTCGCTGCTGCTGGCCGGCGACGTCCTGGACCAGCAGCACGCCCCCAGCGAGGTCGTGGTGCCCGAGGCCGCGGCCAACCTGGCCGGCGTGGAGCGGCTGCGCTCCCACGGCGTGCCGGTCCGCCTGGCGCCCGGCGCCGCCTTCGGCGGCGCACCCCGCCCCGAGGACTGGGCGCGGCTGGCCGAGGCGGCCACGGCGCACTGGACGGTGCTGTGGACCGCGCCGCGCGGCGCCGCCCACCTCGCCGACCTGCTGTGCGCCGCGGAGTGCTCCGGCGCCGACGCCGTCGGCCCCGCCGTGGGGTCGTGGCGCTCCTCGGGCGCCTCCCCCGCCGCGCCCGACGCGGTCGACGAAGCGGTGGCCGAGCAGGAGTATGTTTTCGTCAGCGCGATCGCGCCGGAACTCGCCCGGCGCGAACTGGTCGCCCGCGCGCTCCAGCCGGGCGTGTGGAACCGGCACGGCGCGCGGCTGCTGGCCCTGGGGCCGCTGCGCGGCGCCGGCGAGGAGGACGCGCCCGACCACGCCCGCACCACGCCCAATGTCGGTTGACCCCCGGCCCAGGACCGGCGCCACGCCGGCCGGCCGCTGCGGGGCCTGCCCCCGGCGCACCCCGCCGACACCGCACAACGAGCACGGCCGCTCTCCGGACCTCGCGTACCGGTGGGCAGGCGTCCACCGAGGCCGAGCCCGGAGGACCGGAATGAAGGGAAGCACGTGACCAACCATCCTCGCGAACGCGAGCGAGCGAGCGGAGTCGGCGACGCCGGAAGCCCTCGGGCTGACCGCCCCGGCGGCGCGGCGAGCGAGCGCCCGAGGAGCCTGCGCGCGCTCGTCTACGGCGACGTCGACCTGAACATCATCGACGGTTCGGCGATCTGGGCCCAGTCCATGACCCAGGGCCTGGCGGCGGCGGGGTGCGAGGCCACCCTGCTGCTGAAGGCGCCGGTGACGACCGATCGGCTGGTGGCGCCGCTCACCACGGTCCCGGGCGTGGTCGTGCGCCGCACCTACGAGGAGCGGCTGGTTCCCGACGCCGGTCCGCGCGGGCTCACCCCCGACCAGGCCGTCGAGCTGATCACCCGGCTCGACGCCGAGCGTCCCTTCGACCTCATCGTCGTGCGCGGCAAGCGGCTGGCCATCGCGGCGGCCCAGACCGAGGCGCTGGCGGGCCGGCTGTGGACCTACCTCACCGACGTCCCCCAGACGGTGGCGGAGATGACCGCCACCTCGGTCTCGGAGATCACCGACATCGCGGTGGCCTCGCGGTTCCTGCTGTGCCAGACCGAGGAGCTGCGCGGCTTCCTGGAGAGCACCATCCCGGCGGCCTGCGGCAAGAGCGTGCTGTTCCCGCCGGTCGTGGTCACCCCCGAGGGGGTGGCCGGCGCCGGCGCGCCGCACGCGCCGCTCAAGCTCGTCTACACCGGCAAGTTCGCCCAGCGGTGGAACACCCTGGAGATGACCGAGCTGCCGGCGGCCCTGGCCGCGCGCGGCGTGCCCGCCGAGCTGCACATGATCGGCGACAAGGTGCACCGCGACGACCCCGACTGGGCCAAGCGCATGAGCAAGGCGCTGGAGGGCACCGAGGGCGTGGTGTGGCACGGCGGCAAGCCGCGGGCGGAGGCGCTGCGGCTGTCGGCCGCCTGCGACGTCGGCCTGTCCTGGCGCGCCCCCGAGATGGACGCCAGCCTGGAGTTGTCGACCAAGGTCCTGGAGCTGGGCTCGCTGGGCCTGCCGGTCGTGGTCAACCGCACCCCCATGCACGAGCGGCTGCTGGGCGCCGACTACCCGCTCTACGCGGGGGAGACCCTGGACTCCGTCGCCGACACGCTGACCCTGGCCGCCGACCCCGAGATCTACCGCGAGGCGGCCGAGCGCTGCCGCGCGGCGGCGGCCGACTTCACCCTGGAGCGGGCGGCCGCGCGGCTGCGCGGCTACCTCGACCTGGCGTGCCCCCCGGCGCCGGCGGGCGCCGACCCCGAGCGCCCGCTGAAGGTCGTCATCGCCGGCCACGACCTCAAGTTCTTCACCCGCCTCGCCGAGTACCTGATGTCGCTGCCGGGCCTGGACGTCCGCCTGGACGAGTGGGAGGCGCTGCGCTCCCACGACCAGTACCGCAGCAAGGAGCTGGCGGCCTGGGCGGATGTCGTCATCTGCGAGTGGTGCGGCCCCAACGCGCTGTTCTACGCCGAGCACAAGCGGCCCGACCAGCGGCTCGTGGTGCGGCTGCACCGCTTCGAGCTGTACGCGGAGTGGCCGCGCAAGCTCGACATCGACAAGGTCGACGCGGTGGTCTGCGTCAGCCCCTACTACGCCTCGCTCACGCGCGAGCTGGCGGGCTACCCGGCCGACAAGGTCATCGTGCTGCCCAACTGGGTGGACGTGGCCCAGTTGGACCGGCCCAAGCTGCCCGGCGCGGAGTTCACGCTGGGCATGATCGGGATCGCGCCGTCGCGCAAGCGGCTGGACCGGGGCATCGAGGTCCTGGGCGAACTGCGCCGCCGCGACCCGCGCTACACCCTGGCCGTGAAGTCCAAGCAGCCCTGGGACTACTGGTGGGTGTGGAACCGCCCCGAGGAGCGCGAGTACTACGAGCGCACCTACCGCACGGTGCAGCGCGACCCGCTGCTGTCGGAGGGCGTGGTGTTCGACCCGTTCGGCCCCGATGTCGCCACCTGGCTGCGCCGGGTCGGGTTCATGCTGTCCACCAGCGACGACGAGAGCTTCCACCTGGCCCCGGCCGAGTGCGCGGCCTCGGGCGGCGTCCCGGCGGTGCTGACCTGGCCGGGCGCCGACACGATCTACTCGGCGCGGTGGCTGCACGACAGCACCGAGGAGATGGCCGACGCCATCCACGCGATCGTCTCCGAGGGCCGCTTCGACGCCGCGCGCCGCGCGGCCCAGGCGGAGATCAACGAGAACTACTCGCTGTCCCGTGTTTGCGACCTGTGGACCGACCTGATCGTGCACGGCAAGGTCCCGGCGGAGCAGGAGCCCAGCGCGGTGGTGCGGGCCTGAGCTTGGGCTTGGGCTTGGGCTTGGGCTTGTGACGATGCGACACGGCTAACGCGGCCCCCGGCGGAGATGTCCGCCGGGGGCCGCGTCGCGTGTCGGGGGGTTGATCACCGTTCAGCGGGGCGGTGGCTGGGTGGCGACGGGGGCGCCGAGGGCGGGCGGGGGTTGGGGCGTGCGACCACCGGTGTGCGGGGCGGGTGGCCGGGGTGGCGACGGGGGCGCCGAAGGCGGCGGAGGGCCGGGGCGGCGGGCATCGGTGCCCGGGGCGGGTGGTTGAGATGGGGCGGGGGGCTCTGCCCTGGGCAGCTCTGGGGGGCAGGGGCGTGAGGCGAATCCGCATCTCGTCTGCACGCGGGGCGGCGTTTCGTGGCCTTTGCCCCTTTTGTCCCTGCGGAAAGTGGCCGCAGCGCCCCCTGAGGGGCTTCATGGGGGTCGTTATGTCCGCATGGTGAGACGGGCGGAGTGGATGTCGCGCCCTTTTGCCCGCCATGCCCGTTTCCGGAGGCGACGAACCTCCTCTTTCCTTCGGAAGGGCGTTTCGTAGGCGCATCTCGCGGCGAAAGAGGCTGTTTTTGTCTCACATTGTGAGATATCGGGGAGTTGGTGTCCGGCTTGCCCGTTTTGCGAACGAGGCGGTCTACCGGAAATGCCCACACATGGCGGATGGACGGCGCAGAGGCTCCGTGCTCCACCCCATGAGCCGCATTGGCCCGAGAGGCCGCCGCCACGCACAGTCGGACCCGCCCGCGCCATCCGCCGCCGTTGCCGCTCTCGTCGGCCACCTCAGGCCCAAACCCTGCTGAACGGAAACCGCCTACCCGGACCACTCGCCGACCTCGCCGCCCCGTCGCCCACCCCAGCCGGAACCTGCCGAACGGGAACCGCTGCCCTGGCCACCCGCCGCCGTCGCCGCCCTCGTCGCCTGCCTCAACCCCTGGCGCGCGAACCGATGACCGCCGCCCGGGCCATCCGCCGCCGTTGCCGACCTCGTTGCCCACCCCAGCCGGAAAACCTGCCGAACGGAAACCGCTGCCCCTGGCCCCCGGTACCGTCGCCGCCCCGTCGCCCACCCGTACCCCTGCCGAGCGAGGCGATGACCCTCGCCCGCGTTGGAGGCTTACGGCGGCCCGGGCGCGGTGAGGGCGTCGATGTAGGCGTCCCACACGGGCTTGGGGTCGGCCGTGCGCACTCCGGCGCGGAGGCGTTCGGCCTCGCCGGGGGCGTAGAGGCGGGCCAGGGCACCGGCCAGGTCGGCGGGGTCGTCCGGCGCGCACAGCAGGCCGTCGACCCCGTCGGTCACCTGCTCGGGCAGGGCGCCCGCGCGCGTGGCCACCACGGGCAGGCCGTGTTCGTGGGCCAGCCACACGTTCTGCGTGGCGGTGGCGGTGCGGTAGGGCAGCACGACCGCGTCGGCGTCGGCGAACAGCCCGGGGATGTCCTCGGCGGGCACGTAGCCCTCGCGGAACTCCACCCGGTCGGCGACGCCCAGCTCGCGCGCCAGCGCCCGCAGCTCCTCGGCCGCGCCGCCCCAGAACTCCCCGGCGACGGTGAGTCGCACCTCGGGCGGGGCGCCGGCGGCCAGGGCGCGCAGCAGGACGTCCACGCCCTTGTAGGGGCGCACGATGCCGAAGAACAGCAGGCGGTCGCGGCGCCCGCCACCGCCGCCGCCACCACCCGACGAGGAGGCACCCCCGCCTCCACCCCCGCTGGAGCCAGGGCCGCCTCCCGGCGCCGTCGGCAGGTGCGGGGGCAGCGCCGCCGTGCGGACGTCGGCGCCGGGACCCGTCAGTCCGCGCGCCAGTCGGGCCTGCTCGGGGGAGTGCGCCAGGACGGCGTCCGCGCGGCGCAGCAGGGTGCGCATCAGGGCGGTGTCGGCGGGGCCGCGCTCGTGCGGCAGCACGTTGTGGCACAGCGCGAGCGTGCGGGCGCGCCCGCCCACCCCGGCGAGGACGCCCAGGTAGGGCACGGCCTGCGGCGGGATCAGGACAGTGAGCACCACCAGGTCGGCGCCGCGCCCCATGCGCCGGCCCGCGCGCCACCAGCTATCGGGCCGGTTCCAGGCGAGGGCGCGGCGGGTGGCGGGGAACGGCTCGCCCTCGGGCGCCTCGACCGTCTGGCGCCCCGGGTACAGCCGCTCGGGGTACATCGCCCGCCACGACTCGATGACCACCTCGTGGCCGCGCGCGGCGAGCTGGTGGGCCAGCTCGGTGGTGTGCCGGGCGCCGCCGCCCTTGTAGGGGTGGGTGGGGCCCACCAGGCTGATCCGCATCGCCCTCGCCGCCCCGTCGTCAGGCGCCGTCGCGCGAGCGCACGATGAGGTCGGCCAGCAGCGCCAGCGCGCCCACGATCAGCCCGCTGGTCAGCAGCATGATCGTGTTGTTGGGGATGTACAGCGGGGTGCGCACCTGGTCGAACACGAACTTGGCCGCGCCGATGCCCACCAGCCACAGCGCGATGGGCATCAGCACCTTCAGCGGGTTGAAGTACATCACCATCCGCAGCACCTGGAGGATGTAGCGGTAGGCGTCGCGCACGAAGTGGAACTTGGACGTGCCCGCGCGCTTGGCGTAGTCGATCGGCACGTACTGCACCGGGTGCTGGTTGGACAGGAACGCCAGGGTGATGGTGGTGACGCAGGAGAAGCCGGGCGGCAGCAGCCGCAGGTAGGGCAGCGACACCTCGCGTCGGAACGCGCGCAGGCCCGAGTTGAGGTCGGGGATGCGGGTGTTGGTCAGCCGCTCGGCGACCTTGCGGATCAGCCACTTGGCCGGCACCCGCAGGAACCGGTGGCTGCCGGCCTCCTGGGTGCGCGCGCCCACCACCTGGTCGATGTGGGGCTGGGCGGCGAGCAGGTCCACGAACTCGGGGATGCGCTCGTTGGGGTAGGTCATGTCGGCGTCGGTCCACACCACGATCTCGCCCCGGGCGCGCTGGGTGCCGATCCGGCGCACGGTGCCCGCGCCGCCGTTGTGCGGGAAGGCCACCACGTGCAGGTGGTCGAACAGCGGCTCCGCCTCGCGCAGGCGGGCGAGCGTGTCGTCGGTGGAGGCGTCGTCGATGGCCAGCAGTTCGTAGGTGTGGCCGGAGGCGTCCATGGCGGCGCAGATGCGCTCGATCTCCTTGACCACGTGGTCCTGCTCGTTGTAGCAGGGCAGCACGATGGAGACGTGGGGTGCGGCCTCCGGCGCGCCGGGGGCGCCGTCGGGGCCGTCAGGGGTGTCGGGCATCTCGCTCACGGTGTCAGGTTCACTCACTCGCCGGTGATGGTGGGGGCCGCACGCGGACCGCGGGGAACGCGCGGACCGTGTGGTCCGGTGGACCTATGCCGGCCCGCCGGCCGCCGCGCCGCCGCCCGCGCGCCCGGGGCCGGACCGGCGCGCCGCCCCCCGCGCCCCAGCCAGAATAGCCGCGGCCCGGCCCGCCCCTACCGGACGACCGCGATCCACAGGTCGTCGTCGAAGATCCACGGCCCCGACGGCGGCTCCATCAGGGTGCTGGGGTCCTGCTCGGTGTGCACGTCGAACGGGTTGGTCATGGTGGTGCCCTCGGGGAGGAACGGGCGCAGGTCCTCCGGCGCCCCGGCCGCCAGCACCGGGGTGCGGCCGCGCTCGCGGATCTCCTCGACCACGCGGGCGGCGTCGGCCTGCGGCACGGCCGAGGCCAGCGCCGCCGTGGGCACCCCGCACATGCCCCGCACGAGCTGCATGAAGTTGGCGTAGGCGCCGTCCACGATGAGCACGCTCGCGTCGTCGGGAATCGCCCGGCACAGCTCGCGCGTTGCGGCCACGCTGCCCACGTCGGAGCGGTAGGTCATCACCCCCCACGCGGTGATGGCGGTCGGCACCAGCATCACCGCCGCGCCCACCGCCGCCGCCAGGCCCGCGACCGCCGTGCGGACCGCCCGGCGCTCCACGGCGGGCTCGGTGGCCAGCCGCCGGGTCAGCCAGGCGGTGAACCACACCGCGAACAGGATGAACGCCGGGATCACCAGGACGATCAGCCGCCGGCTCGCCCACGGGTGGTCGGGGGTGATGGCGGGGCGCAGCAGCGTCGTGACCACCGTCCAGCCCAGGACCAGCGCGGGCAGCACCCACTGCGGTTCGCGGCGCAGCAGGATCCGGCGGGCGAGCACGGCGGCGCCGAAGGTCGCCAGCAGCACCGTGCTCAGCCCCACGTACCAGCCCACCCAGTACAGGCTCAGCTCGTAGTAGGTGCGGTCGGGGTCGGCGGGCAGCCCCTCGAACGCCTGCACCTGCCCGATGTACAGCGCGGTCACGGCGTCGCCGTGGCCGTAGTCGGTGTAGACGAGGGGGCGCAGCGCCAGCGCCGCCATCACCACCACCACGGCCGCCGCGCCGACCGCCGGCAGCCACCGGGGGCGGTCGGTGCGCGGCACCCCGCGCCGCCACAGCAGCGCCACCCCCAGCGCCACGGCCGCCACCACCCCGGCGCTGATCAGCAGCAGCGGGTTGAGCGAGTCGGACAGGTGCTCCAGGTAGGGCCGGGACAACCCGTAGCCGGCGGTGAACCCGTAGCCCACACCCAGGGCGAGCCCGGCCAGCAGGGGCAGCGCCTGGCCGCGCCGGGCCAGCAGCAGCAGCCCGACGAACCCCACCAGCGGCAGCAGGTCGCGCAGCGCGTCGATGCGCACCACCAGGCCCAGCCCGAAGATCAGCCCGGCGCCCCCCGCCAGCGCGTGCGCAAGCCCCCAGCGGTCGCCCAGGGCACTGCGCCGCGTCAGCGCGTCGAAGGCCAGCGCCAGCGCGCCCAGCAGCAGCACCTGGGCCACCGGCTCGCTGTAGGTGGACCGGCTGACCCACTGCTGGGTCTGGCACACCGCCAGCACCAGCGCGGCGAGCGGCGCCCACCGCACCCCCACCAGGCGCCCGGCCAGGCCGCCGAAGGTCAGCACGCCCAGGCCGCCGATGACCGGCGGGGTGAGGAGCATCCCGGTCGTGCCGCCCAGCCAGTACCCGACGGCGTAGACCAGCGGCGCGCCGGCGAGGAACTGCGGCCACACCACCTCGCCCACCTCGTAGTAGGCGAGGCTGTCGTAGATGAGCGCGGGGTCGTCGCCCGCGATCAGCTCCCGCTGCTGGGGGATGGGCAGCGAGCCGTGTTCGGCGATCCAGAACGCGAACTGGGCGTAGGAGGCGGGGTCGCGCCGGATGACCAGGGTCTCGGCGTGGTAGGCCAGTTGCACGGCGGTGAAGGCCGCGGCGATCAGCACGGTGAGCACCAGCGGCCACCACGGCACGTCCTCACCCGACTCCGCCGCCGGCGCCGGGGGCACCAGCCGCGCCGCCGCCAGCAGGCCCAGCGCCACCGCCGGGACGCCCAGCAGGGCGCCGGCCAGCGGGGTGAACGCCCCCGCCACCAGCAGGGGGAACGCCACGAGCAGCCAGGCCGAGATCGCGATGGCGGGGGCCGCGGTCACACGGGTGAACAGCCGCGCGGAAGTCTGTCCCATGGGGGCAGCCTCTCAGTTCCCCCGCCCCGCGTGCGGCGGTCTCGGGGGGTGGGGCGCGCGGATCAGTGCCGAATCGTGACGTCGGCGCCCCGGCGCGCCGCCTTGCACCGCACCGCGCGCGGCGCCGTCCCCTCCGTCGCCTGAGTACCATGTGGCAGATCCCCGGACCGGTGCGGCCCGTCGCGGACCGTTCCCGACCGGTCCGCAGGCGGTGAGCGGCAGCCGAGGACGAACCCGGGAACAGCCGAGGACAAGCCGAAAGGAGGGCGCGCGTGGGCGCGGAAACCCCCGTTGACCTGTGGCGCTCGGCCGTCGCGGCCGATCCCGCACGCCCGTTCGTCACCGCCTACGACCCCGACACCGGCGGCCGGGTCGAACTCTCCTTCGCCACGGTCGACAACTGGGTGGCCAAGACCGCCAACATGCTGGTCGACGGCCTCGGCGTGGAGCCCGGCGACCGCGTCGCCCTGGCGCTGCCGCCGCACTGGCAGAGCCTGGTGTGGCTGCTGGCCTGCTTCTCCACCGGCGCCACGGCGGTGCTGGGCGAGGCCGGCGAGGTCCCCGAGGGCGACGTCGCGGTGGCCGACCCCGCACGCGTGTCCGCCGCGCTCGACACCGGCGCGCGCGAGGTGGTCGGCACCTCCCTGCACCCGCTGGGCGCGCCGATGGCCGACTGCCCGCCCACCGCCCTCGACTACACCGTCGAGGTCCGGGGCTACGGCGACCGCTTCTTCCCCGCCGCACCCGTGGATCCCGACACCCTCGCCCTCGCGGGGCCGCCCGGCGGGCCCGAGGGCCGCACCGGCGCCCAGCTCGTCGACGCCGCGCGGCGTCGCCTGGCGGGGTGGGGGCTGACATCCGCCGACCGCGTGGCTATGATCACCTCGGCGCGGGACTCCCTCACAGTCCTGGGTTCGGACCTGTCCCTTCTCCTGGGGCCCGTGGCCGGCGCGGTTCCGCTGGTCCTCATCCCCGACGGAGAGTCGACTACCCTGCAAGCGCGGCTTGGCATGGAGCGTGCCACGGCGATCGCCGGTGCGCGGCCCGGTACCCCCGCAATCGCCGAATCCCTCAAGCCGCTGACCTGACCCCTCCCTTTCCTTGGTGCGACATTGCCCAGAAAACGCTCATCCCGAGGCTCCGCGAAGGGCCACGCGGCACGGAAGAGCCTGTCCGTCGGCGGCTGGATCTCCGTCATCACGACGGCCCTCGTGATCGGCAGCAGCCTCACCGCCTACGCCGCCTACTACGACATCTACGGCAACATCAACCAGGAGGACGTCGACACCGACGCCTTCGGCGACCGGCCCAGCAGGGTCGAGGGCGCGCTGAACATCATGGTGATCGGCTCCGACGTCCGCACCGGCGAGAACGCCAACTACGGCGAAGCCGAGGGCGAGCGGCCGGACTCCCTGATCATCGCGCACATCTCGCCCAACAACGGGCGCGCCACGATGATCAACCTGCCGCGCGACCTGATGGTGGACCTGCCCGCCTGCGAGGCCAACGGCGAGCACCCCGGTATGGCCGCCCAGCGCGGCATGATCAACTCCGCCATGTCCTTCGGCGGCGTGCAGTGCCAGTGGAAGGCCGTGGAGCAGGTCACCGGCATCCACATCGACCACTTCATCAGCGTCGACTTCACCGGCTTCAAGGGGATCGTCGACTCCCTGGGCGGGGTGAAGATGTGCATCCCCCAGCCCATCGACGACGACAAGGCCAAGCTGCACCTGGAGGCCGGCGAGCAGGTGCTCGACGGCGAGGAGGCGCTGGGCTACATGCGCTCCCGCTACGCCCAGGGCGACGGCACCGACACCGCGCGCATCGGCCGCCAGCAGCAGTTCCTGGGCGCCATGCTGAACGAGGTCATGCAGGGCGACGTCCTGTCCAGCCCGGCCAACCTCACCGGCTTCCTCGGCTCGGTCACCGAGACCATGACCACCGACGACGAGCTGACCCTGGACGTCATGACCGACATCGCCGTGGCGATGCGCGAGGTCGACCTCAACAACGTCAACTTCGTCACGGTGCCCAACGGCCAGGACCCCGCCGACCCCAACCGGCTGGTGTTCAGCGAGCCGCAGGCCAGTGAGCTGTTCGACGCCATCGCCAAGGACGAGGACATCGCCGGTAACGACGACCAGGGCGGCGGCGGTGGCGGTGGCGGCAACGGCGGCGGAGGCGGCGGCAACGGCGGCGGTGGAAACGGCGGCGGCGGTGGCGGCGGCGCCGAGAAGGTCGAGCCGGGCGACGTCTCCGTCGAGGTGCTGAACGGCAAGGGCACGCCCAACCTCGCCGACCAGGTCGGCCAGTGGCTGACCACCGAGGGCTTCCAGGTGGTCGGCACCGGCAACCCCGAGGTCATCCCCGAGCAGAGCACCGTCTACTACGGCCCGGGCCAGGAGGCCCACGCCGAGGCGATCGCGAGCGAGGCCGTCAACGCCACCACCGAGGAGAACCCCGCGCTGGGCGACACCGTCCAGCTCGTCCTCGCGGCCGACTGGGACGGCTTCACCTCCACCAGCGGCCCGGGCAGCGAGGTCGCCGAAGGCGTCGAGGGCACCTCGGCGGCCGACGCCAAGCAGGAGTGCTGATCCCGCCCGCGTAGCGGGGATGGACGGATGTCGAAGGCCGGGTGGCCGCCGCGAAGCGGCGGCCACCCGGCCTTCGGGGTGTGGGGGGGGGGCGGGGCGCCCCCCCCCCCGGCCGTTCGGTTGGTTGTGCCGGGGGGGGGGGCCCCCCGCCCCCGGCCCCCCACCCGGCCTTCGGGTTGTCGGGGGCGGCCGGGGCGCCTCCACCCGCGGCCGCCGAGCCCCCGCCCTCAGGGGGAGGTGCGGAAGCGAGGTCCAAAGCGGGGTTCCAGCTCCACTCCCTCGCCGCCGAAGAGCCACGGGCGCGGTCCGGCGTTGAGGTCGTGGGGGTACCCCGGGTCGAAGTCCACCGACGCGGTCAGGCGGTCGGCGACCTCGGCGGGCAGGGCGACGTCCAGGACGCCCAGGTTCTCGCGGACCTGCTCGGCCGTGCGCGCGCCGATGATCGGGTGCACGGCCGGGGAGCGGGAGCGGATCCAGGCCAGGGCCACCTGGGTGGGCGTGGCCCCCAGTTCGGCGGCGGCCTCGGCCACGGCGCGCGCGGCCCGGTGGTCGCGCTCGGTGAGGGACGCGGGGTCCACCCGGGTGCCCGGCGGCGGTCCGCCCGGGGCGGTGTACTTGCCCGACAGCACCCCGGCCCCGAGCGCGCCGTAGGCGGCCACGCTCATCTGGTAGCCCTCGGCCATGGGCAGCAGCTCGCGCTCGATGTCGCGGCGCAGCAGGCTGTAGGGCACCTGGACGCCGGAGAACGGGGTCCAGTCGCGCCACTCGGCCAGCGTGTTGGCGCGCGACACCACCCACGCGGGCAGGTTGGAGGCGCCCACGTAGAGGACCTTGCCCGCGCGCACCGCGTCGTCCAGCGCCCGCACGGTCTCCTCGATCGGCGTGTACTCGTCCCAGGTGTGCACCCACAGCAGGTCGATGTAGTCGGTGCGCAGCCGCCGCAGGCTCTCCTCCAGCGACAGCATGACGTTCTTGCGGTGGCCGCCGCCGGAGTTGGGGTCGCCCTCCCGGCGGGTCAGCGCGAACTTGGTGGCGACCACGAAGCGGTCCCGGCGGTCGCGCAGGACATCGCCGAGCACCTCCTCGCTGTCGCCGTAGGCCGAGGCGGTGTCGATGACGTTGCCGCCGGCGTCGGCGAAGACGTCGACCATCCGCCGGGCCTCCTCGGCGTCGGCGAAGGTCATGGCGCCCAGGAACAGCTCGGACACGCGCAGCCCGGAGGGGCCGAACAGGCGGTAGCGCATCAGGCGGCCCCGTCCGCCGCGACGGGGTGCGCCCGGTGGCCCGGCCGGCCGGGCGGCTCAAGGGCAGGGGTCGGGGTGCGGATCTCCAGGGTGAGGGTCGGGGTGATGCTCATGGCCCCCAGTCTGCTGGGGGTGCCGCCCGCCGGGAAGGCCGTGCCGAGCCTGGCCCTCGCGGGGCCACGATCCGCCGGGGCGCCCCAACCAAGACTCGGTCCGTGGACGACAGCGATCTGGGAACGTTCCTGCGCGCCCGCCGGGAGGCCGTCACCCCCGGCGAGGTGGGCCTGCCCACCGGACCGCGCCGGCGCACTCCCGGCCTGCGGCGCGCCGAGCTGGCCACCGTCGCCGGCGTCAGCGTGGACTACCTCACCCGGCTGGAGCAGGGCCGCGACCGCAACCCCTCGCCGCAGGTGCTTGCGGCGCTCGCCGACGCCCTGCGGCTGCCGGTGAGCGAGCGCGTGCACCTGCGCAACCTCGCCAAGGAGGCGTCGGGCGCCGACGTCCTGTGCCCGGGTGGCATGCCGCCCGACCGGCACGTGCGCCCCACCATCCGGGCGCTGCTGGACCGGCTGGAGCCCACCCCGGCCGCGCTGTTCGACCGGCTCGGCGACGTCCTCGCCCACACCGCCGCCTACGAGCGCCTGGCCGGACCCCTGGGCCTGCTGGACGGCGACCCGCCCAACCGGGCCTGGTTCGTGTTCACCGACGACCGCGCCCGCGCGGCGTTCCCCGACTGGGACCGGGTGGCCGACCAGCAGGCGGCCCTGCTCAAGGCGGAGTCCTCGCGCACCGACCCGCACCTGGCGCACCTGGTGGAGGAGCTGACGGTCGCGGCCGGCGCCGCCTTCACCGACCGGATGGCGGCCGTGCCCGCCTCGCCCCGGCGCACCGGCGCCGAGCGGCTGGTCCACCCCGAGGTCGGCGAGCTGCGGCTGTCCTTCGAGATCCTCGACGCCGAGGGCCAGCACGTGGTCGTCCACCTCCCCGCCGACGACGCATCCGCCGCCGCCCTGGACCGCCTCACCCGCCGCCCGGGCGGCCTGCGGGCGGTGCCCGACCGCGCCCTGTAGGGGGCACGCGCCGGGATCGGACGATCTTGGCCGCCGAGCGCGGCTAGGGTGTGGCCATGACGTTCGACGGGTTTGAGACTCTGGCCATCCACGCCGGTCAGGAGGCCGACGCCCAGACCGGCGCGGTTGTGGTCCCCATCTACCAGACGAGCACCTACGCCCAGGACGGCGTGGGCGGGCTGCGCGGCGGCTACGAGTACTCGCGCACCGCCAACCCCACCCGTGCCGCGCTGGAGGAGTGCCTCGCGGCGCTGGAGTCGGGCATCCGCGGGCTGGCGTTCGCCTCGGGCATGGCGGCCGAGGACACCCTGCTGCGCACCATCGCCAAGCCGGGCGACCACGTGATCATCCCCGGCGACGCCTACGGCGGCACCTTCCGGCTGTTCTCCACGGTGCTGGAGCGCTGGGGCGTGCGCTGGGACGCGGTGCCCCAGTCCGACGTCGAGGCGGTGCGCGCGGCGGTGCGGCCCGAGACCGTGGCGGTCTGGGCCGAGACCCCGACCAACCCGCTGCTCAACATCACCGACATCGAGGCGCTGGCGGGCGTGGCCCACGAGGCGGGCGCCCTGCTGGTGGTCGACAACACCTTCGCCTCGCCCTACCTCCAGCGGCCGCTGGCGCTGGGTGCCGACGTGGTCGTGCACTCCACCACCAAGTACCTGGGCGGCCACTCCGACGTGGTGGGCGGCGCGCTGGTGGTCGCCGACGCCGAACTGGGCCACCGGCTGGCCTTCCACCAGAACACCATGGGCGCGGTCGCCGGCCCGTTCGACGCCTGGCTGACCCTGCGCGGCGTCAAGACCCTGGGCGTGCGCATGGACCGCCACTGCGCCAACGCCGAGCGGGTCGTCGAGGCGCTGGTGGCCCACCCGGCCGTGGCCGAGGTCTACTACCCGGGCCTGCCCGACCACCCCGGGCACAAGACCGCCGAGCGCCAGATGCGCGCCTTCGGCGGGATGATCTCGTTCCGGCTGCGCGGCGGCGAGGACGCGGCGCTGAAGGTGTGCGAGCGCACGCGGGTGTTCACCCTCGGGGAGTCGCTGGGGGGCGTGGAGTCGCTGATCGAGCACCCGGGCCGGATGACCCACGCCTCGGCGGCGGGCTCGCCGCTGGAGGTGCCGGCCGACCTGGTGCGGCTGTCGGTGGGGATCGAGGCGGCCGAGGACCTGGTGGGCGACCTGGTCGCCGCGCTGGACCACTGAGGCCGAGGGCGCCGGCGCGGGCACCGGCCCGCCGCCCGCGGCGTCGGGGGCGGACGGCCGGTCAGCGCGGCAGCGCGGCGCGCGCGTAGGCCGCGAGGCGGGCGTCGAAGCCGTCGCCGTAGTCGCGGAAGGATCGGTAGCGGGGGCGGTGGGGGCTGCCGGTCTCGGTGCCGGCCAGGACGCGGCCGACGACGGCGGCGACCTGGCCGGGGCGGGGCAGTAGCCCTCCGGGAAGGTACCGGGTGCGCTCCAGGGCCACCCAGCCCTCGGCGTCCATGGGTCCGAAGCGCCAGCCGCTCTCCTCGTCCCAGACGAAGCGGAGCCGGCCGGGGCCGCCGGGCCCGCCGGCGCGGACGATGACGGAGACGTCGCGGGGGTCCAGCGGATCGTTCCAGTGGTCGAGCACGTCGACACCGCGGACGATGAGGCACTGAGCGACGAGTTCGACGTATGGCCGGGGCAGATCTACCCACGGGGCGGAATAAGGCACGGGACAAGGGCCGAAATCGCTCACAGCGAAGTGTTTTCCACCTGGAAATTAAATGAAACAACATTAAGGCGGGAAAACCCGGACACGATTGTGTCACGGCGCGGATACCCGGTCGGCGGAATCCGCCGGCGGTTTCCCGGGATTTCGCGGTTGACCAGGGATTTTCGCGGATTTCGGTGCCCCCGCCACCGCGGTGTCCCGCCGGGCGGGCACCTCCCCTCGGGGAGGGTCCGGCTTCCGGCGGGAACGGGCGGTGGCGGATCGCGCGCCCGGGGGTGGCCGGGCGGGCGGTGGGTCCGCGGGGGGCGGACCGTCGCTCGTTCACTGCTTCCTGCGGGGGCGGGTCAGCGGTGACCCGCGGGGGCTAGACCAGCGCGCCGGACCGGCCGAACTCGGGGTCGTCCTCGTCGTCGTCCTCGTCGCGCTCCGCTCCGGTGGGGAGGAAGCGCAGGCCGGTGACGCTGCGGCCCGCGCCCGAGAAGGTGCGGTCGTTGCGGCCGTTGCGCAGGGCGCGGAAGTGGCCGCGGTCGGTGCGCTTGATTCCGATGGTGGCGGCCACGAGCACTCCCAGCACGACGCTGAAGAACGCCACGAGCAGGATCACCATTGCTCCGATTACCAGGGTCATTTCCCCTCCTCTCGCTGCGTGCGAGCGCCCGTCCGACGTTCGCACGGCCCCGGCCGGTGTGGCCGGGAGAGGAATGAACCACTCCTCCGTCTGGTACCGCCTAGGGGGTTTGCCGGTCTCTGTCTCCTCTTCGGCGTTATGCGATTCATTCCTACCTTTAGCATGAGCGCCGGGTGGTGGTTCGTCAACAGGTCTGAGTAGAATCATTCGCACGAATCGGTGAATCACGGGGGGCGGCTGTGGAACCTCAGCACCTGCGCATCGCCGGCGACCTCATGGAGAAGATCGACGAAGGCGACTACGCCCCGGGCGCCCAGCTCCCCACCGAGGAAGAACTGATGCGCGAATGGGGCACCTCGCGCAACACCGTGCGCCGGGCGCTCCAGGAGCTGGCCAACCGGGGCCGGATCGACACCAAGCAGGGCAGCGGCAGCACGGTGCGCCGCTACCGCCCCACCCTCCACCTGGCCTCGCCCGCCCCCGCGGGCTCCGACGCCGAGCGCTACGAGTCCTACATCAACCGCCTCCGCGAGGAGGAGGGCCGGCTGCCCACCGAGCGCCTGGAGGTCGGCCGTGAACCCGCCACCGGCGTGCTCGCCGGGCTGCTCAAGCTCGACCCCGGCGACCCCCGCGCGTTCGTGGTGATCCGGCGGTGCGACCGCGTGGTCGGCCCCCAGTTGTGGCAGCGCCAGGAGTCCTACTACCCCGGCTTCATCGCCGAGGGCACGGAGCTGGAACTGCCCACCGACATCCCCGGCGGCACCAAGGACGTGATCGCCGGGCTGGGCTACCCCCAGACCGGCGCCTGGGACGTCATCGGCGCCAAGATGCCCTCGCTCAAGGACTCCTCGCGGTTCGGGATCGGCCCGGGGGTGCCGCTGCTGGTGCACGAGCGGGTGGCCTACTCGGGGCAGACCCCGATCCGGTTCACCCGCACCACCATGCCCGCCGACCGCCACAAGCTGTTCTACGCCGAGGGCGACATCGACCCCGCGATCCTGAGCACCATCACCGACGTCAGCGTCTACGAGCGCTGAGGGCCGCTCGGGGCTGAGGTCCCCTCGGGGGAGGCGGCGCCCGCCCCCCTCCTCGGCGGGCGCCGCCCTGCCGGACCCCGGAGCCGCGGGGGCCGGCCGACCTTCGGCGGGCCGGCGATCCGGCGGCCCGGGCACCGGCCCGGCCACCAGGTCTCGGCGGCCCGCTGTTCTCAGTTCACCCGTGGTCCGGCGGCGCTGCCGGAGAGGTCGTCGGGGGTGCGCGCGTCGTCGGGCGCGGTACGTGCGCGGGGGACCAGGGCGCCCAGGTCGGGGCGCTCCCGGCGGCGGTCCGGGGCGGGGCCGTCGGAGCCCTCGCCCTTGCCCATCGAGGCGGCCAGTGCCATGCCCACCGCGAAGGCCGCCACCACCACGGCGGCCACGATCACAACAGTCAGCATCGTCCCTCCTCTCCTGCGCCGTGCGGGCGCCCGTCCGACGCCCGCACGGCCGCCGCGCCGTGCGGCGCGGCAGGGGGAACGCCTCCGCGGGGACCGGACACGCGACCCGGGGGGACTTGATCATCAAGTCATTGGGGTCTAGTGTCCTAGTCAACTCATTGGAGTCGTACCCACAAGTCAACTGTGCGGCGCGATTGTGGCGCCGTCAAGACTTACGGGTAGACTTATCGGAACGAATTCCGCGCTGTGGAGCGACGATGGAACCCCGGCACCTGGTGATCGCCCGTGCGCTGCTGTCCGACATCGACGGCGGCCGCTACGAGCCGGGCGACAGCCTGCCCACCGAGGAGCAGCTCATGGCCTCCTACGGCACGTCCCGCAACACCGTGCGGCGCGCGCTCCAGGAACTGGCCAACCGGGGGCGCATCGACATCAAGCAGGGCAGCGGCAGCACGGTGCGCCGGCCCCGCCGGCCGATCGTGCACGTCGCGTCGTCGATCGAGGGGATCCCTGACGACGAGCGCTACGCCCGCTACGTCGAGCGCATGTCCAAGGAGCAGACCGAGGAGCCGCGGCTGCGGTTCCAGGCCCGGCGCGAACCCGCCGCCGGCCGCATCGCGCGGCTGCTCAAGATCGATCCCAACCGGCCCGGCGCGTTCGTGCTGTGCCGCCGCTGCGACCGCCTGTTCGGCGCGCGGCTGTGGGAGCGCCAGCTCAGCTACTACCCGGGCCACATCGCCGAGGGGTCCGAACTGGAGACCCCCGAGGACATCCCCACCGGCACCAAGGAGGTGCTGGCCGCCATGGGCTACCCGCAGACCCGGCACTGGGACGTCATCCGGGCCGAGATGCCCTCGATCAAGGACTCCGACCGCTTCGGCATGGGACCCGGGATCCCCCTGCTGGTGCACGAGCGGCTGGCGTTCTCCGGCGACACCCCGATCCGCTACACCGTGACCCGGATGCCCGCGGACCGGCACCACCTGATGTACGTGGAGGGCGACACCTCCGAGGACGACCTGCTCGACGCGCTCCAGGCCAACACCTACGACGACTGACTGCTGAAGAACCGCACCCCGAAAAGGTGTTCTGTATGAATGATGGCAACGGTGCCTTCCGTTACCCGGCCTCCCGCGAGCACGTGCGCGACTCCAAGGTCACCCACGACGCCTTCGACCAGTTCGTGGTCGACTCCGGCCGCGCGCCGAGCAAGCGGCTGGCCGTCCAGCGGCACGACTCCGTGCCCCAGCCCATCGCCGACCGCCTGGGCACCCCGGCGGCCGTGAGCCGCCGCGCCGTGCGCGAGATCGACGGCCGCGCGGTCGCGATCGAGACCTCCTACTACCCGGCCGACCTCGCCGAGGGCACCCCGCTGGTGGAGGAGGCCGACATCCCCGCCGGCACCATCAGCGTCCTGGCCGGGCTCGGCCACGCCCAGACCGGCTACCAGGACGAGTTGACCGCCCACCAGATCGGCCCCAACGAGGCCGCCGACCTCGGCGTGGCCGAGGGCACGCCCGCGCTCCAGTCCGTGCGGACCGTGTGGTCGGCCTCGCGGGTGCTGCGGGTGACCGTCACCGTGAGCCCGCTGGGCGGCGGCCTGGTCATGTGCTACGAGACCGGGGCGCCCGCCCCGGTGTCCCTCGGCGGCTGAGCCTCCGGGGCGCCAGGGGGCCGGCCGATCAGCCGGCCCTGCGGCGGCGGCTGAGGAAGTCCCGCACCACGTAGCCGCCGAGGCGGTCGGGGTCGGGGCGCACCACCCGGCCGCCGTTGCGGCGGGCCACCTCGTCCACGAACCGCTCCAGCCGGGGGTCGTCGGCCAGCAGGAACACGTTGAGCGCGGCCCCGCGGCGGGTCATGCGGTCGACCTCAGCCAGGGTGGCGGCCGTGGTGTCGGCCGAGGGCGGCCAGGCGAACGCCGCCGACCCGTCGCGCAGCAGGTGCGCCGTGGGCTCGCCGTCGGTCACCACCAGCACGATCGGCTCGAAGTCGGGGTGGCGGTCCAGGTGCCGCCCGGCCAGCAGCAGCGCGTGCTGGAGGTTGGTGCCCTGGACCGGCTCCCACGACAGCTCGGCCAGGCCGTGCGCCGGGAGTTCGCGGGCGTAGTCGCTGAACCCGATGATCTGCACCGCGTCCTGGGGGAAGCGCGTGGTCACCAGGGAGTGCAGCGCCATGGCGGTCTGCTTGGCACTGCCCCACAGGTCGCGCAGGGCCATCGAATAGGACAGGTCCACCAGCAGGCACACGGCGGCGGCGTCGCGGCGCTCGGTCTCGACCACCTCGAAGTCCTCCGGGCGCATCCGGATCGGACCGCCGGGTTCGGCCGCGCCCCGCCCGATCGCGTTGCGCAGGGTGCGCACCACGTCCAGCGGCTCCTCGTCGCCGAACTCCCAGGGCCGGCTCGCACCGGTGGGTTCGCCCCAGCGGCCGGCGGAGTCGGCGGCGTGCCCGCCGGAGCGGCTGTGCCCGGCGGTGTCGGCGAAGACCTCCCGCAGCGCGGTCTCGCCCAGGCGGCGCACCGCCTTGGGGGTCAGCCGCAGCCGGTTGCGCGAGCCCTCCAGGTAGCCCTGGTCGCGGAGTTCGCGCTCCAGGGCGCGCAGCCGCTCCAGGTCGTCCACGGCGGGGCGGCCCAGCGCCCGGCGCACGGCCTCCTCGTCGATGTCCTCCAGTCCGGCCCCGGCGTAGCCCTGGCTCAGCGCGGTGTCGAGTTCGGCGAGGTCGGCCAGCTCCTGCACGGCGGTGGTGGCGTCGCCCGCGCCCAGCCCTTCGGGGCCGTCGAGGTCCTCGGCGCCGCCCCAGGCGAGGTCGGGGCGGCGGGCGCGCAGCGCGCCGGAGAGGCGGTCCAGGGCGTCGGCCAGGCCCGACTCGCGGGCGGCCTGGTCCATCAGCCCGCCCAGTTCGGCCCGCTGCTCGGGGGTGAGGGAGTCCATCATGCGCTGGGCGGCGGCGGCGCGCCGCGCCAGGGTGTCGACCAGCTCCTCCAGGTTCCGCGGCCGGGGCTCCTCGGGGAACATGCCGCCGTAGGCGTCCATGAACCGGTCGAAGTCCTCCTGGGTGTGCTCGCCGCGCTCGTCGTCGGCCAGCATGGCGTTGAGCGCCTCCACCATCTCGCGCACCCGGGCCAGGTCCTCGGGCGTGCTGTGCTCCAGCGCCTGCTTCATGCCCTTGAACCGGGTGTCCAGGACCTCGCGGCGCAGCAGGTCGCGCAGCTCCTCGAAGCTGCGCCGGGCCGCCTCCGAGCGCCACTGGTAGTCGGCCAGGCGGCGCACGGCCGCCGCGGTGTCCTCGGGCAGGGCGTCCAGTTCGGCCTCGCGGAAGCGGGCGTCGTCGGAGGGGTCGGGGAACAGCTCGGCGCGCTCCTGGCCGATCGCGCGGTCCAGCAGCGCGCGCGCCTGCTCCAGGGTGCCGTCGAGCCGGCCGCGCGCGCGGACCTGCTCGCGGCGCTCGCGCACCCGGCGCAGCAGGTCGTCCAGGCCGCTCACGCCCTGGGTGCCGCGGCGCAGCAGGTCGCGCAGGGCCCGCAGCGGCTTGGCGCCGGCCATGATGTCGCGGCCCAGTTCGTCCAGCGCGGCGCGGACGTCGTAGGGCGGGGCGAGCGGGTCGGGGCCGTCGTCGTAGGGGCCGTATCGGAAGCGGTCCACGGGTGGTCTCCCTTCGCCGCGGGCGCGGCGGTGCGCGGCCGGGCGCCGCGCCGGCGGCGGCGCGGCGCCCGTGCGCGGGTCAGGTCCGGTAGACGGTGCGGTCGCGCACGGTGTCCTTGGACAGCCGCCGGTTGAGGTAGAGGCCCTCCAGCGCGAACTCCACCGCCGAGGCGGCGAACCCGGGGGTCTCGCCGGTGCCCTCGTCGGGGGAGAGGCGGGCGATGAGGTCGGCCAGGCCGGGCAGCGGACCGACCCCGCGCAGCAGGTCGGCGGCGCTGACCAGTTCGCCGGTCTCGACGGTGCCGCCCTCGGCGAACAGGTCGGTCAGCCCGGTGAGGTCGGCCCCGCCCAGGGTGGCGCGGAAGGTGTCGGCGGTGGCGCGGCGCAGCAGGTGGGCCAGCACCTCGGTCTCGCGGCCCTCCTCGCCGACCTCGAACTCGACCTTGCCCTGGAGGGTCTCCACGATCGGCGGGAGGTCGCACACCCGGGCCACCGGGGTGTCCTCGCCGGTCAGCGCGCCCCGGCGCAGCGCCGAGGCCGCCACGGTCTCGATGCCGGCGATGGCGAACCGCGCCGACACCCCCGAGCGGTCGTCCACCGAGGCGGAGTCGCGGACCAGGCGGGTGAACCGGGCCACGGTCTCGACCAGGTGCAGGGGCACCACCGCGCCGGCGGGGAGGTCGGCCTCCTGGCGGACGAGGTCGATCTCGTCGGAGAGGTCGGGCGGGTAGTGGGTGCGGACCTCGGCGCCGAAGCGGTCCTTCAGCGGCGTGATGATGCGGCCGCGGTTGGTGTAGTCCTCGGGGTTGGCGCTGGCGACCAGCAGGACGTCCAGCGGCAGCCGCAGCGCGTAGCCGCGGATCTGGATGTCGCGCTCCTCCAGCACGTTGAGCAGCGCCACCTGGATGCGGGCCGCGAGGTCGGGGAGTTCGTTGAGGCAGAACACGCCCCGGTTGGTGCGCGGCACCAGGCCGTAGTGGACGGTCTCGGGGTCGCCCAGGCTGCGGCCCTCGGCGAGCTTGACCGGGTCGATGTCGCCGATCAGGTCGCCCACGCCGGTGTCGGGGGTGGCGAGCTTCTCGCCGTAGCGGTCGGCGCGGTGCCACCAGGACACCGGGAGGTCGTCGCCGTGTTCGGCGGCCAGCGCCCGGCAGCGCGCGCACACGGGGTCGTAGGGGTGGTCGTTGATCGGGCAGCCCTCAACGACGGGGGTCCATTCGTCCAGCAGCCCGGAGACGGTGCGGATCAGGCGGGTCTTGCCCTGCCCGCGCTCACCGAGCAGGACGAGGTCGTGGCCGGCCAGCAGCGCGCGCTCGACCCGGGGCAGCACGGTGTCGTCGAAGCCGACGATGCCGGGGAACCGGGGTTCGCCGGCGCGCATGCGGCGCAGCAGGTTGTCGCGGACCTCGCCCTTGACGGTGCGGCGCACGTGCCCCGAGGCGCGCAGGGCGCCCAGGGTGGCGGGGAGGTCGGCGGGGGCGGTGTGGCCAGAGGCAGCGGCGGCAGACACAGCGTCGAGTCTATGCCCGCGCGCCGATTTGGCCAGTGGCCCGGCCCGCCCCGCGCGCGGGGGCCGGGCGCGGGGCGGGGCGCGCGGGGCGCGCCGCGAAATACCGCGGGTGCCGCGCGGGTTTGAGGGCGTAGGACTGGGAGTATGGTCCCGGTGTGCCATATCGGACGAACGATGCGAGGTGGGGGCGTGGCGGGGTTCGGTGACGCGCTGGCGACGGGCGCCGATCTGGTGAGCGCCGCGGAGCGCGCCGCGCTGGACGCCCTGCGGCCCCTGGACGGCGCCGCCGACCTCGTCTGCTTCTTCGTCAGCGGCGCCGACCCCGACGAGGTCGTGCTGGCCGGCGAGCGCGTCATGGCGCTGGCCGAGGGCGCGGTCACCCTGGGCTGCACCTCCACCGGCGTGGTGGGCGGCGGCCGGGGGGTCGAGGGGCAGGGCGCGGTCAGCGTGTGGGCGGCGCGGCTGCCCGACGTCACGCTGACCCCCTTCCGGCTCGACGCCATCCCCGAGGGCGACCACCTCGCGGTGGTGGGCATGCACCAGCCCGACCCCGAGGACCGCGCGGCGCTGCTGCTGGCCAACCCCTACGAGTTCCCCGCCCAGTCGTTCGTGGAGCGCTCCACCGACGCCCTGGGCGGGCTGCCGATCGTGGGCGGCCTGGCCGACGGCATGCGCGGCGAGGAGTCCGTGCGGCTGTTCTCCGACGGCGAGGTCGCCGAGTCGGGCGCCGTGGGCCTGCTGCTGGGCGGGGCCGGGGTGGTGGGCACCGTGGTCAGCCAGGGCTGCCGCCCGATCGGGCCGGCCATGGCGGTGACCAAGGCCGAGGGCAACGTGGTGCTGGAACTCGCCGGGGCGCCCGCCTATGAGCGGCTGGAGGCGCTGGTCAACGCGCTGCCGCCCGAGGAGCAGGAACTCGCGGCCATGGGGCTGCACATCGGGATCGCCATGGACGAGTACGCCGACCGCCACGAGCAGGGCGACTTCCTGGTGCGCTCGGTGCTGGGCGCCGATCCGGAGGCCGGGTCGCTGAGCATCGGCGACACGGTGGAGGTCGGCCAGACCGTGCGGTTCCAGGTCCGCGACCACGACTCCGCCGCCGCCGACCTGGTGGAGCGCCTGCGCGCCTTCGGCGAGGAGCACGCCGGGCACACCGGGGCGGCGCTGCTGTTCTCGTGCAACGGGCGCGGCGCGGGCATGTTCCCCACCTCCGACCACGACATCCGCTCGGTGCAGCAGAACCTCGGCATCGTCAACGTCGGCGGGTTCTTCGCCGCCGGCGAGATCGGCCCCGTCGCCGGACGCAACCACGTGCACAGCTTCACCGCCTGCCTGCTGGCCTTCCGGAGCTGACCCCGGCCCGCCGGGGCTGATTCCGGCCGGCCTGTTCCGTCGGGGCTGGTGGCCGCCCTCTGCCGCCTCCCCGCGCCCAACCTTTACCGGCGCGCGCCCGCCCGGGGCGGCGCGCCGCCTTGGCCGCCCGCCGTGCCCGCGTGCTTACTGGACGTGTTCCACGGTGAGGGGGTCGGGCGATGTCGTGCGCCTGGAGGCGGGCCGGTGCCGCCGTGCTGTCGAGTGTGGTGCTGGCACTGCCGCTCGGGGCCGGCGCCCCGGCCGCGGCGTCGCCCCGGTCCGCCGCAGACGGCCGGGGCTGGATCCAGGAGGACCTGGCGCGTGCCGACGCGGTGGGCGCGCGCGGCGGCGCCGGCGGC
The DNA here is from genome assembly GCF_027604915.1 of Streptomonospora mangrovi. GTDB lineage: Bacteria > Actinomycetota > Actinomycetes > Streptosporangiales > Streptosporangiaceae > Streptomonospora > Streptomonospora mangrovi. The sequence goes on from NZ_JAJAQC010000028.1 coordinate 59,543, forward strand.
CTGCGCACGGCCGTCGGCACCGCGCCGGGGGCGTCGCTGCGCACCGCCGCCGCGCCCGCGCCGGGCGCCGTCGCGGTCTTCCCCGCCCACGGGCTGGCCCGCCCCGCCTCGGCGGTGGACGTGCGGGCCGAGGCCACCGCCGGCGCGGTGCTGCTGGAGGCGCGCGGGGTGCGCGCCGACGGCATGTGGACGGAGTGGCGGTCGGTCGGCCCGATCACCGTGCCGGCCGGGGCCGCCCGGAGCGGCGAGGAGGTCGGCGGCCGCGTGCGCCTGCCCGAGCCGGTGGACCGGGTGCAGGTGCGCGTGGGGTTCGGCGCCGCCGAGCCCGCCGGAGCGGCGGCCGTGCTGGAGTCGGTGCGGCTGCGCCCGGTGCAGCGCACCGCGCCGGAGGAGCCCTCGGCGGCCCCCGAGGGGGAGTCGTCGTCGGCGCCCGGCGGGGCGGAGGGGGAGCGCCCGGCCGACCGGCCGTTCTCGGCGCGGGTGTTCGCCACCCGCATCGGGCACGTCGGCGGCACCACCGCCAACGGCCACACCGTCCGCGAGAACGACCACTTCGTGGCGCTGCCCTCGCGGCGCGGGCTGAGCGGGCGCGGCGCCGGCGACTACACCGTGCGGGTGTGCGCCGAGGACGGCGAGCGCCGCTGCGCCTACGCGCCGGTGTGGGACGTGGGGCCGTGGAACATCCGGGACGACCACTGGAACGCCGAGCGCGAGGAGTGGCGCGACCTCCCGCGCGGGCTGCCCCAGGCCCAGGCCGCCTACGAGGACGGCCACAACGGCGGACGCGACGGGTTCGGCCGCGAGGTCGCCAACCCGGCGGGCATCGACCTCGCCGACGGCACGTTCCGGGACGGCCTGAAGTTGCCCACCAACGCCTGGGTGCGGGTGGACTACCTGTGGACGGCCGGGTACGACCACCCGGCAAGCATCACGGCCGCGCCCGAGACCCAGCCGGTGCCGGTGCGCGCGGGGCCGGGGATGTCCCACGCCGAGCGCGGGGTGGCCGCCCACGCGGCGGCGGTGGACGTGGTCTGCCGGGTGCCCGGCGACGAGGTGACCGGCCCGCAGGGGGCCAGCGACGTGTGGTTCGCCATCGGGGCGGGCGACTACGTTCCGGCGGCCAACGTGAGCGGCGGCGACTCCGCGCCCACCTGCCGCGAGGGCGAAGGTGAGGGCGAGGGGGCGGACGGCGCCCGCGATGGCGGGAGCGGGGGCTGAGCGGCGCCCCGCGCGGTCAGCGGGCGGCCGGCGGGCCGGTCGCACCGCGAGGGTGGTCGCGTACCCACCTCACAGGACAGAACGGCTAGTCGCGCACCACGATCGTGCCGGCGGCGCGGTCGTGCAGGGTGCGGCGCCCCTCGTCACCGAGGCACCACAGGCAGTCCAGCAGCGTGAAGACGTGGCCGACGCACAGCAGGCACTGCGGCAGCCCGAACAGCAGGGCGCGCCCCACGGTCTGGCCCTGGCCGAGCCGGGAGCCGTCGGCCCGCACCACCCGGACGCGCACCATCATCTTGCCCAGGGTGCGCCCGCCGGCGATGTGGAACAGCCAGTCGTAGAAGAAGAGCAGCACGCCCCAGCCGAAGAGGATGAGGTAGGCCCACGCGTCGTAGAAGCCGTCCTGGGGCTCGCCGCCCTGCAACGACGCCGGGTTCACCAGCACGGTGACGATGAAGAACATGAACGCGAACATCGTCAGCAGCGTGTAGTCGATCAGCCGCGCGCCCAGGCGGCGGCCGAAGCCGGCGACGGGGGGTTCGGCCCGGTGCGGCGGGCCGGGGTAGGGCGCCGGACCCGGCGGCGGGGGGTTCCAGGCGTTCCAGCCCGGTGGGGAATGGTTCACCCCGGAATGGTCCCACTCCCGGGCGCCCGCCCGCCAACCGGCGAAGGGTGCACAACGCGGAAGGGGCGGCCCGTGGCCGCCCCTTCCGCGTATGCGCGTGGGCGGGGCTATTCCGACCCGTAGGGGACGGCGTCGATGATCTCGACCGAGAGGCTGCGTCCGTTCGGCAGCGTGTAGCTGGCGGTCTCGCCGATCTTCTTGCCGTTGATCGCGCTGCCCAGCGGCGACTTGGGGGAGTAGACGTCGATCGGCGCCCCGCTCTCCTCGCGGGAGGCGAGCAGGAAGGTGACCTCCTCGTCGTCGCCCTCGAACTTGATGGTGACGGTCATGCCGGGGCTGACCACCCCCGTCTGCTTCGGGGCGCCGCCCACCCGCGCGTTGCGCAGGATGGTCTGGAGCTGGGCGATGCGCGCCTCGATCTTGCCCTGCTCCTCCTTGGCGGCGTGGTAGCCGCCGTTCTCGCGGAGGTCGCCCTCCTCGCGCGCGGCCTCGATCTTGTCGGCGATCTCGATGCGACCCGTGCCCGTCAGGTGCTCCAGCTCCGCTTTGAGCCGGTCATACGCCTCCTGGGTGAGCCAGGTGACGTTGTCATCGCGGGTCTCGGTCACGGGAACTCCTTGAGTACGTCTAGGACTAGCGGCCGGATCGGCCGTAGCTGAACTTACGAGATTATCACCGGGCCGCTGGTAGGGCCGGGTGATAAGCGCTGGTCCGCGCCGGTGCGGGCGGTGGGGCGTGGCCGGGGTCGGGCCGGAGGGTCGGGGCGCTCCAGGTGGGTCGACTTACCTTGTCGAACCTTGTTCCCTGCACGAGCCCACTTCTACCGCCGAAGCCTCACGAATCGTGTCGACGGTCGCGGTGACGTCGCGGATACCGGACTCGACCTCGACGGTCCGCTGGCCCACCTCGACGTGGCGGGAGTCGCGCGCGGTGATGACGCACTCGGCCGGTGCGCTGCTGTTGACCTGGAAGGTGACCGACGCCTCCTCGGCGGAGTCGACACTCCAGGCGACCACCTGCACCGAGACCCCGCCGGACCCGCCGTAGCTCATGAGCGCCAGGCCCCAGCCGATGGTGAACACCACGGCCGCCGCGATGCCGACGACGAAGAAGACGGGGGTGTTCCCCAGGCGTCGCTGCGCCCCGGGCGCGGGAGCGCCGGACGCGCGGTCAGCGGGGCTGTCGGCCATGCGGGAATCTCCGAACGTGGGGTCTACGTTGTCTAAGATTAGCCCCGTCCCGGGCCGCCCCTGCTCCACCCCCGTCCCGCATGTCACGGGCCGGCGGCGAGGGACGATTCGCGCCAGGGCGGGCGCCTTCCACGCCCGTACTTTCGTGTTCAGCGACTACCCAAAAAAGGGGATTTGTCCGTTGTCCGAGCGCTTGCGGCTGATGGCCGTGCATGCCCACCCCGATGACGAGTCCAGCAAGGGCGCGGCCACCATGGTCCGCTACGTCAACGAGGGCGCCGAGGTCCTCGTCGTCACGCTGACCGGCGGCGAGGCCGGGTCCATCCTCAACCCCGCGATGGACCGGCCCGAAATCCGCGACAACATCGCCGAGGTCCGCCGCCAGGAGATGGCCGCGGCCCGCGAGATCCTCGGCGTGCAGCAGGAGTTCAGCGGGTTCGTCGACTCCGGCCTGCCCGAGGGCGACCCCCTGCCGCCGCTGCCCGAGGGCTGCTTCGCCGTCCAGCCCCTGGAGGTCGCCTCCGAGCCGCTGGTGCGCTCGGTCCGCGCGTTCCGCCCGCACGTGATGCTCACCTACGACGAGCAGGGCGGCTACCCCCACCCCGACCACATCATGACTCACAAGGTGTCGGTCGAGGCGTTCGAGGCCGCCGGCGACCCCGACCGCTACCCCGGCACCGGCGACCCCTGGCAGCCCTCCAAGCTCTACTACCACGTGTCCTTCCCGCGCGAGCGGTTCGAGCGCATCAGCGAGCTGATCGAGCGGCGCGGCCTGGAGAACCCCTACGCCGAGTGGCTGGAGCGCATGAAGGACCGCGACTTCCCGCAGTGGGAGATCACCACGCGGATCAAGTGCGACGAGTACTTCGAGGTGCGCGACCGCGCGCTGATCGCCCACGCCACCCAGATCGACCCCAACGGGTTCTGGTTCGCGGTGCCGATGGACATCCAGCGCGAGGCGTGGCCGTACGAGGACTACCACCTCGCCCGCTCGCTGGTGGACACCGACCTGCCTGAGGACGACCTCTTCGCGGGCATCCGCGAGACGGTGGCAACATGAACACCATGACCGCACTTGCGCAGTTGGCCGAGGCCGACCTCGCCACCGACACCATCACCCCCGGTGTGCTCGGCTTCCTCGCCGTGTTCTTCGTGGGCGCCTGCCTGTACTTCCTCATGCGGTCGATGCGCAACCGCCTGGCCGCGGTGCGCTTCGACGAGGACGCCCCCGCCGGTCCGGCGGCCACCCCGGGCGCCGCGGCCGACGACCCCGCCCGGCGCTCCTAGCGGCGCCCGTGCGCCCGGCCACCCGCGCGGCCGGGCGCACCGGCGACCCCGCCCCACGGGGCGCGGGGGCGGTCCGGTGGCCCCGCGCGATCGCGCGCCGCCACCCCGCGCGGTAGCGCCCGCGCCCGCGTGGGCAGAGTGGGGTTATGGCCAACCGTCTCGCCGAAGCGACAAGTCCCTACCTGCTCCAGCACGCGGGCAACCCGGTCGACTGGTACCCCTGGGGCGACGCGGCGTTCGCCGAGGCCCGGCGCCGCGACGTGCCCGTCCTGCTATCGGTGGGCTACGCCGCCTGCCACTGGTGCCACGTGATGGCGCACGAGTCCTTCGAGGACCCCGCCACCGCGCGCATGATGAACGCCGGGTTCGTCAACGTCAAGGTCGACCGCGAGGAGCGGCCCGACGTCGACGCGGTCTACATGGAGGCCACCCAGGCCATGACCGGCCAGGGCGGCTGGCCCATGACCGTGTTCCTCACTCCCGACGGCGCGCCCTTCTACTGCGGCACCTACTTCCCCCGCGAGCACTTCCAGCGGCTGCTCCAGGGCGTGGCCCGCGCCTGGGACGAGGAGCGCGAGGGCGTGGTGGAGCAGGGCCGCCGTGTGGTCGAGGCGCTGAGCGGCCCCCGCTCGCTGGGCCGGGGCGGCGCGCCCGGCGCCGACGCGCTGGACGCCGCCGTCGAGGCGCTGGCCGCCGACTTCGACACCGCCAACGGCGGGTTCGGCGGCGCGCCCAAGTTCCCGCCGTCCATGCTGCTGTCCTTCCTGCTGGCCAACCACGCCCGCACCGGGCGCGACCTCCCGCTGTCCATGGCCGCGCGCACCGCCGAGGCGATGGCCCGGGGCGGCATGTACGACCAGCTCGGCGGCGGGTTCGCCCGCTACTCGGTCGACGCCGGGTGGGTGGTGCCGCACTTCGAGAAGATGCTCTACGACAACGCCCTGCTGCTGCGCGCCTACACGCGGCTGTGGCGCGCCACCGGCGACCCGCTGGCGCGCCGCGTGGCGCTGGAGACCGCCGAGTGGATGATCGCCGACCTGGGCACCGACGAGGGCGGGTTCGCCTCGGCGCTGGACGCCGACAGCGAGGGCGAGGAGGGCCGCTACTACGTGTGGACCCCCGCCGAGCTGCGCGAGGCGCTGGGCGAGGACGACGCCGCCTGGGCGGCCGACCTGTTCGGCGTCACCGACGACGGCACCTTCGAGCACGGGTTCTCCGTACTGCGGCTGCCCGCCGACCCCGACGACCCCGAGCGCCACGCGCGGGTGCGTGCCGCGCTGCTGGCCGCCCGCGGCCACCGGGTGCGGCCCGCCCGCGACGACAAGGTGGTCGCGGCCTGGAACGGCCTGGCGGTGGCCGGGCTCGCCGAGGCGGGCGCGCTGCTGGAGCGGCCCGACCTGGTGGCGCGCGCCGAGGCCGCCGCCGACCTCGTCGTCGGCGTGCACCTGCGCGAGGGCCGCCTGGCCCGCACCTCCCGCGACGGCGCGGCCGGTCCCAGCGCCGGGGTCCTGGAGGACTACGCCGACCTCGCCGAAGGGCTGCTGGCCCTGCACGCGGTCACCGGCGACCCCGGGCGGCTGGAGCTGGCGGGCCGCCTGCTCGACACCGTGCTCGACCGCTTCGCCGACGACGAGGGCGGCTTCTACGACACCGCCGACGACAGCGAGGCCCTGTTTAACCGGCCGCAGGACCCCACCGACGGCGCCACCCCATCCGGCCGCTTCGCCGCGGCGGGCGCGCTGCTGACCTACGCCGGCCTCACCGGCTCCGAGCGCCACCGCCGGGCCGCCGACGAGGCGCTGGCGCCGGTCGGCCTGCTGGCCGCCAAGGCGCCGCGCGCCGCCGGGTGGGGCATGGCCGTGGCCGAGACCCTGCTCAGCGGACCGCTGGAGATCGCGGTGGTCGGCCCGGCCGGCGACCCCGCCACGGCCGAGCTGCACCGCACCGCGCTGATGGCGGCCCCCCTGGGCACCGCCGTCACGCTGGGCGACGGCACCGACGACCGCGGCGTCCCCCTGCTGACCGGCCGCCCCCTCGTGGACGGGGGGCCCGCCGCCTACGTCTGCCAGGGCTTCGCCTGCCGCCTGCCGGTCACCACACCCGCCGACCTGCGGGAGCAGATTGCGGTGGGGCGCGGCTAGGGGGGCGGCGATCCGCCGCCGACTCCCCGGCGGGTGCTAGTGCGCCAGGTGGGTGGCGGCGATCATCTGGTACACCACGTCGGGGCGGGACTCCGGTTGGCGGATCTCCAGGTAGAGGGTGGCGTCGCGGCGGGTGCTGGTCAGGGCGGCCACGCTGATCGCGCCGCCGCCCGCGCAGTGCGGCCACTGCCACAGCTCCCCGGACCAGTCGGGGTCGTCGAACGCGCGCCGGTGCACCCGCCCCGTGCACGGCGCGCCGCCCAGCAGGGCCTCCAGGCGTCGGCCGCCGCCCGGCAGCAGCGCCGCGAACACCCCCGACACCGGTGCCCCGCGCTCGTCCCAGCGGTCCAGGTCGGTGGCCACCAGCACGCCGGCGGGCGCCTCCTCGCCGAGGGGCGCCCGGTCGCCGCCCGGGGCGGCGCGGTCGTTGTGGAACTGCCGCGCCCACGCCTCGGGCACGGCCAGGTGCAGCCCGCCGGCGGCGTAGCGCACCTCGGTCAGCGGCACGGCGGGGGAGGCCGCGGCGGCCGTGGTCCCGGCGAACAGGAACAGCGCCGCCGCCGACAGCGACGCCGCGCGCCGCCACAGCGGCCGGTGGCGGGTCCACCAGGGGATGTCGGCGTGGAGTTCGGGGGACATCCGGATGGCGCGGATGCGGTCGGTGAACACCTTGGCGTCGGGCGGGCGGGCGTTGCGGTCCTCGGCCAGCGCCGACATGATCAGGCTGTCCAGGGCGCGGGGGATCCCCGGGCGCAGCCGCCGGGGCGGCACCCGCACCGGCGGGGGCGGCGGGTGGCGGCCGGTGATCAGCTCGTAGGCCACCGCGCCCAGGGAGTAGACGTCGGCGCGCACGTCGAGGTCGCCGCCGGGGCCGTGCTGCTCGGGGGACATGTAGCCGGGTGTCCCGGCCGCCGCGGTGAACCCGGAGGCGCCGTCGATGCTCTTGGCGAACCCCAGGTCGGCCACCAGCACCCGCTGACCCACCGGCGACGACTGGAGCAGCACGTTGGAGGGCTTGATGTCGCGGTGGATGGTGCCGTGGCGGTGGAGGACGGTGACGCCTTGGCCGATTTCGGTCAGCAACCGCAGCGCCTCGTCCAGTGGCAGCGGCCCCTTGGCGATGAGGTCGGCCACGCTGCCCTGGTCGGCGTAGGGCATGACGAAGTAGGGGCGGTCGTCTGGCAGCGTGCCGATGTCGTGCACCCGGACGAGCCAGGCGGAGTCGGCCTGGCGCAGGATCCGGGCCTCCTCCATGAAGCGATGGTGCACGTCAAGCTGGTGGGTCCAGTTCTCGGCGAGCACCTTGACCGCGACGGGGGTGTCGAGGCGGTCGTCGTGGGCGAGCCACACGGTCGCGAACGACCCCGAACCGAGATGGCGAATGACGCGGTATCGACCGAAGCTCTCCGGTTGTGCCACAGGTACTGCCTTACCAGTGCCGTCTGTGCCAAACGTGGCCCGAACACTGTACACAGGGCCGGAACGGGCCAGTTCGCGGTGTCGTACCCTACGCGCCGGAGGGGGATGTGACCCTCGGATGTGAACCCCATAGTGGGTGCTGGGCGTGTACCCCACGCCGACAGTCTCCAGACCAGGGAGCTTCAGCCGTGCCGAACAGTGAGAAGGCCCCGGGACCCCGCCGGCCTGCCGCGCGGATCGACGACCCCCTCGAAGAACTGGCCCGGCGGGCGCGCGACGGCGACTCCGCGGCGCTGGACGAACTGCTGCGGCGTATCCAGCCCGAGGTGCTGCGCCGCTGCGCCCGCTTCCTGCCCTACCGGCAGGACGCCGAGGAGGCGTGCCAGGACGCCCTGCTGCGCGTCGCCCGCAACATCGGCGGATTCAAGGGCGATTCGCTCTTCACCACGTGGCTGTATACGGTGGTCTCGAACTCGGCGCGGCAGACGTACCGGTCGATGAAGCGGCGCTCCGCGGAGCTGCCCACCGAGGCCGACCGCATCCCGCACCAGCGCGACCCCCGTACCACCAGCGTCATCGCCGGCTCCCGGATCGACCTGCTGGAAGCGCTCGACCAGCTCGAACGCGACCGCCCCAACCTGGTGGCCCCGTTGGTGCTGCGCGACCTCTGCCAGATGGACTACAAGGAGATCGCCGCCGAACTCGACCTCGCGCTGGGCACGGTGAAGTCCCGTATTCACGAGGGACGCAAGCATGTGCGCGCGTCACTCCAGTGACGAAACCGCGCGAACCGGCCTAGGCTGGAGGGGCCGGCGTGCCAGGCCCGGTGCGGCCGCGCTGAGTCCAGTGCTGGCCCACGGCGCGGCGAAGGGCCGCGCCGTCACCGAACGCGGCGAAAGGTAGCGTCCCATGGGGTTCCGTGATCCCCTCTACTGGCTGTACGAGCGCCGGCTGGAGCGTGCACTCGGCACCTTCGAGATCCCCCGGCACGTCGGCGTCATCCTCGACGGCAACCGCAGGTGGGCCAAGATCAGCGGCCTGTCCAGCGCCAGGGAGGGCCACCAGGCCGGGGCCGAGAAGATCTTCGACCTGCTGGGCTGGTGCGACGAGGTCGGCGTGCAGGTGGTCACCCTGTGGCTGCTGTCCACCGACAACCTCGCCCGCCCGCGCGAGGAGCTGGAGCCGCTGCTGGGCATCATCGAGGACACGGTGACCCGGCTGCGGCGCGAGGGCCGGCACGTCAACCCCATGGGCGCCCTCGACCTCCTGCCCGATTCCACCGCCCGCGTGTTGAAAGAGGCGCATGCGGCGACATCCGGCAACTCCGGCCTGATTGTGAATGTTGCGGTCGGGTATGGAGGAAGGCGTGAGATCGCTGATGCGGTTCGGTCGCTCCTCCTCGCCGAGGCGGCCAAAGGCACCAGCATCGAGGAACTCGCCGAGCGCCTCGACCTGGAGCACATCGCCGAGCATCTCTACACGCGTGGCCAGCCCGATCCGGATCTCCTCATCCGCACCTCGGGCGAGCAGCGCCTCTCGGGGTTCCTGCTCTGGCAGAGCGCGCACTCGGAGTTCTACTTCTGCGAGGTCTTCTGGCCTGCCTTCCGCAAGGTGGACTTCCTGCGTGCGCTGCGAGCCTACGGCGCGCGCAACCGGCGGTTCGGCTCCTGAGCCGGCGCCGCCAGGCCGCACCGCCGCTTTTGCCGCCTCCGGCGACCGCCATCCGGCGATAACGGGGGAAACCTCGCAAATACGGCGTAACGGGGTGTTCACATGCCGTGCGACCTGGGGGTCTTGCTCTTTCCAAGGAGCCGGGTACCGTCGGAGAGAGTGGACGGTGCGCATCCGTTCACGCGGGAGGCCCCGAACGCTTGAGGTCCTGGCACGATGCGGAACTCATGGTGACGAGGGCCGGTCCCGGCCCTCGCGGGGCTGGTCCCGGTCCTTGGTATCCCGTGAGACAAGGGCGCCCGCGCGGCGCCCAAGGGGAGACACGAGTGGCTAGTTCCTCGACCGACCGCCGTGCCGACGACACTCCCGACTCCACCGGCCCCCGGGCCGGCCGGCGCACCTACGTGCTCGACACCAGCGTCCTTCTGGCCGACCCCGCGTCGATCAGCAGGTTCGCCGAGCACGCCGTGGTGCTGCCGATCGTGGTGATCACCGAGCTGGAGAGCAAGCGCCACCACCCCGAACTGGGCTACTTCGCCCGTGAGGCGCTGCGCCGGCTGGACGACCTCCGCGTGGAGCACGGCACCCTCGACGTCGACCTCCCGGTCAACGACCAGGGCGGCACGCTGCGGGTGGAGCTGAACCACAGCGATCCGACGGTGCTCCCGGCCGGTTTCCGGCTGGGCGACAACGACACCCGGATCCTGACGGTGGCGTGCAACCTCCAGGCCGAGCTGGCGGAGGAGGGCGGTGACATCGTCCTCGTCAGCAAGGACCTGCCGATGCGGATCAAGGCGTCCTCCATCGGGCTGCGCGCCGACGAGTACCGCGCCGAGCTGCCCGTGGAGCACGGGTGGACCGGCATGGCGGAGCTGGAGGTGCCCGCGCACGAGGTCGCGGCCCTGTTCGAGGACGGCACCGCCGAGGTCGAGGCCGCGCGCGACCTCCCCTGCCACACCGGCCTGGTCCTGGTCTCCGAACGCGGCAAGGCGCTGGGCCGGGTGCTCCCCGACAAGTCGGTGAAGGTCGTCAAGGGCGACCGCGACGTGTTCGGGCTGCACGGCCGCAGCGCCGAGCAGCGCATCGCCCTGGACCTGCTCACCGACCCCGACGTCGGCATCGTCTCGCTGGGCGGGCGCGCCGGCACCGGCAAGTCCGCCCTGGCCCTGTGCGCGGGCCTGGACGCCGTGCTCGAACGCGGCCAGCACCGCAAGGTCATGGTGTTCCGGCCGCTGTACGCGGTGGGCGGCCAGGAACTGGGCTACCTGCCCGGCACCGAGAACGAGAAGATGTCGCCCTGGTCGCAGGCGGTCCACGACACCCTCTCAGCGGTCACCTCGCCCGAGGTCATCGAGGAGGTCGTCGACCGCGGCATGCTGGAGGTCCTGCCGCTCACCCACATCCGCGGCCGCTCGCTGCACGACGCGTTCGTCATCGTGGACGAGGCGCAGTCGCTGGAGCGCGGGGTGCTGCTCACCGTGCTCTCCCGGCTGGGCGAGAACTCCCGCGTGGTCCTCACCCACGACATCGCCCAGCGCGACAACCTGCGGGTGGGCCGCCATGACGGCGTGGTCGCGGTGGTCGAGAAGCTCAAGGGCCACCCGCTGTTCGCCCACATCACGCTGACGCGCTCGGAGCGCTCGCCGATCGCGGCCCTGGTCACCGAGATGCTGGAGGGCTGACACGCGTACGCCGCCCGCTCCGCGCACTCGGGCGCGGGGCGGGCGGCGGCGTTCTCCCGTCAGCCGGTGCCGGGCGGTGGGCGCCGGCTAGCCCAGCGGCGTGTGCCGGTGCTCCTTCCCGGTGCCCGCGCACATGCGGCACTCCTCGGTGACGCGCTCCCAGACGATCATGCCGTCGCCGTCGGTGACCGGGCGCTCCGGTGACCAGCGGCCGGTGCCCGCGCAGAAGCGGCAGACGAGGTCGGCGCGCCCGCACCACGGGCAGTCGGTGAGCGCGCAGCACTCCCGGGTCGGTGTGGTGTCCATCAAGCCCCCTCCGGAAACCGGGGGTAGCCTCCCACACCCGCTGTGAGGGAGTCCAGGCCGCGCGCGGCCCGCCGGAGCCGGGATCGGCGGACCGCGCGCGGGCTCAGCGGCCGCGTTCGGGGGTCAGCGTCGTGGACCACAGCGCGTCGCCGTTGGCGTCGCGCAGGGTGACGGTGAACTCCTTGCTCGCGCGGTCGATCTCGACCTCGCCGAAGTGCTGGTAGCCCTCCATGGGCGAGGTGTTGGCGCGCGGCGGCGCGTGCACGAACACCGCCTCGGGACCGAAGGTGGGGTCCAGTTCGCTGGGGCCGAACGCGCCGGCGTGCAGCGGCCCCGACACGAACTCCCAGAAGGGGGTGAACTCCTTGGCCGTGGCCCGGTCGGGGGAGTAGTGGTGGGCGGCGGTGTAGTGGACGTCGGCGGTCAGCCACACCACGTCGCGCACGCCGGAGCGGTGCAGCCGGTGCAGGACCCGCTCGATCTCGGACTCGCGGCCGCGCGGGCGGCCGGGCAACCCGTTGGCCACGGCCTCGATCGCGTCGCCGTCGGGGACGATCAGGCCGATGGGCATGTCGGAGGCCACCACCTTCCAGGTGGCCGTGGAGCGCCGCAGTTCGCGCACCAGCCAGTCGGCCTGGCGCCGGCCCAGGACGTCCTCGTGGCGGGCGGTGCCCGGCGAGTTGGGGTCGCGGTAGGGCCGCATGTCGATGACGAACACGTCGAGGTCGGGGCCGTAGGAGATCCGGCGGTAGATCCGGCCGTCGACCGCCTCGGAGGGGACGATGGGCTGCCACTCGTGGAAGGCGCGGTGGCCGCGCCGCGCCAGGACGTCGACCTCGCGCACGGTGTAGCGGTCGTCCTCCAGCACCTCGCCGGGGTACCAGTTGTTGGTGACCTCGTGGTCGTCCCACTGCACGATCTGGGGCACCCGCGCGGAGAACTCCCGCAGGGTGTCGTCGAGCAGGTTGTAGGCGTACTGGCCGCGGAACTCCGCCAGGGTCTCGGCGACCTTGGACTTGGCCTCGGTCACCAGGTTGCGCCACACGCGGCCGTCGGGCAGCGTCACGGACTCCTGGAGGGGGCCGTCGGCGTAGCAGGTGTCGCCGCTGTGCAGGAAGAAGTCGGGCTCGCGGTCGGCCATGGCCGCGAAAATCGGCATGCCGCCCAGGTCGGGGTTGACGCCCCAGCCCTGCCCGGCGACGTCGCCCGACCAGGTGAAGCGGATGGCGTCGCCGCCGCCGGCGGTGCGGAAGGAGCCCTCGACCACGCGGCTCTCGGCGCGGTCGGACTCCGCGCGCACCCGCACGTAGGTGCGCCGGCCCGGGCGCAGGCCGGTGATGCGCACGCGGCCGGTGCCGTCGTTGTCGGGCAGCAGGTGCGGGCCGCGCACCACGCGGGAGTCCTTGAAGTCGGGGCGGTGGCTGACCTCCACGACCATCCGCGAGGGGCGGTCGGCGCGCGTCCACACCACGGCGCCGTCGGGGCGGGGGTCGCCCAACTGGATGCCGTGGGTGAGTTCGGGGCGGTTGCGGCCCTGGGCCAGCGCGGGGGCGCCGGGCAGCCCGGCCAGGGCGGCGGCGCCCAGGCCGGCGGCGCCGTAGCGCAGCACCGAGCGCCGCGCGGGCGGGGTGGCGGGGGACGGGGGCACGACGGCGGGCACGGGGGCCTCCTGCGGGTGGGGACGTCGGGGCTCGCCCAGTGGTTCTATCGCACGCCGTGTTCGGGCAGGCCAACCGCGGATTAACGGTCACCGACGCCGCCGGCCGGCGCCGGCGCCGGCCGGCGGCGTCGCGTGAGTGAACGATGCCACGGCCAGGGCGGCGCGGCCACCGCGCACGCAGCGTGTCCGCGGCGGCGTCGCGCCGACCGGGGCGGACGGGTCGCACGCCTGGTTGGCGCGCTGATGGGGATCGTGGGGCTATGTCCTGTTTCGCGGTAACCGTCGGTAATGTGAAACAGCTCACTCGCCAAAACGAGTTACCCAGTCGTGATCATGCGGCAAGGTGGTTCCCGTTGTGTAAGGAGCCCTTGGGGCGCGCGTGACGCTTCCTTTGCCCCCGGCGTCCGCGTACCGGCCCTTCGCAGGCGAGCCCGGCCGGCGGTCCGCAGGACCCGCACCTCGCCTTCCCCCGAATTCATCAGCCACCCCAGGGCAATTCAGGTCGATCGCGCACGCGCCGCCGGATGCGCGACTGACGAAAGGGCAGTTCTTGCTACTCAACCGGATCTCGCTGCGCGTCGCCGCCGGTGTCGGCTCGGCGGCGGTGGTCGCCGGCGCGGCCTTCACCCTCACGGCCTTCGCCGACCAGAGCGCCGGCCCGGAGGACACCGCCACGGCCGTGGTCCCCGACGCGGCAGGCTCCCCCGACTTCTTCGCCGGCGCCCAGGAAGTGTCCCCTTCCCAGCTCCAGCAGCAGCGCGACCAGGTGCGCGACCAGATCGAGGAGGTCGCCGGCCCGGTGAGCGGGTCGGCCACCACCGAGGAGGAGCAGAAGGAGGAGGAGCCCGAGCCCGAGGACACGGGCGACTCCTCCGGCGGCGGAGCCAGCGTGCCCGCCGGCGACCCCAAGGCCATCGCCCAGGGCATGCTCGCCGACTACGGCTGGGGCGCCGACCAGTTCTCCTCCTGCCTGGAGCCCCTCTGGGAGAAGGAGAGCGGCTGGAACCCCAGCGCCGAGAACCCCAGCTCGGGGGCCTACGGCATCCCGCAGGCGCTGCCCGGCAGCAAGATGGCCACCGCCGGCTCCGACTGGCAGACCAACCCGGCCACCCAGATCGAGTGGGGCCTGGGCTACATCCAGGACCGCTACGGCTCGCCGTGCGAGGCGTGGGCGCACTCCCAGGCCAACGGCTGGTACTAGCGGCCGACACCGGCGCGCGGGCGCGCGCCGACCGACGCGTCCGGACGCCCGGCGGGGCCACCCGCCGGGCGTCCGCGCGTTCGGGGGCCCGCCGGGGGCGCGGCGCGGGCTCCGGCGGTCAGCGGGGCGCGAAGGACTCCACCGCGCGCTCGTAGACGGCCTCGTAGTCGTCCCGGTGGTCGGCGGGGACGTTGATGGTCACCGCGTAGGTCTCCTCGCCGATGGTCACCAGGTGGGTGGCGAAGTAGCGGCGCGGCGTGGGCCAGTCCTCGTGGCTGAACTCCGCCTGCCAGCGGGCGACGTCCCACTCGGCGGAGAAGCCGCCGCCGTCGACCTCGGTCATCTCCAGCGCCTGGTAGTCCGACACCTTGGGGTCCTCCTGGAACTCCCGGTGGTCGGCCTCGATCCAGCCGTAGCTGGTGTCGGGGTCGGCGGAGCCGTTGACCCAGCCGTCGACGTAGAGCAGGTGGTCGCCGTCGGGCTCGAACCGCACGTAGGCGTCGTCGCTGATCGCGGTGTCGTCCACCGACCACTCGGCGGGGTAGTCCACGGTGTACCAGGACGACCGGAAGGTCTCGTAGCGGGTCCAGTCGCGGGTGACCAGCACCACCGCCACCACCAGCACCACCACCAGGATCAGCGCGCCGGCGACGATGGCCACCGGCACCCCGGCGTCGCCCCGGCGGCGCCGGGCGTCGGGCAGGGTCGCGGGCCCCTGGCCGGCGTGGCCCGGGGGCGGGGTGTGCGGGCCGGAGGGGTGCGGGGTGGCCGGCCCGCCGTAGGGGCGCGGCGTGGCCGGGCCGCCGTGGGGGTGGGGCGTGGTGGGTCCGCCGTAGGGGTGCGGGGTGGTCGGGCCGGGGTGCCCCGGGGGCGGTGCGGCGCCGCCGAAGGGCGCCCCCCGGGGGCCGGAGGGACCGGACGGCCCGGAGGGGTGGGGGGTGTCGGAGCCCAGCCGCCCTGCGGGGGGCGGGGTGTGCGGACCGGAGGGGTACCCGGCGGCGCCCGGGGCCGCGCCGCCCGCCGCCCACACCCCGGTGCGCGGGCCGGTGGCCGAGCCGGCGGGGGCGTGCGGGCCGGTCGCCGTCCGGCTCGCGGCGCCGGAGCCGCGCAGCAGCTCCAGCGCGGCGTCGGCGGTGAGCCGGGCGGCGGGATCGCGCTCCAGCAGCCCCGCCACCACCGGCGCCAGCGGCCCGGCGAAGGACAGCGGGGGCAGCGGCGCCGACAGCACCGCCGCGATCGCCGCCGTGATGGAGTCGCGGCGGAACGGCGACTCCCCGTTCAGCGCGGTATAGAGGGTCACCCCCACGCTCCACAGGTCCGAGGCGGGGGTGGCCTGCTCGCTGCGCAGCCGCTCGGGCGACATGTACTCCGGCGAGCCGACCAGCGCGCCGGTGCGGGTGATGGAGGCGCCGCCCTCCATGGTCGCGATGCCGAAGTCGGTGAGCACCACCCGGTCGCCCTCGCCGAGCATGACGTTGCCCGGCTTGATGTCGCGGTGCACCACCCCGTTGGCGTGCGCGGCGCGCACCGCCTCCAGCAGCGCCCCGGCGACCGCCGCCGCGCGCTCGGGCGGCAGCGGACCGGTGCGGCCGATCTCCTCCTGGAGGGAGCGGCCCCGGATCAGCTCCATGACGACCCAGGGGTGCCCCTCGAAGTCGAACACGTCGTGGATGGTGATGACCGAGGGGTGCGACACCCGCGCCGCCGTCTGGGCCTCGCGGCGCACCCGCGCGTGGGCGTCGGCGCGCTCGGCCTCGGTGAGGTGCCCCGGCAGCAGGACCTCCTTGACGGCGACGGTGCGCTCCAGGCCGGTGTCCAGCGCCTGCCAGACCACGCCCATGCCGCCGCGGCCCAGTTCGCGCTGGAGGAGGTAGCGGCCGGCGACCGTGCGCGCGTGCTCGCCGCTGTCAAGTGCCATCAGGGCGCCTCTCCGGGGGAAGGGGTACTCCAGCAGGGTACTCAGCGGGCCGCGCCGGGATCGAGCGTTCGCGGGGCGCTGACCGCAACCGGGCGCGGGCCGGCGCTGCCCGGCGCAGTCGAAGGGGGCCGGTCGCCCGGCCCCCTCCCGCGTCGCGCGCCGGCCCCGCCGGCCCTACCCGGACCTCACCGGCCTCACTGCGAGTTGGTCATCCGCAGCACGTCCAGGGCCTCGTCCAGTTGGGCCTCGGTGAGCTTGCCGTCGGCGACGTAGCCGCGCTCCAGCACCACCTCGCGGATGGTCTTGCGCTCGGCCAGCGACTGCTTGGCGACCTTGGCGGCCTCCTCGTAGCCGATGTAGCGGTTGAGCGGGGTGACGATGGAGGGGGAGGACTCCGCGTACTCGCGGCAGCGCTCCACGTTGGCCTCGATGCCCGCCACGCAGCGGTCGGCGAAGACCCGCGAGACGTTGGCCAGCAGCCGGATCGACTCCAGCACGTTGCGGGCGATCATCGGAAGCTGCACGTTCAGCTCGAAGTTGCCGGCCGAGCCGCCGAAGGCCACCGCCGCGTCGTTGCCCACCACCTGCGAGGACACCTGGAGCATCGCCTCGCACAGCACCGGGTTGACCTTGCCCGGCATGATCGAGGAGCCCGGCTGGAGGTCGGGCAGCAGGATTTCGGTCAGGCCGGTGCGCGGGCCCGAGCCCATCCACCGGATGTCGTTGGCGATCTTGACGAACCCGACCGCGATCGTGCGCAGTTGGCCCGACAGCTCCACCAGGCCGTCGCGGGCGCCCTGGGCCTCGAAGTGGTCGCGCGCCTCGGTCAGCGGCAGGCCGGTGGCCGCGGCGATCTCGGCGATGACCCGCTCGGCGAAGCCCTCGGGGGTGTTGATGCCGGTGCCCACGGCGGTGCCGCCCAGCGGCAGCTCGGCCACGCGCGGCAGGGTGGCCTCAACGCGCTCCACGCCGTAGCGCACCTGCGCGGCGTAGCCGGCGAACTCCTGGCCCAGCGTCACCGGCGTGGCGTCCATGAGGTGGGTGCGCCCGCTCTTGACGACGGTGGCGAACTCCTCGGCCTTGGCCGACAGCGCGGCCTCCAGGTGCCGCAGCGCCGGAACGAGGTCGTTGACCAGCGCCGAGGTAGCGGCGATGTGGATCGACGACGGGTAGACGTCGTTGGAGGACTGCGAGGCGTTGACGTGGTCGTTGGGGTGCACGGGGGCGCCCAGCCGCTCACTGGCCAGGGTGGCCACGACCTCGTTGGTGTTCATGTTGCTGGACGTGCCCGAGCCGGTCTGGAACACGTCGATGGGGAACTCGGCGTTCCACCGGCCCTCGGCGACCTCCAGGGCGGCCTCGCGGACGGCCTTGGCCAGGTCCTCGGGGATCACGCCCAACTCGGCGTTGACCTTGGCCGCCGCCGCCTTGATGTGGCCCAGGGCCGCGATGTTGGCGTGCTCGATGCCCTGGCCGGAGATCGGGAAGTTCTCCACGGCCCGCTGGGTCTGCGCGCGCCACTTGGCCTCGGCGGGGACCTTGACCTCGCCCATCGAGTCGTGCTCGATGCGGAATTCGCTCATTGCTGTAAGACACCTCCACAGGAACCTGAACCACAGACTGCCAGACCCGGCGAGCGCCGCGCGCGGCAACCCCGGCGCCCCCGCCTGCGGGTTCGCCGGTCAGGGCGGGGGCGGGCTGTGGCGGCCGCGCGCGGGGAGGCGCGGATCACTCCAGCGCGGCGCGGCGGCGCCGCCAGGGCAGCCGGCCCCGCGCCCGGCGCGGCGGGCGCACCCGCACCGTGCCCAGCAGCGAGAAGCCCGAGACCTCCAGCACGGGCGCGTCGGCGCGGCGCGGCGGCCGCACGGCGGTGGTGCGCCGGCCCAGCAGCGACCGGCCGCGCATGCGGACCTCGACGCCTTCGGGCACGGTGATCAGGACGCGGCCGAAGACGCACAGCACCGGCATGCGCACGTGCCCGCGCACCAGCAGGGCCTCGCGCAGGTCGAGTTCGAGGGTGCCGCCGACCGCCGCGGCGGG
Organism: Streptomonospora mangrovi; assembly: GCF_027604915.1. Lineage (GTDB taxonomy): Bacteria > Actinomycetota > Actinomycetes > Streptosporangiales > Streptosporangiaceae > Streptomonospora > Streptomonospora mangrovi. The sequence goes on from NZ_JAJAQC010000028.1 coordinate 77,901, forward strand.
CTCGGTGGGGCGCACCACCCACCGGCCGGCGCGGCGCAGCGTGGTGAACATCGCCACCAGCGGGCGCTCGTCGAGTTGGAGGGGCTGCCGGTCGGGCGGGAGCAGGTCGGCGAGGGCGGCGGGCAGTTCGCCGAGGGTGCGGGCCCGGTACACGCGGTCGACGCGCTCCTCGAACTCCGCGAGGTCGAGCCGGCCGTCGGCCGCGGCCGCGCGCAGCGCCTCGACCACGCGTTCGCGGTCGGCGTTGGAGGCGCGCAGGCGGGCGGGGGTCGGGCCGTCGTTCACGCCTCCACGGTAGCCGCTGGGCGCGCCGCGCACAGGTCCGGAAAGCGGGCCTGTGCACGGCGGCGCGGAAGCGGCGCGGCCCCGAGCAGGCGGGGCGTCGCCGAAGCCGTCCACAGGCAGGGTTGTCCACAGGCACGGGAAAAGCGGTGGAGAATTCGCGTCCGGCGACCCTACGGTGATCGCATGTCGCAACCCGGGCAGCACAGCTCCACCTCCACCGCGCGCCGGCCGGCCACCCACGGACCCGCGCCCGACCCCTCGGCGCCGCCGGCCATCGAGCTGCGCGGCGTGGTCAAGCGCTTCGGCTCGTTCACCGCCGTCAACGGCCTGGACCTCCGGGTCCCCTCCGGGGTGGTGTTCGGCCTGCTGGGTCCCAACGGCGCCGGCAAGAGCACCACCATGCGCATGCTCACCGCGCAGTGCCTGGCCACCTCCGGCGAGATCAGCGTGCTGGGCCACCCGGTGCCGCGCGCCTCCAAGCGCGCCCGCGCGGCCATGGGCGTGGTGCCCCAGCACGACAACCTCGACGAGGAGCTGACCGTCCAGGAGAACCTGGAGGTGTTCACCCACCTCTACCGCGTGCCGCGCGCCCAGCGGCCCGAGGCCGTCGAACGCGCGTTGAGGCTGGCGCACCTGGCCGACCGCCGCCACGACCGCACCGACAAGCTCTCGGGCGGCATGCGGCGCCGCCTGCTCATCGCGCGCGGGCTGGTGCACCGGCCCCGGCTGGTGCTGCTGGACGAACCCACCGTGGGGCTGGACCCCCAGGTCCGCCAGGACCTCTGGGGCCTGATCACCGCCCTGCGGGCCGAGGGCGTCACGGTGCTGATGTCCACCCACTACATCGAGGAGGCCGAACGCCTGGCCGACGTCGTGGCGCTCATGGCCAAGGGCCGCGTGGTCGCCCAGGGCGCGCCGGCCGACCTCATCGCCCGCCACGCCGGCGACACCGTCGAGGAGTACCTGGTGCCGCCGGCGGACCCCGGCGACGGCGTGGAGTCCCGGCTGCGCGCCGCCGGCGTGGCCGTGCGGCGCACCGGCCCCACCCTGTCGGTGCTGCGCCCCGGCGAGCTGCCCGACCCCCTGCGCGCCGAACTCGGCACCGGCCTGGCCCGCGCCGGCAACCTCGAAGACGTGTTCGTCACCCTGACCGGGGAGCGTGTGGAATGACCCTCGACACCGACACCCGCGCGGCCGCCCCTTCGCCGCCCGCACCGCCGCGCCGGTTCGAGTTCGCGCCCGTGGCCGGTGTGCTGGCGCGCGAGTGGGCGCTGTACCGCCGCAGTTGGCGGCCCACCACCTTCGCGGCGGTGGCCGAACCCGTCATCATGCTGCTGGCCTTCGGCGTGGGCCTGGGGTCGCTGATCGGCGCGATCGGCGGCTACGACTACATCGAGTTCCTGGGCACCGGCATCGTGGCCACCTCGGTGCTGTTCACCTCGATGTTCCCCGGGCTGATCGACACCTTCGTGCGGCGGGTCTTCCAGCACACCTACGACGGCATGCTCGCCGCGCCGGTGGACGTGCGCGAACTCGTCACCGGCGAGGCCACCTGGATCGCGTGCAAGGCCGGCGTCTACGGCTGCGCGCCGCTGCTGGTGGCGATCGGGTTCGGGCTGCCGGCCTCGCCGGCCATGCTGCTGGTGCCCCTCATCGCGTTCGTGACCGGGTTCGGGTTCGCGCTGACCGGGGTGTGGCTGTCGGCGGTAGTGCCCTCGATCAAGACGATGGACTACATCATCTCCGGGGTCATCACGCCGCTCTACCTGATCGCCGGCACGTTCTTCCCGATCGACTCCCTGCCCGCCTGGGCGCAGGTGGTGGCGCGCATCAACCCGCTGTACCACTGCGTGGAGCTGGTGCGGGCCACGGCTTTCGGCATCGAGCCGCTGCGCGACCTCGGCCACTTCGCGGCGCTGCTGGTGTTCGTCGCGGTGATGTGGCTGCTGGCGGTGGTGCAGATGCGGCGGCGCCTCATCGACTGACCCGCTCATCCGCCCCGCCCGCCGGGTACCTCCGGCGGGCCGGGCGGACCGGGGGGGGGGGGGGGGGGCCCCCCCCCCCCGCGGAAAAGCCCGCCCCGGGGGGCCCCGCCGCCCCGCGGACACGGGGCCCCCCCGGCGCCCCCCCCCCCGGGGGGGGGGGGCGCGGGCCCCCCCCCCCCGGGAGAAACGGCCGGCCGGGTGCGCCCGGCCGGCCCGGCTCACTGGCCGCCGTTGGGCGCCCAGCGCGCCCGCACCGACATCGACTCCTGGGTGAACCCCACCGAGCCGCCCAGCACGCCCCACTGCTCGGGCGCGTGCTCGCCGGCCTCGGCCATCAGCGGCTCCAGGTCCACGAACATCCCCATGTGGGCGTCCTCGGTGCCCTCCATGGCCTGCTGGTACAGCGGGTCGTCGCCCAGCCGGCCGGTGCCGGTCGACCCCGAGGTCACGACCACGGCCGAACCGTCGCCGTTGACCCCCGGCGGGGAGTCGTAGGAACCCGCCCACAGTTGGGTCACGGCCTCCTCCAGCGCGGCGGTGTCGGCGCCCTCGGCGCGGTACTGGAAGGACGGCGCCGAACTCGTGCCGCCGAAGAAGTCGTCGACCGACCCGCCGAGGTCGGTGAACCCGAGCGCGGTCTGGGTGCCCAGGACGCTGGTCATGCCGTCGGGCATGGTCAGGCCGAGGTCGGACATGGCGCTCTCGAAGTCGGAGAAGTCGTCGGGGGCGTCCTCGTAGCCCTGGGCGATCAGGGAGTCCAGGCCGGTGCCGCCCATGGCGAGCACGGTGTCGTCGGGGAGGTTGCCCAGGTGGTCCAGGCCGGGGTCGGGGATGTCGTAGTCGGCCATGGAGATCCCGTCGGCCGAGACCTCGAAGGTGTCGCCGCGCAGTTCGACGTAGCTGCTCTCGATGGTCAGCCCCACGGCCATGCGCCCGCTGACGTTCTCGTAGGTCTCCAGCGGGACGGCGGGCTCCACGGGGGAGCCGAACTCGTCGTAGCCGCCGTAGGGCGAGGACTCGGTCTCGGCCATGGCGGCGGCCAGCGCGCCGAGGTCGGTCCAGGCCGAGGCCACGGTGTCGCCGCCGATGGCGTCCATGTCGCCGGTGTAGGTGGCGTTGTCGGCCAGCGTGCCGGCGGAGTCGACCTGGTGGTCGAGGTCGGCCAGGGTCTCGGGGGTGGGGGTGAGCAGCGCGAAGTCGTCGCGGACCTCGAAGTGGAGTTCGGTCTGGGTCTGCAACTCGCGCAGGGCGGCGTCGGCCGCGTCGGCGTCCTCGCAGGCCAGGGCGATCGCCACGGCGGGGCCGGTGCCGTCGACGGCGGCGTTCTCGTTGGCGGGCTGCCACAGGGCCACCCCGAAGCGCTGGCCCAGCCAGGGCTCGAAGTCGGCCTCGTAGGTCATGTCGACGCCCAGGCTCTCGATCATGCCGTCGACGACCTCCTGGGCGGGGTCGGCCTCGGGGTCGATCTCGTCGCGGACGGTGTCGGGCAGGCGCTCGGCGAACTGCGCGTAGTTGGCGAGCTGGCCGCCGTTGGGCTGGAGGTTCAGCTCGGCGAACACCATGGCAGACCCGGGCAGCACGGTGGCGGGGTCGGGGCCGACGAAGGCGTCGCGCACCACGGTGTTGGCCGCCCACACGGTGGTGGCCATGAGCACCACGCCCAGGCCGGCGGCCACCGGGACCAGCCAGACGCGGCCGGCGCGGCGCGGGGGGCCCGGCGCCGGCGCGTAACCCGGGCCCGGGGGAGGCGGCGGGTACTGGCCGCCCGGGGCTCCCCACTGGCCCTGGTTGGGGGGATCAGGGTAGGACATCGCACCTCCGTCGGATCACGCTTATCCGCTACGAAGGTACCAATGCGGGCTTTGCCCGAATGCCCTGTCCACAGGGCATTCGGGCGACATGGGGGCTGCCCGGGGGGTTAGCGTGCGGCGGCGATCGCGCCGAAGTCCACGCCGCTGTAGCCGGCCAGCTTGGCGAGCCGGTGCTCGCTGCGGATCTGCCGCACGGTGCCGCTGCGGCCCCGCATGACCAGGGAGTCCGTGACGGCGCCGCCGGGCACGTAGCGCACGCCGCCCACCAGTTCGCCGTCGGTGATCCCGGTGGCGGCGAAGAACACGTCCTCACTCGACACCAGGTCGTCGGTGGTCAGCACGCGGTCCAGGTCGTGCCCGGCGTCCAGGGCCCGGCGCCGCTCGTCGTCGTCGGTTGGCCACAACCGGCCTTGGATCACGCCGCCCAGGCACTTCATGGCGCACGCGGAGATGATGCCCTCAGGGGTGCCCCCGATCCCCAGCAGCAGGTCCACACCGGTGCCGGGGCGGGCCGCCATGATGGCGCCGGCGACGTCGCCGTCGGTGATGAACTTGATGCGCGCGCCGGCCTCGCGGACCTGGCGCACGATCTCCTCGTGGCGGGGGCGGTCCAGGATGACGACGGTGACGTCCTGGGGGGTGGCGCCCTTGGCGCGGGCCACGGCGCGGACGTTGTCGGCGATGGGCGCGGTGATGTCCACGACGTCGGCGGCCTCGGGCCCGGTGGCCAGCTTCTCCATGTAGAACACCGCGGAGGGGTCGAACATGGAGTGGCGCGGCGCCACCGCCAGCACGGAGACGGCGTTGGGCATGCCCATGGCGGTCAGCCGGGTGCCGTCGATGGGGTCGACGGCGACGTCGCAGTCGGGACCCGAGCCGTCGCCCACGCGCTCGCCGTTGAACAGCATCGGCGCGTTGTCCTTCTCGCCCTCCCCGATCACCACGGTGCCGTTCATGGACACCGTGCTGATCATGTGCCGCATCCCGCGCACGGCCACGCCGTCGGCGCCGTTCTTGTCGCCGCGCCCCACCCAGCGCGCGGCGGCCAGCGCCGCGGCCTCGGTGACCCGGACGAGTTCCAGCGCCAGGTTGCGGTCGGGCGCGTCGGGGGAGCCCGGGGCGACGGTGGAATCGGTCATCGGTGAGCCTCTCCAAGCCGGGCGAGTCTCGCCCGCGGCGGTCGGTGATTTTGGGACAAGCGTAATCACCTGACGTAATGTCGACCTAGGCGGGCCGCTGGCGCGCCGAGCGAAAGGAACGGTAGGGCCGAGGTTGACTGTCGAGAAGGTGCACAAGCCGGTGCGGACCTCCCACCGAGGCGCGGCCACGCGCAGCGCCCTGCTCAAGGCCGCCGCGCACGTGTTCCGCACGGTGGGGTTCGCCCGCGCGGGCGTGAGCGAGGTCGTGGAGCAGGCCGGGGCCAGCGTCGGGAGCCTCTACCACCACTTCACCGGCAAGGCCGACCTCTACCACGCGCTGTACGAGGAGTTCCAGCAGCGCCAGCAGGACCGCACCCACCGCGCCGTGGCCGAGGCCCGCGCCCGGGGCGAGAACGACCCCACCCGGCTGATGTACACCGCCGCGCGCGCCTACCTGGAGGGCTGCATCGAGGAGCGCGAGACCACGCTGCTTTTCTTCAGCGGCGACGGCCCGCCCGGGTTCGACTCCAAGCTGCGCGAGCGGCTGCGCCAGTGGACCGACCGCAACGTCGCGCTGTTCCGCAAGGCTGACGAGCCGGTGGACGAGGCGCTGCTGATGGTGGTCAGCGGGGCCATGCTGCTGGCGGTCACCGAGGTCATCCGCCGCGACGACGCCGAGGCGCGCCGGCTGGCCGACGACATCACGGGGCTGCTGTCGCGGCTGGAGCCGCGCCGGCCCGCGCCGACGGACTGAACCTCCTGGCATCCCCGGTACCCCCTGATACCGGCGGGTCGGGGAGTTCCCGATCACGGTGTGAGAAGGTGCGGGTGTTTTCCGCTGTCACCGGGCTGTCTCCGTCGTGAGACTGGGTATGCCGATAACCCAGCCAACAGCCACCTTGCGTGAGCGAACCTTCAGCACGGAGTTGACTACAGATGCTCGGCGACATCATCGACTGGTTTAAGGGACTTCTGGGCGGCGCCGCGGAGTCGGCGACCGGCGGGTTCACCGCCGCCTCCGACGGCCTGCACGAGGCGGCCGCGGGCACCGCCCAGGACTACACCGGCGCGGCCCAGGACGCCGCCAACGACGCGGGCGGCATGGCGGGCGAGTACCTCCAGTCGGCCGAGGGCAACGCCCAGGACGCGGCCGGCGTCGCCGGGGAGTTCGCGGGCGCGGCCGAGGGCGCCACCGTGGACGCCGCGGGCACCGCGCAGGAGTCGCTCCAGGAGGCCAGCGCCGGCGCCGCCGCCGACCTGGAGAACGCCCAGGCGGCGGCCGGGGAGTTCACCCAGGGCGCCCAGGACGTCGCGGCCGACCCCGGGGCGGCGGCGCAGGAGCAGGCCCAGCAGTACATCGAGCGCGAGCGCTGATCCGCCGCACACCGGCGGTGCGGCCGGGCCGGGCCGCACCGCCGGTCCGGTGCGAGCGCGAGCGCCCCGCGGCGACCGTTGCGGTCGCGGCGGGGCGCGGTGCGTCGCGGGGCCGGCGCGGGAGCGCCGGGCCGGGCGGATCGGCCGGGTGGACCGGCCGGGCGGATCAGGTGGCGGCCTCGGCCCGCAGGTCGCGGCGCAGCTCCTTGGGCAGCGAGAACGTCAGGCTCTCCTGGGCGGTCTCGACCTCGGTGACCTCGCCGTAGCCGTAGCCGGCGAGGCGGTCGAGCAGGTCCTGCACCAGGATGTCGGGCACCGAGGCGCCGCTGGTGACACCCACGGTCTGGACGCCCTCCAGCCAGGACGCGTCCATCAGCGCGGCGTTGTCGATGAGGTGGGCGCTGTCGGCGCCGGCCTCCAGGGCGACCTCGACCAGCCGCACCGAGTTGGAGGAGTTGTCCGAGCCCACCACGATGACCAGCTCGCACTCGGGCGCCATGGCCTTGACGGCGTCCTGGCGGTTGGAGGTGGCGTAGCAGATGTCGTCGCTGGGCGGGTCGAGCAGGTTGGGGAACCGCTTGCGCAGGGCGTCGACGGTGGCGTTGGTCTCGTCGACCGACAGGGTGGTCTGCGACAGCCACGAGACGTTGTCGGGGTTGCGGACCTGGACCTTGTCGACCTCGTCGGGGCCGTCCACGATCTGGATGTGGTCGGGGGCCTCACCGCTGGTGCCCTCGACCTCCTCGTGGCCGGTGTGGCCGATCAGGATGATGTCGCGGTCCTCGGCGGCGAAGCGCTTGGCCTCCTTGTGCACCTTGGTGACCAGGGGGCAGGTGGCGTCGATGGTCTTCAACTGGCGGCGCTGGGCCTCCTCGTGCACCATCGGCGACACGCCGTGCGCGGAGAACACCACGATCGCGCCCTCGGGGACCTGGTCGGTCTCCTCGACGAAGATCGCGCCGCGCTTCTCCAGCGTGGAGACCACGTGGGTGTTGTGCACGATCTGCTTGCGGACGTAGATCGGGGCGCCGTACTGCTCCAGGGCCTTCTCGACCGTGACGACGGCGCGATCCACCCCGGCGCAGTAGCCCCGGGGCTTGGCGAGCAGGACACGGCGGCGGTTCGACGCAGTCATACGACCATCCTAAGGGCCATATCGGGGTGGACCCGGCGGGGAGCGGGCGGGCGGCCGCGCGGGGCGGGCGGGAAGGAGGGCGGGGCAGGGCGCGGGCCGTGGCGGGGTTAGATGACCTACCGATAACGGTCAGCGCTCGTTTGCGTCGCGACGGGGCGAAACCATTCACAATCGGCGCACTTCCGGCGACGCTTACTCCCCTATTGTGGTTGACCTGTGTAACACCATGACGCGGTGGTAGCCGCCGTGGTGGTCGTGCCCGCGCGGGGCGAGGGGCACCCAGCGCCGCCGCGCTCCCAGCCGAGACCTTCAGGAGCCCCCAGTCCCATGTCGAATCCGTCCATCGCCAGCAAGGTAGTGTCCTGGGTCAAGGGCATCTTCGGGCAGCGGAATCAGACCGCCCAGGCCCGTCCGGAGGCCGCACCGGCCGGCAACAAGGCGGAACCCGCGGCCGGCGAGACCGCCGCCGGGACTCCCGCCGCCGAGCAGCCGGCGGGCACGAGCCCCCTGGCCCCCACAGACAAGCCCGACACCGCGAACGCCCCCGACGCCGAGATCGCCGTCGACTCGCCCACCGCCGGCCCGCCCGAGACGACTCCCTCCCCCTCGGCCCCCGCCAAGGAGCCCGAGGAGGAGGAGCCGGCCGCCGCGGAGGCGGCGCCCGCGCAAACCGCGGCCGCCGAGCCCACCGAGGCGGCCAAGGACGTCAAGCCCGCCAAGGAAGCCGAGCCCGTCGGGGAAGCCGAGCCCGCCGAGTCCGCCGCCAAGGACGCGGACCTCGTCGATCCGGGTGAGCAGGCCGCCGTCGCCGAGGAGCTGGCCGCCGCCGAGGCCGTCACCCAGGTCGCCGACGACGCCCCCGCCAAGGAGGCCCGCCGCCGCGCCGCCCCCGCCGCCGACGAGCTGCCCGTGCCCGGCTACGAGTCCCTGACCCTGCCCTCGGTGCGCGCGCGGTTGCGCAAGCTCACCATCGACCAGGTCCGCGACCTGCGCGCCTACGAGGTCGCCCACGGGGAGCGCCAGGAGTTCATCAAGATGTACGACAACCGCATCGCCAAGCTCCAGAGCGAAGGGCAGTAACCGGTCGGTAGGCCAGGCCGCCCCCGCCGCGCCGAAACCCCGCCGCGCCGACGCGAGGCGTAAGGTCGTCGGATCGGCCGGCCCGTCCCGACCATCCGAACCGCCCGGCACCGGGCCACAGGCGGGTATCGGCGGGCGCATCCGCCGGTAGACCGGTACACACCGGTACCGCGCCCGCCGGCCGGAGGATCTGGAGCAGGCGTCGCAGTGCCTATGGGAGGCATCGGCGGCCGGACCCGGCGGTGCCGCCGCCGGCGACCGACGCCGCCCGGTGGCGGCGGGAACGCCGGGTGCCCGCCGGTGCCGGCGGGCCGACCGGAGTGTGGCCACCGGCCGCGATGTCCGCGGCCGGAGAGCGGAAGGGACCGGGATGAGCCGGATACTGGTGCTGGGCGGCGGCGGGGTCACCGGGATCGCCTGGGAGTTGGGGGTCCTCGCCGGACTGCGCGACGCCGGCGTGGACCTCACCGACGCCGACACCGTGGTGGGCACCTCGGCCGGCTCGGTGGTCGGCGCCCAGATCACCTCGGGTGTCCCGCTGGAGACCCTGTACGCCCGCCAACTCCGCTCGGCCGAGGGCGAGGTCGCGGCCAAACTCCCGATGTCCACGCTGGCCCGCTGGGTGTGGGCGCTGACCACCGAGCGCGACCCGCGCCGGGCCCGCGCCCGGATCGGCCGCCTGGGGCACGCCCGCTCCGTCAGCTCCCTGGAGGAGCGCCGCCGGATCATCACCTCGCGCCTGCCCACCACCGAGTGGCCCGAGGCCGACCTGTGGATCACCGCCGTGGACGCCCACACCGGCGAGCGCCGCGTGTTCGACCGCGGCTCAGGGGTCCCGCTGGTCGACGCGGTGATGGCCAGTTGCGCGGTGCCGGGCGTGTGGCCCCCGGCCCTGGTCGACGGCCGCCCCCACATCGACGGCGGCCTGCACTCCTCGTGCAACGCCGACCTGGCGGCCGGCTACGACCGCGTGGTGGTGCTGTCCCCCACGACCCGCACCGCCGGCCCCCTCCCCAGCGCCGCCGACGACCTGGCCCACCTGGACGCGCGGACGAACCTGATCACCCCCGACGACCCGGCCCAGGCCCAGATGGGCCGCAACCCCCTGGACCCCGCCTTCAGAGCCGCCGCCGCCCGAGCCGGCCGAGCCCAGGCCCCCGCAATCGCCAAGTCGGTCACCGCCACCTGGACCGGGGACTGAGCCGCCCGGTGCTCCGGGGCTCCTAGCCCCGGCCGCGCCGGTACTCCTCGACCGCCCGGAGCACGGTGTCGGCGTCGATGCGCACGGCGGTCTCGCCCGGCAGCGGGTTCTGGAGTCCGCCCTGCTCGGCCGTTGAGAGTTCCACCCCCTGCACGACGAATTCCCCGGTGTCGCTGACATAGACCGAGGGACACCCCTGGGACCCCGAACGCGGATCCTTGGCCAGCAGAGTGAGCCGCATCCCGCTCCTCCCAAACGCCCGGACAAACCGCGCCCCACGCTAACACCGCGCCGCACGGCCTTCCAGAGACCAAAGGACGGCAGCGCCCCGGCGCCGGTGGATCCGGTTCCGGGCGTTTGCCGCGAGCGGTGAGCCCGGGCCGGCCCGGGCTCACCCCGACGTGGTCAGTCCGGCGCCGTCGGCGGGTCGAGGTGCGCCAACGACGCCTCGACCTCGTCGGCCCGGGGGTCCTCCACCGAACGCAGGAAGTCCAGTGCGGCGCCCAGATGGGCGCGCGCCTGCTCGGGCCGGCCCATTGCCGCGTAAGCCTCGCCAAGCCCGATCCGGGCGAGGGCCTCGGCGCCTCCGCTGCCGACCTCGCGCAGGATCGCGATGGCCGAGCCGTACTCGGTGACGGCTTCGTCGAGGCGTCCCGCGTCGGCCAGGACGGACGCGAGCGCGCGCCCGGCCCAGGCGGTGCTCCAGGCGTCGGCTATGTCGGTGAAGACGGCGGCGGCCGCCCGGCAGTGCTCGATCGCGGTGTCGAAGCGGCCCTGCGCGCGCTCGCACTCGGCGAGGCTGAGCAGCACCATCCCCGCGCCGCGTCGCGCGCCCGCCCTGCGGAAGGCGGCCAGCGCCTCCTGGAGCAGCGCGGGCGCGGCGGGGTCCTGGTCGCGCTCCCAGCGCAGCGCGCCCAACTGGCGCAGCGCGAACCCCTCCACCCACGGGTCATCGGCCGCACGCCCCGCCTGGAGGACCTCCGCGTAGTGCCCCAGAGCGGTTTCGCGGTTTCCCTGGAGCGTTTCGACATCGCCCAGGCCGAGCAGGTTGCGGGCCTGGCCGCGCCGGTCGCCGGCGGCGCGTGCGGCGGCGAGCCCGGTGGTCGTCAGCGTGTGCCACTCACTCCAGCGGTGCTGGCGTTCGAGCAGCGGATAGGCGGCGACGGGAAGGCGCCACGCGCGGTCGTAGACGCGGTGGTGCGCGGCGGCCTGGGCGACCCGGCCGATGTTGCGGTGCTCGGCGGAGAACCACGCCAGCGCCTCCTGCACCGACGCGAAGTCCGGTGGTGCCGCCGGCGGCTCACCCGCCGCGTCGACCGGAGGGTAGTGCGGTGTCGTCCGCCCGACGGCGTTGCGCAGCGCGGCGAGGTACCAGTCGGCCGCCCGCGCCACGACGTCGCGCTCGCCGCCCTCCGGCTCCTCGGCGTGGAAGCGCTCGGCGGCGTAGACCCGCAGCAGGTCGTGCATGCGGTAGCGGTCGTGGGAGACGCGCTGGAGCAGGCTGGCGCCCGCCAACTGCTCGACGAGGGCGCGGGCCCGCCGCAGCGGCACTTTGGTGACGGCCGCGGCGACCGGGGTGGTGAACTCCCCGGCGGGGTGCGCACCGAGGTGGCGGAAGACCAGCGCGGCGTCGTCGGGCAGGGCGCGGTAGGAGGCCGCGAAGACCGAGCGGACGTCGCTGAGTTCGTCGCCGGTGAGGCCCAGGGCGTCGAGCCGTTCGTCCTCTGCGGCGAGTTCCGCGGCGATGTGGCTGAGCGGGGTGTCGGGGCGGTCGAGCAGGCGCTCGGCGAGGATGCGCAGGGCCAGCGGCAGGCGCGCGCAGTGGTCGACGAGGGCCCGCGCCGCCTCGGGCTCGGCGTCGATCCGGGCCCCCAGGTGGGCGCGGAGCAGGGCCAGGGACTGCTCGGCGGTCAGCGCGTCCAGCCGCATCCGGCGCGCTCCTTCCCGTGCGACCAGGCCGGAGAGCGCGCTTCGGCTGGTGATCAGTACGGTGCAGGTCGGTGACGCCGGAAGCAGCGGCCGCACCTGCTCGGGGGCGACGGCGTCGTCGATGAGGATGAGCACGCGCCTTCGGTCGAGGCGGGAGCGGTACAGGGCTGCCCGCCCGTCGAGGTCGGGCGGGATCCGCTCGGGGGGCACACCCAGCGCGCGCAGCAGGGAGTCCAGCGCGGCGGAGGCGTCCATGCGGGGCCCCGGTCCGTGCCCGTGCAGGTTGACGTAGAGGTCGCCGTCGGGAAACCGGTCGCGTACGCGGTGCGCCCAGTGCAGGGCGAGGGCGGTCTTGCCCATGCCGGGGGCGCCGCCGATCGCGGAGACGGCCACGGCGGCGCCGGGCGGCGCGGTGGCGGACCCGGGCCGCGGGGTTTCGGGCGGCAGCAGGGAGTCCAGGTGGGCGAGTTCCGCCTGCCGGTTGACGAACCCCGGCGCCGCCATGGGGAGCTGCCGGGGCACGGGGGCCTCGGTCCCCGCCGGACGGGTGATGTGGATGCCGCCGTGGACGGCCCCGGCCTGGACCACGGCGCCCGCGCCGCCTTCCGCGCGGTTGTGCGGGCCGCCGGTGATACCACCCGATCCGGCGGGGGGATCGGGAGGGCCGCTGCCGGGACTGCCCATATCCGCCTTTCAGCGTGGACGCATGTAGTCGTCGAACTGTGCGGCGTATTCGGTGAACGGGATCGACAGGTGCAGGGCGCGGTCGCGCCAGACGTTCGCGCGCACGATTTCGGCGGGGTCGTCCACGATTTCGGTTGAGACGAGTGAACCGTCGTCAGCGTAGTTCATCAGCAGCAGTTTGTGGGAGTCGAACAGCCAGTAGTCGAACGCCGGGATTGCCTCGGGCCATTCGCCCTGCTTGACGGGGAGGATGCGGATTCGCTCGCCGGCCGCGGAATTGCGCCGGTAGCCCCACGCGCACTCGAAGCGGATGTAGTCGGTCAGGGGTTCGGCCACGACGTGGACGCGGTCGAACCGCCGCCCCTCCGCCGTGGCGGCCCGGACCCGCGCGCCCCAGTCGGTGTCGCTCAAGGGCGGCGGGGCGCCCTCGCGCTCGCTCGCGGCGAACCGGGCGAACGCCTCGCTCTCGTACTCCGCGGCGTAGTGCTGGAGGGTCTCCAGGCGGTAAGCGGTGTAGTCGAACTCGTCGAACAGTTTCTGGACGTCGCTCCAGGAGATTGCCGACCCGTGCGGTGCCCTGATTTCTAGACTCCGTTCCGCTGGTACTTCTCGATCGCGCGGATCACGACCTCGGGGGAGATGCGCACGGCGGTCTCGCCGGGGAGGGGGTTCTGGAGTTGGCCGGTGTCCTCGCCCACCAGTTCGGGGCCCTGAACGACCAGTTCGCCGGTGTCGGCGAGGTAGACGGAGGGGCACGCGGTATCGGCGGACTTGCCGTCTTTGTCGAGCAAGGTGAGTTTCATGGGAACCCCTGTCCAGGAGAAAGAAGAGATATCAATATTCTAACAGCCAGTTCTTTGATCTCGAGGTCGGACAATGGCGTTAATCGGCCGTGCGGCGTTCCCGAATCTCACGCACCTCCAGAATCTCCCGAATCTCCCGGACGGCATTGTCGTCGCCGTCCCGGGACGCGCGGACCAGGCGCTTCAGGTCCACGGCGAAGAGCAGGTCCTCGACATCGGCCGGCAGGGCCGGCCGGGGGCCGTCCTCCGGCTGGTTCTCCGCGGCCATGCGGACCACCTCGCGTCCTCGCGGCGTCGGTGTACGGATCGTGGGGATCCTTCCCCGGGAACTACGGGGAATCCTTCCCCGCGAACGCTAGCCGCGCCGGCGCCTTGGCGGAACGGAGGCCGGCCGCCGCTCGCCCGTCCTGACGGTGGGCTGTTCTAGGCTCGCTGGCATGGGTATGGAGAGTTCCGCCGAATCGCCGCAGCCTGTGCGGGTGGTCATGCAGGCTGTGGGGGGGTGGATCGGGCGGCTGGGGAAGATCTGGGTCGAGGGCCAGGTCGCCGAGATGAACCGGCGGGGTGGGACCGTCTTCATGACCCTGCGCGATCCCGTGGCCAACGTGTCGGCGCGGGTGGTGTGTCCCATGCGGGTGCTGGAGGCCGTCGCGCCCGTGCCCGAGGCCGGGGCGCGGGTGGTTGTGCACGCCAAGCCCGACTTCTACGTGGCGCGCGGCACCTTCTCGCTGCTGGCGCTGGAGGTCCGCCACGTCGGGCTGGGCGAACTGCTGGCGCGGCTGGAGCAGTTGCGCGCCACGCTCGCCGCCGAAGGGCTGTTCTCCGAGGCGCGCAAGCGGCCCCTGCCGTTCCTGCCCGGAACCGTGGGGCTCATCTGCGGGCGGCAGTCCGCCGCCGAGCGCGACGTGCTGGAGAACGGCCGCCGGCGGTGGCCGGCGGTGCGGTTCGAGGTGCGCGAGGTCGCGGTCCAGGGCGACCGCGCCGTGGGCGAGGTCATGAACGCCCTCAAGGAGTTGGACGCCCACCCCGACGTCGACGTCATCATCATCGCCCGGGGCGGCGGGTCGCTGGAGGACCTGCTGCCGTTCTCCGACGAGGCACTGGTGCGCGCCGTCTCCGCCACGCGCACGCCCGTCGTCAGCGCCATCGGCCACGAGCAGGACAGCCCCCTGCTGGACCTGGTCGCCGATGTCCGCGCCTCCACCCCCACCGACGCCGCCAAGAAGACCGTGCCCGACGTGGGCGAGCAGCTCCAGCTCATCCGCCAGTTGCGCGACCGCGGCCGGCGGGTGCTGCGCGGCGGCATCGACCGCGAGCGGGCGTGGCTGGCGGGCATGCGCTCCCGCCCCGTCCTCGCCAGCCCGATCCGCGAGATCGACCGCCTCACCGAGCAGGTCGCCGGCCTGCGCGACCGCGCGCGGCGGTGCATGGGCGCCGCCCTGGACCGCGCGGGCGACAACCTCACCCACACCCGCGCCCGCCTGCACGCCCTCTCGCCCGCCACCACGCTCGCGCGCGGCTACGCCATCGTGCAGCGGGGCGACGGCGCGGTGGTGCGCTCGGCCGCCGACGTCGCCGAGGGCGACCCGCTGCGGGTGCGGTTCACCGAGGACAGCATCCAGGTGAGGGTCGAGGCGGTCGGCTCCGCCGACGACCAGGTGCCGGTCGGTCCGGCCGACCCGGCGGACCCTGCCGGCGGTCCGTCCGGCGGCACCCCGGCCGATGACACCGGCCCGGCCGGCCCGGCCGACGGCTCCCCGGCGGCCGAGCCCGCCGATGGCGCATCCGCCGACACCTAGGCGCGGACGCGCCCGCCTGCGCATTGTGAACTGACCGAAACCGTCTACGACCCGACCGCCCGGCGGGACACCACCGCCGACCGGTCGAAGGGGGACCGCAGTGGCCGCCAAGAAGAGCCCAAACGACACCGCCGACCCGCAGGAGCCCATGGACGGCGACACGCCCGAACCCGAGTTGAGCTACGAGCAGGCGCGCGAGGAACTCGACACCGTCGTGCGGCGACTGGAGGCGGGCGGGCTGACCCTCAAGGAGTCGCTGGCCCTGTGGGAGCGCGGCGAGCGGCTCGCCGTCACCTGCGAGCAGTGGCTGGAGGGCGCGCGCGCCAAGCTCGCCGTCGCCATGGAGCAGAACACGCCCGACACCCCCCGCGACTCCGAGACCCCCTTCTGACCCGGGGCCGATCCGCCGCTGACCCGGCCGACCGCTTATGGCCGGATCCGCTTGTGGCGGCGCCCGTTCCGGGCCGCCCGCGCCCGCGTGGTGCGGGCGGCTAGCCGCGGTCGCGCTCGGCGCGGTCCTCGGCGGCCGTGCGCGGGCGGCGGCCGTTGACCTCGTCGCTGAACGCCCGCACGTTGCGCGGCAGCCCGCGGAAGACCGCGATGACCAGCACCAGCGCGGTGCCCAGGAACAGCCACGGGGCGACATCGGCCAGGTGGGCGGCCATGCCGATCGCCACGCCGCGCGCGAACCCGCCGTCGCCGATCGTCAGCAGCATCTCGGCGCCCAGCGCGGCCGTGAAGTAGGCCAGCGGCGGGCTCACCGTCAGCGACAGCAGGTCGGTGGGCCGCACGGTGAGGGCGGCGAGCACGCAGGCCGCCGTGAAGGCCACCCCGCTGATCTCCGCCCGCGCGGCCAGCCCGCCGGCCAGGGCCGCGGCGAAGCTCACGGCGCAGATCACCAGGATGCCGCCGCGGCCGGTCAGGCGCGGGCGGCGCGGCGCCGACGCCGGCGCGGCCGCCGGGCGCCGGTGCGCGGGGCGGGGCTGGGCGGCGTCCGGGCGCCGCCGGCCGGC
>NZ_JAJAQC010000029.1 GCF_027604915.1 Streptomonospora mangrovi
GAACTGGGCCATCTGCTCATCCGCCCGGTCCGCCAGGACGAGCCCGAACCCCAGGTGAAGGTGTTCCCGTCCTGGCTGCGCCAGCGGATCGAAGCCGTCATCTGGACGCTGAAGAACCAGCTCGGCCTGGAGCGGCACGCCGCCCGCACCACCGAGGGCCTGTGGGCGCGCACCTGCCAGCGGGTGTGCGCGCTCAACGCCGCGATCTGGCACAACTGGTTGATCGGGGCCCCGGTCAAGCGGTCATTGATCGCTTACGACCACTGACCAGGACACCAATTCCCCATCAACGATCTAGCGGAGGCCCCCGGCGGAGCGACGCGCCCCGCCGGGACCCCGCCCGGCCCGGTCTTCGGCCGGCCCGGCGTTAGGCCGGCCGCTCCGCGCCGCGCGGGGTGTAGACCACCGACCGCGCCCGGCGCGGGGTGACCACCTCGCGCAGGGCGGGGTCGACCAGCAGCACCACGGGGACGATCCGGTTCTCCTCGACCGGGTACCAGGCGGGCAGCGCCGCCTCGATCGCGGCCCAGGCGGCGTCGGTGTCGCCCTCGGCCGCCAGGGCGCGGGCGGCGGCCAGGGCCGCCTCGAACTCGGGCGGCTCGGGGAGTTCCCGCCCGGCCAGCCAGTCCGCCGCGGCGGGGTCGTCCAGGGCGTCGCCCTGGGGCACCGGCACGCCTGGCAGCATCTCGGCGAGCTGGGCGGCCCAGTGCCGCCGGGCGTCGGCCGGGGTGGCGGCGTTGAGGTCGGACTGGCTGCGGTCGAGGTAGAGCGGCACGGCCTCGGCGCGCAGCCGCTCGGCGCCCACGGCGGCGGCCACGTGCTCCCGGTGCAGCACGTGGCGCAGGTCGTGGTGGCTGAAGCGGGGCTCGGTGAACGCCTCCAGCAGGACGCGCAGGTAGGAGGCGGCGCCGGAGCCCTTGTCCTCGGCCTTCTCGTAGGCGTCCAGCGCGCCCTGGACGTCGCCGCGCAGCGCGGCGCGGTTGCCCTCGCGCAGGAGGTCGTCGGCGCCCTCGGGGTGCACCGGGTTGCCCGAGGAGCCCTCCAGGGACTCCCAGCCGCGGCGCTCCTCGACCACGAGGTCGGCGAAGGAGCGGAAGCGGTCGCTCAGGCCGGGGAACCAGCTCGCCCAGATGTAGGCGGCCCACTCGCCGTCGGGCGAGACGTCGCCGGCGTCCAGCACCCAGTACTGGGCGTCGCTCTCGCCGGAGATGAAGAGCGCCGGCCCCTTCAGTCCGTCTTCGTCCAACACGTAGTCGGGCTCCAGGGGCTGGTCCGGGTGCTCGTGCAGCCAGTGGACGTCGGCGGCGCCCAGCAGCTCGTAGGTGAACCCGCTGATGTTGGTCCAGCCGTTGGAGGCGGCGAGGAACGCGCGGTAGCTGGGCGGCAGCGCGGTGCCCAACCGCTCCTCCAGCGCCGCCAGCTCGTCCTCGGTGGCGCCCTCGAACCCCAGCCAGGAGGCGGCGCGCTGGTCGTCGGTGACGTCGATCAGGTCGTCGCCGCTCACCCGCAGCATGTCGGCGCTGTAGGAGGACAGGAAGGCGCGCCAGTCCTCGGGGGTGGTCAGCCGGGACGGGTCGGAGAGGACGGCGGGCGGTCGGCGGCCCTGCTCCACGTAGCCGCGGAAGGGGCCGGAGGCGGGCACGATCGGCTCGGTGGAGGGGCGGGCGGCGACCCCGGCGTAGGGCTCGGGTGCCCGTCCCGGCGCGTGGCGGTGGCCGGCGAAGGACTCGTGGAGGGGGCCGGAGGAGAAGAACCGCACCCGCTCGAGCTGGGTGCAGTCGGCGCCGCCGTTGCGCAGGACGCGCAGCCGGAAGTGGCGGTAGGGGGTCTCGCGCGCGGGGCCGGTGATGTCGAAGCCGCGGAGGTGGTGGCGGTCGGGGAACACCTCGTCGGTGCGGGTGTCCAGCTCGGTCCAGGTCTCGCCGTCGACCGAGCCGCTGAGCACCCACTCGCGGGGGTCGCGCTCGGCGAAGTCGTTGGCGGAGGTCAGCGTGTAGTAGCGGACCACCACGGGTTCGACCATGGTGAAGTGCAGCCAGCAGGGGCCGGGCTCCGGCGCCAGCCACTTGTCGGAGCGCACGTGCAGGACGGACTCGGCGACCTCGCCGGCCTCGGTGAACTCGGCGCTGGCGGCGACCTCGCGCACGCTGCCGGTGACCTCGCCGCCGGCGGGCAGCCCGCCGGTCCGCAGCGCGACGGCGCCCCCGCCGCCGGCGCGGTCCGTCCAGGACAGGCGGGTCAGGGTGGCGCCGCCGTCGGCCACGAGCAGCGCCAACTCATCGCCGTCGGATCCCCCGGTGGTGACGGCGAACCGCTGCGGTTCGGGGTCGACGGCCGGCTGCACGGCGTGGCCGCGCCACTCCTCGGGGGTGCCGCCGGCGGCGGTGCGCACGCCGAGGAAGGCGGACATGTCGGGCGCGAAGGAGACCACCGCGTCGGCGCCGCCGATGTCGCGCCAGGAGAGCTGGGCGAGCGCGACGGGCTCGCCCGGCTCGAAGCGGAGGGTCAGCGTCCGGTAGGCGTGCCACTCCCCGCCGCCGAAGGGGCGGCGCTCCGTGCGGAAGGCGAGGGCGCGCGGTGCGGCGGCGTCCGAGTCGGGGGACTCGGGGGTGTCGGCGGCGCCGGGGGCGTCGGCGGTGTCGGGCATGGTGTTCCTCGTGGGGACGGGCACCCGGGAAAGGGGGCGGGGGGCGGGGGTTTTGACGGTTCGGCTCGAAAGCGCGAGCAGACTACCGCCCGGCTGCGACAACACCCGCCGGCCCGCCGGCGCCGGTCCACTGTGGCGGTGGTCACGGCGTTCCGCGCGTCCGGCTCCCGCCGGGGACCGGCCCCCGGCACCCCCGGCGGCCCCGCTCCACGGGCGCGCGGCACCGCCCGCCCGCCGCCACCTGCACCGCGCCCGCCCCGGTCGCGGGCCGGCGGGGGTGCGGGGGCGTGCCCCGCGCGGCGCGGCGCATCCGGGCCGCGCCGGTTAGGGGCGGGTCGGACCGCACCCCGCCGCCGGCCGAAACACCGGGTGCGGAACCGCGCGGGCCGGCGTGCCGTTGGCGCGGGTGACGACGGACGCGCCGCCGCCCCGGCCGGAGCGGGGCCGCACACGGGCGCGTCCACCCCCTTGAAAGGGTCAGGATGGGCTTCAAACGTTTTCTCGCGGCCTTCGGCGTGGGCGGCCCGAGCGTCGACACGGTGCTCACCGGGCGCGGCACTCGCCCCGGCGCGCTGCTGGAGGGCCACATCGAGTTGACCGGCGGTGAGGCCGAGGCCCGCATCGACGAGATCGCCGTGGCTTTGGCCGCCCGCGTCGAACTGGACTCCGACGACGGCGACCAGGCGGCGGGCGCGGAGTTCGCCCGGGTGCCGGTGGTCGGCCCCCTCACCCTGGCGCCGGGCGAGCGGCGCTCGCTGCCGTTCCGCTACCCCGTGCCCTGGCAGGCGCCCATCACCGACGCCGCCCACGGCCCGCTGCCCGGCGCGGTGCTGGGGCTGCGCACCGAGGTGGTGATCGCGCGCGCCCCCGACAAGGGCGACCTCGACCCGGTGCGGGTCTACCCGCTGGCGGTGCAGGAGCGGGTGCTCGACGCCTTCGCCCGGCTCGGGTTCACCCTCAAGCGCACCGACATCGAGACCGGGCACCTGGCCGGCACCCGGCAGGAGTTCCCGCTGTTCCAGGAGATCGAGTTCCACCCGGCGCCGCACTACGCCCACGAGATCGGCGAGGTCGAACTCACCTTCGTCGCCGACCCGCACGGCATGGACGTGGTGCTGGAGTTCGACCGGCGCGGCGGCATGTTCACCCCGGGCGGCGACCTCTACGGCCTGTTCCGCGTGGAGCACGCCGACGCGGACCGGCTGGACTGGGCCGAGGCGGTGGCGTCGTGGATCGACCACGCGCTGGACCGCCACCGCGCGCTGTTCGGCCACGAGCACCACGGCCACGGCGGCTACCACCCCGGCCACGACGACGACCACGGCGGCGGGATGGGCGCCGTGGCCGGGCTGGCGCTGGGCGCGGCGGGCGGCCTGGCGGCCGGCTACGCCGCCGCCGAGGTCATGGACGAGGTCGGCGACCTCTTCGAGGGCGAGGAAGCCGAGGAGACCGAGGAGTAGGCCGGCGCGGCGCCCGGGGCCGGGCGGACCGGGCGGGGGCGGGCGCCGTCCGTGCGCCCGCCCCGGCGGCCCGCCGCCCGGTTCACCGCCCGGTTCACCGCCCGGTTCACAGCAGGTCGCGCGGGCAGGTCTCCGACCACTCCCGGGAGAACACCCGGCGGTCGCCCTCGTAGGCGTCCAGGGTGGCGTGCACCAGGAACTCCTCGGCCGTGCACGACAGCACCGTGCGCGTCACCGTGGTGGTCTGCCAGTCGCCGCGCCCGAACCGCATGGTCCAGGTGGACTCCCCGCGCGCCGAGGTGAAGTCGTCGGCGAAGGACTCGTACTCCTCGTAGGCGCGCCGGCCCACCTCCATGCCGACGTCGTCGTAGCGCACCGTGCCGTTGTCCTTGACGATCTCCAGCGCCGAGCGGTAGTCGACCAGGTCGCGGCGGACCTCCCAGCGGTGCTCGTCGGGCTCCAGCCGGGTGGCCGAGGCGCGCGGCGTGCCCTCCGGCGCGCCGAAGGGCTCGGGCTCGGTGCCCTGGGGGGCGTCCAGCGGGCGCACCGGCAGCAGCAGCGCGCTCTCGTGCGGATAGACGGTCAGCAGCGCGGGCTCGGGCGGCGGCCAGGCCAGCGGCCAATAGGAGCTGGACAGCGACAGCCGGATACGGTGACCGGCCGGGAACGCCTGCGCCACCCCGTTGAGCTGCACCCGCACCCGGTAGCGGCGGCCGGGCTCCAGCGGCTCGGGGTTGTCGTGGCTGTCGCGGTGGGTGAGGTTGAGCAGGCCGTAGGTCACCCGGGTGGCGCGGCCGTCGGGGGCGACGTCGGACAGCCGCGCGGCGACCATGGCCACCGGCCGGTCGGCCGACACCGACAGCTCCACCACCGGCGCGCCCAGGATCTCGGTGCGCTCGGCGAGCACGGGGGTGTTGAACACCAGCGACCCGCCGTCCTCCTCGCGCTGGTCGTAGGGCAGGTCGGGCGGGGCGTTGTAGGAGGCCCACTTGCCGGCGAACTGGCCCACCGACAGCGGCGAGCGCACGGTGAGCCCGCCGCCGGCGGCCTCGGCACCGGTCTCGGCGTGCAGCTCCGTGGCGGGTCCGCCGCCGGCGGCGGACCCGGGGGGCGCCTGCGAGGGCTCGATGCGGTTCTCGCTGAGGGGGTAGGCCCGCACGTCCACGTTGGGCGAGGGCAGCTCGGGCTCGCCCACCCAGCGGCCCGGCCGCTCCTCGTACGAGGTCGAGGGGGGCACGCTGTCCTGCATCCAGGCGCGCAGCATGGGGCCGTCCATGACCCCGTTGTCGACGCCCTTGAGCCAGTGGTCCCACCAGCGCACCACCTCCTGGAGGTAGCCGATGGCCGGGCCGGGCTCGCCCAGGTGCGGGAACTTGTGCGACCAGGGGCCGATCAGCCCCTTGCGCGGGACCTCCAGGCGGGCCAGCAGCCGGGTCACCGCGTTGGAGTAGCCGTCGGCCCAGCCGCTGGAGGCCAGCACGGGGCAGGCCACCGCCGCGTAGTCCTGGCAGACCGAGGCGTGCCGCCAGTAGTCGTCGCGGCGCTGGTGCTCCAGCCAGCGCAGCACCCAGGGCCGGGTGCCCTCCAGCCGCTCGGTCCACATCTCGCGCCAGCGCTCCCCCACGATCTCGGGGTCGGGCGGGCAGGTGCCGTGGGCGAACATGGTGCCGGCCTCGGCGAGGTTGTCCGACAGCAGGCAGCCGCCCATGTAGTGCATGTCGTCGGCGAAGCGGTCGTCGGTGAAGGACGCGATGACGATCGCCTTGAGGTGCTCGGGCCGCCGCGCGGCGACCTGGAGGGCGGCGAAGGCGCCCCAGGAGATCCCCATCATGCCGACGTTGCCGTCGCACCAGGGCTGGGCGGCGATCCAGTCGATGACGGCCTCGGCGTCGGCCTGCTCCCGCTCCAGGTACTCGTCGGCGAGCACCCCCTCGGAGTCGCCGGTGCCGCGCAGGTCCACACGCACGCACGCGTAGCCGTGGCCGGCGATGTAGGGGTGGTGGATGGAGTCGCGCACGGAGGTGAGGTCGCGTTTGCGGTAGGGGATGTACTCCAGGACCCCGGGCACCGGCTCCTCCTCGGCGGAGGCCGGCCGCCAGATGCGGGCCGACAGCCGGACGCCGTCGGGCATCGGGATCCAGACGTGCTCCTCTTCCTTGATGGCGTGCGGCAGCGCGGTGACCTCGCGCATAAGGCCGTGGTCCTCCCTCTCGGTCCGGGGGCGGCGGTCTGCTCGGGGCGAGCCTGCCCGGGGGCGGCCCCGGGCGGCGGGCCGGCTCAGCTCCCGGGCGCCTCGATGTGGTCGAACTCGAAGGTCAGCTCCTCGACGCAGCGCTCGTACTTGGCGCGCAGGGCGGTCTCGTCCTCGGCGCCGATGAACAGGTGCGCCAGCTCGAAGCTGTAGCTGTCCTGGTCGATCATGTCCGACAGGCGCTGGCCGGGCCGGGGCACGACCTTGATCTTGAGTCCGGGGATCTCGGCGGTGAGCCGGTCGATCTCCTCCTGGTCGGGCACCGCCACCACGCGGGCGTCGGTGAAGCGCCGGTAGTACCACTTGGCGGCCAGCGGGTAGCGGCCGCGGTTCTCCGGCATCCGGGGCTCGCGGCCCAGGCCCAGGCTGATCATGAAGTCGTGGTTGGGCAGGCCGTCGACGTACTCGAACAGCTCCGCGTGGGACTGGGAGTGCCGGGCGTTGATCTCCAGCAGGTTGATGTCGCCGGTCAGGGGGTCGTAGAAGAACTCGATGCTGTAGGTGGCGGAGTCCAGGCCCACCTGGGTGATGACGCGCCGGGAGATGTCGTCCAGCCGGGCCACCACGTCGTCGTCCAGCACCGAGGGGTACTGGTGGCGCAGGAACACGGGGCTGCCCGGGTAGTCGACGGAGTCCAGGACCCCGTAGACCACCACCTCGCCGTTGTGCACGTAGCCCTCGACGGCCACCTGCACGCCGCGCAGCGCCTCCTCGGCCAGGCACGCCTGCCCGCCGGCCTCGGCCACCTCGGGCGGCAGGTCCAGGCGGGAGAGGATGCTCTCGAAGGGCCGCCCGATGCGGCCGATGCCCTCGCGGATCCGGTCGACCGCCTCGGTGAACTCCTTCTCGTCCTCCACCCGGAACGCCAGGTCGGAGGAGAACGACTTCACCGGCTTGAGCCACATGGGGAACTCCAGGCCCTCGGGGGGCCGGGCGGGGCCCTCCAGGTCCACCAGGGCGAAGCGCGGCAGCTCGGAGATGACCTTGCTCTGCTCCAGGCGGCTCCAGTACTTGTGCTCGCACTTGACCACCGACTCCAGGCTGGTGCCCGGCAGGCCGTACTCGGCGGTCAGGATCGGCACCAGCATGCTGACCGGGAAGTCCCAGTAGCCCACGATGGCGTCGATGCTGCCGTCGAAGGAGTCGAGCTGGGAGCGCGCCTTGTCCAGCAGCGCCTCGATGTCCACCTCGCCCTCTTGCAGCTCCCCGGGGTCCAGCAGCCCGTGGAACCGCAGCCGCGCCGCGTCGGGCACGTGCGCCAGGGTCTCGCGGTTCTTGTCGTCGAGTCCGACGACGAAGACGTTCTTGTGCTCACTCGTGTCCATCTGGCCTCATTTCCCGTCGTCCGCTGGGGCGCGGGCTACCCCGACCGGCGCGGAACTACCGTCCGCCCGCGCCGATCCAGGGGGAGACACCCGCCACAGCGGCCCCGGGGCGGCGGTGGGGCGGGTGCCCGCGGGCGGCGGCGGAAGGCGCGCACCACCAGGGGAGGCACGGGTTGCCGCGCACCGCGACGGGCCGGTCGCGGCGCGCGCCGGCGCCGAGGGGAATCGAGGGGATACCGGTGCGCGAATCCGCCGCCCGGTCCGCGCGGCGCGCGGACCGGGCGGCGCGCGGACCGGGCGGCGGGGTCAGTACGCCGAGCCGAGGACGCGCGGCGGCTCGGCGCCCCCGTCCGGCGGGATCCGCGCGGCCGTGCTCGGCGTAGTGCGGCAGGGCCGCCTCGTGGATCGCCGCGACGGGTTCGGCCCCGCGCCGCCGCGTCGGCCGACCGGTTCCGGTCGCTCACCATCACCGCATTTAGATACGCGCACGTATCTTATGGTGATATTGTTGGATACGCTCCCGTAGCTCACCGAACGGCGGTACCACCATGGCCAACGACATCCCCCCGCCCGCCCCCGGCGTGCGGCGGCCCCCCACCGCACCGGCGGCCGGCGCCGCCGCCGCGCCCCCCGCGCCGCTGCCGGCGGCGCGGCGCGACCTCGCGCCCGACCTGGCCCGCGGCTTCATGCTGCTGGTCATCGCCGTCGTGCACGCCCACCTGTTCCGCGTGACCACCGGCGCGGGCGGGCTCACCCTCGACGGCACCCTCGACATCGCCGCCACCGCCGCCGTGGCGCTGTTCGCCGAGAACCGGGGCTACCCGATGTTCGCGGCGCTCTTCGGCTACGGCCTCGCCCAGATCTTCCGGCGCCGCACCGAGGAGGGCCGCGACTGGCCCTGGACCCGCCGCCTGGTGCGCCGACGCGGCCGCTGGCTGATCGTGATCGGCGTGGCCCACACGGCGCTGCTGTTCTACGGCGACATCATCGCCGTCTACGGCCTCATCGCCGTGTGCTTCGCGGCGGCGCTGCGCTTCACCGACCGCCGCCTGCTCACCCACGCCTTCGTGTGGATGGCGGTGGGCAGCCTGGCCTACTCCGCCGTGGAGAACCTGGTCTTCGGCGCCGCCCAGGAGTCGGCGGGCGGCCAGAACCCCGGCCCCCTGCTGGACGCCGTGTTCCGGCTGATGACGCTGCCCGTCATGTGGCCGATGATGATCGCCATCTCGGTGTTCCCGTTCCTCATCGGCGTCTGGGCGGAGCGCCGCCGGCTGCTGGAGGAGCCGGAGCGCCACCGCGCCTTCCTGGTCCGGGTCGCGGCGGGCGGCATCGGCCTGGCGGTGCTCGGCGGGATCCCGCAGGCTCTCGTCAACACCGAGGTGTGGAGCGTCGGCCCGGTGGCCGGCGCGGCGCTCTTCTGGGTGCACGTGCTCACCGGCTACGCCGGCGGGTTCGGCTACGCCGCCGCCATCGCCCTGGTGGCGCTGCGGCTGGGCCGCCGGCGCGGGGCCGTCGTCTCGGCCCTGGCGGCGACCGGTCAGCGCTCCATGACCGCCTACCTCCTCCAGTCGGTGGTCTGGGCGGCGCTCATCCCGCCCTACGCCCTGAACATCGCCCCGCACCTGAGCGACGCCCAGGCCGTGGGCCTGGGCGCGGCGGTGTGGCTGGGCACGGTCGTGGTCTGCGACATCCTGCGCCGCACGGGCTTCCGCCAGGGCCCGGCGGAGTGGTTCCTGCGCCGCATGACCTACGGCCGCCCCGCCCGCACCCCCCGCACCTGAGCGGCCCCCGCAGTGCCCGCAGTCCCCGGAGCCGCCCCCGCCCTAGAGCGTGGGCGGTTCCGGCCGCCTCCCGAGCACCCCGCCGGAGCGCGGGGGCCGCGCGGGCGGGGCGGAGTGACGGGTGGACCGCGGTCCCCGCCGGGGCCGCTGTTGGGAGCGGCGCCCGGTCCGATGCGCGGGGACCGCGGCCGCCGGGGCCGGCCGGGTTCCCCCGGCCGGGGTCGGGGGCCGGGGGCTACCCGGCGCGGTCGGGGCGGAACAGGGAGGTGGGGACCGCCGCCGCCATCGCCGCCATTCCCGCGTCGTTGGGGTGCAGGTGGTCGCCGCTGTCGTAGGCGGGGCGCAGCCGGAGGGGGTCGGCGGGGTCGCGCATGACGCGGTCGAAGTCGATGACCGTGTCGTACTCCCCGCTGGTGCGGATCCAGTCGTTGACCCGCTGGCGCTTGGCCTCGTTCTCCGCCGAGTGGAAGCCGAGGGTGTCGCCCTTGAACGGCAGGATGGTGCCGCCGTGGGCGCGCAGCCCGGCGGCGTGCGCGCGGGCGATGATCTGGCGGTGCGCCCCGATGATCTCCTCGGCGCTGACCTCTTCCGACTCCGGCGCGGAGGTTCCCGGGTGGCCGAGGTCGTTGACCCCCAGCAGCACGATGACGTGCTCGGCGCCGGGCTGGGCCAGCACGTCGCGGTCGAAGCGGCGCAGCGCGCTCTGCCCGAAGAACGCCGCGTAGCCCTCGGCGTCGCTGCCCGGGGGCGGGTTGGGGTCGTGCAGCAGCCGGTTGCCGGCCACGCCGAGGTTGAGGACGCCGGTGTGGCGCAGCCGCTCGGCGAGCAGGTCGGGCCAGCGGTTGTTGGCGTTGACGCGGGTCTCGGCGCCGTCGGTGATGGAGTCGCCCAGGGCCACCACCGCGCCGGCGCCGGGGGTGCGGGTGCGCACGCTGACGCCCGAGAGCAGGTGCCACTGCGTCATGGTCGCGGTGGCCTCGACCGACGCGGCGCCGGTGGCGTTGCCCGAGGCGACCACGTTCTCCTGGTAGGAGAAGGCGTGCAGGGTCGTGACGGGGGTCTCCTCGGGCAGGTAGACGCTGACGACGAGGTCGGCGCGGGGCGGGACGCGGAGGTCGACGGGGTCGCTGAGCAGCGGTGCGCCGGCGGGCACGGTCACCGAGGTCTGCCCGTTGAAGGTCACCGCGCGGTCGGTGGCGGGGTCGATATCGGTCCCCGAGCCGCCGTCGCGGCGGGCCACGCGGACCTCGCCGACGCGCAGCGGGGTGTCGCCGAACTCGTTGGTCAGCCGCAGGCGCAACCGGTCGCCGCCGATGCTGGTGCGCACCACTTGGCGAACCGTCTCGTCGTGGAGCACGGGGGTGGCGGAGGCCGGGGTGGCGGTGGGCACGGTGGCCCAGGTGCCGACCCAGGCGCCGCCGCGCCCGGCGGCGGCGGGGCTGTCGGCGGTGGGACTGTCGGCGGCGGCGGGGCCGGTGGCGGAACCGGTGGCGACCGCGCCGCCGAGCAGGAGCAGCGCACTCACCAGCACGACGGCGACGCGCCGCCGCGCGCGGGAGAGGGCGGAAGTGGAGGTGAAGGCGCGGGTGAAGGCATGGGCGGGGGCGGGGGGCACGGTACCTCCTGGTCCGGGTCCGGGCTCAGCCGCGCCGGGCGGGACCGGTGAAGTGCCAGCCCTCGGCCCTCAGCCGGGGGATGACCTGGTCCACGGCCTCGACGGTCTGGGACCGGTCGCCGCCGCCGTCGTGCAGGAGCACCACCGCGCCGGGGGTCGCGCCCTCCTCCAGGCGCCGGACGAGTTCGCCGGTGCCGGGCGGCTCCCAGTCCTCGACCGCCAGGCGCCAGCCGAGCGGCTGCATGCCCATGTCGGCGGCGACCTGCGGGGTCTGCCCCCAGGCGCCGTAGGGGGCGCGGAAGTAGGGGATGCGGGCGTGGGGCACGGCGTCGCGGATGGCGGCGTTGGTGGCGCGCAGGTCGGCGCGGATGTCGGCGGCCGACCAGGTGCTCATGTCGTCGTGGCGCATGGTGTGGTTGCACAGCGTGTGCCCGGCGCGGGCGATGCGCCGCACCAGGTCGGGGTGTTGGCGGACGTGCTCGCCCCACAGGCAGAAGACGGCCCGGACCCGGTGCTCGCGCAGGACCTCCAGCAGCCGGGGGGTGTTCCTGGGGTCGGGCCCGTCGTCGAAGGTGAGGGCGAGGGCCTGGCCGCCGCGCGCGGTGGAGTCCACGATGTCGGGGGTGGCGCCGGTGGGGCCGGAACCGTTGGCCTGAGCGGGCGCCGCGGCACAGAGGGCGAGGGCGACGGTGGAGGCGAGCATGAGCGCGAGCAGTCGTCCCGGCCCGCGACGGCGAACGGTGGTCACAGGATCTCCTTGACCGCACTGGGGGATGTTTTCCGGAAGTTTCCGGAATGTAAGGGCAACATAAGGAGACGCTGGCGCCCTGTCAACGGTCCTTCACGGATTCGCGCGGCACAAGGGGAGCATGGCGACCGCAAGGAGGAAGGGAGGGGGTGTGACCCGGCGGCGGGCGAGCGGCCATCGCACCGCACGACAGTGGTCGAGGTCGGCGACGAGACAGCAGCGGCAGCAGGGGTCCGGGCGGGCGATCACCGGCCCCGCGCCTCGGGGGCCATGGCCTTCGCCGGAACAGGGCGACAGCCCCCGCCCGGCCTGCCACCAGCCGCACCGCCGACCGGGCCGCCCCCGACGCCACCCGGGCCGTCCGCCCCGCAGCCCGCTGACCGCGCGACTGGACCCGCGCCTCGGCTCGGCGGACCGTCGCCACCCGTTGGACCAGGGACAATCCGCCCGGGAGGTCGGGGAGAGGGCCGTCAGTCCGAAGCGGAGGGCGGTGGAGCCGTGCTGTCGCGGACGACGAGTTCGGTGGCCAGCTCGATGCGCGGGCTCTCGATCGCCTCCCCCCGCATGAGGCGGTGCACCGTGCGGACCGCCAATCGCCCCATCTCCGCCAGGGGCTGGCGGACCGTGGTCAGCGGCGGCGAGGACCACCGGGCCTCCGGAAGGTCGTCGAACCCGACCACGCTGACGTCGGCGGGCACCCGCAGTCCTCGGCGGCGCAGGGCCTCGTACACCCCCAGGGTCATCTGGTCGCTGGCGCCGAACACCGCCGTGGGCGGGTCGGGCAGGGCGAACAGCCGCTCCCCCGCCCGGAAGCCCGACTCGTAGTCGAACTCCCCCTGCATCACCAGCCTGTCGTCCACACTCAGCCCGGCGGTCTCCAGCCCGGCGCGGTAGCCGTCGAGGCGGGCGCGGCTGGACCACAGCTCCGGCCGCCCGGCCACGAACCCGATGCGGCGGTGGCCCAGCCCCGTCAGGTGGTTGGTGGCGCTGAGCCCGCCCGCCCAGTTGGTGCAGCCGATGGTGGGCACGGCCAGGTCGGGCACGCCGACGGGGTCGACGACCACCGAGGGCACGTGCAGTTCCTCCAACTCCGCCCGCAGCGCGGAGTCCAGGTCCGTCGTGACGAGGATGGCGCCGTCGCTCGCGCGCGAGCGGACGTTGTCGAGCCACTGGCGGGCGGAGCTGGCCCGGCGGTGGATCGCCGAGACGACGATCCCGCCGCCCGTGCCGTGGGCGGCGTCCTCCACGCCGCGGATGATCTCGACCGCCCACGGGCTGTCGAGGTCGTTGAAGACGAGGTCGAGCAGCCCCACCCGCGCCTCGGGGCGCGCGCCGACCGCCTCACCGGCCTTGCTGCCGCGCCGCCGGTAGCCCCGGGCGCGCAGCAGCGACTCGATGCGTTCCCGGGTGGCGGGAGCGACGTCGCCCCGGCCGTTGAGCACGCGCGAGACCGTCGGCGCGGACACGCCCGCTTCCGCGGCGATGGCGGAGATGGTCACGGCAGGGGTCGGGGTGTCGGGCACTGCTCCTCCTTCGTACCTGCCCAGCCTACGAGCGCTCGCCCGCCGCGCCACCGGTCGGGACCCCTCGGCGGGAAGCGGTGTCGGCGGCCCGAGCCGTGCCGGACCCGGGTCTGGGCACCGCCCATGCCAACGCGCCGGACCGCCGCCAGGCTCCCGACCGGCGGTATCCCGCACGGTGAGGCCCCGTCCGCGCCCGCCACCGGCGCGCCCCCCGGCGCCTCTGCGCAGGCAGGGGTATTGACGGTCGCCGGGGCACCGCCTAGTGTCCAACGTCGCCGTACTCCGGAATTTTCCGGAAATCTCCGACGGCCGACCGAATGGGAGTCCCCCATGCAACCCATCCGCTTCGTCACCGCCGCCCTCGCCACGACCGCCCTGCTCCTGCCGCTGGCGGCGGCCCCGGCCGCCGCCGAGCGGCACCACGGCCACGACGGCCGCCACACCCCGCCCCACTCCAACGCCAAGTTCGACCGGCTGCGCTGGGCGGCCCCCCAGGACGTCGTCATCGGCACCGCCGTGGCCGGTGGCGGCCACCACCTCGAACAGGACTACCCCGACCCCTTCACCTCCGACGGGCGCTACCGCCGTGTCCTCGCCCAGCAGTTCAGCTCGGTCTCCCCCGAGAACCAGATGAAGTGGGAGTACCTGCGCCCCGAGCGCGACCGCTACGACTTCGCCATGGCCGACCGCATCGTGGACTTCGCCGAGCGCAACGGCCAGGCGGTGCGCGGGCACACGCTGCTGTGGCACAGCCAGAACCCCGCCTGGCTGGAGGAGGGCGACTTCACCGACGCCGAACTTCGCGAGATCCTGCACGACCACATCACCACCGTGGTGGGCCGCTACGCCGGGCGGATCGACCAGTGGGACGTCACCAACGAGATCTTCGACGAGGCGGGCCAACTGCGCACCGAGGAGAACATCTGGCTGCGCGAACTCGGCCCCGGGATCATCGCCGACGCGTTCCGCTGGGCGCACGAGGCCGACCCGCACGCCGAACTCTTCCTCAACGACTACGGCGTGGAGGAGGCCAACGCCAAGAGCGACGCCTACTACGACCTCGCCCAGCAACTCCTGGCCGACGGCGTGCCGCTGCACGGGTTCTCCACCCAGGCCCACCTCAGCCTCGACTACCCGTTCCCGCACGGCCTGGAGGACAACCTCCGCCGGTTCGACGACCTCGGCCTGGCCACCGCCGTAACCGAGATGGACGTGCGCATGAACGTCCCCGAGAACGGCCGCCCCACCCGCGCCCAACTCCGCGAGCAGGCCGACTACTACCGCCAGGGACTGTCGGCCTGCCTCGCCGTCGAGGGCTGCGACTCCTTCACCATCTGGGGCTTCACCGACAAGTACTCCTGGGTCCCCGTCTTCTTCGAGGGCGAGGGCTCGGCCACGGTGATGACCGACGACTACACCCGCAAGCCCGCCTATTACTCCCTGTGGTCCACCCTCAAGCGCGCCAAGTACGACCACGACCGCGAGTGACCCGTACACCCGCCCCCACCTGAACCCACGCCAACCCCCGGGGCTCGGCCGACCGGCCGAGCCCCGAGCCGTGCCCGGGGGTCACCGTCGCGCATGCGTGCGGTCCACCGCGCGGTGGGCGTGTGCTTCCGGGAACCCCGGCCTCGGTTCTGATCGTTCGGATGACGAACCCGGGCGCGGGGCGCCGACGCGCCGCGGATTCGGTGCTCCGGTCGTGGCCGACGGTGGGGGTGGGGTGGTGGGACGGTGGGGTGGTTGTGGGAATACCACTAGCAACCCTGTGGCGGACGGGCTCTGCTGGCGGCTTTAATGAAGCGGCGGGGCTGCGCCCGCTTTCCGCACCCCCTGTGGACTTGAGGAGTACGGTGTCGATCCTGCAACCGGACATGAAGCGCATCAAGCTTGAGGTGCCCGACGCTCCGGAGTTCGCGGACATTCGCGACCTTGACGGTACGTGGACCGAGGTGGCCGATCCCAAGAGCGGCTACCGGTTCAAGCGGGGCAACGTGACCTTCCGTTTCTCCTCGACGGGCCACACCGTTGACGAGAACGGGGTCAAAGCGGAGGTGTTCACCGCCACCAGTGTGCGGTGACCTGCCATAACGGGGAGGACGGCGGGCCGGTCGCGGCCCCTCCGGCCTCCCCGCGGGGGCGGCGGTGACCCCCACCGCCGCCGTCCCCCCACTGTCGTTCCCGCTCCGCCGTGCCCGGCTTCCGACGCCCGGGCTCCCCCGATGCCCGACTCCCGGGTTCCGACGCCCGGCTCCCGCTCCCTGCTCCCCGATCCCCGGCGCCTTCCCTGTGCTTGCTGCTACGGGGGCGGGCTTCCCTGCCCGTCTTCCAATGCGGTGGGTGATTGACCAGCCACCTGGCGCGACCGCGTTCTGATTGACGGTCCCCTTTTGCGCTACAGGCGGTAGATGGTCGCTTACTTAGTTCGATTTTCGTCAAAAGCGGTATTGACTCCCGACACAAGGGCGCGTAGCTTCGTGGCCTGGCTCACAGTGGCGGACCACCCGCCATCGAGGGCCGCCGCACCACCCCCACCACACCCCCGTCGCGTCCGCGCGCCGACCTCCGCAGGAGCAGCCGTGTCCTCTCCGGGCGACATCCTCGACCTCATCAGTCGGGGTGATGCCGGAACCCGCGCCGAACTGGCCCGGGTCACCGGCATGGCGCGCTCCACGGTCGCCCAGCGCGTGGACACCCTCATCGCCTACGGGCTGGTGGAGGAGCACGAGACCGGCGCGTCCACCGGCGGCCGGCCGCCCCGGGTGCTGCGCCTGGCCACCGAGCGCAACTGCGTCGTGGGCGTCGACCTCGGCGCCACGCACTGCCGCGTGGCGCTGATGGACATCGGCGGCCGCCTCCTCGCCGACCGCGAGGACCCCCTGCGCATCACCGAGGGCCCCGAGCCCGTGCTGCGCCACATCGACGACCGCATGCACGAACTCCTCGCCCAGGCCGGCCGCCCCCTGGCCGCCGTCAAGGCCATCGGGATCGGCGTCCCCGGCCCCGTGGAGTTCGCCACCGGGCGACCGGTCAACCCGCCGATCATGCCCGGCTGGCACGAGTACCCCATCCCCGACTACTTCACCAGCCGCTACGACCTGGAAGTCCTGGTCGACAACGACGTCAACGCGCTGGCCCTGGGCGAGGTCCGCCACGGCAGCACCGCCGCCGACAACCTGCTGTTCGTCAAGATCGGCACCGGCATCGGCTGCGGCATCATCGCCGGCGGCCGGCTGCACCGGGGCGCCCAGGGCGCGGCCGGCGACATCGGCCACATCCGGGTGCCCGGCGCCGACTCCGCCGCCTGCCGCTGCGGCAACACCGGCTGCCTGGAGGCGGTGGCCGGCGGCGCCGCCCTGGCCGCGCGGCTCACCCAGGCGGGCGTGCCCGCCGCCGACGGCCGGGCCGTGGTGGACCTGGTCAGCAGCGGCGACCCGATGGCCGTGCGCCTGGTGCGCGAGGCCGGCCGCGACATCGGCGACGTCCTCGCCGGGCTCGTCAACTTCTTCAACCCCGAGGCGATCGTGGTGGGCGGGGTCATGGCCGCCGCCCACGAGCACCTGCTGGCGGGGGTGCGCGAGGTCATCTACCAGCGCTCCCTGCCGCTGGCCACCCACCGGCTCACCGTCGCGCCCACCGAGGCCGGCGAGGCCGGGGGCGCGCTGGGCGCCGGGCGCCTGGCCATCGACCACGTCCTGGCCCCCGACAACATCGACCGGGCACTGGCCGCGCACGCGGCCGGCGCCGCACCGGCGGCGCGGTAGCGGACCCCCGCTCCCGCCCCGACCCCCTCCCCGACTCCCGACTCCCGACCCCATCCCCCGAAGCCGCACCTTCCCGGATCCCCCCGATCCCCCGACCCCGCTATCCCCCCATCCCGTCCGAAGTACATGGAGGCCCCACGATGGGTTCGATTCCGCAATGGCGCACCCGCAGGCACGCGTTCGGCGCGCTGGCGGCGGCCGGCGTGGTGCTCGCCGCGACCGCGTGCAGCACCCCCGAGGCCGGCGGCGGCGACGGCGGTGAGGGGGCGTCCGACGGCCCCTTCACCATCGGCGTCAGCAACGGC
The DNA here is from genome assembly GCF_027604915.1 of Streptomonospora mangrovi. Taxonomy (GTDB): domain Bacteria; phylum Actinomycetota; class Actinomycetes; order Streptosporangiales; family Streptosporangiaceae; genus Streptomonospora; species Streptomonospora mangrovi. The sequence continues at coordinate 17,420 of NZ_JAJAQC010000029.1, forward strand.
TTCATCGGCAGCGAGTGGCGCGAGCAGATGCTCTCCGTCCTTGAGGACGCCTTCGCCGAGTACGAGAGCGAGGGCGTCGTGGACGAACTCGTCGTGGAGAGCGCCGACGTCGACGTCAACGGCCAGATCCAGCAGATCCGCAACCTGATCCGCTCCGACGTCGACGCCATCATCGTCAACCCCAACTCCCCCACGGCGCTGGACGAGGTGTTCGCCGAGGCCGCCGACCAGGGCATCCAGATCGTCGCCATCGACCAGGCCGTGGAGTCCGAGCACGTCACCAACGTGGTCATCGACCAGGCGGAGTGGGCGTCGATCTCGGCGGAGTGGCTGGCCGAGGAGGTCGGCGAGGGCGGCGAGATCATCGCGGTCAACGGCATCGACGGCCACCCCGCCAACGAGGACCGCTGGTCGGGCGCCCAGCAGGTGTTCGAGGAGGCCGGCGTGGAGGTTGTGGCCAACGACTTCGCCGAGTGGGACCAGAGCCAGGGCCAGACCGTCACCCGCGACCTGCTCTCCAGCAACCCCGACGTCGACGGGATCTTCGTCCAGGACGGCATGGCCCTGGGCGCCATGCAGGCCCTCCAGGCCGAGGGCCTGGAGGACGAGGTCGCCATCACCGGCGAGGCGCGCGTGGGCTACATGAAGGAATGGGACCAACTGCGCCAGGACAACGAGGACTTCTCCAGCATCGGCGTGCCCAACCCGCCCTCGGTGTCGGTGTCGGCGCTGCACGTCGTGGTCCGCATGCTCCAGGGCCAGGAGTTCCGCTCCGACGCCCTCGACGGCAACACGCTCTACCTGCCGATGCCCGAGACGGTCACCGACGAGAACTTCGACGAGCGCTTCGCCGAGGTCGAGGACGAGCCCGACGCCTACGCCGTCGACCACAGCATCACCCCCGAGGAAGCCGACTCCTACTTCCAGTAGGCAGCACTTCCGGCAGCCCGCCGCCGGTGCCGGGGCGCGCAAGCGCCGCCCCGGCACCGCCCCGGCACCGGCGACCAGGACAGGGAGACATCGTGGACACACCGCCGTTTCTGCGGATGAGCGGCGTGCGCAAGCGCTACGGCGGCGTCACCGCGCTGGCCGGCGCCGACTTCGAGGCCGAGGCCGGCACGGTGCACGCCGTGCTGGGCCCCAACGGCTCGGGCAAGTCGACGCTGCTGAAGGTGCTCACCGGCGTGGTGGCGCCCGACGCGGGCGAGGTGCTGCTGGAGGGCCGCCGGCTGCGCCCGCGCGGACCCCGCGACACCCTCGCCGCCGGCGTCAGCGCCGTCTACCAGGAACTGTCGCTGATCGAGGAGTTCAGCGTCCTGGACAACCTGGTCCTGGGCGTGGAGCCGACCCGGTTCGGCCTGCGCGACACCCGCGCCGCCCGCGCCCGCGCGCTGCCGTGGCTGGAGCGCTTCGCCCCCGCGTTCGGCGGCCGGGTGCCGGCCGACGAGCGCGCCGCCGACCTCGACCCCGGCGAGCGCCAGATCGTGGAGATCTGCAAGGCCCTGGTGCGCGAGCCCCGCGTGCTGGTGCTGGACGAGGCCACGGCCTCGCTGCGCCGCGCCCAGGTCGACGTGCTGTTCGAGGTGGTGGGCGAGCTGCGCGAGCGCGGTGTGCTCATCCTGTTCATCACCCACCGCCTGGCCGAGATCCTGGCGCTGTGCGACCGCGCCACGGTCATGCGCAACGGCGCGGACGTGGCCACGGTGACGGTGGGCGAGACCCCCGAGCGGGAGCTGGTCGAGCTGATGTCGGGCGGCACCCCCCGCACCCCCGAGACCGATACCGGCACCACCGGCACCGCCGCCGCCGGCGCCGGGTCCGCCGCACCCGCGGGCGCGAGGACGGACGCGTCCCGGGTGCGGCCCCGCGCCGCCGCCGCGGCACCGGGTGGCGAGCCGGCGGCGGCCGAGCCGCTGCTGGAGGTGCGCGACCTCTCCGGCGACCGCGTCGACGGCGTGTCCTTCCAGGTCCGCCCCGGCGAGGTGCTGGGCCTGGGCGGCCTCCAGGGCCAGGGCCAGTCGGAGCTGATGGCCATCCTCTTCGGCGCGCGCCGGCGCTCCGGCGGCACCGTGCTGCTCAACGGCCGCCCGGTCCACCCGCGCTCGCCCAAGCAGGCGGTGCGCGCCGGGTTCGCCTACGTCCCGGGCAACCGGGGCGCCCAGGGGCTGGCGCTGGGCCGACCGATCCTGGAGAACTTCGCGCTGCCCTCGGTGGGCCGGCGCGCCGGGCTGGGCGTGGCGCTGTCGCGGCGCCGCGAGATCGCCGCGGCGCGCGCCGTGGCCGAGCGCATCGGCACCCGCTACGGCTCCCTGGACGACCCGGTGTCCACGCTGTCGGGCGGCAACCAGCAGAAGATCGTCGTCGGCAAGTGGTTCCCCACCGAGCCGGTGGTGGTGCTGATGGACGACCCCGCCAAGGGCATCGACCTGCGTGCCAAGGCGGAGATGTTCGCCGTGGTCGCCGAACTGGCCGCCGCCGGTGCGGCGGTGGTGCTGGGCGCCAGCGACGACCGCGAGCTGGTCGAGGTCTGCGACCGGGTGCTGGTGCTGTTCGAGGGCCGGGTGGTGGACGAGGTGTCCGGCGACCGGCTCACCGAGGACACCCTCATCGCCAGCTCCATGCACATCGCCGGGCGCGACACCGGCACCGGGCACCCCGAGGCGACCTCGGCGCTGCCCGAACCCGACCGGGCGCCCGCGCCCGCCGCCGGAACCGGAACCGGCGGTCCCGCCGGCGCCCCCGGCGCGGCCGACGGCCCCGCGCCCGAGCCCGCACCCTCCGACCCGGGCGGCCGCGCGTGAGCGCCGCCGCCGCGCACTCCCCGACCCCGGCCGCCGCGCGGCCGGCCCGAGACCGAGGAAGGCCATGACAACCCCCAGTCGAACCGAGGCACCGGGCGCCGCGGCGGGCGCGCCACCGCCGCCGCTCCTGCTGCGGGCGGGGCGGTCGGCGCTGTCCGCGCGGATGCCGACCCTGGCGGTCGCCGCGCTGCTGGTGGTGACCGTCGCGGCCTCCGCCGTGCTGCAACCCAACTTCTTCTCGGCCTACTCCATGACGGCCAGCTTCGCGACGTTCCTGCCGCTGGCCACCATCGCCGCCGCCCAGACCATCATCGTGCTGGCCGGCGGGATCGACCTGTCGCTGGGCACGATCGTCACCCTGGCCGCCGCCGTGTCGGTGGTGCTGATGGACGGCGACGACGCCCGCCTGCCGCTGGCGCTGGCCGCCGGGCTGGCCACCGGCGCGGCCTGCGGGCTGGTCAACGGCCTGGTGGTGGCGGGCCTGCGGCTCCAGCCGATCGTGGCGACCTTCGCCACCAGCTCGGTCTTCGGCGGCGCGGCGCTGCTGGTGCTGCCCCAGCCCGGCGGCGAGGCGTCGCCCGCCCTCACCGAGACCTTCCGCATGGTGGTGGCGCTGTACGTGCCCGTGCCGGCCGTGCTGCTGGTGCTGCTGTGGGCGGCCTGGCGGCTGCTGCGCCGGCACCGCTTCGGCCAGTACCTCTACGCCGTGGGCGGCGGCGCCGACGCGGCCTACACCTCGGCGGTGCCGGTGTCGGCGGTGCGGGTGTTCTCCTACACCGCCGGCGGCCTGGTGGCGGCCCTGGCCGGGGTGGCGCTGCTGGCCGACTCCGGCGCGGGCGACCCCACCCTGGGCACCGAGCTGACGCTGGGCTCCATCGCGGCCCTGGTCATCGGCGGCACTCGGCTGCGCGGCGGGGTCGGCGGCGTGGGCGGCGCCCTGGTCGGCGCGGTCGTGCTCTCGCTGATCCAGGGCCTGGTGTTCTTCGCCGGGGTGCCCACCGACGCCCGGGAGTTCGTCTACGGCTGCATCATCATCGCCGCCATCGCGCTGGCCGGGCTGCTGACCGCCCGCGGCGCGCGGCGGCCCGCCCACGCGGGAGGCCCCCGATGACCGTGTCCACCGCGCCCGAGCAGGCGCCCGACCAGCCCGAACGCCCCGACCGGCCCGGCGCGCCCGCGCGCCCGCCCCTGGCCCGCCGCCTGCTGCGCGACCCCGTGGTGGTCTCGGGGGCGCTGGCGGTGCTGCTGTGGGTGGTGGCGGCCCTGTACTCCCCCGAGTTCGCCAGTTGGGGGCAGGTCGTCACCCTGCTCACCGTCGCCTCGTTCCTGGGCGTGATCGCCATCGGCCAGACGCTGGTGATCATCGCCGGCGGTGAGGGCATCGACCTGTCGGTGGGCGCCACGGCCACGCTGTCGGCGATCGTGGCCTCGCGGTTCATGGACGGCTCCAACGAGGGCTTCGTCGTGGCCGTGCTGCTGGCGCTGGGCGCCTGCTGCGTGGTGGGCGTCGTCAACGCGGTGGGCGTGCTGGTGTTCCGGGTGCCGCCGCTGGTGATGACCCTGGGCATGATCGCGGTGGTCACCGGGTTCATCCGGCTCTACACCGGCGGCCGGCCCGAGGGCTCGGCGGCGCCGCTGCTGCGCACGCTGGTCACCGGCGACACCGTCGCGGGGATCCCCGGGGTGCTGTGGCTGTGGCTGGGCCTGGCGGTGCTGGTGGTGTGGCTGCTGCGGCGCACCTCCTTCGGCTGGCGGCTCTACGCCGTGGGCGGCAACCCCACCACCGCCTACCTGTCGGGGGTCAACACCACCGCCGTGCGGTTCTCCGCCTACGTCCTGTCGTCGCTGTTCGCCGGGGTCGGCGGCATGCTGCTGCTGGGCTACGCGCAGAACGTCTACACCAGCCTGGGCACCGACTACATGCTCAACAGCGTGGCGGCGGCCGTGATCGGCGGCACCGCGCTGGTGGGCGGGGTGGGCGGCTACCTCGGCACGGTCATCGGCGCCATCCTGCTCACCGTCCTCGACTCCCTGCTGCGGATCATGCAGATCGGCGGCGGCGAGTGGGGCGACGCGCCCCGCCAGATCATCTACGGCGTGGTGCTGATCATCGTCCTGACCGCCTACGGCAGGCAGAAGCGGCTGCGGCAGTGATCGGCGACCCCGATCACGCCGCGGCACCCGTCCACGGATATGGAGTGACCAACGTGACAGCACAGGCGAGCGGCCGGCTCGGAGTCGGCATCGTCGGCAGCGGGTTCATCGCCGACTTCCACACCCGCGCCTTCCGCGGCGTGCGCGACGCCGACGTGACCGCGGTCTGCGGGCGCACCGAGGAGCGGGTGCGGCGCATCTGCGACCTGGCGCGCGAGCTGCGGGTGGGCGACCCCACCGCCTACGCCGACGTCCGCGACATGGTGCGCGACCCGGCCGTGGACGCCGTGTGGGTGACCACGCCCAACCACGTGCGGGTGGAGACGGTGCGCGCCATCGTGGAGGAGGTGACCTCGGGACGGGCATCCCTGCGCGGGATCGCCATCGAGAAGCCGCTGGGCCGCACGGTCGCCGAGGCCGAGGAGGTGCTGCGGCTGGTGGAGAGCGCCGGGCTGCTGCACGGCTACCTGGAGAACCAGGTGTTCGCGCCCGGGGTGACCCGCGCCCACGAGCTGGCGTGGAAGCGCGGCGCGGCGGCGTCGGGCACCCCCTACCTGGCGCGCTGCGCCGAGGAGCACAGCGGGCCGCACAACGGGTGGTTCTGGCAGGGCGACAAGCAGGGCGGCGGCGTCCTCAACGACATGATGTGCCACAGCGTCGAGGCGGGGCGGTTCCTGCTGACCCCGCCCGGGGTCTCGGCCGACGAGTGGCTGACCCCGGTCAGCGTGGACGCCACCATCGCCAGCCTGAAGTGGTCGCGCCCCTCCTACGCCGACGAGCTGGCGCGCCGCTACGGCCCGGAGGTGGACTACCGCACCCGGCCCTCGGAGGACTACGCGCGCGCCACGGTGGTCTTCCGCAACGGCGACGGCGACGAGGTCGTGGCCGAGGGCACGACCTCGTGGAGCTACGTGGGCGCGGGCCTGCGGCTGACCTTCGAGCTGCTGGGCCCGGAGTACGCGATGTCGGTGAACAGCCTGGACACCGAGGCCCGGGTGTTCCTCAGCCGGGAGATCGCCGGGCGGCCGGGCGAGGACCTGGTCGAGAAGCAGAACGCCGAGGGCGGCCTGATGCCCGTGCTGCCCGACGAGGCCGGGGCCTACGGCTACACCGAGGAGAACCGGCACATGGTGACGCGGTTCCTCGACGGCGTCGCCCCGGCCGAGAGCCTGGCCGACGGCCTCCAAGTGACGCGGCTGCTGATGGCCGCCTACCTGTCGGCCCAGGAGGGCCGCCGGGTGGACCTGACCGATTCGGCCACGGCGGAGAAGCTGGCCGGTTTCGTGCCCGACGTCGCCCAGGGCACCTGGCGCTCGGGCCGCTGACCCGCGCCGGCGTCGGTCCGGCACGAGCGCGCGCGCCCGGTCCCGCGGGGGCCCGGACACGCGAAAACGCCGAGGGGGCGCAGGGCGCCCCCTCGGCGTCGTGCTTCCCACGCGGGTCGGGCCCGGGTGACCAGGTCAAGGAACTCGCAGGCGAACGCGGCGGCACTACGAGGGAGGCGGCGAGGAGTCGGTCCGGTTCACACCTGCCCGGCATCCGCCTTGACCAGGCGCACGAACGCGGCCCACTCCGCACCGGGAAAGGCGATGTGCCCGAGCCGGCGATACCGGGTGTCGCGCACCAACACCGCGCCCGGGGCGTCGGCGACCTCCACGCACTCTCCCCCCGAGGCGTTGCTGTAGCTCGACTTGCGCCACACCGCCTCCATGGCTCTCACGTGAACTCTCCTCTCGCGGCCTCGATCAGCTTCCGTGACTCCCTTGGCGGCAGCGCCACTCCGCGAATGTCACCGAGGAGACGAGCGTACTGCGAGACCTCTTCAAGAGCCTCCACAGGTGCCCCCGACAGCGGAGTCTCCATGTAGAGGATGTCGGCACCCTGCACGTACAAGAGAGTGAAGGGTCCGCTCAGTCCAGGGTTGTTCTCGGTCGCCAGCGGAACGATCTGAAGGGTCACCCGAGAGCTTTCGCTCGCCTCCAGTAGGTGGTCAAGCTGCGCGCGCATGATTCTCGGCCCCCCTACGGGACGCTGAATCGCGGTCTCGTCCAGGACGAGGAGCAAGAGAGGCGCGTGGTCCGAAGCGAGAATCGACTGCCGAGCCATACGCGCCTGCACGAGTTCCTCAATCTCGGCGTCAGTGTCCATAGGCCGACCGTCGCGCAGGATGGTACGCGCGTAGTCCTCTGTTTGAAGCAGGCCGTGAACAAGTAGAGGTTGGAACGACTTGATCTCGGTTGCCTGCTGTTCGAGAGAGACGACACCGCGAAACCATGTCGGAAAACCGTTGTGCTCGCTCAGGCGCTCCAACGCCCGCACGAGAGTGCCACCGGTAGAAAGCACCTGGTCGATTCGTTCCACGTGCTCCCGTCTTGCACCACGGGCTCCACGTTCCATTGCACTGATCATCGCGTGCGACACCGATATCTCCCTGCCCAACTGCTGCTGCGAAAGCCCAGATTGGTCGCGTATCCTGCGGAGTTCCCGACCGAACCTGACCCATTTGGGGTTGGTGCGCTCAACCATGTTCGCATGGTACTCAACCACACTGCTACGCACCTGAATTCTCCTGAACCGAAATCGTCTGTTCGGTCGAATCCCTGGAGATGCGTCCGAGTCGCAGGGATCGTTATCACATCAACGCTCTCTACTTCTCCCGAGAGCGGCCCTGACCAGTGCTGACATCACCGGACAGGGCCTAAGCCCCCAACCTGCCACGGACAGGCGAGGACCTGATGACCAAGATAATCCGCCCACGGCGTTCCGCCCGAATTCGCCGTTATGTGTTGCTCACACCATTCCAGACCCGCCGGGCGGTGCACTGACCATGCAGGTCTACAGCACCACCTTTCCCGGGCGCCCGGAATGCGTCGCCGAAGTGCGGCACTGGCTGGAGAGCATGCTTTCCCCCACCGACCACCCCGCGATTCCCGACGACGCGCGGGCCGCCGCCGTCCTGCTGCTCTCCGAACTGGCCACAAACGCCCTCCGCCACGCCCTCACCTCCGCCACCGGCGGCTACGGCATCCGGGTCGCGCTCGCTCCCGGCAGCATTCGGGTCGAGGTCGAGGACGGCGGGCCGCGCGACGACCCCCACCACCCGCCTCGGCCGCGCGACGCCGGTCCCGACGACGAGTCGGGGCGGGGACTGGTGCTCGTGGCCGCCTTCGCCGACGAGTGGGGCCGCCTGCATCCGCGCCACGGCATGTACTTCCGCCTGCGCTGGCCCGCGCCGCCCGCGCCCGCCCCGCGCGACCGGGCCGCGCTCCGGCCCCGGCGGCCCGCACACGGCCCGCTGCGCATGTAGGGCCACAGGGCGCAGAGCCGTGCGACGGGCTCCTTGACGCCCTCCCGTCGCCGCCGTTTTTGGAGGGGGGTGGCGACGGGAGGGCCTTTCCCGGCCGGTTACGGCTCCGCGGTCGGGTCGTCAGCGGCCCTCCAGGGCTCCTTCCAGGCGGGATTCCAGGGTGGCCAGTTCGCTGTCGGGGGGTTGGCCGTCGGACTGGCGGAGGAGGCGGTTGAGGTCGGTGTAGAGGACCTCGGTGTAGCGGGCGTAGTAGGGGCTCGTGGGGCGGTGGCGGGCGTTGGCGACCTCGTCCAGGAGGAGGCGGGTGTACTCCGCCCCCCGGCGGTCCTCCACCGAGGCGCCGGACTCCCCGGTGCCGCCGGGGCACGGCCCCTCGACCGCGCCGGTGTAGGCGTCCTCGCGGGCGGGCGAGTAGCCGCCGCAGTAGAGCAGGCGGCGCTGCTGCGCGGGCGCCGTCAGGTACTCCACCAGGTCCCAGGCCGCCTTCTCCTGGTCGGAGTCCCGGCTGACCGTGAGGCTCTGGCCCCCCAGGACGCTCTCGCCGGGCAGCGGCACGACGTCGAACTCGATGGGGTCGGCGCCCGCGTCGCCGCCGGGTCCGCCCCCGGCTCCGTCCCCGTCCTGGCCCTCGACCTCGGCCGGCGGGCCGCCCGCCTCCTCGCCGCGCGCCGGTTCGGCGGCCGGATCGCGGGCCAGCACGTCGTACCAGCCGGGCCAGTTGCGCATGGCCACGACCTCGCCGTCCACGAAGTGGCGGAAGCTGTCGTACTCGGTGGCGCCGTCGGTGAGGACGCCGGGGTGCACCGTGCCGTCGGCCAGCCCGCGCGCCACCAGGTCCACCGCCGCGCGGCCCGGCCCCGAGGCGAACGCCACCGGCCGGTCCTCGTCGGCCTGGCCGCCGCGCATGCCGTACATCAGCTCCAGCATGTTCACGGTCAGCCCCTCGTAGGGAGAGAACTGGCCGCTGTAGCCGTAGTGGACCCCCTCGGCCTCGGCGGTGACGCGCAGCAGGTCGAGGGTGCCCGCCCAGTTGCGCCCGTGGAGGTCGGCGGCATCCACCAGGTCCGAGCGGTAGTAGAGCAGCCCCACGTCGGCGATGAAGGGCACCGCCCACACCCGGTCGTCGTAGGTGACCGAGGCGATGGAGGGGCCCAGGACCGCGTCGACCGCGACGTCGCCGGGCACCGGTTCGATCCAGCCGTTGCGCGCGAACTCCGCCGTCCACTGGTTGTCGATGTTGAGGACGTCGTAGGAGAACCCCTCGGTCTGGGTCCAGCGCACGAACTCCGCGTGCACGAGGTCGGCGGCGCTGGAGATCTCGACCAGTTCGGCGCGCGGCTGGCCGGGCGCGCGCCGGTCGTTCCACTCCTCCACGAACATCCGGTAGAGGCCGGTGCCCGAGACGTCCTGCCCGGTGACCACGGTGATGGTGGCCGGGGCGGCCGCGCCCATCGGCCCGGCGGCCAGCAGCGTCCCGGTCACGGCGAGGGCGGTCACGACGGCGGTGACGGCCGTGGCCACCACCACGCGCGGCCGGCGGTGACCCATCAGCAGCCAGTCGAGCGCACGGGCGGACCCGCGCGGACCCGGCGGGCAGGAACGATCGCCGGACGCGGACGGCGGCGATGCGGTCATCCGAAACCTCCCTCTTCCCGCACCGGCATGATTCCGACGCCTTCCCGCACCGGCGTGCGTCCGAGGCCCGGCCGCGCGGTGCCGACGTCGCGGGGCGCGCACCGGGCGGTCACGCGCGGTGCGGCGGCACGGGCAGCGGTCCCGGGAGCGGTCGGGGTCATGGGGTTCGCGCCTCCCCTAGCACCCGTAATGCCGCCTCGCCGGGGCTGTCGGCGTCGGCGGGGACGCACTCGACCAGGGGGTGGGCGGCCAGGCCGGGAAGCCCGGCCACGTCGCAGGGGTCCACGCGGCCCCAGCGGCGGGTCTCGTCGCCGACCGCGACCAGCCGCACGCGCACGCCCGCCGCGTCGAGGCGGTCGGCCGTCTCCCCCGCGCCCAGGCCGCCGCCGGCGGGCTCCCCCACGCCGTCGGTGAAGACGACGAGCACGGGCGCGGCGGCCGCGCCCTCCTCCTCGCCTCCGCCACTTCCGCTGCCGCTTCCGCCGCCGGTACCCTCGGGCGCCTCCTCCCCCGACCGGGACTCCGCCCAGGCCGCCAGCGCCTCCGCGCCCTCGGCGACAACCTCGCGCAGCGGCGTCGACTCCCGGTCGGGCGCGAGCGCGGTCAGCTCCCGCAGGACCAGCCGGCCGGTCTGGTTGGCCGGCTCCACCAGCGCGGCGGCGTCGGCCGCCGCCGCGCCGCGCCCCTGCGGGAACGCCCACAGCCCCAGCGCGTCGCGCGGGCCGGCCGACTGCGCCAGCACGGCGGCCTCCTCCAGCGCCGTGTCGAACTTGCGGTTGGGGGTGCCCATGGACGACGACCGGTCGACCGCCAGCAGCAGCGCCGCGCTGCCCTGCGAGGAGTCGTAGAGGTCGAGCACCGCGCCCGCCGCGTCGCGCCACGCCTCGGGGTCGCCCTCGGGGTTGGGCAACTGCGCGGGCGCCGAGCCGATCCCCATTGTCACGCGCCCGTCGCCGGCCTCGTTGCGGTAGCCCGCGTAGGCGCCGGCCGCCGACGGGCGGGCGCCGGCCTCGCGGTAGGGCCGGTCGAAGGCGTGCGGCGGGTACTCCGTCATGAAGCCGTCGAGGTAGCGCTCGAAGCGGCGCAGCTCGGCGCCGAGCTGGGGCGCCTCCGTCACGGGCCGCGCCGAGCGCGCGTCGGCGCCCGCGCGCACGCCCGTGACGCGCACGAACGGGTGGTCCAGCACGGGCAGCTCGGAGGAGTACAGCGCGGTCAGCTCCGCGCCGGAGTCCGCCGGCTCCGGGCACGCGGCCCGCCAGGTGCCGCCCTCGGCGGCCTCGTACACCGCCGCCTCGGTGGTCAGCGCGGCGACGGGGACGGTGTCGTCGGCGTGCTGGGCGACCTGGCAGACGAGGTCGCGCTCGCTGTGGGCGGTGAGGCCCAGGGAGAGGTCGTGCTCGATCTCGGCGGCGCGGTCGGCGTCGAGCAGTTCGCCGCCGGGCGCGATGGCGCCGTTGGCGGCGTACAGGAAGGCCGTGTGCAGCATGGCGGCGGCGGAGTCGCCGGGGTCGGCGCGGGCGACGCGCACCCCTGCCGGGCCGACCGCCTCGATCAGCGCGGCGTAGGGGTCGTCCACGACCACGGCGTCGGGGTCGTCGCCGGTGACCTCGTCGGCGAGTTCGCGCGGCACGGCCAGCACGAGCGGGGTCAGGCGGGTGGCCTCGCCGACGTCGATCGCGGTGACCTGGGCCAGCGGCGCACCGCCGTCGGGCGAGGCGGTGGCGGCGGGGCTGTCGGCGCTCCCGCCCGCTCCGGCGGCGCTCCCGCCGTCCGCCTCGCCGGCCACCGTGGGCGCGCCGCCCGCGCCGCGCTGGGCGAGGGCGTCGCGCACCATCAGCGCCTCGACGGTGGAGTCGGGGATCCAGACGTGCGGCAGCGGCCCGAGCCGGGAGTCCCAGGTGCCCAGGAGGGCGTTGCGCATGCGCTGGCCGTCGTCGACGGCGTAGACGGTGACGCGGACCCCGCGGCAGCGCTCACCGGGCTCGGCGGCGCCCGAGCCGCCCTCGGCCGCGCGCTCCTCGGCGAAGGCGGCGGCGACGGCCTCGACGGCGGGCTCGCTGTCGGGGGTGGTGGCCACGACGATCTCGGTCGGCGGCGCGCAGGCGTCCTCGAACGGGGCGGCGAGCAGGGCGCCCAGCAGGACGAAGACGGCGACCGGCACGAGCACGTAGCGGACCAGGGGCACGGCGATGCGCGGTCTGCCGTCGCGCTGCGGGAAGAGGGCGGCCAGTCGCCGCCGCAGCCGCTTCGCGCGCGTGCCGGAGCGGGAATCCCCGGAGTCCGCCGGCGCGGGCGGCGCCAGCAGCGCCCACCACCACACCCCCGCCACCAGCCACACGAACACCGACCCGGCGAGCAGGTACCAGAGGGCCCGCACCCCCCACTCGGGCGCCGAATCCGGCACCCCGGCCCCCAGGACACCGGAGGTCAGCGTGGCGATGCCCAGGCTCAACCAGGTCAGCTCGCGCAGCAGCCCGGTCAGCGGCGTTTCGCCGCCCCGCGGACTCGACTCCTGCACGCCGCCGACCTCCTGCCAATGCCGCCCGCCCGCACCGGGGGACGACGGTCGCCGCCACGGCGGATGTGTGGTCCGAAATATACGGTGTTCCCTTATAACGGAAACAGCACCGAAATCGCGTGGCCGGATGCGGACTGATCGGATCAGTACGAGCGCGGCAACCGGCACCGCGAAGCCGTGCACCCAGCGCCACCACCGCTTTTCCCTCACCGGTCGGCGAATGGATCTTGTCCGGAGCGGGCGCCTTTCCGCCGATGGAGCGGTGCCATTGCGGATCCGCCCCCGGATTCCGCGTAATACGTCCGCAATGCGGCCCCGAGGACGCGTTAGGGCCGCGCGCCGCCCCGGTGCCCGTTTCCTTTCGAGAGGTTTCCGAGAGCGGGGCGGGTGCGGGCGGCGGGGCGGCTCTCGGTGGCCACCCCGCCGGGCTCTTTCTCGGCGGGCGGGCTCAGCGGCGGTGGCGGCCCTGGTGGCGGGCGGTGGGGCGGCACCTGCGGCGGGTGGCGAGGGCGACCACCGTGGCGGCCGCCGCCAAGGCCGCGAACGCGGTGATCAGCAGGCGGCGACTTTCCGGCGGAATCAGGGCGGGGCGGGTACGCTGGGATTTCATGGTTCTCCCTCTTCGGGTGGATCGCCGAGGGGGTCGCGTTCGTTGCCGGCAAGCTGGGACGCGGCCCTCTTCTTTTCCGGTGCGGACGGCGGTGGCGGGCCGGTCGGGTCGGCGCGGCCGTTCACCGCTGCGCGATGAGCGTCATTTGCACGTGCATATGCACGCCGATTCTATGCCGTCGCCACTTCCCCGGCATCAGGTTCGGCGAATTTCGCCGTGCGGCCGATAGGGTGCGGATCGGGCGCCCGCTTCCTGAGCCTTTCCGGGCCACGTCCTGCGCTTTTTGAGGGTGCGTCCCTTGACTTTCCAGGTCACGGGGCCGCGCACCTTTCCCCCGGCGCGACCCGCACGCTTCCGGGGCGTGCCGAACGCTTCCCCCGGCGCTACCCGCGCGCTTCGGGGGCACGGCGCACACCTTTCCCGGCGCGACCCGCGCCCTTCCGGGTCACTCCCCGCGCGGGGCTAGCCCGTCGAACGCCAGTGTGGTGACCGCCTCGGCGATGGCCGCCGCGTCGTAGCGGCCCTCCGGGCGGTACCACTCCACCAGCGAGTTCACCATGCCGAACAGCAGCCGCGCGGCGAGGTCCGGCGGGATGTCGGTGCGCAGGGCGCCCTCCTGTGCCGCCGCGCGGACCAGCCCGGCCAGGGCTGCGTCGATCCGGCGGCGCCGCCGCAGCGCCTCCTGCTCCGCCTCGCTGTTGCCGCGCACCCGCAGCAGCAGCGTCACGGCCGGCAGGTGCTCCACCAGCACCACCACGCTGCCGCGCACCGCCTCCTCCAGCCGCTCGTAAGCGGTGCCACCGCCCTGCTCGGCCCGGGCTGCGGTGTCGATCACGGCCGTCAGCGCGTCCAGCGCCTCGTCCAGCGCCGCCTGGAGCAGGTGCGCCTTGCTCGGGAAGTGGTGGTAGATGGCCGACTTGGTCAGCCCCAGCTCCCGCGCGAGGTCGCCCACGCTCGTGCCGTCGTAGCCGCGCCGGTTGAACAGGTCGATCGCGCGGCGCAGCACGGCCTCCTGGTCGTACCCGGGCCTTCCGCGCCGCGCCGCCGTGGTGGTGGGCGATGGCCGTGGCATGGGAACAGGCTCTCATATCGGACGTCGCGCCTCGCGGCGGGCGCCGCCGAGCCGGCCGCGCCGCCATGGCGGAGAATGCCCGTCATGAGTGACCACTACGAAGTCGTCTTCTCCTGCTTCCTGCGCGACGACACTCCCCGCCCGGTCCTCGCGGAGCTGCGCTGGCACCTGGGCGTGGACCCCGAGCCCCCCGAGACCGTCGACGTGGACCGCGACCCCGACCCCCTGCTGGACCCCGACCCCGACAGCCCGCTGCCCGGCGGCGACGTGGGCCACCTGCGCCGCCAGACCCGCGCCGAGGAGCCCGACGCCGACCCCGGGCTGCTGGAGCGCCTCCTCGACGGCCGCGAGGAGCGCCACGCGTGGGGCCTCTACAGCCGCAGCTACTGGCTGGACGACGACCTCGGCCGCGTCTCCGACGTGCTGGACCTGGTGGCGCCCCACGCCGACCACTCCGGCTACGCCGGGCACCACCGCGACGTCTACGGCACCGAGGTCACCCTGTTCGTGCTGGACGGCCGCGGCGGCTACGAGGTGCGCAAACCCGGAGCCTGAGGCCGCACCCGCCCGTCCCCGCCCTGTCCGCGCGCCCGCGCCCGGCACCGCGCCCGGCGGCACCCGGCCGGACCTGTCCCGAGATCGGGTCCGGCCGGGGCCGCCCCGGGCCGCGCGCCGCGCGGCCGCTAGAACTCCAGCACCAGCCGCCCCCGCACGCCCCCGGCCTCCAGCAGCCGGTGCGCCTCGGGGGCCTCCTCGGCCGGCAGGGTGCGCGCCACGCGCAGGGTCACCACGCCGTCCTCGGCCTGCTGCCGCAGGCGGTCGAGCTTGGCCCGCTCGCGGGCGTAGCGCACCACCAGCACGGGGTGGTAGGTGATGCCGCGCGCCGCGGCCGGGGGGTCGTCCGCGCCGTCGTAGCCCCGCACGGTGACGATGCCGCCGCCATCGCGCACCGCGCCGCTCACCGCCGCGTCCAGCACCGCGCCGTCGGCGAGGGCGTCGACCCCCTCGGGCACGGCTTCGCGGATGCGCTCGGCCACGCCGGCGCCGCGCGGCACGACCACGTCGGCGCCCAGCTCCGCCACCAACTGCTCGTCCTTGGGCGCGGCGTCGGCCACCACGCGCAGCCCGTCGGCCTTGGCCAACTGCACGACGTAGCCGCCGAAGGCGCCCGCCGCCCCGGTGACGGCGATGGTCTGGCCGGGCCGCAGGTCGAGCACGTCCAGGGCCAGGCGCGCGGTCAGCCCGTTCATGGGCAGGGTGGCCGCCGCCGCGTGGTCGGCGCCGGAGGGCGCGCGCACCACCGACTCCGCCGGCAGCACCAGGCTCTCGCTGTAGGCGCCGTGCGCGCCGTCGGGCACCACCACGGCCATCACCCGGTCGCCCACGGCGAGGTCGGTGCCGGTGCCCTCGCCGATCTCGTCCACGACGCCGGCGGCGTCCATGCCCGGGACGTAGGGCGGCGGGTCCTTGCGCTGGTGCCTGGCCCGCGCGCCGTTGCGGACGAAGGTGTCGGTGGGGTTGACCGCCGCCGCGCGCACGCGGACCCGGACCTCCCCCGGCCCCGCGTGGCGCTCGGGTACGTCGAAGGGGCGCAAAGCTTCCGGTCCGCCGTACTCGGCTACTCCGATGACTCGCATACCCCCGCCAACACGGGGGCCCGGGCGCCGGATTCCCGGGGCGCGACGCCGCAGCGGGGTCCGCCGCCTGGAGGCACGGGAGGCGGTGGAGCCCCGCCGCGGCGGTGCGGCGCTACGGGTAGCGCTTCCCCATCCCGCCGGACCGCCCGCCCGCACGGGGGCGGCGGGCCGGCGCCTGGCGGCCGCGCAATGCGCGGCGGGGCGGGCACGGGAAACGCTTTCCGCAGCGGCGCGGCATCCCGTCCGCCCCGACGAGCCTACGCCGACCCGCTCTGATCTGTAAACACGGGACTACGAGGAGTGTTGACAGCCCCGGGCGGCTCGCGCAGACTTTCCAGCGGGGTGTGCGCGGCAGCCGGAATCCCGGCCCCGGCCGCCGCGCGCCAGCGCCCACGCGAAAGCCGGGCGGTGGCGCCCACGAAACGCCACCGCCCGGCCCGTTCACCACCTTCCGGCGCGGCCCCGCCGGGGCCGCGCCGGCCGCCTCAGGAGGACATGAACTCCTCGTAGGCGGCCAGCACCTCGTCGGTCTCGCCGTCCATCACCAGGTTGCCGCTCTCCAGCCACAGCACCCGGTTGCAGGTGTCCTTGATCGACTTGTTGCTGTGGCTGACCAGGAACACCGTGCCGGCCTCCTCGCGCAGCTTGCGGATCCGCGCCTCCGACCGCTTGCGGAACTTGCGGTCGCCGGTGGCCAGCGCCTCGTCGATCATCAGCACGTCGTGCTTCTTGGCCGAGGCGATCGAGAACCGCAGCCGCGCCGCCATGCCCGAGGAGTAGGCGCGCATCGGCAGCGAGGAGAAGTCGCCCTTCTCGTTGATCCCGGAGAACTTGATGATCTCGTCGCGCTTGGCGCGCGCCTCCTCGGGCGTCATGCCCATCGCCAGGCAGCCCAGGATCACGTTGCGCTCGCCGCTGAGGTCGTTCATCAGCGCCGCGTTGACGCCCAGCAGCGAGGGCTGGCCGTTGGTGTAGACCCGCCCGCTCTCCGGCGGCAGCAGCCCGGCGATGGCGCGCAGCATCGTGGACTTGCCCGAGCCGTTGGAGCCGATCAGGCCGATCGCCTCGCCCCGGTAGGCGGTGAAGCTGACGCCCTTGACGGCGTGCACCTGGCGGCCGCCCTTGGGCTGGCGCCCGGTGACGAACCGCTTGAGCCGGGTGCGGGCGCCCTCCTTGGCGGCGGGCGCGGCGCGGCCCTTGGCCCCGGCGCCGCGCAGCCGGTAGACCACGTGCAGGTCGTCCACGATGACGGTGGGCCGGCGGTCCTCGGCGGCCGCCGCCTCGGCGGCGGGGGCGGCCTGCTCCCCCCGCTCGGTGGTGTCCTCGGTGCGCTGCTCAGTCACGGCCGTACTCCTCCTCAGCCCGCCAGAAGTAGATGAATCCGCCGACGAACGCGAGCAGGGCCCAGCCCAGCGCGAGCGCCCAGACGTGCGGGGGGAGCTGGGCGGAGGTGAAGCTGTCGATGAGCGCGAAGCGCATCAGGTCGATGTAGACGGCGGCGGGGTTGACGTCGAGCACCACCTGCACCCAGCGCGGGGCGTCGGCGGCCATGATGTCGATGCTGTACATGACGCCCGAGGCGTACATCCAGGTCCGCAGCACGAACGGCAGGAGCTGCGAGGCGTCGCTGACCTTGCTGCCGATGCGCGCGGCCCACATGGCCAGCCCGGTGTTGAACAGCAACTGCACCAGCAGCACCGGCACGATCAGCAGCCAGTGCAGCCGGGGCACCTGCCCCATGGCCACCACGATGACCGCCAGCACCGCCATCGACACCAGCATCTCGCGGAGCTGGATGATGACGGCCGAGATCGGCATGGCCGCACGGGGGAAGTGCAGCGCCCGGATCAGGCCGCGGTCCCCGGAGATCGCCTTGACGCCCGCCATCACGGAGTTGCGGGTGAAGGTGAAGATGAAGACCCCGGTGACGAGGAAGGGGATGAAGTCGGGGACCCCGCGGCTGGTGCCCAGGAGCAGGCCGAAGATGAGGTAGTAGACCGCCGCGTTCAGCAGCGGGGTGAAGACGTGCCAGAGCTGGCCGAGTCGGGCGCGGGTGTACTTCGTGGTGGAGCGCGCCTTGGCGAACTCCGTGATGAAGTAGCGGTGCTGCCATAACCTGCGGATGTACTCGACCAGGTTGGGCCGGGCGCCGCTGACGGACAGGCCGTACCTTGCGGCCCGCTCCGCGGCGTCGGACTCCGGCCGCTGGTGGGCGGCGACTCCGTCTAGTGCCACGCGTCTGCTCACTTCGGATCTTTCGGCGATTAAGGGTGGGCCGGGCTCCCGGCCGGCTCGGCGCCCAAGCGCATACGACAGAACGCAACCGTTTCGTCGCCTCGTAGCGTAGGGCGGAGTAGGACAGAACGCAACCGTTTCGTCCCTACGTTAGTATGGCCGCGTGACCGCCGCTGAGAGACCCACGTCGCGCCGCGCCCCGGCCGGGGCCGCGGTGCTGCAACGGGATGTCACACTGGCGATCCAGGCCGCCGTCTTCGCCGAACTGGCCGAGCACGGATACGGGCGCATGTCGATCGAAGCGGTGGCCCGCCGCGCGGGGGTCGGCAAGACCGCAATCTATCGCCGCTGGAACTCCAAGCTGCAAATGGTGATCGACGTGGTCTCGACGGCCGCCGTGAAGGTCATGCCGGTGCCCGACACCGGCAGCCTGCGCGGCGACATCCGCGAACTGCTCGACGCCGGCGCCCAGGCGATGCGGCACCCGCTGGCCTCGCAGATCGTACCCGACCTCCTGGCCGAGGCCGCCCGCAACCCCGACATCGCCGAGACCCTGGAGAAGGCGCTGCGCGAGACCCAGCAGGGGGTCAGCGCCGTCATGATCGGCAACGCCGTGGAGCGCGGCGAGCTTCCCGCCGACACCGACGTCGAACTCGCGCTCGACATGGTCTTCGGCCCGCTCTACTGGCGCGTGGCCGTCACCCGCAGCCCGGTCTCCCCCGACTACCTGGACCGCCTCGCCCAGGGCGCCGCCGCCGCCCTCGTCGGCGCGCACGGCGTCGCGCCCTAGCCGCGCCCCTCGATCCCGCCCTTCCGGGTCCGGCCGGCCCCCGCCGCGCGCCCCTCGCGCGCCCGCCGGAACCCCCGCTGTGCCGCCGCGCGCACCGCCCGCCGCCCGTGCACACCGCCCTTCCCGGGTTGTCAGCACGCCCCACTTGAGACCGGTTTGTTACGGAACATCGGCCGCCGGAACGGAAGCCGAGCTGGGAAACACCGCCCCGCTAGCAGGTGAACCGCTTCGACGGACGGCGGCGCGCCGGTGCTCACTGTGTGTGCATTGACACATCCGCAATGCCGCTGTCACGATTCGGCTACGTGTGGGAGCGCTCCCAATCCCGTTCCCGATCCGGCTTCCGACCCGCTCCCGCACGCGTGGAGACCCGCGCAGGAACCCTCGTCCATCCCCCTCATCCCCCATCCCCCTCAACGCGAGGACTCTCAATGAGCCCAGTTTCCCCCCGCGTCCGACACGCGGCGGGGGCGGTCACGGCCGCCTCCGCCCTGGCCCTCTCCCTGCTCGCCGGCGCGCCCGCCGCCGCCGACGAGGCCGAGCAGGTCGTCAACGGCGGCTTCGACAACGGCACCACCGGCTGGTGGCACACCGAGAACACCCCGGCCGAGGTGGTCGACGGCCGCCTGTGCGCCGAGGTCGAGGGCGGCACCGTCAACGCCTGGGACGCCATCGTCGGCCAGGACGACATCAACCTCACCGAGGGCGAGTCCTACGAACTCACCTTCACCGCCTCGGCGACCACCGACGTGGCCGTGCGCGCCCTGGTGCAGGAGCCGGTCGAGCCCTACACCGCCTACCTCGCCGAGCGCCCCGTGCTGAGCGGCGAGGCCCAGACCTTCAGCTACGTCTTCACCTCCGGGGCCACCCGCGACGACGCCCAGCTCGCCTTCCAGCTCGGCGGCGCCGACGAGGCGTGGACGTTCTGCCTGGACGACGTGTCGCTGACCGGCGGCGCCGAGCCGCCGGTGTACGACCCCGACACCGGCCCGCCGGTGCGCGTCAACCAGGTCGGCTACCTGCCCGACGGACCCAAGAACGCCACGCTGGTCACCGAGGCCACCTCGGCGCTGCCCTGGGAGCTGGCCGACGCCTCCGGCGAGGTGGTGGCCGAGGGCCAGACCGTGCCCGAGGGCGAGGACCCCAGCTCCGGCGAGAACGTGCACTCCATCGACTTCGGCGACTACACCGGCGAGGGCACGGGGTACACGCTGACCGCCGACGGCGCCACCAGCCACCCCTTCGACATCTCCGGCGCCTTCTACGAGGACCTGCGGGTGGACTCGCTGTCGCTGTACTACCCCCAGCGCAGCGGCATCGAGATCAGCGACGAGATCATGCCCGGCTACGGCCGCGAGGCCGGCCACGTGGGCGTGCCTCCCAACCAGGGCGACACCAGCGTGCCGTGCGCCCCGGGCTCGGGCTGCGACTACGAGCTGGACGTCTCCGGCGGCTGGTACGACGCCGGCGACCACGGCAAGTACGTGGTCAACGGCGGCATCTCCGCCTCCCAGATCATGAGCGTGTGGGAGCGCACCACCTACGCCGACACCGCCCGCCCCGACCGCCTCGGCGACAACACGCTGCCGGTGCCCGAGCACGACAACGGCGTGCCCGACGTGCTGGACGAGGCGCGCTGGGAGATGGAGTTCCTGCTCAGCATGCAGGTGCCCGAGGGCGAGGAGCTGGCGGGCATGGCCCACCACAAGATCCACGACGCGGAGTGGACCGGCCTGCCGCTGATGCCGGCCGACGACCCCCAGCCGCGCTACCTCCAGCCGCCCTCCACGGCGGCCACGCTCAACCTGGCGGCCACCGGCGCCCAGTGCGCCCGCGTGTTCGAGCCCTACGACGCCGACTTCGCCGCGCGCTGCCTGGCGGCGGCCGAGACGGCGTGGCAGGCGGCGCTGGACAACCCGGAGATCTACGCCCCGGCCACCGGTGTCGGCGGCGGCCCCTACAACGACGACAACGTCGAGGACGAGTTCTACTGGGCGGCGGCCGAGCTGTTCCTCGCCACCGGTGAGCAGTCCTACGAGGACGCCGTCATGGACTCCCCCCAGCACACCGCCGACGTCTTCACCGCCGCCGGCGCGAGCTGGGGCGCGGTGGCGCCGCTGGGCCGGATGAACCTGGCGGCCGTGCCCAACGACCTGCCCGACCGCGACCGCGTGGCCGAGTCGGTCGTGGCCGGCGCCGACCAGTACCTGGAGGCGATGGCCGAGCACCCCTACGGCCTGCCCTACGCCCCCGAGGACGGCGAGTTCGTCTGGGGCTCCAACAGCCAGGTCCTCAACAACATGGTGGTCATGGCCGCGGCCTTCGACCTCACCGGCGACCGCGTCTACCGCGACGGCGTCGTGGAGGGCATGGACTACATCCTGGGCCGCAACGCCCTCAACCAGTCCTATGTGACCGGCTACGGCGAGAACGCGGCGGAGAACCAGCACAGCCGCTGGTACGCCCACCAGCTCGACCCGGACCTGCCCAACCCGCCGCCCGGCACGCTCTCGGGCGGGCCGAACTCGGTGGAGAGCACCTGGGACCCGGTCGCCCAGGAGAACCTGGAAGGCTGCGCGCCGCAGTTCTGCTACATCGACGACATCGAGTCCTGGGCCACCAACGAGCTGACCATCAACTGGAACGCGCCGCTGGCGATCGTGTCCTCGTTCATCGCCGACCAGACCGGCGGCGGGGGCGACCCGGAGGACCGCACGCCGCCCAGCGCGCCGGGGGCGCCCACCGCCTCCGACATCACCGCCGACGGCGCGGTGCTGAGCTGGGACGCGGCCACCGACGAGGGCGGCAGCGGGCTGGCGGGCTACGACGTCTACCGGCAGACGGGCGAGGGCGCCGAGCGGGTGGGCTCCCCTGAGGAGCCGGAGTTCGCGCTGAGCGGGCTGGAGCCCGAGACCGAGTACACCTACCACGTGGTCGCGCGCGACGGGGCGGGCAACGAGTCCGAGCCCAGCGCGAGCGTCACGTTCACCACCGCGCCCGAGGGCGGCGGGGACGCCACGTGCGCCGTGGACTACCGCACCCACGACTGGAGCGGCGGGTTCACCGGGTCGGTGACGGTCACCAACACCGGTGAGGAGCCCATCCGCGCCTGGGAGCTGGCGTTCGACTTCACGGCCGGACAGACGCTCACCCACGGCTGGAGCGCGGAGTGGGCGCAGCGCGGCACCACCGTCACGGCCAAGGGGATGTCGTGGAACCGCGACATCGCCCCGGGCGCCTCGGTGACCGCCGGCTTCAACGGCCGGTGGAACGGGAGCAACCCCGCGCCCGAGGAGTTCACCGTCAACGGCGAGAGCTGCGCCTGACGGCGGACCGGCCGGGCGTCCCGGCGCGGCGGCGCCGCGCCGGGACGCTGACCCCCATCGGCCGGCCCGCGGCGGCCGGGGCGCCCCCCACCCCCGCCCCGGCCGCCGTTCCCGCCGCCCCTTGCCGCGTTGGCGCGGGGGCGGGCGGCGGGAACACCTCATGGTCCGGCGGGGGCGAGCGCGCACGGGCCGGGGCGGGGACACGGCACACTGCCCGAGGGCCGGAACCCGGCGCATGGCCCGAGGGCACCTGGGCAGCCGTCCCCCATGGACACCACGCGGACGCTTTCCGTCCTGGCCTCCGCCGCCGGGCGGGGCATGCTCGCCGGCGTGGCGGGCACGGCGGCGATGACGGTCTCCAGCACCCTGGAGGCGCGGCTGCGCGGCCGGGGCTCCAGCTCCGCCCCCGAGCAGGCGGCGGGCACCGTGCTGGGGGTGCGCCCCCGCGACGAGCAGGGCGAGCGGCGCTTCAGCACCCTGGCCCACTGGGGCTACGGCACGATGTGGGGCGCGGTGCGCGGCGTCATCGGAGCGGCCACCGGCGCCGCCGGGGCACCGGCGGCCCTGGCCCACCTCCTCGTGGTCTGGGGCGCCGAGCAGGTCGTGCTGCCGTCCACCGGCGCCGCTCCCCCGGCCTGGCGCTGGGGCGCCGCCGAGGTCGGCATCGACCTGCTGCACCACGCGGTGTACGCGGCCGCGACCGGCGCGGCCTACGACCTGCTGACAGCGGCGGCGCCGCGCTAGGGGCGGCGGCGGCCGAGGCGGCGCACCGGCCGCTGGGGCGGCCGCCGTTTCGGTCTCCGGGCAGGGCGGGCCGGCCGCGACGCCGGGCATTTCCCGCTCCGGGCGGGGTAGGCCCATCCGCGCGCCCGCCGGACACGCGCGCGGGCGACGCACCGCCGGGCGGGAGCGGCGCCCGCTCCCACCGCCGCCCGGCCCCACCCCTCGCCGCCGCAGCGCGGCCCGGACCAGGAGCACGCCCATGCCCCACCACGACGCCCGCCCGCCCGTCGTCCTGCTGCCCGGTTTCTGGCACGGCACCTGGTGCTGGAGCCCGGTGGCCGCCGAACTCACCGCGCGCGGGCGGCGCGCCGTCGCGGTGGACCTGCCCGGGCACGGGCTGGAGGCCCGGCCGCCGGCGTCCGCACGGGCGCGGCCCTTCGACCCCGAGGACTTCGCCACCGAGCCGTCGCTGACGGCCGGGATCACCCTGGAGTCGGCGACCGAGCACCTGCTGGAGCGCGTGGAGCGCATCGGCGGCGGCGGGCCGTGCGTGGTGGTGGCCCACAGCGGGGCCGGGCCGGTGGCCGTCC
Source organism: Streptomonospora mangrovi (assembly GCF_027604915.1). GTDB lineage: Bacteria > Actinomycetota > Actinomycetes > Streptosporangiales > Streptosporangiaceae > Streptomonospora > Streptomonospora mangrovi. The sequence goes on from NZ_JAJAQC010000029.1 coordinate 40,818, forward strand.
AGGCGGTCGAGAAGGCGCCGCACCTGTTCGCCCGCGCGGTGTACGTGTGCGCGTTCATGCCCACCGCCGGGCTGCCCGCCATGGCCTACATCAGCGCGCCGGAGAACGCCGGGGAGAAGGCCACGCCCGCGCTGCGCGCCGACCTCTCGACCGTGGGGACGATGCGGCTCGACCCGGGGTCCCCCGATCCCGACTACCGGGTGCACCTGCGCGACCTGTTCTACAACGACGTGGACGCCGCCGTGGCCGACGCGGCGATCGCCCTGCTCTCCCCCGACGGCCCGATCGGGATCATGGCGGGCACCACCGAGGTCACCGACAAGGGCTGGGGTTCGGTGCCGCGCACCTTCGTGGTGGGCACCCGCGACAACGCCGTGCGCCCCGACCTCCAGCGCCGGTTCATCGCCGAGGCCGACGCCCGCTTCCCGCGGACCGCCACCGACATCGTCGAACTGGACAGCTCCCACGCGCCGTTCCTGTCGATGCCGGAGCGCCTGGCCGAGGTGATCGACACGGCCGACGAACGCGACGGTCGAGACGGGCGTGCCTGAGGCGGCGGGGGCGGCGGGCGTGAGGAGCACGGCGGGCCGCCTGACCGCCCTCAGCCGTAGCGGTCGAACCGCTCGTCGTCGGCGAAGCCCCGACGGGCGCGGCGGGGGGCCGGGCGGGCGGCGCCCGCGCGGCGCTCGGCGACGGCGAGCATCAGCAGGATCGCGAACACCGCCGCGCCCACGCCCACCATCCACACCACCGTGGGCGCGTCGGCGCCCCGGTCCCCCGGAACCGCAGCCGCGCCCGGCGGCAGGGTGGCGGCCAGCAGCAGGCCCTCGCCCGCCCGCAGCGGACCGGCGGTGAACTCGGCGCGCTGGTCCCCCGGCTCCGCCGCGCAGGGGCGGCGGGCGCCGGGCGCGCCCGCGCGGCACTCGGCCGCCGCCACGCCCCCGGCCGCACCAAGGCGCGCGCGCACCCGGTCCACCGGGAGCGTCCCGCCGGTCGGCCACAGGGCGTGCTCCAGGCGCGTCCGGCCGCCCGGGAGGGCGGACAGCAGGCGGTCGTAGCGGTAGTGCAGGACGACCGTGCGCGGGCCGCGCGCGTCGGTCGGGGCGGCGGTGGGAGCCAAGGCAGGGGCGGCGGTGGGCGAGGCAGTGGGCGCGGTGGGCGCGCCGCCCAGGCGCACCGTGGTCGCCGCCGCCGTGGCGGTGACCGCGACCGGCCCCAGTCCCGCGTCGTCGGCCACGCGCACCCCGGTCAGGCCCAGCGGCCGTACCTGCCCGCCCACCCGCCCGCGCGCCGGGATCTCGCGGCGCACCGGGCGGGCGGACGGCCCGCCGAGGCGCAGGGTGACCTCCTCGCGCACCCGCACCGCGCCCTCCTCGGTGACGGTGATGTCGACGTCCAGCCGCGCGACGGCGTGCCCGGCCGCCGCCGGCCCCGGTGCCCGCTCGACCGCTCCGGCGGCCGGTGCCCCCGGCCCGGCCGCCGCCAGCAGCGCCACGGCACACACCGCCGCCGCCCGCACCACCCACCCCGCGCGCCGCCGCGCGCGGCCCGCCGCGACCCCCGGCCCGGTCCCCGCCCCCATCGCCCGCCTCATACCCCTTCGGATCGATCCGGCGCCGCCGGGGTTCCCGCGCCGCGCGGGCGCGCGGCGTCCGCATGCGGACACGCTCGCGGGAACCGACGTCACGCTGCGCGTCGTGACGCACCCCACTCAACGCGCGGGCCGCGTGACGGATGAAGACGACATATCGGGTAGGGACCCTCCGGACCGCACCGTCGTAGGGAAAAGGGGTCTGGCACATGCAGGGGTGGCCGTGGTGGGCCAGTGCGCTGGTGATGGTGGCCGCCGCCGCGGCGCTGTTCATCGGGGGCGGACCGTTCACCCGCCTGGTGGACCGCCTCGCCGACCGGACCGGCATGGGCGGGACCCTGGCCGGGATCATCCTGGTGGGCGCGGTGACCGCGCTGCCCGGCCTGATCACCAGCGTGCTGGGCGCGGCCCGGGGCGACGCCGAGTTCGCGATGAACAACGCGCTGGGCGGTATCGCCCTCCAGACGGTGTTCATCGCGCTGGCCGACGTGTTCTACCGGCGCGCCAACCTGGAGCACGCGGCGGCCTCGCTGCCCAACCTGCTCGCGCCCATCGGGCTGTCGATCATGCTGTCGACCGTCCTGCTGGCGGGCGCCGGACCGCAGATCACCGTGTTCGGCGTCCATCCGGTGTCGCTGCTGCTGGTGTTCCTGTACTGGTACTGGCTGCGGCTGTCGCGCAAGGTCGGCGACCACCCCATGTGGCGGGTCGAACCCACGCGGAACACCCAGCACGACGACCCCGACCCCTCCGCGCGGCGGCCCGGGGAGTCGCTGCGGTCGATGTGGCTGAAGTTCGCCGGGCTGGCGGCGCTGGTGGCCCTCACCGGGTACGCCACCGGCGAGGCGGGCCTGGCGCTGACCGAGCAGACGGGGCTGTCCAGCGGCGTGGTGGGCGCGGTGATCACCGGCTTCGTGACCTCGCTGCCCGAACTGGTGACCGTGCTCTACGCGGTGCGCATCCGCGCCCTGCACCTGGCCATCGGCGACATCATCGGCGGCAACGGGTTCGACGTGCTGTTCCTGTCGGCCAGCGACGTCGCCTACCGCGAGGGCTCGGTCTACGGCGCCATGACCGAGGGCGTGGTGCTGCTGGTGGCCCTGGGCATCGTGCTGAACCTGCTGGTGGCTGCCGGGCTGATCCGCCGCCAGGAGCACGGGATCGGCTTCGAGGGCGTGGCGATGTTCGCCTTCTACGCGCTGGGCATCGGCTTCCTGATGGCCATGGGGTAGGGCAGCGGCCGCCCCCCATGGGCGGCCGCGACGACCGCCGCCCCCAGCCTCCGCCCGCCCTCGGCGCCCCCGGCCCTCATCCCGGCTGGGCGCCGCCGGGGGCCGCGGTGCTGCCCGGGGTGGCGCGGAGCAGGTCGGGTTCGATGTAGATCAGTCCGGCGATGGGCACCGCCGCGCGGATGCGCTCCTCGGCGGCGTTGATGGCGCGCACCACGTCGCCCGCGTCGTCCCGGACGTCCACGGCGATCTTGGCGGCCACCAGCAGCTCCTCGGGGCCGAGGTGCAGGGTGCGCATGTGGATCACGGTGTCGACGTCCTCGCCCGCCAGCAGCGCCCGGCGGATGCGCCCCACGTGCTCGGGGCTGGCCGACTCCCCGATGAGCAGGCTCTTGACCTCCAGCGCCAGCACCACGGCGATGGCCACCAGCAGCAGCCCGATCGCGCCGGTGCCCAGGCCGTCCCACACGCCGTTGCCGGTGACCAGCGTCAGCCCCACGCCCAGCAGCGCGAACACCAGGCCCAGCAGGGCGCCGGTGTCCTCCAGCAGGATCACGGGCAGCTCGGGCGCCTTGGCGCGGCGGATGAAGGCGAACCATCCCGAGTCGCCGCGCACCTGGTTGGACTCGCGCACGGCCGTGCGCAGCGCGGTGCCCTCCATCGCCATCGACACCAGCAGCACGGCCACCGGGACCCAGTGCCAGGCGGTGATGGGGTGGGGGTCGGCGATCTTGTGCCACGCCTCGTACAGCGCGAAGCACCCGCCCAGCGAGAACAGCACGATGGCCACGAGGAAGGCGTAGATGTAGCGCTCGCGGCCGTAGCCGAAGGGGTGCTCGGCGTCGGGGCGGCGGCGCGCCCGGTGGCCGCCCACCAGCAGCAGGGCCTGGTTGCCGGAGTCGGCGACGGAGTGGATGGACTCCGCCAGCATCGCCGACGACCCCGTCAGCAGGTAGGCGACGAACTTGGTGGCGGCGATTCCCAGGTTGGCGCCCAGCGCCGTGACCACCGCCCGTGTGCTTCCCTCAGCGCTCATGACTTCCCCCGTCGGCGTCCGAGATCCCCGCGGTCTGCGCGAACCCGCGCATCCTACGCTCGTATCCGCCGACGTGCGCAGGCGCCCCGCCGGTCCTTGCCCGGCCCCCCGGACCCCCGTCCCCTCGACCCCCTCAGTCCGCCGTGGCCGCCAGCACCACCACCGGCCGGGTGCCGAGGGTGTGAGAGAAGCCCATGGGCCCGGGGTTCTCCACGGGCTCGGCGACGGTGCAGTCGCCCAGCACGCGCCCCACCCGGCCGCCCTCCGGCAGGGACGGGGTGATCTGCTCGCAGGCGTAGTCGCCGATCAGCAGGGTCTGCACGCCGGTGCCCGAGTAGTCCATCAGCATCTCGCCCTCGCCCGCCGCGAACGCCTCGGCCAGATCCATGGCCTGGCCGCAGGACATGTCCCACACCTGGGGCCGGACCTCGTAGCTCTCGCCGTCGGCCTCGACCCGACCGCAGACCGGCGTGACGATGAGGGAGCTCACCTGGGGCAGCGCGCCCTCCGTCGCCATGGTGGTGTCGGGCGGCTGGGGGTCGGCGATCTCGGGCGCCTCGTCCACCGCCGTGAACTCGACGCTGATGCGCCACTCCTCGTGGGTGTGCTCCAGCCGCAGCGGGTCGCCGGTCTCGGCGTCCACCCACAGCCGCCCGGTGGTCTGCGAGCGCTCCACCCGGCCCTCCGACAGCACGCGGGCGGTCATGGGGCCGGAGAACACCTGCGCCGCCACCCCGCCGACGTCCTCGGTCTCCTCCTGCTCCACCAGTTCGCCCGACTCCGCCAGGGAGGTGAGGGCGTCGGCGACCATCTGGGGGCCGTAGTCGCCGGCCGGGTAGTCGGCGGGGTCGGCGTAGGCGGGCGCCTCGCCGGTGGCCTCGTCGGCCGCGCCGTAGACGTAGACGGCGCCGTCGACGTTGGCCACGGCCACCACCGACTCCGCCGGCCGGCCGCGGCCCCGGGTGGAGGCGTCGCCGGGGGTGAAGTAGCCGCTGGCCAGGAACACCGGCCGCGCTCCGCCGGCGTAGGCGTACTCCATCTCGGTGCGGCTCGCCTCCACCGCCTCCTCGGGCGAGACGCCCAGGGCGGCGGCCTCCTGCTCGGCGTGCTCGGCGGTGTACTGCCGCACGACCTCGGCGGAGAACCCGCGCCCCTGCTCCAGGCGCTGCGCCGCCGCCTGCACGGTCTCCTCGGGGCTCGGCCCGGCCCAGGCGGTGTAGCCGGCGATCCCCCCGGCCACCACTCCCCCGCCCACCACGATGGTGGCGGTGGCCGCCGCGATCTTGCCCAGCGCGATACCGGCGGCCCCCTGGGCGGCCGCGCCGCCGGCGCCGGTGGTGCCGGCGCCGCCCAGGCCGCCCAGCGCACCCGCGCCCGCTGCGGTGCCGCCCGCTCCGGAGCCTCCGGCGCCCGCACCGGCGCCGCCGGCCGCACCGGCCAGGGCGTTGGCCCCGGCCAGGGTCGCGCCGACCGCGGCGGTGCCCGCCCCCAGGGTGACGCCGGCGGCGGCCGCCCACAGCGCGGGCTCGTGCCAGCCGGCGTCGATACCGCGCCAGTGCCGGGCCAGCGCCGAGCGCAGCCGGTCGGCCAGTGGCCGGGCGCGCTCGGGCCGCCCGTCGGGCGACTCCTCGTCCTCGCCCTGGACCAGGTCCAGCAGCGCGGTGAACGCCTCCAGCGCGGCGGGGCGGTCCTCGGGCCGCTTGGCCAGCGCCCGCTCCACCAGCGGCAGCAGGTCCGCGGGCACCCCGTCGAGGTCGGGCTCGCCGGTGAGGACGCGCTCCTTGAGTTCGGCGGCACTGCCCGTGCCGAAGGGGGCGCGCCCGGTCGCGGCGAGCACGACCAGGCCGCCCCAGGCGAACATGTCGACCGGCGGCGCGGCGGGCGCGCCCCGGTAGCGCTCGGGCGCCACCCAGCCGGGGGTGCCGTAGGAGGCGCCCGCGTCGGCGCCCTCGGCGTCGTCGGGCGCGGTCGCGATCCCGAAGTCGACGATTTTGGGGCCGTCGGGCGCCAGGATGACGTTGCCGGGCTTGATGTCGCGGTGCACGATCCCGGCGGCGTGGACGGCGGCCAGCGCCTCGGCGGTGCCGGCGGCGAAGGCCCGCAGCATGTCGCCGTCGAGCGTGCCGACCTGGCGGACGTGCTGGTGGAGGGTGCGGCCGGCGATGTAGTCGGTGGCCACCCACGGGCTGGGCGCGTCGGGGTCGGCGGCGTGCACGGCGGCGGTGCAGACGCCGTTGGCGCGGCGCAGCAGCGCGACCTCGCGGGCGAAGGCGGCGCGGAAGGCGGGGTCGGCGGCGTGGTCGGCGTGGACGGTCTTGACGGCCAGGCAGCGGCCGTGCGGGTCCAGCCCGCCGTAGACGGCGCCCATGCCGCCGGCGCCGATGCGGCCGACGATCCGGTAGGGGCCGATCGCGCGGGGGTCCTCGGGCCGCAGGGGGTTCAGCTCCACGGGGAGCGGGGCGGCGGCGGGCGCGTCGTCGCGGGGGTGTGAGGGCTCGCCGGGAGTGGCGGAGGCGCCGCTCATGGGGTGGGGGGGCCTTTCTGGTGGTACGGGCCAAAGCGCGCGGTGGCGCGCCGGGGGTCGGGTGGGCCCGGCCGCACCGGCGCGGCACCGGCGGACCGGGTGTGTGTGCCGCCGCGGCCGTGGCGCCGCGGAACGGACGGGATTCAGCGGGCCGCGCCGCCGCGCGCCCACACACCGGTCGTGAGGGTGGCCTTGCAGCGAAACGGTAGATTACGGCACTGACCGCCGTCGCGCCGCTGGCCACAGGCGGCCACGCGGCCGGCGCCGCCGGCGCGGGGCGCGGGCGGCTCAGCCGCCCGCGCCCCGCCCCGCGGCCGGCTTCTCGCCCGCTCCCGCGTCCGGTCCCCCGCCGTCGGCGGCGGTGCGGTACTGCGCGGTCTCCAGGTGGGCGAACTCGGTGCGGCGGTAGGCGGTGTGGGCGGCCAGCGCCCGCTGCCATGAGTCGGGGGTGGCGCGCTCGGCCTCGCGCAGCCGGGCGTTGGGCAGGGCGATCAGCGGCACGAACGGGGCGATGTCCTCGGCGGGGATCCCCAGCGCGTCGGCGGCGGTGTCGCCCTGCATCAGCCGGGTCAGGGCGTGCAGCATGCGGCGCGCCTCGGGCTCGGCCAGGCCCAGCAGGGAGCCCAGTTGGCCGCCGGCCAGGGCGTCGATGAGGGCGTGCACCAGGGCGCGGGCGTGGTCGTCGGGGGGGTCGTTGGCCGCCTCCAGCAGGTCGAGCAGGGCGCCGGCCGTGGCGTGGTCGGCGGCGCCGGCGTGGAAGTCGGGGTCCACGCCCATCAGCGCGGCGACGGTGTGCCAGTAGCGGTAGAGGTCGCGCTCCTCCTCAGGGGTGAGGGCGATCCCCACGCGCGCCAGCGCGCGGAAGGGCACCACGGTGAAGTCCAGCCAGGTGCGCGCCAGGTCGACCTGGTTGACGGGCACGCCCCACCGCGCGGTGTCCCAGCCGCGCCTCTGGGCGGCCGCGCGCACGCGGGCGTGCAGCAGGCGCACCTGGACGCTGTCGACGTAGCCGGGCGCGCCCACGCGCAGCCCGCCGGGCAGGATCGCGTTGACCCGCCACAGGCCGGTCTCGGCCAGCCGCCGCTCGGCGTCGCCGGTCAGGCGGCCCGTGCCGGTGAGGACCCGGGCGATGGCCGGCGCGCTGTAGGTGTGCACCAGCGAGCCCAGCGCGAAGCTGATGCGGCTCCAGAAGGCGTCGACGGTCATGGACGCGACGTCGCCGCGCTCCAGCAGGGCGGGGTCGGCCGCCGCGACGGCGGCCTCGGCGTCGGCGAGCAGGGCGGCGACGGCGGGCGGGGGGTCGGTGAGGGCGGCCAGGCCCTCGCGCAGGCCGGTGGCGAGCGCGGCGCGGGCGGGCGCGGCCGCGCCGCCGGAGAGTTCGGCGACGGCGGCGTCGGCGAGGGGGTCGCCCATGGCCAGGCCCCGGCTCAGCAGCCGCGGGCCGGCCGCGCCGTGGCGGGCCGCCACCGCCTCGGGGTCGCGCAGCCGCGGCGCAGCGGTGGTCGAGGGGTTGTCGGTCATGGCTGCCTTCCCACCGTCGGCCCACGCCGTGGGCATGATCACCGAGCGCAGACTACCGACTACGCGAACGTGTCGGCGCCGGGGTCGGTTCCCGGCGCGGTGGAGGGCGCCACGGGGCGGCAGGGGGCGGGCCGGCAGTGGAACTGGAACCCGCAAATCGCGAAATTCCTTCACATCTCACCGCGGAAGTGCGGCGGACCGGCTCCCCGGACGGGCGAAGGGGGCGAAAAAGGGTTCGACCGAATTACCCGGAGAGGAGGTGTACATACGGTTCGCCGGTGTCCATCCCGGCTATTTTCCCCGCGCCGTTGCCCCGAGAATAGCGCGAACCGGCGGCGGTCACCGAGGGTCACGTCCGGGGCGGCCGAGCGGCCCCGCGCACGGCATCACCCAATGCGCGGGCACATGCAGTGTTTCCTGGTGGTTCGCCCCCGCCTCGGCCGATGCGGATGCAAACACACCGGCGGAATTGCGCAAGTTGATCTTCGGGCGCCGGCGCGGCATTCCGGTCGCGGACGCGGGCCGGCGGCAATGAGTTCGGCCGCTGGCCGACATCGGCCGGTGGACGGCGGCCACCTTGCGTGCGTGCCAGGATACAAAGGGAGAGGCCACCGGCACCCCGGCAGGTCAGCACCATGATCGAATCCGGGGCAGGTGCGCGGAATGCCGGATCGGCGCGCCCGCGCACCGCGTTTTCCCCGGCTTATCGCCGGGGCCGTCCGGGCGGTGGCCTATGCTGATCGACGTGCGGGCGGTTCACAATGACCGCGCCCACCTGGGGAAAGCAACGGCGCCGTCCCCGCATCCGGCCACGGCATATGTCCGGCACGGCCCCGCCCCCTCGGGCCGTCGAAACTTCAACTTCCCGAAACAATGGCAGCAGGACAGGGAAATCCGGCCGTGATAGGAAATCCGAAAGCATGAATGAGTCTTCAATTCCTGTTCACCCGGACACCGCCGCCGCTATGGTGGAGTCGCATCGGGGCGCCCGCCGAGCCCGGTATCCCAGTGCCCCCGGCACGTGAACTCCCCCACCGCGGCCACCCCGCCCGGTTCGCTGCCAAAACCCGCAGAGGAATGGCTCACGGTCATGATGGTAAAGTCCGGAAGGCAGCCGAGTAAGCCCCCGCGCGGCGCACGGGCCGCGCAGTCGCCACCCTTCTCCCACCGTCCCGCAGTTGCACCGACCGCACAGCGTGACCGTATTCCCTTCGTGGCACACCGCAACTTCCGGCAAAGCGCTCCGTGAGGTTCCGTTGACTATTCGGATTGTCTTGGCAGACGACCACACACTTTTGCGTGAAGCGCTCCGTGAGGTTTTGCTGACGGAAGGCGACTTCCGAATCGTCGGTGAGGCCGGCGACGGCGAGTCCGTCGTCGACTGCGTCTCGCGGGTGCGCCCCGACGTGGTCCTGCTCGACGTCGACATGCCGCGCAGCTCCCCCGTGCAGACCGCCACCCGGCTCCAGGCGGTGTCGCCGGGCACGGCCGTGATCGTGCTGACCATGTACGACGAGCCCCAACTGGTCAAGGACATGCTCCAGGTGGGCATCAGCGGCTACCTGCACAAGGGGATCAGCCGCCGCGACCTGATCGCGGCCATCCACAGCGCCGCCAACGGCCAGCAGCAGGTCACCATGTCGGTCTCGCGCGACACCATGGTGTCGGTGGGCTCGGGCTCCTCGGGCCTGCTCTCCGAGCGCGAGCAGGAGGTGCTGTCGCTGGTGGCCGTGGCCATGAGCAACCGGCAGATCGCCATGCGGCTGTCCATCACCGAGGGCACCGTCAAGCGGCACCTGCGCAACATCTTCGGCAAGCTCGGCGCCGAGTCGCGCATGGACGCGGTCAACAAGAACAAGGCCGTGGTGGCCGAGCGCTACCACCGCCGGGCCTGACCGCCGCCCCGCCCGGCCCGCCCGCCGCGCCGCCGCCCCCGCTGTCCCCGCCCCGCGCCCCGGCGGGTCCCTCCTGGTGGAGCACGCGGTGCGCCGCCCCGGCCAGCAGGCGAAGTGGGCTACCATACACGCCGGTACGCCCGGAAACGCGCAGCGGGCAAGGGGACGGCCGCCTGGGGAACCGCGGCACGGAGAGTGTAACCTTATGGATAGCGATACTGTCCGCTATCACAGTGGACCGTGCGCGTGGCCACCGAAGGCGGCGACAACGTAGGGAGGCCGGTCCATGCGGATCGCGGAGCTGAGTCGGAGTACAGGCGTGCCCGCGCCCACGATCAAGTACTACCTGCGCGAAGGACTCCTTCCCCCGGGCGAGCGCACCAGCCGCAACCAGGCCCAGTACGACGAGCGCCACGTGCGCCGCATCAAGCTGGTACGCGCGCTCGTGGAGGTCGGCGGCCTGTCCATCGCCACCGCGCGCGACGTGCTGGCCCGCATGGACGCCCCCGAGCACGGCCTGCTCACCTCCCTGGGCAAGGTCCAGTTCGCCATGTCCACCCCGCCCTCGGCCACCGTCGAGGACGAGGTGTGGGACGAGGCCGTGCGCCGCGTGGACGAACTGATCGAGCGCCGGGGCTGGCGGTCGGTGCCCTCCAACCCCGCCCGCAGAACCCTCGCCTCGGTCCTGGCCACCCTCCAGCGCCTGGGCCAGACCGACAAGCTCGACCTCCTCGACAGCTACGCCGACGCCGCCGAGCGGATCGTGGACGACGAGATCGAGGTGCTGCTGCGCCGCCCCGACCTCGACAGCCTCGCCGAGGGCCTGGTGGTGTGGATCGCCCTGGGCGACGTCATGTTCAGCGCGCTGCGCCGCATCGCCCAGGAGAGCGCCGCCACGCCGCGGGTGCCCGACTCCAACGGCCAGGCGCCCGCCGGGGCCGGGGCCGACGCGGCGGACACCGACGCCGACGCCGACGGCGACGGCGAGGACCCCGGTCCCGAGCCCGCGAGCCCGGCACCGGAGTCCTGATCCCTCCGGCGCTCCGCCCGCGCGGGCGGAGCGCCGCTCAGCCGGCGGCCGGCGCCGCGTCCATCAGCCGGCGCAGCTCGGCCACCGCCGCGCCGGTGTCGGCGAACCGGATCGCCTGCCAGCCCGCGGCCACCGCGCCCTCGCAGTTGTTGGCCAGGTCGTCCACCAGCAGGCACTCCTCGGGGCGCACCCCGGCGCGCTCGGCGGCCAGGTCGAACATGTCCCTGCCGGGCTTGCGCCGGCCCACCTCGAAGGACATCACCACGTCGTCGAAGACCGACTCCGGCGGCACCATGCGCCGCCAGTGCGCGTCCCAGGCCGGGGGCATGTTGGAGAGCATGCCGACGAACACGCCCCGCGCGCGCAGCGCGTGCAGCTCGTCCAGCCACGCCTGGTTGGTCTCGCGGTCGTCGAACCAGGTGTCGGCCAGCGAGATCAGGGAGGCGTCGATGCCGTCGGACTCGCGCAGCACCTGGGCCACCTCGTCCAGCCACTCCCGCTCGGTCACCAGCGGGGTGTCCAGCGGCAGCATCATGTCGTCGGTGCCGTAGCGGGCGGTCACCGCGAACACGGCGCGCATCAGCGGCTCGGGCGGCAGCTTGGTCTTGGCGCAGAACGCGGCGAAGGTGTGCTCGACCGGCGGGGTGAGGACACCGCCGAAGTCGGTCCAGACGGCCTTGATGGTGGTCGGTTCGATCGTCACTGGGGTGTCCCCGTTCAACTGTGCGCGCGCTGGGCGCGGCCGGTGGCGTGGGTGGTCGGGCGGACGGCGGGTGGCGGGGGTGGGGGGTGCGGCGGGGCGCGGCGCGGGGCGGGGGGGGGGGCGCCCCCCCCCGCCGGGGGGGGGGGGGCCCCGGGGGGGGGGGGGGGGGTGGGGGGGGCGCCCCCCCCCCCCCCGGCCGGGGGGGGGGCCCCCCGGGGGGGGGGGCGGCGGTGGTGCGGGGTCAGGCCGCCGGCGCCGAGGTGGTGGGGCGGGCGGTGCCGGTGCCGGTGCCCGCGCCGGCGGGCGCGCCGTACTCGGCCGGGCGCGTGGCCAGGCCGCCCAGCAGGGCGCCCAGGCAGGCGGTGAACACCACGGTGCCGGTCCACATCTCGGCCGGCCAGCGGATGCCCTCGGCCAGGTGCAGGCCCAGCAACTGGAAGGACCACACCAGGGCGGGGAACAGCGCGCCGGCCAGCGGCAGGCGCAGCAGCGCGGTGGTGCCCCGGCGCCGGTCCAGCAGCACCAGCAGGCCGTCGGCCGCGGCCGCGCCGGCGATGGCCATGACGGCGGCCAGGGTGTGGACGTCGGGGAGCTGGTTGATCGCCAGGAAGTAGACGATCACGCCGGTGGTCACGGCGGTGCCCATGCCCGGCAGGGCGGCGCGGCGGCGCAGCATCAGGATCAGCGGGATGGTCAGCAGCAGGGTGGTGATGAAGTAGGCGGTCACGCCCTGCACCGCCACGTACTCGTCGGGGGTGTCGACGATGCCGCCGTAGTCGCCGAGTTGGGGCGCGTAGGCCACGGTGGGCGCGCCGGTCATGAACGCCGACACGTAGGTGAGCAGCACGGTGGCGGCGATGGCGGACATGGCCGCCGAGATGATGCCGGTCGCCGCGCGCCAGCCGTTCTCGCCCGAGGCCCACCAGGACCGCAGCGGGCTGGTGACCAGCAGCAGGCCGCCGATGCTGACCAGGGTGTGGCTGGGGCTGAAGGAGGGCAGCAGGCCGATCTCGATGCCCAGGATCTGGTGCCAGAGCATGTCGCCCACGCCGCCGGCGCCGAAGACCAGCACGCCCAGCGCGCCCACGCGGTAGCCGTTGGGCCAGCCGTCCCACCACCAGCGGGGATGGCGGTCGCGGCGGCGGTAGGCCAGCAGGAACGTCCAGACCACGGTGGCCAGGAACCCGGTGTAGAGCACGGCGTGCCACCAGGTGAAGAAGCCCTCCAGGGTCTCAATGACGTTCTTGTGCGCCCAGCCGTCGAGGGTCACGCCGAGGGTCATGACGCCGCCCAGCGCGACGGTGACCCAGTCGTCGCGCTGGGACGCCATTCCGCTGCCGGCGCTGAGCGGGCCGGAATCCCGGCCGAGAACGGTGCTGCGGTCCATGTGGCCTGCCTCCTCGGATTCCGTCGGGGTCGCCGCCCGCCGGCCGCGGCGCTGTTTTCCCCCGGCCCGGCGGTGTTCGCGTCGTACGCGCACGCCCGGTGGCCGAGAGTAAGCGGCGGACCCGCCCGAAAACCAGCTTGGAATTACTTTGCCAATGGATTCTCGCACGCAGTGCTCAAGCAGCGGTGAATCGCCGATCAAAGTGCGATGCAATGGCCATACAGGTGCTCCTACACCGCAATGACGCCGCTTGCGCAGGTCATCGCCGCAGCTAGATTATGGCGTTGGTGGCGAATCCAGCAAGAGCCGACGCCGTTGACGCGGCTCCCTCAGCGGATTTCCCCGTTGATTTTCCGGCACTCCCCAGCATTACCCGGATTTCCCCAGCTTTCCAGTTCCCCCCTGTTTTCCAGTCCCCGGCCAGCTAAGGGTAGGCGTAGATGAAGGTTGTCCCGAAGGCGTCGACTCTCGTCGAATCGCTTTCCGCACAGGCGCGGGAGCGCGGTTCGGCGACCGTCTACCGGTTCCTGCCGGACGGCGAGAACGAAAAACGCGCGCTCACCTTCGCCGAACTCGACCTGGAGGTGCGGGCGATCGCCGCGCACCTCCAGCGGGCCGTGGCCCCCGGCGCGCGGGCGCTGGTGCTGACCTCGGAGGCGGAGGACTTCGTCCGCGCGTTCCTGGCCTGCCAGTACGCCGGGGTGGTGGCGGTGCCGGTCTACCCGCCGCTGCCGCTGAACTCCCCGCGCAAGGTCGAGACGCTGCGCGCCATCGCCCGCGACGCCGGGGTCGCGGCGGTGCTGTCCAGCTCCACCGCCGGCTACCGGGCGCACTTCGCCGAGGCGGCCCCCGAACTGGCCGCCGCCGCCTGGATCGCGGTGGACACCGTGCCCGACCACGACGCCGCCGACTTCCGGGCGCACCGCGCCGAGTCGTCCGACGCGGCGTTCCTCCAGTACACCTCGGGCTCCACCGCCCTGCCCAAGGGCGTGGTGGTGACCCACGAGGCGCTGATGCACAACCAGGAGTACATCCGCCGCGCCGGGGACTACACCCCGGACACGACGATCGTGAGCTGGCTGCCGCTGTTCCACGACATGGGCCTGATCGGCACCGTGCTGCCGGCGGTCTACGTGGGCCTGGAGGCGGTGCTGATGCCGCCGCTGGCGTTCGTGCAGCGGCCGGTGCGCTGGCTGCGCGCCATCACCCGCTACCGCGCCACGGTGGCCGGCGGCCCCAACTCCGGCTACGACCTGTGCGTGCGCCGGGTGCGCCGCGAGGACCGCGAGGGCCTGGACCTGAGCGGCTGGCGCATCGCCTTCAACGGCGCCGAGCCGGTGCGGGCGGCGACCCTGGACGCCTTCGCCGCGGAGTTCGCCCCCCAGGGGTTCGCCGCGCGGGCGTTCTACCCCTGCTACGGGCTGGCGGAGAACACGCTGATGGTCACCGGCTCGCGGATCTCGGGCGGGGCGTCGGTGGTGGACGTGGACCTGGCGGTGCTCCAGAGCGAGCGGCGGCTGGCCCTGGGCGGCGGCCACCGGCTGGTGGGCTCGGGCCGCCCGCTGGCGGGCCGGCGGCTGGCGGTCGTGGACCCCGACACGCACCTGGAGGTGCCCGCCGGCGCGGTCGGCGAGATCTGGTCGGCCGGCCCCGACGTGGCCGCCGGCTACTGGAACAACCCCGAGGAGACCGAGCGCACCTTCCGGGCGCGCCTGGCCGACACCGGTGAGGGGCCGTTCCTGCGCACCGGCGACCTGGGGGTCATGCACGAGGGCGAGCTGTATGTGTGCGGCCGGATGAAGGACGTGGTGATCGTCGAGGGCCGCAACCACTACCCGCAGGACATCGAGGCCACCGTGGAGGCCGCGCACCCGGCGGTGCGCGTCAACTGCGTCGCCGCCTTCGCCGTGGAGCGCGACGACGCCGAGCGCCTGGTGGTGGTCGCCGAGATCGACCCCGCCCACCGGACCGTGGACCTGGCCGAGGTCGACCGCGCGGTGCGCGGCGCGGTCGCCGCCGCCCACAGCGTGCCCGTCGGCGAGGTCGCCTTCGTGGCGCCCGGTGCCGTACCCAAGACCACCAGCGGCAAGGTGCAGCGCCGCGCCTGCCGCGCCGCGTTCGAGCAGGGCGCGCTGACCCCGGCCCGCGGGGCGTCCGCCCAGGGGTCGCGGCACTACGAGGGAGCCAAGTGATGTTTGACCGCGATGCCGTCGCCGACTGGCTGATCCAGCGGATCTCGGAGGTGCTGGAGGTGCCGGCCGAGACGGTGCTGCCCGACACCCCGTTCATGCAGATCGGCCTGTCCTCGGTGCAGGCGGTGGAGCTGACCGACGACCTCCAGCGCTGGACCGGGCTGACCATCCCCCCGACCTTCGCCTACGACTACCCCACCATCGCCGAGGCCGCCGCGTTCGTCGCGGCCGAGGCGGCCGGCGCCGTGCCCGGCGCCCCGCCCCGGGCGGCCGCGCCGGCGGTGTCCTCCGGCGAGCCCGTCGCGATCGTGGGCATGGGCGCCCGCATGCCCGGCGGCGGCGGGCTCGCGGGCTACTGGGCGACCCTGCTGGAGGGCGTGGACGCCATCAGCGAGGTCCCCGCCGACCGCTGGGACGCCGCGGCGCTGTACGACCCCGACCCGGCGGTGCCGGGGAGGATGAACACCCGCTGGGGCGGGTTCGTGGAGGGCGTCACCGACTTCGACAACGCGTTCTTCGGGCTGACCGCGCGCGAGGCCGGGCGGATGGACCCCCAGCAGCGCATGGTGCTGGAGGTCGCCTGGGAGGCGCTGGAGAACGCCGGGATCGCCCCGGCCGGGCTGGCGGAGTCGGCCACCGGGGTGTTCATGGGCGCCTCCACCTACGACCACGGCGCGGCGCTGCTGGCCTCGGGCGGGGAGTCCGAGCCCTACGACGGCACGGGCGGCGCGCTGAGCGTGGTCGCCAACCGGCTGTCCTACTGCCTGAACCTGCGCGGCCCCAGCATGGCCGTTGACACCGCCTGCTCCTCCTCGCTGGTGGCCGTGCACCTGGCCTGCCAGGCGCTGCGCAACGGCGAGGCCGACCTGGCGATCGCCGGCGGCGTCAACGTCATCACCAGCCCCAAGATCGCGCTGAGCTTCAGCAAGGGCGGCCTGATGGCGCCCGACGGCCGGTGCAAGACCTTCGACCACCGCGCCGACGGCTACGTGCGCAGCGAGGGCGTGGGCGCGGTGGTGCTCAAGCCGCTCTCGCGCGCGCTGGCCGACGGCGACCGGATCTACGCCCTGGTGCGCGGCGGCGCCGTCAACCAGGACGGGCGCACCAACGGGCTGGCCGCGCCCAACCGCCTGGCCCAGGAGGCGGTGCTGCGCGCGGCCTACGCGGCCGCCGGGGTGGACCCGGCCGAGGTCGACTACGTCGAGGCGCACGGCACCGGCACCGCCGTGGGCGACCCCATCGAGGTGGGCGCCCTGGGCACGGTGCTGGGCGCCGGGCGGCCCGCCGACCGGCCGCTGCGGGTGGGCTCGGCCAAGTCCAACGTGGGCCACCTGGAGGCCGCGGCGGGGGTGGCCGGGCTGATCAAGACGGCCCTGGCCCTGTACCACCGCACGCTCCCGCCCAGCCTGCACTTCGAGAAGCCCAACCCGATGCTGGGCCTGGACCGGCTGCCCGTCGCCGTGCAGACCGAGGCGGCTCCCTGGCCCGAGCGCGCGGGCGGCGCGCCCCTGGCCGGGGTCAGCTCCTTCGGGTTCGGCGGCACCAACTCCCACCTGGTGCTGGCCGCCGCGCCCGAGCCGGCCGGCGGCGCCCGCTCGGTCGCCCCGGCCGAGGCCGCCGCCGAGACCCCCGGCGTCACCGCCGAGGAGCCGGCCCCCGCGCGCACCCACCTGGTGCCGGTGTCGGCGCGCACGGAGGCCGCGCTGGCCCGCCGCGCCCGGGAGTGGGCGCGCCTGGCCCGCGCCAACGCCCACGACCCCTCCTGGCTGCCGCGCGCCGCCGCTGCCGCCGCCCTGCGCGGCGACCACGACCGGCACCGCGCCGCCGTGGTGGCCGCCGACGCCGCCGAACTGGCGGCCGGGATGGACGCCGTGGCCGCCGGGGAGCGCTCCGCCGACGTCTGCGGCCCCAACACGGTGTCGCGCCGGACCCGCCGCCCGGTGCTGGTGTTCCCCGGCCAGGGCTCCCAGTGGGAGGGCATGGGCCGGGAGCTGGCCGCGGCGGTGCCGGCGTTCCGCGCGGCGATCCGCCGCTGCGACGCCGAGATCGCGCGCTGGCTGGGCCGCTCCCTGTGGAGCGACGACACCGGGCTGGTCGCCAAGGGCACGGCCGAGGTGCAGCCGGCGCTGTTCGCCATCGAGGTCGCCCTGGCCCGCACCTGGCAGGCGTGGGGGCTGGCCCCGGCCGCCGTGGTCGGCCACAGCATGGGCGAGATCGCGGCGGCCCACGTGTCGGGCGCGCTGTCGCTGACCGACGCCGCGCGGATCGTGGTGGAGCGCAGCGGCCTGCTCACCGAGCTGTCGGGCAAGGGCGGGCTGGCGCTGGCCGAGCTGGACCTGGCCGAGGCCGAGGAGATGGTGCGCGGCCGCGAGCACGAACTGGCCATCGCCGCGCTCAACGGCCCCCGGGCGACCGTGCTCTCGGGCGACCCCCAGGCGCTGGACGCGGTCATCGCCGACCTGGAGGGGCGCGGGGTGTTCGCCCGCCGCATCACGGTGGAGTTCGCCGCGCACAGCCCCCAGGTGGAGCCGATCCAGCCGCGCCTGCGCGCGGCGCTGGCCGGGATCGCGCCCGGCCCGGCCGACACCGACCTGTACTCCACGGTCACCGGCGAGCCGGTCGACGGCCGCGACCTGGGGCCAAAGTACTGGGAGCGCAACGTGCGCGCCACCGTGCGGTTCGCCCCGGCGCTGGAGCGGGTGCTGGCCGACGGCCACGACACGTTCATCGAGGTCGCGCCGCACCCGGTGCTGATCCGCTCGGTCACCGAGACCGCCGGCGCCTCCGGCGGCGCCGAGGTGGCGGTGGTGTCCTCGGTGCGCCGCGACGAGGACGAGGCGCGCGGCATGCTGCGCGCCCTGGGCGAGCTGTACACCGTGGGCGTGGCCGTGGACTGGACCGCCCTGTACGGCACCGCCGCCGCGCACGTGGACCTGCCCCCGCACGGCTGGGAGCACCGGAGCTTCCCGCTGCTGCGGCCCAGCGGCACCCCCGCCGGGCTGCCGGGCGCCGGTGCGGCGGCCGGCGGACTGCTGGGGCCGCGCGTCCCCGTGGGCGCCGACCCCGCACTGCGGCTGTGGGGCCTGCCGCTGGAGGTGGCCTCGGCCCCCGAACTGGCCGACCACGTGGTGGACGACATCCCGGTGGTGCCGGGCGCCTACTGGCTGGCGGCCGCCGCCCAGGCCGCCTCCGCCGTCGCGCCGGGCGGGCCGGTGCTGCTGGAGGAGGTCACCTTCGTGCAGCCCTGCCCGCTGGCGGGCGAGCGCGACCCCGGCCTCCAACTGGCGCTGCGCCCCGCCCCCGAAGGCGGCGACACCCTGCTGATCACCTCCTTCCGCGCCGGCGCGCCCGTGGTGCACGCCCAGGGCGTGGTGGGCGGCGCCGCCGAGGGCGCGCCCGCGCACCCGCCGCTGGCCGAACTGCGGGCCGCCTGCACCGCGCCGGAGTCCGTCGAGGACCTGTACGAGCGGCTGGGCGGCACCGGCCTGCACTACGGCCCGCGCTTCCGCGGGCTGGCCGAGCTGTGGGCGGGCGCCGGGCAGGCGCTGGGCCGCATCGCGCTGCCCGAGGGCCTGGGCGCCGGCGCGCCGCCGCTGCACCCGGCGCTGCTGGACGCCTGCTTCCACACCGTGGCGGCGGCCGTGGGCGAGCGCCGGGGCGAACTGCCGCTGCCCTCGGGCGCCGAGGGGGTGTGGTCGCGCCAGGACGGCGCGCCGCTGCGCGCGGGCTGGGCGCACGCCCGGGTGGTGGACTCCCGGGGCCGCGACCTGGTCACCGAGGTCACCGTGTACGACGACGCCGGGGAGCCGGTGTGGTCGGCGCGGCGGCTGCGGGTGACCATGGCCGCGCGCCGCCGCGACGTCGAGGAGGGCCGCCTCTACCAGGTGCGCTGGCAGCCGGTGGAGCCGCCGCGCCCGGCGGCCGGCGCGGGGGCCTGGCTGCTGCTGGCCGACCGCGACGGCGCCGCGCGCGCCCTGGCCGACCGGCTCGCCGCCGCCGGCGGGCGCAGCCTCATCGCCGTGTCCGGTCCGGCCACCGCGCCCGACGAGCGCTCGCTGGAGACGGCGGGCTACGCCGGCCTGCTCGCCGAGGCCGCCGGACTGGGCGCGCCGCTGCGCGGCGCGGTGGACCTGCGGGCGCTGTCGGGCGGACCCGACGCCCCCAGCGCCGAGGCGCTCGTCGGCCGCGCCGCCGACGCGCTGGAGCTGACCCGGGCGCTGGCCGGCGCCGCCCGCGAGGGCGAGGCGCCGCGCCTGTGGCTGGCCACCTCCGGCGCCCAGACCGCGTTCGGCCCCGCCGGCGCCGCCGGGCTGCCCGGCGCCGCCCTGTGGGGCCTGGGCCGGGTCGTCGCCAACGAGCACCCCGAGACGGCGTGCACCGTGGTCGACCTGGACAGCCCGGTGCGCCGCACCGACCTGGAGGCGCTGGCGGCGCTGCTGCGCGCCGAGGACGTGCCCGGCCAGGTGGTGCTGCGCGAGGGGGTGCTGACGCCCCGGCTGGCGCCGCTGCCCTCGGCGGCGGGCGCGGCCGAGGCGCCCGTGCGCGGCGACCGCACCTACCTGGTCACCGGCGGCCTGGGCGCCCTGGGCCTCCAGACCGCCCGGTGGCTGGTGGAGCGCGGCGCCCGCCACCTGCTCCTGCTGGGCCGGTCGGCGCCCTCCGACCGGGCGCGGGCCGCCGTCGCCGAACTGGCCGCCGCCGGCGCCCAGGTGCGCGTGGAGCGGGCCGACACCGCCGACGCCGCCGCCCTGGGCGCGGTCCTGGCCGGCCTGGGCACCGGCTCCTCCCCCGCCCTGGCCGGGGTGTTCCACCTGGCGGGGGTGCTGGAGGACACCCTGGTCACCGACCTGGGCGCCGAGGGCCTGCGCCGCGCCATGGCGGGCAAGGCGCTGGGCGCCTGGAACCTGCACACCCTCACCCGCGACCAGCCCGTCGAGCACTTCGTGCTCTTCTCGTCCATGGCCGCCGTGCTGGGCTCGCCGGGGCAGGGCGCCTACGCCGCCGCCAACGCGGTCCTGGGCGCGCTGGCCGGGGAGCGCGCCGCGCTGGGGCTGCCCGCGCTGTGCGTGGACTGGGGGCCGTGGGGCGGCTCGGGCCTGGCGGTGAGCGCGGGCGGCGTGGACCGGCTGGCCGCGCGCGGCGTGCCGCCGCTGTCGGGCGAGGTCGCCTTCGAACTGCTGGAGGAGGCCATGCGCGCCGGCGCGCCCTCGGTGGTCGCCGCCGCGTTCAACTGGGCCGACATCACCCGCACCGGCGCGCTGCCCAGCGTCCGGCTGCTGCTGGCCGACCTGCTGCCCGCCGAGGGCGCGGCGGCGGGCCTGCGCGGCACCGCCCGCCAGGCGGTGCTGGCGCTGGAGACCCACGAGGCGCGCGCCGAGGCGCTGCGCGGCTTCCTGCTGGAGCAGGTCGGCTCGGTGCTGGGCGTCCCGGCCGCCCGCCTGGACAGCGCGGTGCCCTTCCAGGAGCTGGGCTTCGACTCCCTGATGGCGGTGGAGCTGCGCAACCGGCTGGAGTCGGCGCTGGAGGTCCGCCTCTCGGCCACCATGGTCTTCGCCCACCCCACCGTGGACGAGCTGACCGCCGGCCTGCTGGACCGGCTGGCACCCGACATCACCGCCGCCGCACCCGCCCCGTCCGCCGCGGGCGGCGCGGGCGGCGCGGACGGCGACGCCGACGGCCTCGCCGAACTGGACGACGACCAGCTCTGCGCGCTCCTGGCCGAGGAGCTGGGCGTGCTCGACACGATGGAGGAGCAATGAGCCAGCGAGCCCCCCAGGACCAGCGCCGCCTGCTGGAGCAGGCGGTGCGCCAGTTGCGCGAGACCCGGTCCCGGCTGGAGGCGGCCGAGCGGGTGCGCGACGAGCCCGTGGCCGTGCTGGGCGCCGGCCTGCGGATGCCCGGCGGCGCCGACGACCTCGACTCCTTCTGGGAGCTGCTGAGCACCGGCGCCGACACGGTCGCGCCGCTGACCGACAGCCCCGACGGGGTGCGTCCGCCGGTCGCCGAGCGCCCGGCCACCCGCCACCAGGCGGGCCAACTGGACCAGGTCGACGCCTTCGACTCCGGGTTCTTCGGGATCTCCCCCGAGGAGGCCGACCGGATGGACCCCCAGCAGCGCCTGGTGCTGGAGGCCGCGTGGGAGGCCGCCGAGGACGCCGGCCTGCCCGCCGATGCGCTGCGGGAGGCCAACACCGGGGTGTTCCTCGGCGTGTACGGCACCGACTACCTGACGATGCAGCTCACCCGGACCGGCATCAACGCCTACACCGCGCCCGGCGGCGCGCACAGCATCGCCGCCAACCGGCTGTCCTACCTGCTGGACCTGCACGGCCCCAGCGTCGCGGTGGACACCGCCTGCTCCTCCTCGCTGATGGCGGTGCACCTGGCCGTCCGGGCGCTGCGCCAGGGCGACTGCGACCTGGCCCTGGTGGGCGGGGTCAACCTGGTGCTGTCCCCGCTGTCCACCGAGGTCACCGGGCGGGTGCTGCCGCTGGCGCCGGGCGGGCGCTGCCGCGCCTTCGACGCCGCCGCCGACGGCATCGTGCGCGGCGAGGGCTGCGGCATGCTGGTGCTGGCCCGGCTGGGCGACGCCCGCGAGCGGGGCGGGCGGATCCGCGGCGTCATCCGCGGCAGCGCCGCCAACCACGACGGGCGCACCAACGGGCTGACCGCGCCCAACCCCCGCGCCCAGGCCGACCTGCTGCGGCGGGCGCTGGCCGACGCCTCGGCCGCGCCCGAGGACGTCGTCTACATCGAGGCGCACGGCACCGGCACCCCGCTGGGCGACCCCATCGAGGTGGAGGGCCTGCGCGAGGTCTACGGCAAGGGCGACCGGCCCTGCGCGGTGGGGTCGGTCAAGACCAACTTCGGCCACCAGGAGGCCGCGGCCGGGATCACCGGGCTGATCAAGTCGCTGCTGGTGCTGGAGCGCGGCGTGGTGCCGCCGCTGCTGCACCTGACCCGCCTCAACCCCGAGATCGACCTGGCGGGCAGCCGCATGACGCTGCCCACCGCCCCGGCGGCGCTGCCCGACGACGGCCGGCCGCGCCTGGCGGCGGTGAGCAGCTTCGGGTTCGGCGGCGCCAACGTGCACACCGTGCTGGAGGCCGCGCCGCCGGCCGCGCCGCTGGGCGGACCCGAGCCGCACAAGCTGCTGCTGCCGCTGTCGGCGCGCGGCGGCGCGGCGCTGACCGCGCTGGCCGCCCGCTACGCCGAGCGGCTGGCCGGCGCCGACGACGCCGAGGCCGCCCGGGTCTGCGCCGCCGCCGCGACCGGGCGCACCCACCACGGTCACCGGGTGGCGCTGAGCGCCGCCGACGCCGAGGGCCTGCGCGCCCAACTGGCGTCGGTGGCCGCCCCGGCCCTGCCGGTGCGCACCGGGGCACGCCCGCGCCTGGCGTTCGTGTTCAGCGGCCAGGGCTCGCAGTGGGCGGGCATGGGCCGCGCGGTGCTGGAGCGCGAGCCGGTCGTGCGCGCCGAGGTGGAGGCGTGGGACGCCGCCGTCTCCGCGCGCGCCGGGTGGTCGGTGCTGGAGCAGCTCACCGCCGGCGAGGAGACCAGCCGGGTCAACGAGACCGAGATCGCCCAGGTCACCATCGCCGCGCTCCAGGCCGGCCTGGCCGCCCTGTGGCGCTCCTGGGGCGTGCGGCCGCACGCCGTCGTGGGCCACAGCATGGGCGAGATCACCGCCGCGGCGGCGGCCGGCCTGCTCGACCGCGACCAGGCGGTCGAACTGCTGCTCAAGCGGGCGCGGCTGACCGAGACCGGCGCGCGCGGTGGCGCCATGGCCAGCGTGGCGCTGCCGCTGGAGGAGGTGGAGCCGCTGGTCGCAGGCGTGCCCGGGGTGGGCATCGGCGCCGTCAACGGCCCGCGCTCCACCGTGGTCTCCGGCGCGCCCGAGGGCGTCGACCGGGTGCTGGCCAGGGTCGCCGAGCGCGGCGCGGCCAGCCGCCGGCTGCGCGTGGAGTACGGGTTCCACAGCCCCCTGCTGGAGGAGCAGGGCCGGGAGCTGGCCGGCGCGGTCGGCCACATCGCGGCCCGGCCCGGCGCCGAGGGGATCCACTTCTACTCCACGGTCACCGGCACCCGGCTGGAGGCCGCCGCGCTGGACGGCGGCCACTGGGCGCGCAACCTGCGCGACGCGGTGTACTTCGCGCCCGCCATCACCGCGCTGGCCGAGGCCGGGGTGACGATGTTCGTGGAGATCGGCCCGCACCCGGTGCTGGTGCGCGACATCGCCACCACGGCTGAGCGCGCCGGCGCCTCCCCCGTCGCGGTGGGCAGCCTGCGGCGCGGGCACACCCCCGCCACCTCGCTGGACGCGTCGCTGGGCCGGCTCTACACCGCCGGGCTGGACCCCGCCTGGGACCGGGTGCTGGGCGTGCCGCCGGTCCCGGTGGCGCTGCCGCTCTACCCCTGGCAGCGGCAGCGGCACTGGCTGCCGGCCGAGGTCGTGGACGCCTCGGCGGCCGCGGCCCAGGCCGCCGAGGCAGCCGAGGCGGCCGCCGCGCCGGAGGCCGCCGAGGCCGCGCTGGCCCCGGGCGCGGCCGGCGGCGAGGTCTCCGTGGAGGAGCGGGTGGCGGCGCTGTCGCTGTTCGTCCGCGAGCGCATCGCCAAGGCGCTGGGGCGGCCCGGCGCCGGCGACGTGCCCGGCGACGCGGTCCTGGAGACCCTGGCCCTGGACTCGCTGGTGATCGTGGAACTCAAGAACCAGGTCGAGACGCGGCTGGGCGCGCTGGTGCGCCTCCAGACGCTGCTGGAGGTGCTGGAGGGCGGCACGGTGGACGACCTGGCCCGCGCCATCGCCGCCGACGAGGCCGCCACCCGCGCCGCGGCGGGCGCCCCGGCCGCCGCCGGGGAGGCCCGATGAGCACCGGCCCCCGCACCGCCGCCGCCCGACCCGCCACCGCACCCGCCGTCCCCGCACGCGCCGCATCCGCACCCACCACCGCACCCGCTGTCCCCACCCCCGCACCCACCACCGCCCCCGCACCACGACTGGCCGGCGCCGGGTCCGCCCCGGACGCCGGGAGGGAGTCCAGATGACCGTCGCCTCCGCACCGCAGCGGACCACCGCCCTGCTGCGCACCCGGCCCGCGGTGCTGCGGGCCGCCGTTCCCCAGCCCGCCGCCACCGTGCGGCTGGTGTGCTTCCCGCACTCCGGCGGCGGACCGGCCGGCTACCACCGGTGGGCCGCCGCACTCGCCCCCGACATCGAGGTGTGGCCGGTCACCCTGCCCGGCCGCGCCGGGCGCGCCCGGGAGCCGCTGGCCCGCGAGTGGGGCCCGCTGGTCGAGGAGGCCGCCGCGGCCGTCCTGGAGGAGGTCCCCGGCCCGGTCGCGCTGTTCGGCCACAGCCTGGGCGCCGCCCTGGCCTTCGAGGTGGCGCGGGCCATGACCCGCGCCGGCGAGCCGCCCGCGCACCTGCTGGTGTCGGCGCGCACCGCGCCGCAGCAGCCCCGGTTCCGGCTGGAGCTGCCGGCGGGCAACGCCGAACTGCTCGACGTGGTCGACCGGGCGTACGCGGGCGTGCCCGCGGCGGTCCGCGACTCCGCCGAGCTGCGCGACCACTTCACCCCGATCCTGCGGGCCGACCTGGAGCTGTCCAACTCCTACGCCTTCCGGCCCGGCCCGGCGCTGCCCTGCCCGATCACCGCGCTGGGCGGGGAGACCGACGCCACCGTGTCGGCCGCCGACCTGGCGGGGTGGGGCGACCACACGCGGGCGCGGTTCGAGGCCCACCTGTTCCCCGGCGGCCACTTCTACCTGGAGGAGGCCCCGGCGCCGGTGCTGGACACCGTCTGGCGCAGCGTCGTCCGCCCGGCCTGACCCGCGCCGCCCCCGCGCGCCCGCCCCGGCGCGCGGGCACGGCTCCCGGCCGCCGGGGCGGACGGCGCCGGACCGCCTCGGCGCGGCCCGGCCGCCCCGGCGGGCACCCCGACCCCGTTCCGATCCGCAGTCCGCGCCGAGCAGGAGATGACACGCCCTATGACCGAATCGACCCAGGCCCTCGCGCCGCCCGTCGCCGCCCTCAGCTTCGAGCAGACCGTGCCGTGCTCGGTGGCCCACCGCCGGGCGCTGGGCGAGGTGTTCGTCGCCGACTCCGCGGCGGGCCCCGACGGCGACGTCTTCCTCGCCCTCCAACTGCCCCGGGCGCACACGCTGTGGTTCGACCGCACCACGCCCTTCCACGACACGTTCTCGGTGGCCGAGGCCGCCCGCCAGGGGTCGTTCGTGGCCTTGCACCGGCACCTGGGCGTGCCGGTGGGGCTGCCCTTCACCCTCCAGCGCTTCGAGTTCGCGGTGGCCGACCTGGAGTGCTACCGCGACAGCGGGACCGCCCCGCTGGAGGGGATCCTGCGCTACACGGTGGCCGACCGCGCCGACCGGGGCACCGACTTCAGCGAGATGCGGCTGCGCGGCGAGGTCACGGTCGGCGGCCGGCCGGCCATGACCATCGACGCCGACGTGGTGTTCCTGGCCCGCGACGACTACGCCGCGCTGCGGCGCTTCCAGCTCTCCCGCAAGCCCGCCGGTGAGCCCTTCACCCCGCCGCCGCCCTTCCCGCCGGAACTGGTGGGCCGGCTGGACCGGCGCAACGTGGTGGTGGGCGACTCCCCCGTGGCGAGCGAGGGCGGCGAGGCGCGGTTCGCGTTCGTCGTGGACCGCACCCACCCCTCCTTCTTCGACCACGACTACGACCACGTGCCCGGACCCTTCATCGTGGAGGGGTTCCGCCAGGCCGCGCTGGTCACCGCCGTCCGCACCGGCGCCGCGGCCTCCCCGCTGATGGCGGTCACCGGCTGCGCCACCCGCTTCACCAACTTCGGGGAGTTCGACTCCCTGCTGGAGTGCACGGCGGACGTGGGCGAGGTGACGGCCGAGGGCGCGGTCACCGTCGAGGTGGGGCTGCACCAGTTCGGCAAGCGCCTGGCCGAGGGGCGGGTCGAGCTGACCCCCCTTCCGGAGAGGTGAGCGTGCCCGCGGTCGCGGAGGTCCCCGGCCCCGGCGACGCCGAGGACGTCACCGAGGTCGTGCTGGTCGGCGGCCCCGCGGACATCCCCGCGGAGCTGCGCGTCCACCGGCTCCGGGCCGGGGAGTCCACGATCAAGCTCCTGCACAACGGCGGCTACGAGCACTTCGAGTGCGTGGTCTCCACCCTCGGGCGCGGCCGGCCCCCGGTCTTCCAGTGGACCGGGCGCACCCGCATCGCCGAGTGAGCCCGCCGCCCCGAGCCCCGACGCCCCGATCTTCCTCCGACCGCCTCCGAGCCCCCAATCCCCCACCGCCCCGCGGCATCCGCGCCGCGGGGCGGCCCGGCACGCAGACCCTGAGCGCCCCCGTCCGGCGCCGAAGAGAACCGGGCCGAGTGCCCGGTTCTTTTCGGTTGACCGCGCGCGGCGCGCGCGGCGGGCGGCCCCCTTCACCGGGGGCCGGCCGGCGCCGGGACGCCCCGCCCGGACGCACCCGCCCGCTCACCGCACGCGGCAGGCACCCGTGCACCCACACGCCATGACGCTAGGCAAGGAACGGGAGACAACGTGAAATCGACAGGTGGACCCTCACCTGGCCCGGTGGACGTCCGGACGCGCTCGCTGGCGCCGGATCTGACCCGGGGCTACATGCTGCTGCTCATCGCGCTGGCCCACGCGCCGCTGTTCATCTCCGCCACCGGCGACGCCACCGGCGCCGACCGGTTGGTGGAGACGGTGCGCTCGCTGCTGGTGGACCAGCGGGCCCGGCCGCTGTTCGCCTTCCTGTTCGGCTACGGCCTGGTGCAGATCATGATGCGCCAGCAGGCGCGCGGCACCGAGGAGTGGGGGCCGATCCGCCGGCTCATCAGCCGCCGGGGGGTGTGGATGATGGCCATCGGGCTGGTCCACACCGTGCTGTTCGTGGACATCATCGCCGTCTACGGGCTGGTGTCGATCCTGTTCGTGGGGCTGCTGCGAGTCTCCGACCGCGCGCTGCTGTGGGGCGCGGGCCTGGCCATGCTGCCCACGCTGGGCATCGGCTGGATCGTGGCGGGCGGCGCCCTGGCCGGGGAGCCGGGGATCATCACCACCTCCATGACCATGCAGGACCCGTGGGTGTCGGCGGCCCACCGCTTCCAGTCGCTGCCAGTGGAGTTCGCCGGGCGCATCCTGGGGGTCACGCCCGCGCTGCTGATGGGCTTCTGGGCGGCGCGGCGGCGGATCCTGGACGAGCCCGCGCGCTACCGCCGCCCCCTGGTCGCCACGGCCGTGGCGGGGCTGGGCACCGCCGTGCTCGGCGGGCTGCCCGCAGCGCTGATGTACTCGGGCCTGTGGACCCCGCCGCCCGCACCCCTGGGCCAGTTGCTGGCGACCCTGCACTACCCGGCCGGGTTCGCGGGCGGGCTGGGGTGGGCGGCGCTGATGGGCCTGCTGGCCCTGCGCCTGGACGCGGCCCGGGGGCGGATCGCCACCGCCGTGGAGGCGCTGGGCCAGCGGTCGATGAGCTTCTACCTGCTCCAGTCGGTGGTGTTCGTGGGCCTGTTCACCCCCTACGCGCTGAACCTGGGCGCCGAACTCAGCGTCACCGAGGCGTCCCTGGTGGCGGTGGGCGTGTGGGTGGCGTCGCTGGTGCTGGCCGACCTGATGCGCCGAGCGTCCCACCGGGGCCCGGCCGAGATCCTGCTGCGCCGCCTGACCTACGGCCGCCCGGCGGCGGCTGCGGCGGGCGCTGCGGCGGGGGTGGCGGGACCTGCGGGCGGCGGCCCGGGCGCCAGCCCGGGCACCGGCCCGGGCACCGGCCCGGGCACCGGCCCGGGCACCGGCCCAGGGCGGCCCGACAGCCCGGGAGCGCGCACCGGGGGGTGAGCCCCGGCCCTGAGAGGCGAGAGGTGGAGGGCCGTCCGGCGCTGTGCGCCGGGCGGCCCTTCGGCGTGGCAGGAAATGAGAAGAGCTGGTGGGGCCGCGACTCGGGGACGGCGACCACCGCCTCTCACGGCAGGGGGTGAGGTAGCGACGAGGGCGGCGAAGGGCGGAAGGGGTCGGGGCTGCGGGCAACGGTGCTCTTAGCGAGGGTTCGGGTGCCGACGGGGGCAGCGAAGGCCAGCGGGGGTCGGGGGCGGCGACCACCGCCTCTCACGGCAGAGGTTGAGGTAGCGACGGGGGCAGCGAACGCCGGAGGGGGTCGGGGCTGCGGGCAACGGTGCTCATAGCGAGGGTTTGGGGTTGCGACGAGGGCAGCGAACGCAGGCAGGGGCCGGGGCCGCGGCGATCGGTGCTGTCCGTGGGCGGTTGCGGCCGCATCGGAGGCGGCTGCAGCGGCCGGGGCGGGCCGCGGCGGGCTTGGTGCGCGGCGCGGCCGAGGGCGGGGCGAGCAAACTCGCATGTCTACGGTATACAGACCGCCCATTTGTCAATCTTTGCCCTGTTTGTGCCCACGCACCCCAGCGCCAAGGGCGCCCGGGAGGCCACCCAGGCACCCGAGTGACCGCATGGCGAGACACCCAGGGTGGACACCACGACCTTTTGTCCGCAATGCCCGTTCCAATGAGCGGCGAACACGCTCTACCCGCCGATACGACGGACCGCAGTGGCAGTTCGCGGCGAAAGAGGCCGTTCTCGTCTCACCATGTGAGATTTCAAAGGCGTGGCGCCCGATATGCCCGGTTCGGGGAATCGCCGGTCGCGGCCATCGCACACTTGCGCACGGCACGCCGCGCCGAGCCGGTCCCGCCCGCCCCGGCCATCCGCCCGCCGTCGTCGCCTCGTCGCGACATCAGCCATCCGCCCGCAAGGCGGAAAACGCTTACCGTCGCCCCCGGTGGCCCTCGCTGCCCCGCCGCCATCCCCACCACCCACCCCCCGCAGCGGAATCCGCCTGCCCCGCCAACGGACACAACGGCGGAGCCCGCCGCTCCGGCTGGGGCCGGGGCGGCGGGCTCCTGGTCTCGGCGGTGGACGGAGCCGCCGGCCGCGCGGGGTCAGGTCGCGGCGGTCTGGCCCTTGGGGGCCACGGCCGAGTCTCGGGCGGGCGGCGGCGGGGTCCCGGGCGCGGCCGGGTCGTCATCGTCGTCGCCGCTCTCCTCGGGGATGCCCCAGCGCTGCCACCAGCGGGCCATGGGCGCCGGCGCCCACCAGGCCCACCGGCCCAGCAGGCGCATGGTGGCGGGCACGAGGAGTCCGCGCACGATGGTGACGTCGACGGCCAGCGCGATCACCAGGCCGACGCCGATCATCATCAGCACGCTGATGCGGGTGAGCATGAAGGAGGCGACCACCACGCCCAGCAGGATCGCCGCGGCCGTCACGATGCGCGCGGTGTGCTGGACGCCGTAGGCCACCGACTCCACGGTGTCGCCCGTCTTGAGGTAGTTCTCCCTGATGCGGGCCAGCATGAACACCTCGTAGTCCATGGCCAGGCCGAAGGCCACGGCCGCCACGAGGAGTGGCATGTTGGCGTCGATGTAGCCGGGTGACTCGAACCTCAGCAGTCCTGAGAAGTACCCCTCCTGGAAGATCAGCACCATGCCGCCGTAGGCCGCCGACAGCGACAGGGCGTTGAGGATCAGTGTCTTGATCGGCAGGATCACCGACCCGAAGGCCATGAACAGCACCACGAACGACACAACCGCGATGATGACGCCCATCCAGATGAGCCGCTCCCAGAGCATGTCGAGCATGTCGACAACGCCGAACGGGCGGTTGGTGAACAGCGCCTCGGCGCCCTCCGGCGGGTCGAGGGCGCGCAACTCCTCGGTCATGGGCCCGGCCTCAGGACCCATGGGGTCCATCAGGTAGTACAGCGTGATCCGGGCGAGGTCGCCGTCGGCGCCGGTGACCGACCCGCGGGTGATGCCCTCGGTGGCCACCATCTCGTCGGTGAACTCCTCCAACTGCGCCTGCGCCTCGGGCGTCTCTGCGGAGCCGGGCATGCGCACGACCACGGTGACGATCTTGCTGGGGTCGAACCCGAAGTCCTCGGCCAGTTCCTCGGTGACCACCAGGCTGTCGGTGCCCGGCGGCAGCGCCCACTCGGCGGGGCGCGCCCAGTTGGCGCTGAGCAGCGGCAGGCCCAGGGTGATCAGCACGATCACCAGCGACACCGTGGTCAGCACCGGGCGGCGCATGACGGCGTGGGCGGTGCGGTACCAGCCCTGGCCGCCCTCGGCGCCGTGCCGCGCGTCGCGGCGGCGGCCGAACCGGGGCAGCGGCACCCGCAGGGAGTTCACGCGGGGGCCGACGATGTAGAGCAGGGCGGGCAGCACGGTGACGGCCGCGATGACCGCGAAGATGACCACGCTGACACCGGCCCAGGCCAGCGACATCAGGAACCGCGACGGGAACACCAGCAGGCCGCCCAGGGTGGCGGCGACGGTCAGGCCCGACACCACGACGGTGCGCCCGGCGGTGGCCATGGTGCGGGTGACCGCCTCGGCCACCGGCTGGCCCTTGTCCAACTGCTCGCGGAAGCGGTTGACGATCAGCAGCGCGTAGTCGGTGGCCAGGCCCAGGCCCAGCACGATGACGACGTTGATCGCGATGGTGGACAGGTCGACGAACCCGCCGACCAGGCGCAGCACGGCCAGGGAGCCGACGGCCACGACGATGGCGATGGCCAGCGGCAGCAGGGCGGCGACCACACTGCGGAAGACGAACAGCAGCAGCACCAGCAGCAGCGGCGTGGCGACCAGCTCGATGACGCCGAGGTCCTCGGCGCTGATGCCGTTGAACTGGTCGTTGACCGCGATCAGGCCGCCGAAGCGCTCCTCCAGCTCCTCGACCTCCAGCAGCGCCTCGAAGTCGGTGTTCTGGTAGTGCTCGACCCGCTCCTCCTCGCTGCTTCCGGGCAACTGGAAGGTGATGTAGGTCTTGTGGCCGTCCTCCGACACGTAGTCGTCGGCCTCGATGGGCCCGGGTCCGGGGTCCCAGTGGCTGCGCTGCCAGTCGTAGGCGTCGGCGGGGACGTGGGCCACCGCCTCCTCGACCAGGCGGCGGAACTCGGGGTCGTCCACCGTCATGTCGTCGCTCTCGTAGACGACGATGACGTCGGCGGTGTTGCGGCCGAGGTCGCCCTCCTGGAGGATCTCGTCGGCCTGCGTGGACTCGGCGTGGGGGTCGTCGAGCCCGCCCCCGCCGCCGAGCGTGCCTCCCGCGCCGGCCCCCCAGACCCCGCCGAGGACGATGAACAGGACGGCGACGGCTAACACCCATCGACGGTGCCGGATGCAGAACTGGCCTAGTGCGGAAAACATGGTCGTCCTTGCCTCTCCCTCGGTGATCGCCCGCCGTCGGACTGGAGCGAAGATCAAACGGTACGAATAGCAGCGCTAACCACTATCGGTACCTACCCTATCCATATTCTCGCCAAGTCGGGGAACATGCAAGGGGAAAACAGATAGCGGAACTACTCGCTATCGTAGCGACGGGCCCCCGTCAGAGGAAGGCCATGGCGCGTACCGGTGCGCCGAATCCCCCGCGCAGCTTGGGCACGCCGACGATGAGGGTGGCCCCGCGCTCGGGCACCTCGTCCAGCGCCGCCAGGTTCTCCAGCCCGTAGCGGCCGGTGGTCAGCAGCGTGCGGTGGGTCAGCGGCTCCACCCGGGTGCCCACGTCCAGGCTGGTGGTGTCGGTGCCGAACCCGACGATGTCGCGCTCGGCGATCAGGAACTCCGCCGCCTCCACGCTGACGCCGGGAAAGCGCATGACCTCGGCCGCCCGGTCGAACTGGAGGAACGCCTCGGCGTCGTCCACCCGCCGGTACCAGCCGCTGTCCATGGCCACGAACGCGCCCTCGGGGATGCGGCCGTGCTCGCGCTCCCAGGCGCGCAGGTCGTCCACCGTCAGCTCGGTGGTGTTCTCCCGCTCGGCGCGGTCGGCGATGCGCACCACCACCAGCGGGGCCACCAGGTCCTCCAGCCGGATCTCGTCGGCGGTGGCCAGGCCCGCCTCGGAGTGCGCGGGGACGTCCATGTGGGTGCCGGCGTGCTCGTTGAAGGTCCACTCCGCGGAGTTGAACCCCATCACGTCCTCGAACATGACCTGCCGCTGCTCGGGCTTGCGCACGTAGAACTGGAACACCGGGAAGTCGGCGCTGAGCGGGTGGGTGAGGTCCACGATCCGCCGGCCGCCGCGCCGCAGCATGTCGGGGACCGACTCCGGATAGTCGGAGGGGGCCGGCGGGTCGGCCGGGGCGGGCGCGGCCGCCGCCGGGGAGGCCGCCAGCACGGCGGTCCCGGCCAGGCCCAGCGCGCCGGCCACGGCCGCCCGCAGCGCGGTGCGCCGCGAGGTGGCGGAGCGGCCGGGCGCGGCGGAGGCGTCCGCCTCGGCCGCCTCGCGCGCCTCGGCGGCCGAGGCACCGCGGTGGGCGTGGTCGTGTGACGCGTGGCCGTCGGCGGCGGGGCGGCCGGCGGTGCGGGCGCCGGCCTCCGGCGCGCTGTGCCTGGCCGGGACCGCCTGGTGGCACCGGCACACCTGCTGGTCCTGTGCGCCGATCGCGGCCAGGATCACTTGGGGCGAGCACATGGTGTGACTCCTCAGTCGTGGGGGTGGTCAGGTCCGGCCGGTGGGCCCGGACGGCTCCATGGAGGGCTCGGCGGGCGGTTCGCCACCGGGGCCGGCCGCGCCGGCCGCGTTCCCGATGTCAGGGCCGGAGGTCGCAGAGCTGGGGAGCGCGGCGGCGGGCGCGGTCGAGGGGACGGGGCGGCGCGGGGCGGGGTCCGCCCCGCCGGGGACCGTGCCCTCAGGGGCGCCGGGCGGCGCCGGCTCGTCGCGCAGGCCGAAGCGCTCCTGGAAGCGCTTCAGCGGTGCGGGCGCCCACCAGGTGGCGCGCCCGGTCAGCGCCATCAGGGCGGGCAGCAGGAACCCGCGCACCACGGTGGCGTCCATGAGGATCGCCAGGGCCACGCCGATGCCCAGCATCTGCATGTTGGTGATCTGGGAGGAGCCGATGCCGAACAGCACCACGGCCAGGATCAGCGCGGCGGCCGTGACCAGCCCGCCCGTGCGCTGGAGGCCCAGGGCGATCGCGGCGCGGTGGTCGCCGCCGCGGTCGTACTCCTCCTTGATGCGCGACAGGACGATGATGTTGTAGTCCATCGACAGCCCGAAGGTCAGGCAGAACATCAGCACCGGCAGCGTGGTCTCGATCTGGCCGATGGGGTCGAACCCCAGCAGCGCCGCGCCGTTGCCGTCCTGCCAGATCCACACGGCCGCGCCGAACATCACGGTCAGGCTCAGCCCGTTGAGGACCAGGGTCTGCACCGACACCAGGACGCTGCCGGTGAACAGGAACATCAGCACCAGGGCGGCCACGACGATGATCGCCAGCGCCACCGGCAGCCGCTCGGCGAGCGCGTCCTGGGCGTCGAAGAAGGTCGCGGCCTGCCCGGTCACCAGCGCGCCGGGGATCTCCCGCAGCTCCTCCACCATGGCGCGACTCTCCGGTGAGACCGCGGCGATGTCCTCCTCGGGCACCACCGAGAACGCCATGCGGTCCCCGGCGATGCGCTCGGTGTCCACGGGGGTGGGCGCGAAGGCCAGCGCGCCCTCCTGGAAGGTGCCCAGCGGGGTGACGACCGCGAACACCCCCTCCATCTCCGACAGCTCGGCGGCCCGGGTGGGCACCAGCAGCGGGTCCTCGGCGGGGTCGTCCACGGGGACGGGCAGCAGCACGTCGATGCTGCCGTCGGCGCGGCCGGGGAACTCCTCCTGGGCGGCCTCGGCGACCTGGCGCGACTCGGAGTGGCCGGGCAGTTGGCGGTGGTCGGCCGGCCCCAGCTCCACCCGCAGGAACGGCACGGCCAGCAGCAGGAGCAGCGCGGTGGTACCCACGGCGAACAGCGGCGCGCGGCGCATGACCGCCATGGCCAGGCGGTACCAGGTGCGCCCGCTCTGCCGCTCGTCGGACTCGCTGACGGCGGCGCGGCGGCGCAGCCGCAGCATCCGGTAGACGTCGAGGGCGTCGATGCGGTGGCCCAGCAGCACCAGCGCGGCCGGCACCATCACCAGCACGGCCGCCGCGCAGAACAGCACCACCGGGATCCCGGCGTAGGCGAAGGAGCGCAGGAAGTACTGCGGGAAGACGAGCATGGAGGACAGCGCCACGGCGACCGTCAGGGCCGAGAACACCACGGTGCGCCCCGCCGTGGCGATGGTGGCGCCCACGGCGCCGCGCACGTCGGGCCGGCGTTCGCGCTCCTCGCGGTAGCGGCGCAGGAACAGCAGCGCGTAGTCGATGGCCAGGCCCAGCCCCAGGCCGGTGGCGAGGTTCTGGGCGAAGATCGACACGTCGGCGAACTCGGTGATCACCCGCAGCACGCCGTTGGTGGTGGCGATGGTGACCAGGCCGACGACCAGCGGCACCAGCGCGGCCACCACGCTGCGGAAGACGAAGAGCAGGATGACCAGGGTGATCGGCAGCGCGAACAGCTCGCCGCGCACGGTGTCGGCCTCGACGGTGGACTCGGTCTCGGTGCGCACCGCCGCCTCGCCGCCCAGCTCCACGCCGACGTCGCCCTGCTCGCCCCGGTACTCCGGTGCCAGGCGGGTGAAGGTCTCGGAGACGGTGTTCTCGTCGCCGGTGATGCGGGCGGTGATCATGGCGGCCCGGCCGTCGGTGGAGCGCAGCGGCAGGGCGCCGCTGGTCCAGTAGGAGGTCACCCCGGTGACCCCTTCCTCGGCCGCCAGCCGCTCCACCAGCTCCTCCCCCGCCGCGACCACGTCGGGGTGCTCCACGGGGGTGTCCTCGGCGGTGGGCCGCACCAGCAGGACGAGGTTGGGCCGGCTGCCGGGGAAGCGCTCGTCGACGATCTCGGTGGCGCGGGCCGACTCCGAGGACAGGTCCTCGGTGCCGCCGCTGAGCAGGCGGGAGGCGGCGCCGGAGCCCAGCACCATCATGGCCGCCACGAAGGCGAACGAGACGACGAGCACGAGCACGGGCCGCGCTGTCAGCTTGTCGAGTCTTGCGAACATCAGGTTTCTCTCCGGCTCGAACAGGCGGGTGGGTGCGCTCGGTCGGTCGTGCGGTGGGGGCGCGTGAGAGCGGCGGGCCGGATTCCGACCCGCCGCCGGGTGCAGGCAGGTGCCGCCGCGTTGGGCGGCGGCGGGGTGTCAGGCGCCGGGCGCCTGCGCCAGGCGCGGCGCGGCGGGGGCCACCGGCCGCAGCAGCTCGGCGGCGGCGGTCAGCTCCGCGGAGGTGCCGGCGACGTAGCCGTCGGGGCGCACCAGCACCAGCCGGGCGCCGGCGAGGTCGCCGGTGGGGCCGGGGTGGTCGGCCGGCAGCAGGTAGGTGTGCTCGGGCGGCAGGCCGCCGCCCTCGACGCGGGCGTGGTCGGCGGCGGTCAGCAGCACGTGCGCGCTGAGGCGGTCGGCCATGGGCGCGGCCTCGGCGAGCACGGCGGCGGCGCCGGCGGTGTCGGCGCCGGGCAGGACGAGCAGGGTGTGCCGGGGCGCCTGGAGGAGCGTGGAGAGGCGGGTGCGCGCGCCGCCGTCGGCGGGCACCAGCTCGGCGTCGGCCAGCCCGCGGCGCAGCGCGCGGCGCCCGCCGCCGGGGCCCACGGCCGGGCTCTTGCGGTAGTCCAGGTCGATCTGGGCCATGGCGGGCACCAGGCGGCGCTCCAGCAGGCCGCTGCGGGCGGCGCGGCCCATGAGGGTGTCGCGCGCCCAGCGGCCGACGGGCGAGCGCACCGTCCACAGCCGGGTCTGGGTGTGGGAGGAGCGCATGACGTCGGCGGCGACGGGTTCGCGCTCGGCCTCGTAGCTGTCCAGCAGCGCGTCGGCGCCCGCGCAGCCGCGCTGCACCAGGGCGAGCTTGAAGGCGAGGTTGGCGGCGTCCTGGATGCCGGTGTTGAGCCCCTGCCCGCCGGCGGGGCTGTGCACGTGGGCGGCGTCGCCGGCGACCAGGCAGCGCCCGGCGCGGTAGCTGGTGGCCTGGCGCAGGTGCACCAGGAAGCGGGTGCTCCACTGGAGGTCGTGGATCTTGAGGGGGAAGGGGGCGCGCTCGTCGGCGAGGCGCTGCAACTCCTCGGCGGTGGGCGCGGTGTCCAGGTCGCCCACGGTGGTGGCGTCGGCGAAGACGCGCAGCTTGCCGTCGGGCAGCGGCACCAGGACCAGGACGCCGGCGGGGTCGAGGACGTAGTGGGCCTCGCCGGGGACGACGGGGTTGTCGATGTCGCCGTCGCCGAGGATGAAGCTGCGCCCGTAGGTGCTGCCGCCGAAGGTGATGCCCGACAGCTCGCGGACGGTGCTGTGGTTGCCGTCGCAGCCCACCACCCAGCTCGCGGTCAGCTCCTCCTCGTCGCCGTCGGGGCCCTCCAGGCGGACCTCGACGTGGTCGCCGCGGTCGGTGAGGGCGGTCAGGGCGGTGCTCCACTCCACGGCGCCGCCCAGCTCGGCCAGGCGGGCCACCATGACCTCCTCGACCTGGGGCTGGGTGATGATGAGGGGGTTGGCGGCGCCCTCGGCGACCGATCCGGCGCCGAAGCGCACGGTGGCGAAGTTGCGGCCGCGCGACCAGTAGCGGGCGGCGGTCATGGGGATGCCGCGGGCGATGACCTCGTCGGCGATGCCGTGGCGGGCGAGCACGTCGAGCGCGCCGTCCCACATGGTGAGCGCCCGGGCCTGGTGGGTGGGCCGGCTCGCGGCGCGGTCGACGACGCGGCACTCCACGCCCTGGCGCAGCAGCTCGCCGGCCAGCGCGAGTCCGGTGGGGCCGGCGCCGACGACGAGCACCGGGACGGTTGGCTTCACGGGATCGGCTCCTTCGTGTGACAAACGGCGGGCTGCGCAGGTGTACTCCTACGTGCTCAAGGATTGAGCAGGTGCAAGGCGCCGTTCATCGCCACGCGGACGCATTCGGTGTGCCACTTCCGGTCCGCGCAATACCACTAAGGAAACATTTTCTTCCCACCTTGGATGCTTCTACCTGTTGGCCTGCGGACCCCGCTGCTAGAAATGTCGTTGAAGCCCGTTTTCCAGGGAAGCCCCGAAAGTCCAGCCAGCATACACGTGGTCTGCGTCACAGAGAACCCGTCCTGAAAAAGCTCTGTGCGAACAGTAACCGATCGCTCACGCATTCGACAATCGCTTACTTCCGAATTGATGAAGATACGAGGGCTTAGATGATTTACTTCAGCGTTCTCGGCTCGTTGGAGCTGAGGACGGATTTCGGAGTCCGGTTACCGAACGGCGTCAAGGTGCGCAAGGTTCTCGCACTGCTGCTGCTCCGCGCCAACCAGGTCGTCGACGTCGACACCCTGGCCGAGGAGCTGTGGGACGACCGCCCGCCGCAGAACGGCACGGGCACCATCCGCACGCACGTCTACCACCTGCGCCGGGCCCTGGCCCAGGACCCGGCCACCCGCGAACTGGCCGAGATGCTCACCACCGAGCGCACCGGCTACCTGCTGCGGCTCCAGCCCGAGCAGCTCGACGCCACCCTCTTCACCGAGTACGTCGAGCAGGGCCGCGCCCTGCTGCGGCAGGACCGGGTGGAGGACGCCGCGCGCCGGCTGCGCGAGGCGCTGGGGCTGTGGCGGGGCCGGGCGCTGGCCAACACCTCGGTGGGGCCGGTGCTGGCGCGCCACGTGACTTACCTGGACGAGGTGCACCACCACGCCCTGGAGCTGCGCATCGAGGCCGACATGCTGCTGGGCCGGCACCGCGAGCTGGTGCCCGAGCTGCGCTCCCTGATCGCCACCAACCCGCTCAACGAGTGGTACCACGACCAGCTCATCACCGCGCTGCACCGCTCGGGGCGCCGCGGCGAGGCGCTGGCCGCCTTCCACGACCTGCGCCGCGTGCTCAACGAGGAGCTGGGCCTGGAACCGTCCCAGGAGGCGCAGCGCCTCCAGCACGAGATCCTGATGGCCGACAGCCGCCGGGGCGCCCGCGCCGTCGCGGTGCCGGCGCGCTTCCGCGCGGTCTCGTGAGCGTCCGCCCCACCCCGGCCGCGCCGCTTCGCCCGGCCCCGTCGGCCACGGGAGGCGCGGCCCACCGCGCCTCACCGCGCACGATCCTGAGGAGTGCAGTGCAGATCGAGACGCAGATCGAGATCCTTGGCAACGTGTCCATCGTGGCGCGCGGCCAGCGCCACCCGGTCCGCGCCAACAAGGTGCGGACGATGCTGGCAACGCTGGCCCTCAGCCCCGGCGTGGCCATCTCCCACGACGAGCTGTGCGACGAGCTGTGGTCCACCGCCACGCTCGGCAACTCCCGCAACGCGCTCCAGGCGCACGCCACGCGGCTGCGGCGGCTGCTGGAGGGGCAGGCCACCACCCGGGGCGCGGGCGCCGGCCTGCTGCGCAGCGTGCGCAACGGCTACGTGCTGGACGTCGCGCCCGAGGCGGTCGACGGCAACCGGTTCCTCGACCTGGCCGCGCAGGGGGGCGCGGCCGTGGCCGACCGCCCCGAGCGCGCCGTCGACCTCCTCCAGCGCGGCCTGGAGCTGTGGCGCGGCCCGGCGCTGCTGGACGCCGGCGACGGCCTGCGCTGCCGCGCCGCCGCCGCGCTGTTCGACGAGCGCCGACTGACCGCCTGGGAGGACCTGGTGGCCGCCCGGCTGGCCGTGGGCGACGAGCGCCGCGCCGTGCCCGAGCTGCGGCTGCTGGTCGCCCAGCACCCGCTGCACGAGCGCTTCTGCGAGCAGTTGATGCTCGCGCTGTACCGCTGCGGCCGCCAGGGCGAGGCGCTGGAGCTGTTCCACCGCACCCGCCGCCTGCTCAACGCCGAGCTGGGCCTGGAGCCGGGGCTGCCGCTCCAGCGCCGCTACTCCGAGATCCTCAACCACGACCCGGCGCTGGCGCCGACCGGCTGAGACCGGTCGGGCGCCCCGCCGCACCGCCGCGGACCCGCCAATGCGTAAGCCCGCACCTGCTGGTGCGGGCTTACGCGTTGGCGGGTCCGTGCCCGTGCCAGGTGGCGCGCGCCTGTCTTCGGGCGTCCTCTTTCCCGCTGGGGGGCGCGTCCCCGCTTCCCGTGTGTCCCGTGCCTCGTCCCGTTCGCGCGCCCGCGCCCGCGCGACGGCGGCCGCGCCGGCGCCGCTCGCCGTCCGGCCCGCTGTGCTGGGCGAACGCGCCCGCGGCGGCGTCAGCCCGACGTCAGCGGCGTGTCAATCGGCGATCAGCGCCCTGGGTCAGACTCAAAGTGCGACTCGCCGGACCGCCGACCGGCCCGCGATCCCAGCCGCCGTGCCGCCGAAGGAGCGCGCGACCATGACCGCACACCGCTGTTCCCCCCACCCCGCCGGCCCGTGCCGGCGCCCCGGCCGCGCGGACGCGCGATGACGCGCGCCGCCGTGCTCGCCGGGGTGGGCTCCTTCCTGCCGCCGCGCCGGGTGACCAACGACGACCTGGCCGCGTCCATGGACACCAGCGACACCTGGATCCGCACGCGCACCGGGATCCGGCAGCGGTTCTTCGCCTCCGAGGGCATGGCCACCTCCGATCTCGCGGTCGAGGCCGGCGCCCAGGCGCTGAAGTCGGCCGGCGAGACCTCCGCCGACGCCGTGGTGGTGGCCACCATGACCCCCGACCGCCCCTGCCCGGGCACCGCGCCCACCGTGGCCACCCGGTTGGGGCTGGGCGGGGTGATGGCCTTCGACATCAACGCCGTGTGCACGGGCTTCGTCTACGGCCTGGCCACCGCGCAGGGCCTGATCAGCGCGGGCACGGCCGACCGGGTGCTGCTGATCGGCGCCGAGACCCACTCCAGCGTCCTCAACCCCGACGACCGCTCCACCTCGGTGATCTTCGGCGACGGCGCGGGCGCGGTGCTGCTGCGCGCGGGCGGCGGCGACGAACTGGGCGCGCTCGGCCCCACCGTGCTCGGCAGCGACGGCGAGGGCGCCGACCTGATCACGGTGCGGGCCGGCGGCTCGCGCCAGCGGCTGTCGGGCACCGCGCCCGACCCCGCCGACCACTACTTCGCCATGCAGGGCAAGGCGGTGTTCTGGCACGCCGTGACCCGCATGGCCGAGTCCTGCCGGGCGGTGCTGGAGCGCGCCGGCCGGCGGCTGGACGAGGTGGACCGGCTGGTCAGCCACCAGGCCAACCTGCGGATCATCAACCACCTCGCCGACGAACTGGGCGTCCCCCGCGACCGGGCGCTCGTCAACATCGACCGCGTCGGCAACACCGGCGCGGCCTCCATCCCGATCGCGCTCGCCGAGGCCGACGCCGAGGGAGTGCTGCGCGCGGGCGAGCACGTCCTGCTCACCGCCTTCGGCGGCGGGCTGACCTGGGGCTCGACCGTGCTGACCTGGCCGGGGCTCCAGCGGACCTGACCCGGCCCGCCCCGGCCGCGCCGCGACACGCGGCCGGCACCGACCACGCAAGACCCGACCAACGAGGAGCCTGGACCATGAGCACGACCACGACCTACGACCAGCTTGTCGACATCCTGGTCACCCGCTTCGAGGTGAGCCGCGAGGACATCTCCCCCGACGTCACGTTCGAGGCGCTGGAGATGGACTCCCTGTTCCTGGTGGAGCTGCTGCTGGTGATCCAGTCCGAGATGGGCGTGACCATCAGCGAGGACTCCGCCTCGCCCAGCGACACCGTGGGCCAGGCCGCCAAGCTCATCGACGCCGCGACCGCCGCGGCGGGATCGTGAGGCGCCCCGATGTCGCGGTGACCGGGCTGGGCCTGGTCACCGCGGCGGGGATCGGCACCGAGGCCAGTTGGGCGGGGGTGTGCTCGGGGGTCTCCGCGGCCTCCCGCAACCCCGAACTGGCGGGCCTGCCGGTCGACATCTCCTGCACCGTCCCCGACTTCAACCCCAACAAGCTGGTGGGCCGGCGGGCCTCGCTCATCTACGACCGGTTCGTGCAGATGGCGATCGTGGCCGCGCGCGAGGCGGTCGCCGACTCCGGCCTGGACCCCGAGACCTGGGACGGCGCCCGGGTGGGCGTGGTGCTGGGCTGCGGCATGGGCGGGCTGCGCAGCTACGACCAGCAGCACAAGCGGATGAACGAGGTCGGCCCGCAGGCGGTGTCGGCCCTGCTCATCCCGATGATGATCCCCAACATGGCCGCCGGGCACCTGGCGCTCCAGTTCGGCGCCACCGGCCCCAACTTCGTGACCGCCACCGCGTGCGCCTCGGGCGCCACCGCGATCGGGTGCGCGCTGGGGCTGCTGCGCGACGGCACCTGCGACGTGGTGATCACCGGCGGGACCGAGGCGGGCGTGCTGCCGGTAGTGACCACCGGGTTCGCCCAGATGGGCGCGCTGTCCACCAAGCGGCTCGACGCGCCCGAGACGGCGTCGCGGCCCTTCGACGCCGACCGCGACGGGTTCGTGATCGGCGAGGGCAGCGGCATCCTGGTGCTGGAGCGCGCCGAGCACGCGCGGGCGCGGGGCGCGCGCGTGCACGCCCGGCTGGCGGGCTACGGCGCCTCCGACGACGCCCACCACATCACCGCCCCCGACCCCGAGGGCACGGGCGTGACCCGGGCGCTGACGGCGGCCCTGGCCGACGCGGGGGTCTCCCCCGCCGAGGTCGACCACGTCAACGCCCACGGCACCTCCACCCCGCTCAACGACGCCGCGGAGGCGCGGGTGCTGCGCCGGCTCATCGGGGACCGAGCGGCGGTGACCTCCACCAAGGGGGTCGTGGGGCACACGCTGGGCGCGGCCGGCGCGATCGAGGCGGTGTTCTCGGTCCTGGCGATCGAGCACAGCACCGTTCCGCCGACCGCCAATCTGGAACTCCAGGATCCCGAGATCGAACTCGACGTGGTCGCGGGCGCGGCGCGCGAGCACAAGTCGAATGTCGCGGTAAGCAACTCGTTCGGCTTCGGCGGACAGAACGCGGTTCTGGTTTTCACGTCGGCGGCCTAGCCGCCGACCGGCCGGAAGTCGCGGTGCGCGCG
The DNA here is from genome assembly GCF_027604915.1 of Streptomonospora mangrovi. Classification (GTDB taxonomy): domain Bacteria; phylum Actinomycetota; class Actinomycetes; order Streptosporangiales; family Streptosporangiaceae; genus Streptomonospora; species Streptomonospora mangrovi. The sequence continues at coordinate 82,760 of NZ_JAJAQC010000029.1, forward strand.
ACGGACGCGGCGGGTGTGTAACACGGTTGAAACACCCCGCCGCGTTCTCGTGCCGCGACGATGGAAAGGGAATCAAACTTTCCACTTGGCATCCGCATCCGGCCATTCCGGGAAAGCGAATCTGGCGCCGATTATGCCGATTTCTCCGGTAACCGCGTATCGTATGATTCCGACACCGCGGCCGAATGGAGGAGGTTCCCACGTCCGCCTCGCGCTTTCCGTGGCACACGGTCGCGGCCGGTTCGCACACCCACCGTCGCGGGCCGTTCGGGGGCACGGAGAGCCGGTCCGGCGCCGCGCGCCGGGCACACGGCCGCCTCGGCGGGACGGGCGGGGACCATGGGCCAGCAAGCGGCGACCGGGGCGATCGCGCCCAGCGGCTCGCTTGGGCACGACGAGCAGGCGGGGGCGGGCGCCGGGGCGCGGCATGCGGCCGGCGGTCCACGGACCGCGCGCGCGAGGGGCGCCGCCCTGTTGAGGGGCGAACCCCCACGCGGCCGAGCGCGCACCCCCCGAGGTCGGAGGGGCATGCCAGGCAACAGTAGGGCGAAGAGCGTACGCCGGGGGATGCTGCGCAAGGCGCGCGGGCACTCCCACCGCGACCGCAAGGAGAGGGTGCTGGAGGCGTTCCGGTCCCGGCTGCTGACGCTGGGCAACGCCGTACCCGACCCCAAATCAATGGAGGAGATCCTGCGGCAGGCCGACGCCGCGCTGGAGGACTGCTTCGCCAGCGTGCGCAGCGGCACCGTCATCATCGACCACGGCAGCATCCCGCGCCGGTCGATGGCCCAGGACCGCGCCGACTGCGGCGAACTCGACACCGCCGAGATGCTGCGGGTCACCGACATCCTGTTCCAGGTCGCCTCCGAGGCCGCCACCGAGCTGTTCCGCGAGGAGCCCGACGGCGTGCACGCGGTGGCGCTGTGGCTGCGGGCGCTGCACGAGAGCATCTCGGTGCGGGTGGTGGGCCTCATGCAGGGCCACGACGGCGGGGTGCGCCGCCCCAGCCAGGAGATGCTGGCGGCCGACCGGCGGCGGCTGGCGCGCGACGTCCACGACTGGATCGGCAGCGGGATCAGCCTGGTGCACCGCAACCTCGACCTGTACGAGGTCTACAGCGAGCGCGGTTCGCCCGAGGCCAAGACGCGTTTCACCATGGCCCGCAAGGCGCTCAACGACCTCATGGACGACGCCCGGCGGCTGGTGGCCGAGCTGCGCACCTACCGCGCCAACGGCGACATCGCCGAGAAGCTGCGCATGTTCGCCCGCTGCGCGCTGCCCGAGACCAAGTTCGACGTGCGCGTCAGCGGCGACGAGTCGCTGGTCCCCCGCCACCAGCGCGAGGAGCTGTTCGTGATCATTCGCGAGTGCATACGCAACGTCGACAAGCACGCCGACGCCTCGCGGGCGTCGGTGGTCGTGGAGATCATGCCCGAGACGGTGAGCGTGGTGGTGGAGGACAACGGGGTGGGCTTCGCCCCCGAGGACCTGCCGGGCCTCGCCGACCCGACGCGCGGGCACGGGCTCATCTCCATGCGGGAGCGGGTGGAGCAGCTCGGCGGCGACATCAAGATCGGCAGCGGCCCCACGGAGGGCACCCGCGTCGAACTGACCGTCCCCCTCCCCTGGGCCCAGCGCGCGGCGTCGTGAAGGTCGTGAGGTAGGGGCGGCGGGCCCTGCCCGTTCCCAACGCGCGCGGCGGGAACGGGCGGGGCCGGGCGGAAGCCGGGGACCGCGGCCATCGGTTCCGCTCGCGGATGGCCGGGGTGGTCACGGGGCGCGAGCCGGACCGATGCCCGCCGGACCGGTTCTCATGTGTTTCTCATCCGACTCCGATTCCCTGGACGCCCGATGACCACCCGACCCACCACCCCAGCGCCCACCCGGCCGGCCCCGCACGCCCGGCCCGGGCGATCCCCCCGCCCCGGCCCGCCCTCCGCCCGCGTGACGCCGCGCCCCCAGGTCCTCGTCGTGGACGACGAACCCAACATCGTGGACATGGTGACCACCGTGCTGGACTTCCACGGCTTCGCGACGTCGTCGGCCGCCACCGCCGCCGAGGCGGTCCAGGCCGCGCGCCTGCACCGGCCCGACCTGGTGGTGCTCGACGTCATGCTGCCCGACGGCGACGGCTTCGAGGTGTGCCGCGTGCTGCGGCGGGAGCTGCCCCGGCTGGGCATCGTGTTCCTCACCGCCAGGGACGCCCACAGCGAGCGCGTGGCCGGGCTGACGTTCGGCGGCGACGACTACGTCACCAAGCCGTTCAACATCGACGAACTGCTGGCACGCGTGCGCGCGGTGCTGCGCCGCACCCTGCCCGAGGGCGGCGACGAGCCGGCGGATCCGGTGCTGCGCTTCGCCGACGTCGAACTGGACGAGCGCGCCGCGACCGTGCGCCGCGCCGGGCACCCCGTCGCGCTCTCGCGCACCGAGTTCGACCTGCTGCGCTACCTGATGATCAACCGGGGCCACGTGCTCTCGCGGGGCCAGATCATCGACGCCGTGTGGAGCGCCGACTACACCGGCAGCTCCAACATCGTCGACACCTACGTCGGCTACCTGCGCCGCAAGCTGGGCGCCCACGGCCCCAACCTCATCCAGACCCAGCGCGGGTTCGGCTACGTGCTGCGCGAGGAGGGCGGGTGAGGACCCGGTTCGGCCGCCCGCGCACGCTGCGCGGCCGCATCCTGGTGGCCATCACCGCGCTGATGGCCGTCGCGCTGACCACCGTGGCCGCCGTCAGCGCGGTCTCGCTGCACGACTACCTGATGAAGCGCACCGACGAACGCGTCACGGTGGCCGCCGAACTGGTCCGCGCCGGCCAGAACCAGGTGTTCTCCCACGTGCCGGCGGAGCTGGTGCGGCGCGTGGCGGTGCCCTCCGACTTCGTCATCGAGATGCGGACCGACCCGCCCGGCGGGGGCGCGCCGCGCGTGGAGCGCCTCCAGGGGCGGGGGCCGCTGCTGATGGCGGGCCTGGACCCCGCCTCGGCCCCGGACGACGTGTTCACCGTGCGGCGCGACCACCGCCCCTACCGGGTGGAGCTGGTGCCGCTGCCGTCCTATGACGCGACGGTGCTGATCGGGCTGCCGCTGGAGCCCGTGCACGCCATCGTGCGGCGGCTGCTGCTGATCGAGGCGCTGGCGGGCACGGGCGTGCTGCTGGCCGTGGCCGCCGCGGGCTCGGCCGCCGTGCGGCGGGGGCTGCGCCCCCTGGACGACGTGGTGGCCACGGCCGAGGCCATCGCCTCGGGCGAGCTGGACCGGCGGGTGCCGGTGCCCTCGGCCGAGGCCGCCACCGAGGCGGGGCGGCTGACCGCCTCGATCAACCGGATGCTGGAGCGGCTCCAGGCCGCCCTCAGCGCCCGCGCGGAGTCGGAGGAGCGCATGCGCCGCTTCGTCGCCGACGCCTCCCACGAGCTGCGCACCCCGCTGACCTCGATCCGGGGCTACCTCCAGATGGTGGCCCAGGGCGTGGTGGACGTGCGGCGCCGCCCCGACGTCATCACCCGCTCCGAGCAGGAGTCGGCGCGCATGGCCGCGATCGTGGACGACCTGCTGTACCTGGCACGGCTGGACGAGCACCCGGTGCCGCGCCGGGAGGTGGTGGCGCTGGGCCGGATCGTGGCCGACAGCGTCGCCGACGCCCGCGCCGCCCAGCCCGCGCGGGCCTGGCGCGCCGAGATCGCGGTGGAGGGGCTGGTACTGGGCGACGAGCAGGGCCTGCGCCAGGCCGTGGCCAACCTGCTGGCCAACGTGCGGGTGCACACCCCCGACACCAGTCCGGCGGCGGCCGTGCTGCGCCGGGAGGGGGACCGCCTGGTGCTGTCGGTCAGCGACTCCGGGCCGGGCGTGCCCGAGGAGTCCGCGCGGTTCGTGTTCGAGCGGTTCTACCGGGGCGCGGCCTCCACCCGGCGGCCCGGCAGCGGGCTGGGCCTGCCCATCGTGCGGGCGGTGATGCGCGCCCACGGCGGCGACGCGGAGTTCACCTCCTCGGTGGCGGGGGGCACCACCGTGCGCCTGGTGTTCCCGCCCCTGGGCGCCGCGCGGTCCGGGACGCCGGCGCGCCACGGCGCCGACCTCCGCGGCGACCTCCCCGCCGGTCTCCCCGGCGCCCCCGCCGGGCGCGGGCCGGCGGCCGCGCCCGGCGGCGCCGACCGTGACGACTCTCTCGCCGCCGCGTCCGGGTTCTCATCGCCCTCTCATCGTCCTCGGGATGCCGCCTCATCCGCATCCGGTGTGCTGTCGGCAGACCGCAGCACACCGGTACGGAGAGGACAGACGAGCATGGCCCAACTGCTGTATCGCCTGGGGAGGTTCGCGTTCCGCAGGCGGTGGCTGGTGCTGGTGACCTGGCTGGTCGTCCTCGCCGGCGCGGCCGGCGCCGCCGCCGCGTTCCGCGTGCCGCTGGACGACACCTTCAGCATCCCCGGCACCGAGTCCCAGGAGACCCAGGACCTGCTGCGGGAGCGCTTCCCGGCGGCCGAGGGCAGCACCGTCACCGTGGTGCTGCGCGCGCCCGACGGCGCCGACATCGTGGAGGAGGAGCGCTACGCCGACGCCGTGCGCGCGACGGCCGCCGAGCTTGAGGACGTCGCGGGCGTGGAGTCGGTCACCGACCCCTACGCGGCGCTGGCGCAGGCGCGCGACACCTACGACCAGGAGATCGCCGACGCCGAGGCGGAGGCGGTCGAGCAGGCCCGCGAGCAGGTGGAGCAGCAGGTCCCGCCGGGCACGCCCGGCCGCGACCAGGTGGTCGCCGGGCTGCTGCCCGAAGCGGAGGACCAGGCGCGCGCCCAGGTCGCGCGCGAGGCGCCGGAGTTCGACCGCGACGAGGTGGTCTCGCGGATCCCGCTGTTCGCCGAGAGCCGCACCACCGCCCTGCTCCAGGTGCGGCTGGACCAGCCCGACGGCCAGGTGGACCGCGACACGGTCGAGGCGGTGGTGGCCACCGACGGCCCGGCCCGCGACGCCGGGATGGACGTGGAGTACGGCGGCCAGGCGGTGTCGGTCACCCCGCCGACCGTGGGCGCCGGCGAGGCCGTCGGCGTGGGCGCCGCGCTGGTGGTGCTGCTGGTCAACTTCGGCGCCGTGGTGGCGGCCGGCCTGCCGGTGCTGATCGCGCTGTTCGGCGTGGGCGTGGGCATGGCCCTGCTGCTGGCGACCTCCAGCCTGCTGGAGCTGACCAGCACCGCGCCGATCATGGCGATGATGCTGGGCCTGGCCGTGGGCATCGACTACGTGCTGTTCGTGCTGTCGCGGCACCGCCGGCAGTTGGCCGATGGCATGGAGCCCGAGGAGTCGGCGGCCCGCGCGATCGGCACGGCCGGCAGCGCGGTGGTGTTCGCGGGCGTGACGGTGGCCATCGCCCTGCTGGGCCTGCTCGTGGTGGGAATCCCCTTCCTCACCGTGATGGGCCTGGCCTCGGTGGTGACCGTGGCGGTGGCGGTGCTGACGGCCATCACCCTGCTCCCGGCGCTGCTGGGCTTCCTGGGCCGGCGCGTGACCGCGTGCCGGCTGCCGGTGCTGGGGCGGCGCGCCGACGCCGCGATGCGCTCGGAGCGCACGGTCAGCGCCCGCTGGGTGCGGCTGGTGACCCGCCGCCCGCTGGTGCCGATGCTGGCGGTGCTGGCCATCCTGGTGGCCGCGCTGGTGCCGCTGCGCGACCTGCACCTGGGGCTGGTCAACGACTCCACCAGCGCCGAGGACACCACCCAGCGCCAGGCGTACGAGATCATCACCGAGGAGTTCGGCCCCGGGTTCAGCGCGCCGCTGGTGGTGGTCGCCGACCTCACCGGGGTGCCCGACGCCGCCGCGGCGGCCGAGGACGCGGCCGAGCACCTGGGCGACCTGGAGGGCGTGGCGGAGGTCGCGCCCCCGCAGCTCAACGACATCGGGGACACCGCGATCGTGTCGGTGGTGCCCGAGCACGGGCCGTCGTCCCATGCGACGGAGGACCTGCTGCACGAGGTCCGCGCGCAGGCCGGCGACATCGACCGCGACACCGGCGCGCGGATCACGGTGACCGGCTCCACCGCCTCGGCGATCGACGTGTCCCAGCGCCTCCAGGACGCGCTGCCGGTGTTCCTCGCGGTGGTGGTCGGCCTGGCGCTGGTGCTGATGGCGATGGTGTTCCGCTCGGTGCTGGTGCCGCTCAAGGCCGCGCTGGGGTTCGTGCTCAGCGCCGGGGCCGCGCTCGGTGTCACCGTGGCGGTGTTCCAGTGGGGATACGGCGCCGAGCTGATCAACGTGGTGCCGGCGCCGACGCTGCTGGCGTTCATGCCGATCCTGCTGATCGGCATCCTGTTCGGCCTGGCCATGGACTACGAGGTGTTCCTGGTCTCGCGGATGCGCGAGGAGTACGTGCACGGCGGTGACGCCCGCGCGGCCATCACCACCGGGTTCACGCAGGGGGCGCGGGTGGTCACCGCGGCGGCGGTGATCATGGTGGCGGTGTTCGCGGCGTTCGTGTTCGGCCACAACGAGATGGTCAAGCCGATCGCGTTCGCGCTGGCCGCCGGTGTGCTGTTCGACGCCTTCCTGGTGCGGATGACCCTGGTGCCGGCGGTGATGGCGCTGTTCGGGCGGGCGGCGTGGTGGCTGCCGCGCTGGCTGGACGCGCTGCTGCCCAACGTCGACGTCGAGGGCGAAGGGCTGGCACCGGTACCGGCGCCCTCCGGCGCGGCCGGCGGGGCCGGCGCGCCCGGTGCCGGTGCCGGCGAGGCGGACGGCGCCGAGGCCGTGCCGGCCGCTGAGGCGGAGCGGGGCGCCGCCCGCCGCTGACGGGCGGCGCGGCGGGGCGCATGGGGGGCGGGGCGGCGGCCCGGACGGTGT
>NZ_JAJAQC010000030.1 GCF_027604915.1 Streptomonospora mangrovi
GGGCGCGGCGTGGCGCGCCCGCGCCGGTGGCGGGGCGCGCACCGGCGCGCGCGGGGTCGGCGGACCCGGCGCGCGGGCGCTACCCGGCCGCGTGCAGCCAGCGGACGGGCGCGCCGTCGCCGGCGTAGCGGAAGGGCTCCAGTTCCTCGTCCCACTCGCGGCCGGTCAGGCGGTCCAGTTCGGCGGCGAGGTCGATGTCCTCCTGGGCCGCCGCGCGCTCCACGGCGTTGCGCAGCCGGGCCTCGGAGACGAGCACCTCGCCGGAGGCGCTGGTGACGGCCGTGAAGATGCCCAGCGTGGGGGTGTAGCTGTAGCGGACGCCGTCGCACCCGGGGGTGGGCTCCTCGGTGACCTCGAAGCGCAGCCGCTGCCAGCCGTTGAGCGCCGATGCGATGGCACCGGAAGTGCCCGGCGCGCCCTGCCAGTTCAGCTCAGCGCGATGAGCGCCGGGAGCCGCGGGCTGGGCACCCCAGTCGAGTTTCACAGGCACGCCAACCACACCCGCGACCGCCCACTCGACGTGTGGGCACAGCGCCGCGGGCGCGGAGTGGACGTACAAGACGCCACGAGCGGACACCGAACCTCCTGATACGAACGAGTGCGCTTCCCCGACGCCCTCGTACCCGAAGAGGAGCTGTCCGTCCCGGTTATTCCTCGCCCCATTGTGCCCCATTGGCACCATCGGCACCAGGTCTTCACCGCGGCCGGATCCGGCGTTTCCCCGCTTCCCCTCGGGCGAGCGGCTACTGTGATCCTGCGCGCGAGGCGGGAGCTGTGAGTCTACTGGGGGTAGGAGTGGCTGACCAGCCCTATGCGGAGGTCTCGACGAGCGAGCTGGTCGCGCTCGCCCGGGGCGACGACCCCGCCGCGTGGGAGGCGATCCTCGACCGCTTCGGCGGCCTGGTCGGCTCCATCGTGCGCGGCTACGGGCTGTCGGTGCACGACTCCCAGGACGCCGAGCAGACCGTGTGGTTCAACCTCGCCCAGCACCTGGCCACGCTCCACTCGCCCGAGCGCGTGGGGTCGTGGCTGGCGACCTCCGCGCACAACGCGTGCCGCAGGCAGTACCGCATCGCCCGGCGCACGGCGCCCCGGGACCCGGCGCTGCTGGACGCCGCCGACCCGCGCAGCCCCGAGGTGATCCACCTCGCCGCCGAACGCGGCGACATGGTCCGGCGGGCCATCGCGGCGCTGCGCGAACCCGACCGCACGATCGCCTACCTGGAACTTGAGGAGCCGCGCTCGCCGGCCCGCACGGTGGCGGCGCGCACGGGGCTGCGCCTGGAGGAGGTTCCGGCGGCCCGGCGCCGGGTGCGGCGGCGCCTCCAGCGCCTGCTCGGTGAAGCCAACGAGGAGAAAGGCCCCCAGCATGAGCCGTGACGACACCTCCGGCCCCCGCCCCGACCCCGGCCTGCTGTGGGCCGAGGCCACCGGCCTTTCCCGCGCCGAGGGCGCCGGACTCCCCCGCGCGGGCGGCACCGGGAGCCTTCGCGCCGATGACGCCGGGAGCCCCGGCGCCGCCGGCCCGGCCGACCCTGCGCCGGAGTCGGAGTCGGAGTCGGGGTCGGAGTCGGCCGCGCCCTACGCGATGAGCCCGCAGACGCGCGCCGCCGCGCGGGCCGCCTACGCCATGCGCGTGGACCCGGCCGTGCTCGCCGGGGTCAGCGCCGACTCGGTCGAGACCCCCGCCACGGGAATCCGCGCCGCCGCCCTCCTCGCCGACGGCCCCCGCTACGTCACCTTCCACGCGCCGGGCATGACGATCGGCCTGGAGATCACCCCCCGCGCCGAGCACTGCGACGTGGTGGGCAGGGTCTCCCCCCCGGGCCCCACCTCAGTGCGGGTCCGCCACCCCCGCTCGACCACCAGCCACACCGTCGACGCCTACGGCACCTTCATCGCCAGAGCCGTCCCCCGCGGCCCCGTCAGCCTCCTCCTCGACCGCCCCGAAGACGCCCCGATCGCCACGGAGTGGCTCTCCGTCTAGCGCCTGGTCCCTCCTCGGCCGTGCGAGAGAGGCACGTGCCGTACCCGGCACCCGCGCTCCCCCACACGTGTGCAAAGGCCGCCGGGCCGCCGAGCACCGCGTTGACCTGCTCGGTCATTCCGGCGCTCAAGCCATGGAGCCGCGCGCGGCCGCGCCCGTGCCCTACCGCGCCGGACCGGATCGAACCGAACCGGGCTCTCCGCACTGTCCGAACGTGGGTTTCGGCTCCACCGCCGTGCGCCCGCACCACCCGCCCTCCCGGACCTGCCGCCCCCTGCGGTTCCCGGCCAAGAGCCGCCGGGCGCCGCGTTGACACCCCCGCCGTCCCGCCACTCGGGTCACGCGCGGCCTCGCCGCATGGGACTGGATTGAACCGAACCGTCCCGCACCTCCGGCATGGCGGCCCGTGAACACCCGCCGGCGGCTCCGGTCTCGTGCGGCGATCCCCAACTCCTGGTATTCCGTGTCGCCTTCGCCGTCGATCTGCCGTCGCACGCGGCAGGCGGTGGGCGCGCCCGCGCCGCCGGGCCGCACGCCCCCGGTGTGTCGGCCCGTGAACACCCGCCGGCGGCCCCCTCCAGTGCGGCGGATCACGCTTCCCGGGAGCCTGGTATTCCAGGTCGGCTTCGTCGCCGATCTGTCATCGAAACGCGCGGGGTGGCGGGCGGGGCGGGGCCGGGTAGGGGCGACGGCAGGCCGTCTGGGGGTCGGGGTGCGATGCCGTTTGCCCACGTCCGGGGGTACGTGGGAGCCAACGGACACCTCGGGCGGCACCGGGCCGGCCGGCGGCGGGTGCGGTGGCCCTGCCGGTCGACTACCGGCGGGGGTGGGCCGACCGGTCGGCGGCGTTTGTCCGGGTCCGTGGAGAACCGGTTGTCCACAGGCGGCAGACCGGGTCTCCCCTAACGCCTGGGGCGGGTGTTATTACTTTGCGTGACCGCGCGGCGGAGCGTCTGTGCGCAGCCGGACCCGCTCCCCGCGCCGAGTGCGTAACCCCCGCGAACCCCCGCACGCACCGACCCCGAAAGGCCCCCGCCATGGCCCCTGGTCGACTTCACGACGTCCGCACCCCGGTCACCCTCGTTGCCCGCGACCCCGCCGCCGCGCTGCGGCGCGGCGAGGAGGTGCTGGCCGCCGACCCCGACCCGCTGGAGCGCTCCACCGCGCTGCGGCTGCTGGGCATGGCCCAGCGCGAACTCGGCCGGTGGCGCCGCGCGCAGCGGCTGCTCAGCCAGGCGGCGGCCGTGGCGGCGCGCGCGGGACTGGGCGAGTCCGCCGCACACGCCCGCGCCTCCCGCCTCGGCCTGCTCATGATGCGCGACGGCCCCGGCGCGGTCGGCACCGCGCTCGGCCGACTGGCCGGCGCCGCACCCTCCGCCCAGGCCCTGGTGCTGGCGCACCAAGGGGTGGGCGCCGCGCAGCGGGGGCGGTTCGACTCCGCCGTCGCCGCCTTCGACTCCGCACTCGCCCGCACCGATCCCGACTCCGACCACCACCTGCTGCCCGGCCTGCTGAGCAACCGCGGCCTGGCGCTGATGTACACCGGCCGGCTCGACGACGCGGCGGCCGACCTGCACACCGCCCTGCGCCGCACCGAAGGCGCCGCGCTGGCCTGCCTGCGCGGCATCACGCTCCAGAACCTCGGCTGCGTGGAGTTCCGGCGCGGCGACTTCGCGGCGGCGACCGCCCACTTCACCGCCGCCGACCGCCTGGTGCCGGCGGCACGCCGCCCGGCCCTGCGGCTCGACCACGTCGACGCCCTGCTCGCGGGCGGCATGTCCGCCGAGGCGGGCCGCCTCCTCGCGGGACTGGTCGACACCCCCGGCACCGACCGCGCCGAGGCCGACATCGCCATCGCCCGGCTGCTCGACGCCAAGGTGCTGCTGGGGCGCGGCGACCACGACTCCGCCTACCGCCAGGCCCGTCGGGTGCGCCGGGCGGCGGCGCGGACCTCGCTGTGGGCGCGCCTGGCCGCGCTGATCGAGTGGTCGGCCCGGTGCGCCGCCACACCCGGGCCGGCGGCGGCCCGGCCCCGGCCGACCGCACCCGGGCCGCACGCCCGCCAGCGCACCCCTTCCTTTCCCGACCGCCCCGGGTCCGCGCTGGCGGCGCTGCCCGACTGGGCCGCCGGCCTGCCCGCCGTGACCGAGGAGACCGCCACGGCCCTCGCGCGGTGCGTGCCCACCACGCCGCTGGGGCCGCTGGCGCTGTCGCTGCCCGCCCCGCGCCCCTCGGCGGCGCTGCGCGCCCTGGCCGACGGCGACCACCCGCGGGCGCGCCGCGCGCTGCTGGGGCGCGGCGGGAGCGGGTCCCGCCCGGCCCCGGCCCCGCGCCACCTGGAACTCCTGGCCCACCACCGCTCCCACCACCGCGAGGCCGCCGCCACCGGGGCGCACGTCGCCCTGCGCAGCGGCGACGCCGCCGTGGCCCTGGACTGGATCGAGCACCGGCACGCCCTGGACCGCGCGCCGGGGCCCTGCCGCGACACCGCGTGGCTGCGCCTGCTCGACCGCTGCCGCCTGGTCCACGCCCGGGCCCGGCGGGGCGATCCCGACGCCCGGCACGAGTTCGCCGGCCTGGTCGACCGCCTCACCACGGCGCAGTGGCACCCCGGGTGCGCCGATCCGCACGGGCACACCCCGCGCCGCCACGGCCCGGCCGCCGCCGAACTCGCCGAGCGGCTGGGGTCGCGGGCGTTCGTCTGCTACGCGTCGGCGCCCGGCTTCGTCGCGGCGATCACGGTGGTGGACGGCCGGGTGCGGCTGCACCACCTGGCGTCCGCCCCCGAGGCCGAGGCGGCGGTCGCCGGGCTCTGCGCGGCGGCGCGCACCCGGCTGCTCGGCGCGCCGCCGGGGTCGGCGTCGCGCCTGCTGGACGGCCGGCCGCCCGAATCCGCCGGCGGGCGCGCCGGCGGCGAGGTCGCCACCGCCGCCGCGCGCGCCGACCGGTTGCTGTTCGCTCCCCTGACCCGGGAGGTGGGCGACCGACCGGTGGTGATCGCCCCGGCCCCCGCGATGCAGGCGCTGCCGTGGGGACTGCTTCCGGGGCTGCGCGGACGGGAGGTCAGCGTGGTCCCCTCCGGCCGCGCGTGGCTGACGGCGCAGGAGGCCGCCGCCCGGCCGGCCGGCGGCGCGGCGGATGCCGGGCGAGTACTGCTGGCCGCCGGCCGCGATCCCGAGGGCGCGGCGGCCGAGGTCGGGGCGCTGGAACGGCTCTACCCGAAGGCGCGCCGAGTCACCGGTGCCGAGGCCGGTGTCGGCGCGGTGCTGGCCGCGCTCGACGGCGCCGACCTCGCGCACCTGGCCGCCCACGGCCTGGCGTGCGCGGAGGCCCCGATGCTGTCGGGGCTGGTGCTGGAGGACGCCTCCCTCTTCGCCTACGACCTGGAATGCCTGCACCACGTGCCGCGCACCACGGTCCTGTCGGCCTGCTGGGTGGGCGGCTCGGTGCCCGCGCCGTGGGGAACGCCGCTGGGCATGGCGGCGTCGCTGCTGTCCAGCGGCGGCGCGGTGGTCGTGGCCTCGGTGCTGCCGGTCAGCGACCAGGACGTCTCGGCGGCCATGGTCGGCTTCCACACAGCCCTGACCCGGGGCGCCACCCCGTCCCGCGCGGTCGCCGACCACCTCGCCGACGCCGGTTTCCTCTGCTACGGCGCCGGGTGAGCCGCAGTCAGCGGCCGGGACCAGCGTCGCCAGACGGGACCGCCTCCACAGCCACCCGCCCCGCCGTCCCAGTCACCGCACGGATTCCTCGCGAGTCCGCCGGCGCCAGCCCGGCGTCCAGGCAGTGCGTGGAACGGGTCCGGACAGGTGCGCGCCCGAGCCCGCGAGCCACGACACCAGGCGTTCGGCGGACACGGCCCACCCCGCAGAAGGATCCACAAGCGGTGGCTAAGGGCCGCGGCTGTCGCCTCCGGAGCGGTCGGTGGGTGTGCCGGCGATTGCCCCGGCCAGGGTGAAGAGGAACATGAACCCGATCGGGATCATCGGCCAGAACAGCAGGGGTTCGGCCGCGATGATGCTGGTGACCCCCCAGATCCCGACGAGGATCACCGAGATCGCGGCCAGGCCGCGCCACGGCTCCAGGCGGTCGCGCCACTCGGGCTGGCCCGGGTGGGGGCCCACCGCCGCCGGGGGGATCTGCGGCGCGGGCTCGGGGACGGCGGGGGGTTCGGGGAGGTCGGCGGTCAGCGGCCACAGGTCGCCCATGACCTTGGCGCGCATGGCCAGGCCGAGGCGCTCCTGGTACTCCTCCAAATTCAGCCGGCCTTCCTGGAGGGCGCGGGCCAGGCGCTCGGCGCAGGCGTCGCGGTCGGCGTCGGACGCCCGCATCCGGTCAGGGGGCAACTTCTGGTCGTCCATGGGTCGTCGGTCCCTCCATGAGGAGTGGTGACGCTCTCACCTGCGGGAGCCGGAGCTTTCGTCGGGCCAGATGGCGGCGGCGACCAGGATCGCCGCCCAGATACCCAACGGCACCAGCGGCCAGTAGGGCAGCAGGTCGCCGCCCATGATGCTGGTGACTCCCCAGATTCCGGTCATGATGACCGCGCCGCCCAGCCACCACCGCCATTCGTCTACCCAGTCCTTCCACGGCGATGCCAGGGCGGAGCGGGAGGCGGCGGCCGGCGCGAAGTCGTCGCGTTCGGCGGGCGGCGGGGGCAGGGGGAGGTCGGCGGTGAGCGCGCGCAACTGGCCGATCAGCACCGCGTTCATGGCCTCGTCCAGGCGGCGTTCGTACTCGGCGAGGTCGAGGCGACCCTCCGACAGCGCGGTGGCGAGGCGTTCGGCGCAGGCATCCCGATCAGCGTCCGAGGCACGCATTCTGCTCTCCGGGACGCGTTCGTCGTCCAACGCCCACCCCCTGCCGCACGATGATGGGGATTTCACGATACGCCGCGCGGGCGCGGGAGAAAAGCGGCTCGGCGGGCCTCGCGGCCCGGCGGCGGGGGCCGCCGACGCGCCCGGGGCGCGCGCAGCGCGGCGGCGCGCACCCGCGGACGGTGGTATCGCCCGAGGTCACCGGGGCGGCGCGGCAGGGGTGCGCGAGGAGGAGGCGTGGGCGGGGGTGGGCCTGGGCGGGCGGTGCCGGGCGGCGGGATCCGCCGAAGGGGTGTTCCCGGAAGGCGCGCTCGCGGGACGGGTCGTCCGTGGGAGAGACGCGCGGGAGGCGGGTGGGGGTGTGCGGGTCGAGATCAGTCCTTGTCGCCGAAGAGCAGCGAGGCCACCAGGACCGCCGCCCAGATGCCGAGCGGGATGATCGGCCAGAACGTCTGCATCTCGCCCGAGGCGATGCTGGTGACCAGCCAGATACCGCTCATGATCACCGCGCCGCCGGCCCAGTCGCGCCACTCCGCCACCACGCCCTTGCGGCGCTTGCGGCAGCCGGCGGCCTTGGCGCCGGTCTCGGCGAGGTCGACCGGGCCGTTGTCCGGCGCGGCCGCGGCGGCGGGGTCCCGCGGCGCGGGGAGGTCGGCGGTCAGCGGGACGAGGTCGCCCATGGTGACCGCGCCCATGGCGGTGTCCAGGCGCTGCTCGTACTCCGCGAGGTCCAGGCGGCCCTCGGAGAGCGCGGTCGCGAGGTGCTGAGCGACCCGGTCCCGGTCGGCGTCCGACGCGCGGAGCCCGCTGTGCGGTGTCAGGTCGGCACTCAACGGTCCCCTCCTCTTCCAGTGCGGCTTTTTCGAGGTTAGACGCCCTGGACGCCGCCGCGGATCCCTCTCGGGGGGTGTGTGGTGTACGACTTTGGGACTACACCCGCCCTGGTCAGCCCGCCGCTCCCCGCCACGCCGCGACGGCCGCGCACAGGGCGGGGTCGGCGGCGCCGATGAGCCCGGTTCCCTCGAAGGAGCCGGTGAAGCCGAAGGGGGTGCCGTCGAGCCGCCGCAGCGCGCCGCCGGCCTCCTCCAGCACCAGCCCCGGCGCGGCGACGTCCCAGTCGCGGACGCAGACGTCCTTGACGAACAGGTGCGCCCGCCCCTCGGCGACCCGGCACAGCTTGAGCCCCAGGCTGCCCGACTCCAGATAGCCCGTGCAGCCGAAGCGGTCGTAGGCGGCGCGCGCGATGCCGGTCGGGCGCGGCGTGTTGTCGGTGAGCACGCCCGCGCCGGGACCGGGGTGCGGCGCGGCGGCCAGGCGGCGCCGGCCGTCCGGGGCGCCGCCTTCGGCGAAGGCGCCGCCGCCGCGCACGGCGGTGTAGCGCACCCCCCATTCGGGCGCGCAGACGGCGGCCAGGACCGGGCGGGCGCCCGCGACCAGCGCGGCCTGGGTGACGTATCCGGGAAAGCCGTGCGCGTAGCTGGCGGTGCCGTCGAGGGGGTCGATGAGCCAGTAGAGGTCCGGGCGGGGATCGCGCAGCCCGGCGGGGTCCTCCTCGCTGAGCACGGGGATGCCGGGGGCGAGGCGCCGCAGCCGGCCGGACAGCTCCTCGTGCGCCATGGCGTCGGCCCGCGCCTTGAACTGGGCGCCGTCCCAGTGGCCGGAGGTGGCGCGGGCGTCGGTCCGCCACGCGCGCAGCAGCGCCCCGGCCTCGGCCACGGCCTCGGCGGCGGCGGGCAGCAGGCCGGCCCACTCCCCGGAGACGTGGCCGCTCACCGCCCGCCGGCCCGGGGCTCGGGCCAGCCCGCCGGGACCCCGGCGGCCGGGTCCAGCCCGTACTCGGCGAAGCGGGACTCCTCCAGGAACTCGTCGGCCGAGCGGCGGACCATGACCACGCCCTCCCGCCAGTCGTCGGCCAGGCGGGGGCCGCCCGCCACGGCCTGGCGCAGCAGGCCGCCGATCTCGTCCACCCCGGCCGCCGCCGTCAGCGGCGCGGTGGAGGAGAAGCGCGGGTTGATCTCGAAGACGCGCGGCTCCCCGTCCGCGTCGAGGGCCAGCTGCACGTTGAACGGCCCGTCGGCGCGCAGCTCGCGCTGCACCGCGCGGCAGACCTCGGCGATCCGGTCGTGGCGGCGGGTGACGGCGAACCGGGTCACCCCCTGCTTGAGGATGACCTCCTTGGGCACCACGGCCTGCACCTCGCCGTCGCGCCACACCACCACCGACACCGTGTACTCCGGGCCGCTGACCTGCTCCTGCACCACCAGCTGGTCGCCCGGCCACACCCCGGAGGTCAGCAGCCGGTTCAGGTCCTCGGCCGACGCCGACAGCGTGACGCCCCGGCTGCCCCGCCCCGTGCGCGGCTTGACGACCAGCGGCGGTTCGGGGTCGCCCGACCACCGCGACGCCAGCGCGGTGCGCGGCACCGGCAGGCCGGCCGCCTCCAGGCGGCGCATCAGCGCGTACTTGTCCAGGCAGGCCGCCACGAACTCCGGGCGCGGCAGCAGCACGGCGATCCCGTCGCCGGCGAGCGCGGCGACGGGCACCAGCTCCTCGTCCACCAGCGGGACCACCGCGACGGCGTTCTCCTTGAGGCAGATGCCGCGGAGTTCCGGCACGAACGCCTCGCTGCCGCCCGGCGGCACCAGATAGGCGCGGTCGGCCAGGTAGAGCCCCGGCGCGCTGGGGTCGATGTCGGTGGCGACGACGCGGTAGCCGAGCGCCCGCAGGTGCTGCACGGTCCCGGCGGTGGGCGCCGAGCCCGCCGTGGTGACGACGACGGTGGGTGGGGCGGCGGGTGGGTCGATGGGCTGCGCAGCGGACACGGGACACCTTCCTCGTCAAGGCCGGCCGGAGGCGACAGGCCGCGCCGCGTCGGGTGATGGGAGCCTAGTTCCAGACCGCCGAGATGAGCGAGGGGATGGCGGGGAAGGCGACGAAGGCGGGGGCATCGGTGCCCAGGAGGCGACGTGTGGTCGGAGCGGTGCGGTGTGAGCGACCACCGGATCGCAATGCGGTGGCCGAGGTCAGCGACGGGGCGCCAACGGCAGCGGGTGGCCGGGCCGGGCGGTTATCGGGTCGCGCGGCGGGTGGCTGAGGTGGGGCGTCTCACCGTGTGGCCGCTAGAGCCCTTACGGTGCCGCTCGGATGCCCTTGGTACGCCCCTCGGCGGGGGCAGCGGAAGCAAAGGATGAGAACGCACGTCGCCGTACGCGGTGTACACGCGAGTTTCCCCTACGCCTCATCGGCGCGGCCCGCCCCGACCGGCCTCGTCGCCAACCCCAACCACCCGCCACCGGACCGTTGACCGCCGCCCCGGCTCCCGCGCACCGCCCCACCGGACTTCCTTCAGCGCGGGGTGCTCGCTATGCCCGAGGGTCGAGGACCTCGGTCAGGAAGGACTCCAGGTCGGCGGTTCCGGCGTAGTGGTGCGCCACGATTCCCAACTCCTTGGCCGCCAGGATGTTCTCCTCCCGGTCGTCCACGAACGCGGTGCGCTCGGGCGCGGTGCCCAACTGGTCGAGGACGTGCCGGTAGACCTCCGGCTCGGGCTTGCAGCGGCCCAGGTCGGCGCTGAAGAACAGGGCCTCGAACCGGGCCAGGACCGGCGAGTGGCGCAGCGCGCCCGAGATGTCGAAGGGCGCGTTGGACAGCAGGGCCAGGCGCACGCCCCGGTCGGCCAGGCGCTCCAGGACGGCGGTGCTCTCGGGGCGCACGTGCAGCCAGGAGCCCACGTCCACCGCCCACAGGGCGTGGCGGTGCGCGGCGTCCCAGTCGGCGCCCAGGCGGGCGGCGATCCGCCGCCAGTACTCGTCGCCGCCGATCCCGGCGTCGTACTCGCGCCGCTCCGCCCAGTAGGCCGTCCAGAACTCCTCGGCGGACCCTCCGGCCAGCCGCTCCAGGGTGGTGCGGTCCTCGGCCGAGGGCGGCTGGGAGATGACCTCGCCGTAGTCGAAGACGATCGCCTCGACGCGGTGTCCGGCGGCTGCCATGGGGATGCCTCACTCTCGGTCGGGTCAGTCGGGCGCCGCGCCGCCCGCGAGCACGCGGCGCCCGGGACGGACGGGTGCCCGGCCGGGACGGACCCGGGCCGGGCACCGGGACTCTACTTCTGCTCGTAGACGGGCGCGAGGACCGCGCGGGCGATGGCGTGGGAGAACAGGTTGAACCCGAGGAAGGCGGGCGAGGCGGTGGCGTCGATACCCAGCGACTCCACGTCCACGGCGTGCACCGCGAACAGGTAGCGGTGCGGCCCGTGCCCGGGCGGCGGGGCGGCGCCGACGTAGCGGCGGCCCCCGGCGTCGTTGCGCAGGGTGACCGCGCCGGCCGGCAGGCCCGCGCCGGACTCACCGCCCGCGCCCGCGGGCAGCTCGGTGACCGACGCGGGGATGTCGCACACCGCCCAGTGCCAGAACCCGCTGGCCGTGGGCGCGTCGGGGTCGAAGCAGGTCACGGCGAAGCTGCGGGTGCCCTCGGGGAACCCGCTCCAGGCCAGGTGCGGCGACACGTCCTCGCCCCCGGCGCCCATCATGCCGCTGACCTGCGGCGCGGGCAGGGTCTGGCCGTCGGCGACGTCGTCGCTGCGCAGGGTGAAGGCGGGAAGCGGGGGCAGGAACTCGTACGGGATTGGCGGCTGTGCCACGGGTCCTCCTGTCGAAGTCGAACGGAACGGGGGTCTCCCCGGCCCTCTCTACCCCCACGAATACCGCCTGTGCGCCGCGCGCGCTAACGCGTGTCGACGCTTTGGAACGACTCCGCCAGCCGGCCCTCGGGCAGGCCCCCGGCCTCGGCGTTGGCGGCCAGCCACGGCCGCAGGGAGTCGGCGAGGCCGTCGGGGTCCTCGATCTGGCTGGCGTGGCAGGCCAGCGCCGCCATCTTGCGGTCGAACACGTCGGTGATGTCGACGTAGACGTCGCAGTCGGGGCCGTGCACCAGCCACACCTCGGGCACCGCCCAGGGCTCCAGCCCTTCGTCGCGCAGCAGTTCGGGGTGGGCGTGGGGGTTGCGGGCGTCGGGGTAGACCGCGTTGATGGCGGCCTCGCCGGTGGCGAGGTGGTCGGGGTGGCTGGGGGCGATGCGCTTCCAGTCGCGCTCGGGGCTGGGGATCAGCACGCGGTCGGGGCGGACCTGGCGGATGACGCGGGCGATGTCGCGGCGCAGCTCCAGGGTGGGCAGCACCCGGCCGTCGGCGTAGCCGGTGAGGAAGCGGACGTCGCCGACCCCCACGGCGGCGGCGGCCTTGCGCTGCTCGGCGCGGCGCAGCTCGGCCATGGCCTCGGCGTCGAGCGTGCGGGTGTCGCCGCCGGCCTCGCCGGCGGTGACCAGCAGGTAGGTGACCTCGACGCCGGCCTCGGTCCAGACCGCGACCGTGCCCGCGCAGCCGAAGTCGACGTCGTCGGGGTGCGCCATGACCACCAGCGCGCGTTCAATGTCGGTTGAGGCCGGCACGACGGCCCTCCTTTCGCTCCGGGGGCGCCCGCGCGGCGCCCATCCCACCACAGCGCCGGACCGGTGCGGACCATTCCGAGCCGGGCGCACCGCCCGCCGCTCCCATTCCTACCGCCCGGGTCCGACAGTCCGGCGCCCCAGGGCCGCCGCGACGGCCAGGTAGGGCAGCGCGGCCAGCGCGAACAGCGGACCCGCGCCCAACCACACCGAACCCAGGCCGTAGGCGGCGAACACGCACACGGTGGCCGCCTCGCCGCCGAACCCCGACATCGAGGTCACCGTGGCGCGGGCGCGGTCGCCGACGCCGTCCTGGAGCCGGGCCTCGGCGCAGGCCACGGCCCACTCGGCGGCGCCGAAGGCCGCCGCCACCAGCAGCAGACCCGCCGGGTGGCCGCTCAGCGCACCGGCGATCTGGCAGAGGGCGGTGGCCACCAGGACCGGCACCGTCCAGCGCCCGCCGCGCCCGGCCAGCCAGCCGCCCACCACCGAGGCCACCGTGAACGGCAGCAGGTACAGCGGCACCAGCGCCGTGGGCACGCCGGTGTCCCGTACCAGCAGCGGGATGAACTCGTCCATGGACAGCGCGGCCAGCAGCACCGACAGCAGCACCAGGGCGCGGCGCAGCGCCGCCGAGCGGGCGACCTCGCCCAGCCCGTGGCCGAGCACCCCGCGCGCCGATGCGGCGGCGGCGCGCAGTTCGGCGAGGACGGCGCGGACGCCCGCCCCGGTCCGGGCGGTGTCCGGGGCCGGTCGGGGGTGCTCGGGGAACGTGCGGCCCACCAGCGCGCCGGCGGCGGTGGTCAGCACGCTGACGGCGCCGACCGCCTGGTAGCCGCCGAGCGCCATCACCGGGACCGCGACGGCGGTGGCCAGCAGGACGGCCACGGCCGCGACGGCGCGGGAGCGGCCGATCAGCCGGGCGTAGGTGGTGGACACCCACCCATCGGGCTCATCGGGCTCGGCGTCGTCGTCGGGGGCGGCCAGGGGCGCCTCGGGCGGCGGCGCGCCCGCGCGGGCGCGGTGGATGCGGGTCAGCTCGGTGTAGACCAGCGCCTGGAGGGTTCCCGAGTGCAGCGCGGTGCCCGCGCCCCACAGCACGAAGCCCAGCGCGAAGGCGGGGTAGCCGGGCGCGAGGGTCCACATGGCGAACCCGGCGCCGGTGAGCAGCGGGGCGACCGTGAGCATGCGGCGCCGCGAGACCATGTCGGCGAGCACGCCCGAGGGGACCTCGAGCACGATGCCGGTGACCGACCACACCGCGAACAGGGAGGCGATCTGGGCGGTGCTCAGCCCGGTGTCGGCGAACAGCAGCGCATAGACCGGGTAGAGCAGCACGAACTCGTCGAGGAACGCGTAGGCGTAGAGCCGGCGCGCGAGCGGGGATTCAGCCGAGGATCAACATCGCCACGTCATGGTTCGACTCTAGCCGCCCGGGCGCGGCGGCGACAGGGCTTTTTCCCGCCCCCGGCCCGCCCGCGCGATGGTCTAGCGTGCCGGGTATGGACGACGCCGCACCCCCGCCCGCCGACCCGTTCGCCGCCGGCCGTCCCGAGCCCCGGGTGTTCACCCTGGCCCAGGCGCGCGACCTGATGCCCGAGGTGCACCGGCACGCCGCCGAACTCGTGACGCTGCGCGCCGACCTCGCCGAGATGGCCGCCGACCTCGGCGCCGGCGGGGAGTCCGCCCTGGGCGGCCGGGCGGAGCTGAAGGCCGCCGAGGCCCGCCTGGGCGAGCTACAGAACTGGTTCGTGCAGCAGGGCATCGAGGTGAAGGCGCTGGCGCCGCTGCTCATCGACTTCCCGGCGCTGCTGGACGGGGTGTCGGTGCGGCTGTGCTGGCTGGAGGGCGAGGCCGAACTCGCCTGGTACCACCGGACCGACGTCGGCTTCGCGGGCCGGCGCCCGCTGCCGCCCACCGCGTTCCCCTTCTGACCCCTTGCGACCGGCTCCGGCCCGCGCCGCACCGTCCGCGCCGCCTCCCTCGGCGCACCGCGCGCACCGCGCCCGTGATTAGCCGTTCCCTCAGCGGATAGTGACCGGGCATGACTGACAACCACCCGGAGGAGCACCCCGCCGACCCCATCAACGACGACGCCGCTGACTGGGAGGAGGCCGGGCTGCCCGCACAGGAGGACACCACCGAGGACCAGATCCTGCCCGCCGAGGAGCCCGTCGCGATGGACGAGGTGGGCTCGACCGGCACGGACAAGGAGGCCGGGGAACCCCTCGACGAGGCGCTGGCCCGCGACGAGCCCGACGTGCCGGGCGCGCTGGGCAGCACCGCCCAGCCGGCCGACCAACTGCCCACCCGCGGCCCCGAGGAGGACCCCGAGGGCGTGCGCCTGGTGGAGTCCGACGAGGGCCTGCGCGAGGACGCCGAGGACACCATGGTGGCCCGCGAGGCCGGCGTGGACCGGGGCGCCTACAGCGCCGAGGAGGCCGCGGTGCACGAGGAGGACGAGTCGGACCTCCCCTGACGCGCCCCCGCCGCGCCCGGCCGCGCACCCCGCCCGTCCCGCGCGCCCGGCGTCCCCGCCGGCCGGTCCGGAGGGGGCGCCGGGCGCGCGTGTGTGCGTACGCGTCCGCGCCGGCGCTACCAGCCCCGGGCGCGCCACTCCCCCAGGTGGGGGCGCTCGGCGCCCAGCGTGGTGTCGGCGCCGTGGCCGGGGTAGACCCAGGTGTCGTCGCCCATCGCCGCGAACACCCGCGCCTCGACGTCGCCGATCAGCGAGGCGAAGTCCTCGGGGCTGCGGGTCTTGCCGACACCGCCGGGGAACAGGCTGTCGCCGGTGAACAGGTGGGTGTGCCCGGCGGGGTCGTCGTAGCGCAGCGCGATGGAGCCGGGCGTGTGCCCGCGCAGGTGGACGACCTCCAGGCGGCACTCGCCCACGGCGACGTGCGACCCGTGCTCGACCGGCTCGTCCACCGACACGGGCAGGTCGTCGCTGTCGGCCGGGTGGGCCACCGTGCGCGCGCCCGTGGTGCCCACGACCTCGGCCAGCGCGCCCCAGTGGTCGGGGTGGCGGTGGGTGGTGACGACCCGGGCCAGGCCCTGGTCGCCGATCAGCTCCAGGATGCGGTCGGCCTCGGCGGCGGCGTCGATGAGCACGCCCTCGCCGGTGCGGCGGCACCGCAGCAGGTAGGCGTTGTTGTCCATCGGTCCGACCGCCAGCTTGCTGATGCGCAGGTCGGGCAGTTCGCGTACGTCGGCGGGTCCGCCGACCCGCGTATGGCCTGAGTAAGTCACGTCGTCCATTACAGCACCCACCTCGGTGTGCGTTTCCGCAGGAAGGCGGCCCTGCCCTCGGCCGCGTCGTCGCTCGCGAAGTACTCCGCGGAGACCCCGGCCAGGCGCGCGAGTTCGGCGGCGCGCTCGCCCGGGGGCACCGCGCCGGCCCCGGCCAGGACCTCCTTGGTGGCGCGCAGCGCCCGCGGCGCGGCGGCCCGCAGGCCGTCCAGGACCGACTCGGTGGCGGAGTCGAGGTCGGCGCGCGGCACGGCGACGGTGACCAGGCCGGCCGCTGCGGCGGTGGCGGCGTCGAAGGTCTCGCCGGTGAGGAAGTAGCGGGCGAGTTGGCGGTTGTGCATGCGCAGCGCGACGGGCAGCGAGATGATCGCGGGCACCACGCCGATGCGGACCTCGGTGAAGGCGAAGGTGATGTCGTCGGGCGCGATGGCGATGTCGGCGGCGGCCACCAGCCCGATCCCGCCGGCCCGCGCGGGGCCGTTGAGCCGGACCACCACGGGCTTGGGCGCCTCCATCAGGGCGCCGAACAGCTCGTGCATGCCGGGCGCGGCGACGGCGGGCGGGCGGCCGGCGCGCTCGGCCTCGATCTCCTTGAGGTCGGCGCCGGCGCAGAACGCCGGTCCGGCGCCGGTGAGCAGCACGGCGCGCACGGAGTCGTCGGCCATGGCGGCGGCCAGGCCGGCGGCGAGGTCGGCGCGCAGCCGCGCCGACAGGGCGTTGCGGTTGGCCGGGGAGTCCAGTGTGAGGACGGCGATCCCGCGGCGGGTGTCGCGGCGCACCAGGGGCGCCTCATCGCCGGGACCGGTGGGGGGCGCGGGCTGGCTGGTGTCGGCCCGGGCGGTGTGCGTTCGGGCCGGTGGGTGGTCGGCTTCCTCCGCCATGGGTGCGGCGGCCCCTTTCCTGGGTCGGGGACGAGGACGGACGGTGGTCGGTGGTCGTGGTCGGCGGCCCGCTCGCGCGGACGCCGGGCGGCCGGCGCGCCGGCGGCGCCCGCCCGGCCGCGTCTAGCCGGTGCCGCGCAGGGCGCGCAGCGCCGTCAGGGCGCCGTCGGCGTGGGCCTGCATGCGCAGTTCGCTCTTGACGATGTGCACTACCCGCTGGTCGGTGCCGATCACGAACGTGGTGCGGCGGGTGGGTGAGAGCGCGCCCAGCGGGCCGGAGCGGCGCACGCCGTAGGCGGCGGCCACGGCTCCGTCGGGGTCGGAGAGCAGGGGGTAGTCGAACCCGTGGGCGTCGGCGAAAGCGCGCTGCTTGTCGACGGTGTCGGCGCTGATGCCCACCCGCTGGGCGCCGAGTTCGGCGAACTCGGCGGCGAGGTCGCGGAAGTGGCAGCTCTCGGCGGTGCAGCCGGGGGTCATGGCGGCGGGGTAGAAGAACAGCACCACGGGGCCGTCGGCGAGCAGGGCGCTCAGCCGGCGCACGGTGCCGTGCTGGTCGGGCTGGGCGAAGTCGGGTGCGGGGTCTCCGATGTCCACGCCGCCACCCTAGGCCACGGTGGTGACACGCAACAGGGGCACCCGCAGCTCGGCGGGGGTGAGCGAGCCGTGGTGGCCGACGAACAGGCTGGGGCCGGGCTCCAGCTCGGGCGCCACCAGCACGGTGTTGCCCCGGGCCACCGCCAGGACGTCGCCGATGCGCGGGCGCACCCGGTCCTCCACTCCCCCGAACAGCCCCTCGGCGACGGCCTCCTCGCGCAGCAGCACCCGGGCGCGCCCGCCCAGCAGCTCGCGCCAGGCCGCGGCGGTGTCCTCGGCGGCGCCCTCGCGGGTGTAGACCTGGCGGACCCGCGCCTCGCCGGCCAGCACCCGCACCCCCGCGCGGAACTCCGGCGGGGACTCGACGTCGACGCGGTCGGCCTCGGCGGCGTCGACCATGCCGTGGTCGGCGGTGATGTAGAGCGCGGAGTCGGGCGGCAGGGCGGCGGCGATCTGCTCGGCGAGCCGGTCGACCTGGCCGAGTTCGGCCCGCCAGTAGGCCGAGCCGACGCCGTGCAGGTGCCCGTAGCCGTCGAGCTGGGGGTGGTAGACGAGCGCCAGCACCCGGTCGTGGGCGGCCAGCGCCTCGCCGGCGCGCACGGCCAGCTCGGTGACGTTCCCGGCGGGGACGTAGCCGCTGCCGCGCGACAGCGCCACGCTCAGCCCGCTGCCCTCATAGGCGCCGTCGGCGATGTAGGAGGTGCGCACCCCGGCGCGCTCGGCCCGCTCGTAGACGGTGGCGTGCGGCTGCCAGGTGCGGGGGTCGACCTCGTCGCGCCAGCGCAGGTGGTTGAACAGGCGGTCGGTGCCGGGCAGCACCACCTGGTAGCCGATGATCCCGTGGTGGCCCGGCGCCAGCCCGGTGCCCAGCGAGGTGAGGCTGGTGGCGGTGGTGGTGGGGAACCCGGCGGTGATGGGCGCGGCGGAGTCGATCAGCCCCGAGAGGAACGGCGCGTGCGCGCGGTGGGCCACCAGCGGCTCCCAGCCCATGCCGTCGACGACCAGCACGCAGGCCCGGCGCACCGGCGGCAGGCCCAGCGGGTTGGGCTCGCCGGGCACCCCCAGCGACGCCAGCACCGAGGGGGCCAGGGTCGACAGGGAACCGGTGGTGTAGTCGGGGACGGCCAGGTCGGGGACGGGCGCGCTGTGGGCGGTCACGGTACTCCTCGCGGGTGGTCCACGCCGTGGGGCCGGCGGCTCGGGCGCGGCCGCCCGGCCCCTGGTGTCTCCCCCGTGGGCGGGGTGCCGACACCCGCGGCCCGCGGCGGCCGCGCCGCGGCCGGACTCGCGGGGTCAGCGGCCGGTGGCGGCGCTGAGCGCGCTGGTGAAGTGCAGCAGGTTGGCCACCGACTCGGCGCCGTCGGCGGCCTGGCTGACGCGCACGGTCAGGGGCTCGGCGGTGATGGCGCCGGTGTAGCCGTGGTCCAGTTCGCAGGAGTCGTCGGAGCACGAGGCGGGTTCGAGGTCGATGTTGGCCATGGACCCCCAGTTGACGCTGAGGCCGATGGTCAGGACCGCCTCGCTGGGCAGCGTGCCCGGCGCGTAGTTGGCGGGGTCGGACACCACGCGGGTGAGCGCCACCGACTGGATGTTGCCCAGTTGGTTGGCGTCGGTGGTGGTGGAGGCGTGCGGCCGGCCGCCGGGCTCGTCGGCGGGGTGGTCGTCGGTATGGCAGACGATGAGCCGTGTCGCGGTCAGCAGCAGCACGGTGATGTGCCGCCGCATCTCCATGGCGGGGTCGAAGGTGGCCTCGTGGTGGACGACGAACGCCTCGGCGGACTCGTCGCCCAGCGCCGACGCCACGGCGTCGATCACCAGTCCCGGGTAGTAGCCGCTGCGCTCGATCTCCTGGCGCCAGTCGGTGGACACGGCACGCGTTTTCCTCATGCTCCCATCCTGCCCTCTCCGCACGGCAGATCGCACCCGCTCGCCCGAGCCGATCCGCGCGGGCGGGTAACGGCTGGATCGCGGGGTAGAGCCGATGGCATGTACGCGACCGTGCCTCCAGTACCGGCGCCACCGGAGCCCGGTGGCCCGCCGTTGCCCGACCCCGGCCCGCTGCCGCCGGACCCGCTGCCCACCCCGCCCGAGCCGGGACCCGAACCCGGTCCCGGGCCCGGGCCCGGGCCGGGACCGCTGCCGCCCGACCCCGAACCCCAGCCCGACCCCGTCTGACCCGGTCCCGCCCGGGACCGGCCCATGGCCGCGCCGCCCCGCGCCCGGGGCGGCGCGGCCGCGCCGTGCCCGGCGGGTGGCCGCGGCCCCGAAACGCGGAGCCGCCCGGCCCTAGAAGACGACGCCGCGCAGCCGCCGGGGGCCGGCGTCGGGGCGGCGGTCGGGCGGCTCGCGCAGCCACACGTGGGCGCCCAGCACGTGGGCGCCCTCGGAGTTGACGATGACCGGGTCCAGCTCGACGTGGGCGACCTCGGGGAACGCGTCCACCAGCCGCGACACCCGCACCAGGACCCGCTGGAGGTCATCGACGTCGGGCTGCTCGGCCAGCGAGGTGGCGCCGGCGGGCAGCCCGAACAGCAGCGGCGCGGCGCGCACGGCGTGCACCAGGTCGGCGGCGTCGGAGTCGGTGAGGGGGGCCAGCCGGAACGCGCGGTCGTCGAGGAGTTCGGCGGTGGCGTCGGCCAGGCCGAAGCCCACCACCGACCCGAAGGAGGGGTTCTCCCCGGCGCGGATCACCACGGGCACACCCGGCACCACCATGGTCTGCACCACCAACTGCGCCTCGGCGCCCAGGCGGTCGTCCAGCGCGGTGAACGCGCCGCGCACGTCGTTGGCCGAGCGCAGGTCGGCGCGGATGCCGCTGCCGCCGGCGCGCAGCCGCAGGTCGGGGGCGTTGGCCTTGACGACCACGGGGTAGCCCAGCTTCTCGGCGGCGGCGACCGCCTCCTCGGCGGTGGCCACGGGGATGTAGGGGTGGGCGGTGATCCCGTAGCAGGCCAGCAGGTCGTGGGTGGTCCGCTGGTCGGCGGCGGTCTCCTCGCGGCCCACCGGCTCGCTGGTGAACCACACGGTGCCCTGGTCGGCGCCTGCTCCGTCGGCCTCGGCTGAGGAGGCCAGGGCGGCGTCGATGATGGCGCGGGCGCGGGCGCCGTCGATGTCGGCCAGCTCGGGGTGGCGCCCGGCGGGCCGTTCGCGCCACAGCGCGTAGCGGGTGGCGTGGGCCAGGGCGCGCACCGCGTCCTCGGGGGCGGGGTAGGAGGGGATGGAGCCGAACGCGGTCTCGCCGTTGTCGCCGATGCGGCGCAGCTCGGCGGGCAGCCCCTGGTAGCCCAGGTAGGTGGTGACGATCGGCTTGGCGGCGGTGGCGGCCTTGGCGCGCATGACCTCGGCGACGTCGTCGGAGATGGGGGTCAGCGCGGGGATGAACACCACCACCACGGCGTGCACGTCGTCGTCGGCGAGCGCGGCGGTGAGGGCGGCGTCGAAGTCGGCGGCGGTGGCGTTGGGGCCCAGTGCCACCGGCTCGTGCGGCTTGAGGCCCGAGCGCACGCAGGAGTCCTTGACCAGCAGGCCCAGGGAGTCGGAGTTGCCCAGGATCGCCACGCGGGGGCCGGCGGGCAGCGGCTGGTAGGCGAACAGTTGGGCGGCGTCGAACATCTGGGTGATGTCGTCCACCCGCACCACCCCGGCCTGCTCGAACAGCGAGGTGACCGCGTAGTCGGGCAGGGACAGCGCGCCGACGGCGTGGCCGCTGGGCACGCCCTGGGAGGACCCGCCGCTGCGCACCGCCACGACCGGCTTGTGCTGGGCCAGGCGGCGCGCCAAGCGGGTGAACTTGCGCGGGTTGCCCAGCGACTCCAGGTACTGGAGCACGACCTTGGTGGCGGGGTCCTCCTGCCAGTACTGGATGAGGTCGTTGCCCGAGACGTCGGCGCGGTTGCCGGCCGAGACGAAGGTCGACAGGCCCATGCCGCGCTCGGCGACGCGCTGGAGGATGGCCCGGCCCAGCGCGCCGGACTGGGAGAAGAACCCGATGGGGCCGCGCGGCGGGACGTAGGGGGCCAGGGTGGCGTTGAGGGAGACGGCGGGGTCGGTGTTGGCGATGCCCAGGCAGTTGGGGCCGATGACGCGCATGCCGGCGGCCCGAGCGGTGGCGACCAGCCGCTCCTGGCGGGCCAGCCCCTCGGGGCCGGTCTCGGCGAACCCGGAGCTGACCACCACCAGGCCGTGGACGCCCTTCTGGGCGCACTCGTCCACCACGTCGAGCACCATGTCGGCGCGCACGGCCACCACGGCGAGGTCGACGGGGCCGGGCACGTCGAGCACGCTGGGGTAGGCGCGCACCCCGGCCACGGCGGCGGCGGTGGGGTGCACGGGGTAGACCGGCCCCTGGAAGTCGCCGGCGAGCAGGTTGCGCAGCGCGGTCTGGCCGATGGTGTGGGCGGTGCGGCTGGCGCCGATGACCGCCACCGAGGTGGGGAACAGCAGCCGGGCGATGGAGCGCGACTCGGCGCGCTGCTCGCGGGCGCGCATGACCTCCTGGGCGCTGGCGGTGGGCTGGAGGTCCAGGGTCAGCCGGATGACGCCCTCGTCGAAGGACTGCTGCGCGGTGTACCCGGCCTCGCGGAAGACGTTGATCATCCGCCGGTTCTCGGGGAGCACGTCGGCGATGAACCGGCGCACGCCGCGCTCCAGCGCGGCGGCGGCGATGTGCTCCAGCAGCACCGAGGCGATCCCCCGACCCTGGTGGGCGTCCTCGACCACGAAGGCGACCTCGGCCTCGTCGGGCGCGACCTTGTCGTAGCGCACCACGGCGACCATGGCGTCGGCGATGGTGGCGATCAGCGCGACCCGGCTGTCGTAGTCGACGGTGGTGAAGCGCCGCACGTCGCGGTCGGAGAGCCGGGGGTAGGGCGCGAAGAAGCGGTAGTAGATCGTCTCGGGGGACAACCGCTCGTGGAAGGCGCGCAGCAGGTCGGCGTCGTCGGGCGTGATGGGCCGCAGGTGCGCGGTGCCGCCGTCGGTCAGGACGACGTCGGCTTCCCAGTGGTTCGGGTATGACTGCACGGTTTGAGCCTATTCGAGTCGCGGACGGACGTGGCGGACCTCACCTCGGCGCGCGGCGGGCGCCGCGGCCTCGGAACGGCCGGGTATCACTCAGCTCTGCCACTTCGTTACCCGACGTCCCCCTCTAACCTGTTAACGTCTTTCAGCACACAGGCTCTTCGGGCACGATCGCACACAGGCCCTGAGAGACAGGGCCGCGAGGTGGTGGGTGACGGTATGGCACGAGTGGTCGTGATCGGCGATCTCATGACCGACAGCGTGGCGCGGGCGTTCTACCCGCTGGCCCGCGGCAGCGACACCCCTGCCTCCGTCATGACCTACGGCGGCGGTTCGGGCGCCAACGTCGCGGCGTGGCTGGCGATGGAGGGCACCGACACCACGTTCGTCGGCCGCCGCGGCTCCGACATCACCGGGCGCACCCGCGAGATGGAGCTGATGGGCTACGGGGTGGACTCCCGGCTGGTCATGGACCCCGAGCGCCCCACCGGCACCTGTGTCGTGATGATCACCCACCGGGGCGACCGCACGATGCTCAGCGACCCCGGCGCCAACGCCCGCCTCCAGCCCGAGGACCTGCCCCGCGACGTGTTCGGCCCCGACGGGCACCTGCACGTGTCGGGCTACACCCTGATCAACGCCGACTCCCGGCGGGCGGCGCGGATGGCGCTGCGCATGGCCCGCGAGACCGGCATGTCGATCTCGGTCGACGGCGGCTCCCACGCCCCGCTGGAGCGCGCGGGCGCCGAGAACTTCCTCGACTGGACCACGGGCACCCGCCTGCTGTTCGCCAACACCGACCAGGCCCAGGTGCTCACCGGCCGCGAGGAGCCCGAGGCCGCCGCCAAGGTGCTCACGGCGTGGTACCCCAACGTGGTGATCAAGCTCGGCGACGCCGGCGCCCTGTGGGCGTCCAAGACGCGCGACGACCTGGTCACGGTCCCCGCCGAGCCGGTGGAGCCCTCGCCCGGGTCGATCGGCGCGGGCGACGCGTTCATCGCGGGCTTCCTGCCGCCATGGCTGGCCGGCAAGCACCCCAAGGACGCCCTGGGCCGCGCCCAGGCCCTGGCGGCGCGCGCCCTGCACATGCCGGGCGCCCGGCCGGACCTGGGCGACTGAGACGGCGGCCGCCAGGCCGCCGCATTCCCCGGCACCGCGGTACCTCAGCGGCCGTCACGCCGCCGCCACCCCGCCTCGCGTCTCCACCCGGCCCCCTGCGGCACCCGCCCCGCCGGCGCCGCGCCGCACCGGCCGCTGCCCTGATCTGCGGAGCCGAGCGGGCCGCCCGCCCTAACTACGGGCGGCCAGGACCAGCGGCAGGACGGCCGGTGCCCCCGCGGCTCTGAGGTGGCGCGCGGCGGCGGCCAGCGTCCAGCCGGTGTCAGTGTGGTCGTCCACCAGCAGGACGGGGCCGGAGAGCCGCGCCAGGGCCTCGCGGACGGGATCGGGCACGGTGAGCGCGCCGGCGACCTGCGCGAGCCGCTGGGCGCTGTTGTGGCGGCGCGGGCCCACCCCCTCGGGCGAGGTGTAGGCCAGGCCGCCCACCGGGACGAGCCGGCCCACCTCGCACAGGCGGCGCGCGAGGTCGGTGATGAGCGCCGGGCGGGTGGCCGAGGGCATGGCGACCACGCCCACCGGGCGCTCGGCCCACGGCCAGGCCGCCAGGACGTCCACCACGCCCTTGAACACGCGGTCGCTCACCGGCTGGTCGGGGGTGTCGGGCGCCAGGACGCGGCGGAGTTCGGTGCCCCACCCGATGTCGGTGAGGCGGGCCAGCGCGCGGCCCTCCTCGGCCTGGAGGCCGGGCGGGATCTTGCCGGAGAGGTCGACACCGAGGGCGGCCATGCCGGTGGGCCACTGCTTGCGCGGCGCCACGGCCACCCCGGGGCGGTCCAGGCGGCCGGCGGCGCGGGCCTGGTGGTCGGGGTCGACCTCGGCGCTGAAGGGCGGCCCCGCGCAGTTGTCGCAGCGCCCGCACGGGGCGGCGTCGGGGTCGTCCAACTGGCGCTGGAGGAACTCCATGCGGCAGGTGTCGGCGGCGATGTAGTCGAGCATGGCCCGCTGCTCGCGTTCGCGCGCCGCCGCGACGGCGGCGTAGCGCTTGGAGTCGTAGGACCAGGGCTCGCCGGTGGCGGTCCAGCCGCCGCGCACGCGGCGGACCGCGCCGTCGACGTCGAGGACCTTGAGCATCTGCTCCAGGCGGGTGCGGCCGAGGTCGACGCGGGTCTCCAGGCGCGGCAGCGACACCGGCCCCTCGGACTCGGCCAGGGCGGCCAGCGCCGAGCGGACGACGTCCTCGGGCGGGAAGGCCAGCGAGGCGAAGTAGGACCAGATCTCGCGGTCCTCGCGGCCGGGCAGCAGCACCGCCTCGGCGCGGTCCAGGCCGCGCCCGGCGCGGCCGACCTGCTGGTAGTAGGAGATCGGCGACTGCGGGGCGCCCAGGTGCACCACGAACCCGAGGTCGGACTTGTCGAAGCCCATGCCCAGCGCGCTGGTGGCCACCAGCGCCTTGGTGCGGTTGGCGAGCAGGTCGTCCTCGGCCCGGCGGCGGTCGTCGGGGTCGGTCTGGCCGGTGTAGGCGCGGACGTCGTAGCCGAGGTCGGCGAGGTAGGCGGCGGTGTCGACGGCGGCGGCGACGGTGAGGGTGTAGACGATCCCCGAGCCGGGGAGGTCGGCCAGGTGGCGGCCCAGCCACGCCCAGCGGGCGGGGGTGTCGGGGAGGTCGACCACCGACAGCCGCAGGCTGCGGCGGTCGAGCGGGCCGCGCAGCACCAGGGTGGCGGCGCCGTCGCCGATCTCCAACTGCTCGGCGACGTCGCGGGTGACGCGGCCGTTGGCGGTGGCGGTGGTGGCCAGCACCGGGGTGCGTTCGGGGAGTTCGGCGAGCAGGGTGCGGATGCGGCGGTAGTCGGGCCGGAAGTCGTGGCCCCAGTCGGAGATGCAGTGGGCTTCGTCCACCACCACCAGCCCGGCGCCCGCCGCCAGGCGCGGCAGCGCGCGGTCGCGGAAGTCGGGGTTGTTCAGCCGTTCGGGGCTGATGAGGAGGAGGTCGACCCGGCCCTCGGAGATGTCGTGGTAGACGGTGTCCCAGTCGTCGGGGTTGGCGCTGTTGACGGTGTGGGCGCGCAGCCCGGCGCGCTCGGCGGCGGCGATCTGGTTGCGCATGAGCGCCAGCAGCGGCGACACGATCACCGTGGGTCCGGCGCCCTGGGCGCGCAGCAGGGCCGTGGCCACGAAGTAGACCGCCGACTTGCCCCACCCGGTGCGCTGGACCACCAGCGCGCGGCGGCGCTCGGCCACCAGCGCGTGGACGGCGCGCCACTGGTCCTCGCGCAGCCGCGCGGACTCCCCCGCGAGCGCGCGCAGATGCCGTTCGGCCTCGGCGCGCAGAGCGGGGTCGTGGGGGGAGGGCGGGCCGGGCTCGGCACCGGGGGTACCGGTGGGCTCGGCGGGGCCGGTGGTCGCGGGAGTCGCCATGCCCCCTTGCTACCAGACCCCCGTCCGGCGGCGCGCACGTTGTCCACAGCCCCACGGGCACCACATCGTCCCTGTCCGAAACGGCACCGCGGACACCGCGCCCCCATGTCCGTTATGGGCACTTCGGCGCACACGTGCGCGCGGCCCGGTACGCTCACCCGCTGAGTGGCAGAAAGCGACGAGGCCGGATGCGACGAGGAGTGGCAGAGCGCGATGTCCCAGCCCGCACGGGTCGATACCCAGACGCTGGACCGGTGGAAGTGGATCGCCACGAGGGCGGTCGAGGAGTTGGCGATGGCCGGGCTGCCGGTGACCACCGGCCTGCCGCCGTCGCTGGGCGGCGGGGTGGAGGTCGAGGTCGACCCGCTGTCCGACCCCACGGGCGGAGTCTACCTGCGCTGGCAGGCGCACGGGCAGTTGATCCGGCCCGCCCTGGAGGAGTTCTCCGCGCGCTCGGGCGGCGCGGCGGGTGAGCCGGGCGCCGCGGGCGGCGACTCGGCGGTGCGCCACCACGACACCGTGTGCGAGGCGATGGTCACCGCCATGGCGACCATCCTCACCTCCGCCGGTTTCACGGTCCGCCGCGCGGGCGAGGTCAACGACTTCGCCGACGGCCTGTACATCGACGCCGCCCCCGACCCCCGCCGCCTGGAGGAGCGCACCTGGCACCCGTGAGGAGGCGAGGGCGGCCCGCGGTGCGGGCCGGCGGTGACCGGGCCGCCCGGCGGCGGCTGACGCGGGCGGCGAGGCGGCGACGGCGCTCGGCGCCCCTCACGGCCCCGGCCCTCCGCCGCGAGGACCGGTGACCGGTGGCGGCGGCTCAGGTGGGCTCGTCCAGGCGGCCTGGGCGGTGTTCGGGGCGGTCGCCGCGCTCCAGCGCCTCGGCGAGTTCGTCGCCGACCATGTGCTCCTCGCTGATCTCGCCCCGGCTGTAGGCCACGCGGCCGATCGTCTGGGCCAGCACCGGGACCGTGAGCATCTGGAACAGCGCCGCCAGCGCCAGCAGGGCCGCCACCCGCACGTCGGGCAACTGGCAGGCCGCGCCGACGAGGATCAGGATCAGGGCCACCGTGTCGGGCTTGGTCGCCGCGTGCACCCGGCCCAGCAGGGTCGGGAAGCGCACCAGGCCCACGGTGCCCACGAACGCGAACAGCGCGCCCAGCGGCAGCGTGACGGCGGTGACGACGTCAGCCGCGGTCATGGGCCCTCCTCTCGGCGAAGCGGGCGGCCGTCAGCGAGCCGACGAACCCCAGCAGCGCGAACGTGATCACCAGCCCGATGTAGGCGGAGTCGCCGCGCACCGCCACCTCCACCGCGACGAAGCTGATCAGCAGCACCGAGGTGGCGTTCAGGCACAGAATCCGGTCCATCACCGACGGCCCCCGCACCAGCCGGTAGAGCGTCAGCAGCACGGCCATGCCCAGCAGCACGAAGGTGACCGTGTACACGTGGTCCAGGACGTTCACCGCGGGTCCTCCTTGTCGTCGGCCTCGGCGGCCCCGGGGAGCGCCTCGGCCGCGCCGCGCGCCTCCCGTTCGGCCTCGCGCCGCTCCTCGCGCTCGAACTCCTCGATGTCGGCGGCCGTGCCGAACGCCCACACGAACAGCTTCTCGGTGCGGCGCACCTGGCGGCGCAACTGCCGCACCGAGCGCTCCGACTCGATCGGGGTGCCGTGCACGTAGAGCACGCCCTCCTCGCGGTTCAGCTCGATCACCAGGCTGCCGGTGATCAGCGAGAGCCCGCCGGTGACCATCGCCAGCAGCAGGTCGGAGTCGGTGCGCATGGGCACCTCCACGATCACGCCGCGCATCCGCTCGGGCCGCCACAGCGCGTGCACCGACACCTGCACGCTGGAGGCGAACATGTCCCACACGATGTGGCCGACCAGCAGCAGCACGTGCAGCGGCCGGAACCGCAACCCCACCGGCAGGTGCGGCAGCTTCGCGGCGGCGTAGCCGGCCGTGGCCACGCCCGCCCCGGCCACCACCGTGCCCGGGCTGGGGTCGCCCCACAGAATGACCCACATCAGCGTCAGCCACGCGATGGTCGGCAGCCGGCCCAGCATCCGCTGGAGCGGCGTGCGCCGCCGCCCGGCCTCGGCCCCGGCGGCACCGGAGCCCGCGGTCGCCTCGTCCACGGCGCGCTCACCCCCCTCGTCCGCGCTCACCGGGTGTCACTCCCCAGCACCGCCTCGATGTAGGCCGACCCGTTCATCAGGCCGTGGGCGGCGGTGAAGGCGACCTCCGACAGCGGCCCCGCGCAGACCGCGATGGCCACGCCGAAGACGACCATCACCCCGGTCATCACCGCCATGAACTTCAGCCCGCCCAGGTGCGACCCGCGCTTGAGCCGCTCGCGCGCCTCGACCATGTCGGGCATCGGCGTGCCCCAGAACCCGCGCGCCCAGACCCGGAAGATCGCCATCAGGGTGAGCAGGCTGGTGACCACGCCGGCCGCCAGCGCGGTGTAGACCAGCCACCCGCCGGTTCCCACGCCCGCCTGGAACAGCGCGACCTTGGCGACGAACCCCGACAGCGGCGGGATGCCCGCCAGGCTCATCGCGGGCAGGAAGAAGTACAGGGCCAGCACCGGCGACACCGTGGTCAGCCCGCGCATCGAGCGCAGCGAACTGTGCCCCACGTACTGCCGGATCAGCCCGTTGACCAGGAACAGGTTGGCCTGCACCACGATGTGGTGGACCAGGTAGATCACCACCCCGGCCAGCGCGGCCACCGAGTTGACGCCCAGCCCGAAGATCATGAACCCGATGTGGCTGACCAGCGCGAACGACATCAGCCGGTTGATGTCGTCCTGCACCAGCGCGCCGAAGATGCCCACGAGCATGGTCGCGATGGCCACGCACAGCAGCACCGTGGAGATGTCGTCGCGGCCGAACAGCAGGGTCTGGCTGCGGATGATGGCGTAGACCGCCACCTTGGTCAGCAGCGCCGCGAAGATGGCCGAGATGCGGGTGATGGCCACCGGGTAGCTGTCGGGCAGCCAGAAGTGCATCGGCACGATCGCCGACTTGATCCCGAACACCACCAGGAACAGCAGCGCCAGCACCATGCGCAGCTCGGCGGGCGCCGAGCCCAGCTTCACCGCGATGTCGGCGAGGTTCACCGTTCCGGTCAGCCCGTAGACCAGCGCGATGCCGGTCAGGAACAGGATCGAGGAAGTCAGGCTCACCACCGTGTAGATCATGCTGGCGCGCACCCGCGCCCGGGTGGGCGCCTGGGTGATCAGCGCGTAGCTGGCGGTCAGCATGATCTCGAAGCCGACGAACAGGTTGAACAGGTCGCCGGCGAGGAAGCTCAGGCACACCCCGGCGGTCAGCACCAGGTAGATGGGGTGGAACACCTGCGGCATGGCGCGGCTGAGCCCGCCGATGTCCTGGCCGATGGCGTAGAGCTGCACCACCAGCAGCACCACCGAGGACACCGCCAGCAGCAGCGCGGCCAGCGGGTCGGCGACGATGGTGATGCCCAGCGGCGCCTCCCAGTCGCCGGCCTGGCTGGTCAGCACGGTGCCGTCGGCGGTGGCCGCCAGCAGCAGCGCGGTGTCGGCGACCACCACGGCCAGCGTGGCCACGGCCACCCCGGCCTGGACGCGCCGGTGCCTGCGCAGCAGCAGGGCCAGCGCCGCACCCAGCAGCGGCACCACGAACGGGATGGCCAGCAGCGCGTTCACGCGGAGTCCTCCGGCTCCGCCAGCCGCCCGATCCGGCGGTCCTCCAGGTCGGCGGGCACCTCGTCGTTCTCATCGCCCAGCCACACCCGGTAGGCCAGCGCCAGCAGGAACGTCGTCACGCCGAAGGTGATGACGATGGCGGTCAGCGCCATGGCCTGGGGCAGCGGGTCCGACAGCGGCCCCTCGTGCTCGGTCAGCAGCGGCGGCAGGGTGATGGCGCGGTCGGTGAGCATCAGCGACACGTTGGCGGCGTGGCCCAGCACCAGGATGCCGAACACCACGCGCATCAGCGAGCGCTGGAGCAGCAGGTAGAAGCCGCTGGAGTAGAGCACGGCCGCGACCACGACCAGGGTGAATCCGGGGGCGCTCACGCGGCACCGCCCTCCTCCGGTCCCCAGGCGCCGCCGCGTTCGCGGGCCTCGTACTCCTCGGCTTCCATCCGCGCGCCCAACGCGGCCACGACGGACAGCACCAGACCGACGACGATGAGGAACACCCCCGATTCGAAGAGCAGGTAGCTGGCGAACTTGACCTTCCCGAACAGCGGCAGGACCGCCGTGTAGCTGACGACCTCCAGGACCGGGCGGCCGAACAGCAGCGGGGCGCTCGCGGTGCCCCCGGCCAGCAGCAGGCCCAGCGCCAGCAGCCGGTTGGGCTGCATGGGGATGCCCGCCGCCAGCTCGTGGCGGCCCCCGGCGATGTAGCGCAGCACGTAGGCCATGCTGGCGACCAGGCCGCCGGCGAACCCGCCGCCGGGCCGGTCGTGCCCCGAGACCAGCAGGAACACCGAGAAGGTGAGGATGGCCGGGGTGAGCAGCCGGGTGGCGACCTCCAGCAGCACCGAGCGCGGGCCGAACGCCGGGCGCACGGCGGTGCTCAGCCACCGCTCGCGCGGGGCCTCCCAGTCCTCGGGCGGGCCGCCCGGGCGGTCGGCGCGCCCGGCGGGCACGGGGTAGGCGGACTCAAGGTCGGCCATCGTCGCTCCCCTCGTGGTCGTCGGGGTCTGCCGGGGTTTCGCGGGGGTCGGGAGGCGGGTCGGCGGAGTCCGCGGGGGTGTCGCCGGGGTCGGGCGGCGCGGGACCGGGGTCGGCGGCGTCACCGGGCGCGTCGGCGGGGCGCGGCCGGGGGCCGCCCGCCGGTCCGCCCTCCGCCGGTTCACCGCCCCCCGGTCCGCCGCCCACGGCTTCGGCCCTGGACTCGCCGCCGGCGCCCTCCGGACCGGCGGCCGTGCCGCGCACGGTCATCTCGGCCTCGCCGGCCTCGGCGCCGGCGCCGCGCGCGGGCGCCTGCCCCTGGCCCAGCGCGGGCTCGGCGGCGGCGTGGGCGGCCACGGAGTCGGCGTGCTCCTCGGCGGCGGCCGACAGCCGGGCCTCCTCCTCGGCCTCGACGGCGACCTCGGCGGCGGGCTCGTCCACGACGCGGTTGCGCCGGTTGAGCAGCACCAGCGAGGCCACGGCGACGGCGGCCGTGGCCAGCACCACGATCTCGCCGAGGGTGTCCAGCGCCCGGAAGTCGGCCAGGATGATGTTGACGAGGTTGTCGCCGCCGGCCTCGTCGGCCCGCTCGGTGTAGCCCTGGGAGATCGGCGCGTCGGTGCGCGCGGCGGTCATCAGCCACAGCGCCAGGGCGATGAACGTCCCGGCGGCGGCGCACAGCAGCACGGTCAGCCGCTTGGCCCACCCGTTGGGCCGGACGCTGAAGGTGGTGGGCAGCCGGCGCAGGACGAACACCAGGATGATCGTGGTGAGGGTCTCGACCAGCACCAGGGTGAGGGCGAGGTCGGGGGCGCCGTGCAGCACGAACAGCCCGGCGATCCCGAACCCGAGCACGCTGAGCAGGATCAGCGCGGGGAACCGCCGGTGCTCGCGCACGGTGGCGATCGTGGTCACCACGACCACCGCCGCCACCAGCAGCTCCAGCGGGCTGTCCCACAGCCGGAACGCGCCCTGCACCCCCGGCACGGCGATCTCGCCGGTGATCAGCCCGGCCGCCAGGCGCGCGCCGGGCAGCAGGAGCATGGTGGCCAGGATGATGCCGAGGTAGACCGGCAGCGACCCGCTCTGGGTGCGCCGGGTGACGCTCAGCGCCACGCTGTAGACGCCGTGCACGAACAGGTGGTAGCCGTACTCGGCGTCGGGCCAGCGCGGCATCCGGTTCTGGAGCCGGCTCACCGCCCGGCGCCGCACGAACATCAGCGCGCCGGCGGCGATCACCAGGCCGGTCAGCAGCAGCGGCAGGGTGATCCCGTGCCACAGCGACAGGTGGTAGGCGTGGTGGCCGGCGGGCAGGTCGTGGGCGTAGCCCTGGGCGAGGGGGTCGGCCAGGGCGGGGGCGAGGCCCAGGCCGAGGCTGACCGCCGTCAGCGCCACCGGTGCGGCGACGAACGCCGCCGAGGGCCGCCGGAAGCCGCGTTCGGAGACGGTCGACTTGTCGGCGAAGGCGCCCCAGACGAACCGGGCGCTGTAGGCGAAGGTGAGGATCGAGCCCAGCACCAGGCCGGTGAGCATGACGGCCGAGCCCTCGGGGCCGGGGGCCGGCGCCGCGCCGGGCACGAACGCCTCCAGCGCGGCCTCCTTGCCGACGAACCCGACCAGCGGCGGCAGCCCGGCCATGGACGCCGCCGCCAGGGTGGCGGCCACGGCGAGCACGGGCATGCGCCGGCCCAGCCCGGTCAGCCGGCTGATGCTGCGGGTGCCGGTCTGGTGGTCGATGATGCCCACGGTCAGGAACAGCGCGGACTTGAAGAACCCGTGGGCCAGCAGCATGGCGATCATGGCCACGCCGGCGACCTGGGTGCCGGCGCCGCCCAGCAGCACGAGGAATCCCAGTTGGCTGACGGTGCCGTAGGCCAGCAGCAGCTTGAGGTCGTCCTGGCGCAGCGCGCGCCAGCCGCCCACCAGCATGGTGGCCAGGCCGAAGCCCAGCACCAGCCACCGCCACAGGTCGGCGTCGGCGAACCCGGGCGCCAGCCGGGCCACCAGGTAGACCCCGCCCTTGACCATGGCCGCCGCGTGCAGGTAGGCGCTGACGGGCGTGGGCGCCACCATCGCGCCGGGCAGCCAGAAGTGCAGCGGCACCTGCGCGGACTTGCCGAACGCACCGGCCAGCACCAGCACCAGGGCCACGGTCAGCCACGGGCCGCCGTCGGGCGGGTCGGCCACCAGCCCGGAGATGCTGTAGTCGCCGGCGGCGTGGCCCAGCATCACGAACCCGATGAGCATCAGCAGGCCGGTGCCGGCGGTGGTGACCAGCGCCTGGGTGGCGGCGCGGCGCGCCTGCTCCTTGCGGTCGTCGTGGCCCACCAGCAGGAAGGAGGTGACCGAGGTCAGCTCCCAGAACACATACAGCGCGAAGAGGTTGTCGGTGGTGACCACGCCGAGCATGGCGCCGGAGAACAGCACCAGCACGGCGGCCAGGCGGCCCAGCCCGCGCTCGCCGTGGTGGAAGTAGGCGGCGCAGTAGCAGAAGATGACCGCGCCGATACCGCTGACCAGCACGATCATGGCCAGCGACAGCGCGTCCACGCGGAAGTTCAGCCCGATCCCCAGCGCGGGCGCCCAGGCGACCTCGGCGGTGGCGGCACGGCCGGCCACGATGGCGGGGGCCTGGGCCAGCGCCCACACCGCCGACACCGCCGGCGGTACCCCGGCGAGCAGGAAGGCGCGGGGGCCGAGGCGGCGGACCAGCGGCGGCAGCGGCACGGCGACCACGGCGTGCAGCGCGAGGATGGCGGGCAGCAGCATAGGCACGTCGATCATCATCGGGAGCACGGACGCGCACCTGCCGCCGGGCGGCGGCGCGGTGCCGGTGCGGCGGGCAGGACGGAGGAGGTCGGCGGGGCGGGAGGGGGTGCCTTCAAGGGTAGCGGCGCGCACGGCCGCCGCCTTGACTCCGCCGCGATCGGGTGTACCATTCGCCGCCTTTCGTTGGCCTGATCCGCCCCGCACGCTCCGTGACATCCGGCCGCGACCAGCGCAGACACCGAAACCGGCCGCGCGGTTTCGGAGGACATTCCCGGTATCAGCGTGTTTGTTCTCACGCGGGAGGCAGAGGCGGCACCGGACCCATCCCCACCGATGTCACGGAACGTGAGCATCGTCGCGGCCCGTCCGGCACCGGGGTATCCGGGTCCACCCAAATTACCGGCATTTTGACGAAATCCTAACGCGCCGCGACGTGCCCGCCTCGACCGCCTGGTTCGCGATGGTCACCCGGTGGGGACAGAATTACCGGCATGGCCCGTACAACCTCTCCACCACCTCCCGAGGACCTCGCCGAGAAGATCATCGACATCGACGTCTCCGAGGAAATGCGCGGCAGCTTCCTGGAGTACGCCTACTCGGTGATCTACCAGCGCGCGCTCCCCGACGCGCGCGACGGCCTCAAGCCGGTCCAGCGGCGCATCCTCTACCAGATGAACGAGATGGGCCTGCGGCCCGACCGCGCCCACGTCAAGTGCGCCCGCGTGGTGGGCGAGGTCATGGGCAAGCTGCACCCCCACGGCGACTCCCCCATCTACGACGCCATGGTCCGGCTCAGCCAGCCCTTCGCCATGCGCGTGCCGCTGGTCGACGGCCACGGCAACTTCGGCTCGCTGGGCGGCGACGACGCCCCGGCGGCCATGCGCTACACCGAGGCGCGCATGGCGCGCGCGGCCCAGTTGATGGTGGCCTCGATCGACGAGGACGTCGTGGACTTCCAGTCCAACTACGACGGCCAGGAGACCGAGCCCGAGGTCCTGCCCGCGGCGTTCCCCAACCTGCTGGTCAACGGCGCCTCCGGCATCGCCGTGGGCATGGCGACCAACATGGTGCCGCACAACCTCGGCGAGGTCATCGCCGCGGCCCGGCACCTCATCGCCCACCCCGACGCCACGCTCGCCGACCTCATGGAGTTCATCCCCGGCCCCGACCTGCCCACCGGCGGCACCATCGTGGGCCTGGACGGCGTGCGCGACGCCTACGTGAAGGGCCGCGGCACCTTCCGCACCCGCGCCACCGTCGCCATCGAGAAGGTCTCGCCGCGCCGCACCGGCCTGGTCGTCACCGAACTCCCCTACAACATCGGCCCCGAGCGCGTGGTCAGCCGCATCAAGGAGCTGGTGCAGGCCAAGCGGCTCCAGGGCATCTCCGACCTCAAGGACCTCACCGACCGCAACCAGGGCCTGCGGCTGGTCATCGAGCTGAAGAACGGCTTCAACCCCGAGGCCGTCCTTGAGGAGCTGTACCGGCTCACCCCCATGGAGGAGAGCTTCGGCATCAACAACGTCGCGCTGGTCGACGGCCAGCCGCGCACCCTGGGCCTGCGCGAGCTGCTCCAGGTGTTCGTCGACCACCGCCTGGAGGTCGTGCGGCGCCGCAGCGAGCACCGCCGCGCCAAGCGCCGCGAGCGCCTGCACCTGGTGGCCGGCCTGCTGGTGGCGCTGCTCAACATCGACGCCGTCATCGCGCTGATCCGGGAGTCCGAGGACTCCACCCAGGCGCGCGAGCGGCTGATGTCGGCTTATGAGCTGTCCGACACCCAGGCGCGCTACATCCTCGACACCCCGCTGCGCCGGCTCACCAAGTTCGACCGGCTGGAGCTGGAGAGCGAGCGCGACCAGCTCAACAAGGAGATCGAGGAGCTGACCGCGATCCTGGAGTCCGACACCAAGCTGCGCCGCCTGGTGTCCAAGGAGCTGGGCGAGGTCGCCAAGGAGTACGCCACACCGCGGCGCACCGTGCTCCAGGAGAGCACCGGCGAGACCCGCAGCGCTGCCATCCCGCTGGAGCTGGGCGACGACCCCTGCCACGTGCTGCTCAGCGCCACCGGGCTGCTGGGCCGCACTGCCGGCGACCGCCTCCCGCCGGTGTACGAGGGGCTGCGCACCCGCCACGACTCCGTGGCGGCGTCGGTGCCCACCAGCTCGCGCGCCGACATCGGGGTGATCACCGACCACGGGCGGGTCATCCGGGTGCCCGTGCTGGAGCTGCCCGAAC
Organism: Streptomonospora mangrovi; assembly: GCF_027604915.1. Classification (GTDB taxonomy): domain Bacteria; phylum Actinomycetota; class Actinomycetes; order Streptosporangiales; family Streptosporangiaceae; genus Streptomonospora; species Streptomonospora mangrovi. The sequence goes on from NZ_JAJAQC010000030.1 coordinate 35,135, forward strand.
TCCCCGCCGACCCCGGCGACGCCCCGCCCACCGCCTCGGGCCTGCCCGTGTCGGACTTCGTGGAACTCGCCGAGGACGAACGCGTGGTGTCGGTCGCCGCGCTCGACAACGACGGCCCCGGCATCGCGCTGGGTACCGCGCAGGGCGTGGTCAAGCGGGTGGCCGCCGACTCCCCGCCCAACAAGGACGACTTCGAGATCATCAACCTGCGCGAGGGCGACCGGGTCATCGGCGCCACCCAGTTGGCCACCGGCGAGGAGGACCTCGTCTTCATCACCTCCGAGGCCCAGTTGCTGCGGTTCTCCGCCGACTCCGTGCGCCCGCAGGGCCGACCCGCCGGCGGCGTGGCCGGGGTGCGGCTGCCCGAGGGCGCCAAGGCCATCTGGTTCGGCGCGGTCGCCGTGCCCGAGGACTCCGTGGTCCTCACCGTCGCCGCCGGCTCCACCGAACTGCCGGGAACCGGCGCCGGATCCGCCAAGGTCACCCCGTTCGAGGTCTACCCCGCCAAGGGGCGCGGCACCGGCGGCGTGCGCTGCCAGCGGTTCCTCAAGGGCGAGGACAGCCTGGTGCTGGCCTGGGTGGGCCGGGCGCCCGCCCGCGCGGCCAAGGCCGACGGCGGCCCGATCCGGCTGCCCGACCTCGACCAGCGGCGCGACGGCTCCGGCGAGCCGCTGCCCCGCGCCATTGCCACCATCGGCACCGGCCGCCACGACATCCACGTCGCCGCGTCCGGACCCACCGGCTGAGCCGGTGCCGCCGGTCCGCCGCGCGGACCGGCGGCACCCGCCGCACAGGCCGTACGGGCCGTACGGGCCGGGCCGGGCCGGGCCGGGGCGGGGTGCCGGGGCCGGGCGCCGCACCGCGCCTTGCCCCGGTGCCCCGCCCCGCCGCCGGCACCGCACCCGGGTCCCAAACCCGTAACCGCACCCGAAACCAACACCGACACCGACCCCAGTCGCCGAGACCTTCAGGAGCAGACCGTGACCAGCGCGTTCGACGACGTCTTCGCGGCCAACGCCGACTACGCCGCCCGCTTCCGCCACGCCGACCTCGCCCCGCGCGCTGAGCGCGGCCTGGCCGTGGTGACGTGCATGGACTCCCGCATCGACCCGCTGGCGGCCCTGGGGCTGTCGCTGGGCGACGCCAAGATCCTGCGCAACGCCGGCGGCCGGGTCACCGACAACGTGCTGGCCAACCTGGTCGTGGGCGCCTACCTGCTCAACGTCACGCGGATCCTGGTCATGCCGCACACCCGGTGCAAGATGGCGTCGGTCTCCGGCGACGCCGAGGTCCACGACCTCATCGAGCGCGAGCACGGCGTCGACACCCGCAGCCTGGACTTCGGCACCGACAGCGACCAGCTCGCCGCGCTGCGCCGCGACCTGGAGCGCATCCGCCACCACCCGCTGCTGCCGCAGGGCCTGGAGGTCGCCGGCGCCGTCTACGACGTCGAGACCGGCCGGGTCTCCCCCGCCGACCTGTAGGGCCGCGCCTCCCGCGTGTCCGCCCGCCCTTACCAGGGAATAGGGCCTTCCGCATCACCGTTGTGATGCGGGACGAAGGGAGTGCCCGTGAAGGAGACGACCTACGAGACGTTCAACCGGGCCAAGATGTACTTCGACCTGGGCGACCCCATCGAGGCCGCGCGCGTCCTGGAGCCCATCGCCGAGGCCGAGCCCGGCAGCCGGTCCATCCTCGAACTCTTGGGCCGCGCCTACTTCCACTCGGCGCAACTGAACAAGGCCGAGGACACGTTCCGCAGGATCATCGAACTCGACCCCTGCGACAGTTGGGCGCACATTGCGCTGGCCCGGTCGCTGGAGCGGCAGAGCCGCGACGACGAAGCCGCGACCTACCGCCGGATGCACGCCGCGATGTCGGGCGGCTCGCTGGACTAGGTCCGCCGGGACCCCGGCCGCACCGGCCACCGGACCCCCGCCGCCCCCGCACGGACCACACGGGCCGGCCCTCCCCCGGGAGGGCCGGCCCGTCCGCTGTGCGCGGGGCGCCCGGCCGGTAGGGTCGCGACCATGACCGCACCGGCCGACGACTCTCAGCAGCCCTGGGTGGAGCGCTGCGACCTCCGCGCCCGCGCCTGGGCCGACGACGCCGTGCGCAAGGTGGTCGCCGACGCCAACCGCTCGGCGGACACCCACCTGCACGTCTTCCCGCTCCCCGAGGAATGGGGCATCGACCTCTACCTCAAGGACGAGTCGGTGCACCCCACCGGCAGCCTCAAGCACCGCCTGGCGCGCTCGCTGTTCCTCTACGCCCTGGCCAACGGCTGGATCGACGAGCACACCACCGTCGTGGAGGCCAGTTCCGGCTCCACCGCCGTGTCCGAGGCGTACTTCGCGCGGCTGCTGGGGCTGGACTTCGTCACCGTGGTGCCGCGCAAGACCAGCCCCGAGAAGATCGCCCTCATCGAGCGCTACGGCGGCACGTGCCACTTCGTGGACGTCCCCGCCGAGATGTACACCGAGGCCGAGCGGCTGGCCGCCCGGCCCGGCTACCACTACATGGACCAGTTCACCTACGCCGAGCGGGCCACCGACTGGCGCGGCAACAACAACATCGCCGAGTCGGTGTTCGAGCAGATGGCCATGGAGCGCCACCCGGTGCCCGAGTGGATCGTGGTGGGCGCCGGCACCGGCGGCACCTCGGCCACCATCGGCCGCTACCTGCGCTACCGGCGCCACCACACCCGCCTGGCGGTGGTCGACCCGGAGAACTCCGCGTTCTTCCCCGGCTGGGCCACCGGCGCCGCCGACTACGCCACCGGGATGCCCTCGCGGATCGAGGGCATCGGCCGGCCGCGCATGGAGCCCAGCTTCGTGCCCTCGGTGATCGACCTGATGATCCCGGTGCCCGACGCCGCCAGCATCGCGGCCATGCGCCACCTCGACACGGTGACCGGCCTGTGCGCGGGCGGCTCCACCGGCACGAACCTGTGGGGCGTGTGGCACCTGATCGCGCGGATGCTGCGCGAGGGGCGGCGCGGCAGCGTCGTCACGCTGATCTGCGACGGCGGCGAGCGCTACCGGCACAGCTACTACGACGACGCGTGGGTGGCCGCCCGGGGCCTGGACCCCGAGCCCTACACCGCCGCGATCCAGCGCTTCCTGGCCACGGGCGAGTGGTCGCCGCCGATCGAGCCCCGGGGCTGAGCCGACCGGTCTCAGCAAGCAGACGGCCCCGGCCGCGCCGCCCGAAGGGCGGGCGCGACCGGGGCCGAGGCCGGATCAGGGGCGGCGGGCCGGGCGCCCGCCCCTCCCGGATCAGGTGTCGATGCGGGCGAGGTCGAGTTCGCGGGCGCCCTGGGCGATGAACTCCCGGCGCGGCGCGACCTCGTTGCCCATGAGGAGGTCGAAGACCTTCGCGGCCTCCTCGGCGTGCTCCACCCGGATGCGGCGCAGGGTGCGGTGGCGGGGGTCCATGGTGGTCTCGGCGAGCTGGTCGGCGTCCATCTCACCCAGGCCCTTGTACCGCTGCACCGGCTCCTTCCAGCTCATGCCCTTCTTCTCCAGCTCCAGCAGCTTGCGGTGGAGTTCGGCGTCGGAGTAGGTGTAGACGTAGCGGTCCTCGGGCTTGGCCCCGCGCTTCCTGCGGATGTTGGTCAGCTCGATGCGGTGCAGCGGCGGCACCGCCGCGAACACCCGGCCGGCCTCCAGCATCGGGCGCATGTAGCGGTAGAAGAGGGTCAGCAGCAGGCAGCGGATGTGCGCGCCGTCGACGTCGGCGTCGGCCATCAGGATGACCCGGCCGTAGCGGGCGGCGTCGAGGTCGAAGGTGCGGCCCGAGCCGGCGCCGATGACCTGGAGGATCGCCGCGCACTCGGCGTTCTTCAGCATGTCCGACAGCGAGGACTTCTGGACGTTGAGGATCTTGCCGCGGATCGGCAGCAGCGCCTGGAACTCGGAGTCGCGGGCGAGCTTGGCGGTGCCCAGGGCGGAGTCGCCCTCGACGATGAACAGCTCGCTGCGCTCCAGCCCCTCGCTGCGGCAGTCGACCAGCTTGGCCGGCAGCGCCGAGCTTTCCAGCGCGTTCTTGCGGCGCTGGGTCTCGCGCTGCTGGCGCGCGGCGATGCGCGCCTTGGCGGCGTTGGCGATCTTCTCCAGCACCGCGCGGGCCTGCTGCTTCTCGGTGCGCTTGGTGGAGGTGAGGAACGTGCGCAGCTCCTTGCCCACCACCTGGGAGACGATGCGGGAGGCCGCCGAGGTGCCCAGGATCTCCTTGGTCTGGCCCTCGAACTGCGGCTCCGGCAGGCGCACGGTGACCACCGCCGTGAGCCCTTCGAGGACGTCCTCCTTGGTCACGGGGTCGTCGCTGGCCTTGAGGAGCTTGGTGGAGCGCAGTTGGTCGTTGACCACGCGCACCAGCGCCCGCTCGAACCCGGCCATGTGGGTGCCGCCCTTGGGGGTGGCGATGACGTTGACGAAGGAGCGCGCGGTGGTCTCGTAGCCGGTGCCCCAGCGCAGGGCGATGTCGACGTCGAGCCGGCGGTCGACGTCGGTGGGGGTCATGTGGCCCTGGTCGTCGAGCACCGGGACGGTCTCGGTGAAGTGGCCGGTGCCCTGGATCCGCAGCACGTCGTTGACGGCCTCGTCGGGCGCCAGGAAGGCGCAGAACTCCCCGATGCCGCCGTCGAAGCGGAACTCCTCCTCGAATGCCGGGGCCTCGGGGTCGCGCTCGTCGCGCACGGCGATGGTCAGCCCGGGGATGAGGAACGCGGTCTGGCGCGCGCGGTCGAGCAGGGAGTCGCGCGTGATGTCGGCGTCCTTGAGGAAGATCTGGCGGTCCGCCCAGAAGCGGATGCGGGTGCCGGTGACCTTCTTGGCGACGCGGCGGACCTCCTCCAGGCCGCTGGCCGGGGTGAAGTCGGCGTCGGGGCCGGGCTCGGCGAACCGGCCGGGGATGCCCCGGCGGAAGCTCATGGCGTGGGTGTGGCCCTTGAGGTCGACCTCGACGTCCAGGCGCGCCGACAGGGCGTTCACCACCGAGGCGCCCACGCCGTGCAGGCCGCCGGAGGCGGTGTAGGCGCCGCCGCCGAACTTGCCGCCGGCGTGCAGCTTGGTCATGACCAGCTCCACGCCCGACAGGCCGGACTTGGGTTCGATGTCGACGGGGATGCCGCGCCCGTTGTCGCGGACCTCGACGGAGCCGTCGCGGTGCAGCACGACGTCGATGCGCGTGCAGAAGCCGCCGAGGGCCTCGTCGACGGAGTTGTCGATGATCTCCCACATGCAGTGGGTCAGTCCGCGGCTGTCCGTGGACCCGATGTACATACCGGGACGCTTGCGGACCGCCTCAAGTCCTTCCAGGACCGAAAGATGCCGCGCGGAGTATTCCTCGGGCTCATCGACGGCTGCGGTAAGGGCGGTCACGTGTGAATCTCCTGCAAGGACAGGTCGGCGCGCCCGGGTGCGGGCGGACGCTGGACGCGGGCGGACAGCGGACGGGGGGCGGCGGGTCGTCGGGCAGACGCGTGCCGCCAGCATGACGCATCGGTGTGACAGGAACGCGGCGCCGCCCGGCACGCCGGGTGCGTGCCTGGTGGCCTGCGCCGATGGGCCCGGGGCCGCCCCGGGCGGCGCGCGCGACACGAGCGCGTTTCCGCCGCCGGAGAGTGGTCGCAGCCCCGTGGGCTGCGGTTCACCCGACCGCGGCGGGACGGTCGCCTGATCATCACGTCCACACCACGCGCGAGGTTACCACCTCAAATCCGGCCCACCCCGCTCCCGCGCCGCTTGGGAACCCCGCCGCCACCGGCGGATCCGGCCGCGAAGGGGGCCGGGCGGGGCAGGGGCGGGGGTCCGCCGGAGGCCCATCGCGGACCCATCGCCGCCCCATCGGAGTCCGACCGAAAGTCCATTGGGTTCCGACCGGGTGGTGACAAGGAGTGAACAGGGGTGGCATCCGTCACTCGATTGCCCCGAAACGCCCCAGAAAACCCCCTGGAGAAGGGCGATTCCGCTGTCGGCGTACAGAAGGGCTGGTTGGGAAGCTCTCCGTCCGGTTAGATGTTGTGCTGAGTGACTAGCGCCGAGTATTGAGGAAGGCGAAGTGACTGGAACCCTTGCCCCCACCCAGCCGCTGACGGCTGCTGACCGTTGCGACCGTTGTGGTGCGCAGGCGTACGTCCGAGTGGTTCTCAACTCCGGTGGCGAACTGCTGTTCTGCGCGCATCACATGCGTAAGCATGACGACTCCATCCGCAAGATCGCCTCGGAGATCCAGGACGAAACCAGCCGGCTGCAAAAGGAACCGGCCACGTCCGCCGACGAGTAGCGTTAGTTCATCCCGCCACAGGCGTCACGGCGGCGGCCCCCGACCGGGGGCCGCCGCCGTTTTTGTCGCCCGCACGGCGGGGAGCGCCCAGGCGGCGTGAGGAGCGTGCGGAGAGCGGGGAACCTCGGCCTTCCGCACTGCCCGGGTCGCTGAGGGCGCCCGCGTCCCCGCTTCTGGCGCCCTATCCTGTACGGCGGGCGGAACCGGCCCGGACGCTGGGACTACTCCGCCGCGTGTCCGTGCCGACACCGCTGCCGCCGACGCGTTCCCCCACGCCGGGTGGCCAAGACTCCGAGGCTGGGAGACGACCCGCATGCTCATCCTGCTGCCGCCCTCCGAAGGCAAGGCCGCCGACGGCGACGGCGCGCCCGTGGACGTGGGCGCGCTCGCGCTGCCGGAGGTCGCCGAGGCGCGCGAGGCGGTCATGGCGGAACTGGTCGGGTTGTGCCGGGGCCCCCGGGAGCGGGCGCGCGAGGTGCTGGGGCTGTCGGCCGCCCAGGTCGACGAAGCCCTTGCGCGCAACTCCGCGCTGGCCACCGCGTCCACGCTGCGGGCCGCCGACCTCTACACCGGCGTCCTCTACGACCGCCTGCGGCTGCCCGGCCTCCTTGCCGCCGATCCCGCCACCGCCCGGCGCACCGCCGACTCCGTGCTGGTCTTCTCGGGCCTGTGGGGCGTGGTGGGGCCGCTGGACCGGGTGCCCCCCTACCGGTTGTCGATGGGCGTGCGCCTGCCGGGCCTGGGCGCCCTGGGCGCCTTCTGGCGGGCACGGCTGAGCGACCTGCTGGTCAAGCGCGCCGAGGGGCGGCTGGTGCTCGACTGCCGCTCCTCCACCTACGCCGCCGCCTGGCGCCCGGTCGGCGAGACCGCCGAGCGGACCGCGGCCGTGCGGGTGCTGCGCGAAACCGTGTCGGAGGGCCGGGTGCGGCGCGGCGTGGTCAGCCACATGGCCAAGGCGACGCGCGGCGCGGTGGCGCACGGCCTGCTGGCCGCCGGCGCGGTGCCCGCCACCCCCGAGGAGGCGGCCGACGCGGTCGCCGCCCTCGGATACCGGACCGAACTCGTGCGCCCGGACCGGCCCGGCCGCCCGTGGACCCTGGACGTGGTCGAGCGCGACTGAGCCGCGCTGCTCCCCCGCTCCCTATACACGCCCGGCGGAGTGCCCGCGCACACTGCCGCGGCCGGCGGCCCGAAACCTGGACAAAGCCCCCGATTCCCCGCGCCTTCCCGGCCTCTCCCCCGCCCGGTGAAGCGGTTCGACTGACCGGCGGGCGGCGCATAAACACCGGCTGACCCGGGAAAACGCGCGTGCTGATAACGAACGGGTCTCAGTCCTTTATCTCCGCCATACACCGCGCTCGGCAGTATTGTCCGTGTCGGATGAGGAAGACGTACGGAGCGTCCTTGTCCGCCGCGGTACTTCGCGGGCGTCGCCACACCCGCCGTCGCCGCGGCGGGTCCTGGACGCGGACGCGCGACCGGGCCGGTCCCCTTTGGTCAGGAAGGGCCGGCCCGGGCACTCACATCAGTCTCAGATCAGTTCGGACAGCTTCAGCTCAGACTCAAGCGGTCAGGCCGCCGCCCGGCGCGTGGCAGAGGGCGGCGGTCCGGCGACAGGTACGGCACACACGGCACCGGGACCATGCGGCAGTGCGCACCCCACCCCGCCGGGTGTCGGCGATGGCAGGGCCGACACCGTGGCGGTGCTCCGGCGCGCGGAGTCCGTGTGCGGACCGAGCGGCGAGTCCCCGCTCAGTCGGCACCTCGGTGTGAACGGTACGGACGGGGATCAGTCGAGGTAGTCGCGGAGCACCTGCGACCGCGACGGATGGCGCAGCTTCGACATGGTCTTGCTCTCGATCTGCCGGATGCGCTCGCGCGTCACGCCGTAGACCTTGCCGATCTCGTCCAGGGTCTTGGGCTGGCCGTCGGTCAGCCCGAACCGCATCGAGACCACACCGGCCTCGCGCTCGGAGAGGGTGTCCAGCACCGAGTGCAACTGCTCCTGGAGGAGCGTGAAGCTGACCGCCTCGCCCGGCTGGATCGCCTCGGAGTCCTCGATGAGGTCGCCGAACTCGCTGTCGCCGTCCTCGCCGAGCGGGGTGTGCAGGGAGATCGGCTCGCGGCCGTACTTCTGCACCTCCACGACCTTCTCCGGGGTCATGTCGAGTTCGCGGGCCAGCTCCTCTGGGGTGGGCTCGCGGCCCAGGTCCTGGAGCATCTGCCGCTGCACGCGGGCCAGCTTGTTGATGACCTCGACCATGTGCACCGGTATGCGGATGGTGCGCGCCTGGTCGGCCATGGCGCGGGTGATCGCCTGGCGGATCCACCACGTGGCGTAGGTCGAGAACTTGAAGCCCTTGGTGTAGTCGAACTTCTCGACCGCGCGGATGAGGCCGAGGTTGCCCTCCTGGATGAGGTCCAGGAACAGCATGCCGCGGCCGGTGTAGCGCTTGGCCAGCGAGACGACCAGCCGGAGGTTGGCCTCCAGCAGGTGCTTCTTGGCGCGGGCGCCGTCCTCGGCGATCCACTCCAGCTCGTCGCGGAACTCCTGGGTGAGGGAGTCTCCCTCGTCGGCGAGCTTCTCCTCGGCGAACAGGCCGGCCTCGATGCGCTTGGCCAGCTCGACCTCCTGCTCGGCGTTGAGGAGGGCGACGTTGCCGATCTGCTTCAGGTAGTCCTTGACCGGGTCGGCGGTGGCGCCGGCGGCGACCACCTGCGGGGTCGGGGCGTCGTCGTCATCGTCGTAGAGGACGAACGCCTCGTCCTCGGAGGTGTTGGCGGCGGCCTTCTCGGGGATGCCGGCCGACTCGGGTTTGACCCCGGAACCGGCCACGGGCCCCTCGGGCGCCCCGGACTTGTCGTCGGGGTCCTCGACCAGCTCCAGCTCGACGCCGGTGTCCTCGAAGTCGTCGGCGGCCTCGAGGTCGAGGTCGTCGTCGGTGACGTCCAGGACGACGTCGTCCTCGTCGTCGACCTTGTCGGGGTCGCCCGGACCGGCCGGGGCGACGGCGGTGGGGCCGGTGGCCGCGGTGTCCTTGGCCTTGCCGGCGGTCTTGGTCTTCTTGGCGGCCGCGCCGGCCTTGGCCGTGGTGCTCTTGGCCGCGGACTTGCGGGCCGGCTTCTTGGCGGGTTCGGTCGCGGCCGTGTCGTCGCCCGAAGCCTCCGGCGCCGACGCCGCGGCGCCGCGCTTCTTGGCCGCGGGGGCGGTGGCGGCGGAGTCGACGACCGCGGTGACGGTGTCGGTCTGCTCCTGGGCGGCCGCCGCGCGCTTGGTCTTGGCGACGACCGGCTTCTTGGCGGGGGCCGGCTTGCGGCGCGCGGACTTGCGCCGCGACGGCGCGGAGTCCTCGGCGCCCACGACCAGGGTCACGCCCTCTTTGGTCAGGCTGCGCAGCACGGCCTGTGCCTGCGACATCGGGATGTCAGCCTCTTCAAAGGCACGGCGAACGTCCTCGGGCTCAAGGTACCCCTGGGACCGCCCACGCTCGATCAACTGCTGGATGACGGGCTCGTGCAGCGAGTCCGGCTGCTTAGAGCGGGTCGAACTGGCAGGTGACACAAACACCTCTCGAACGGACGTGTGGCGAGATTGCTGGACCCGGCGGCCCGACGAGCCGTGCGGGGAGAGTGGCGCTCTCTCCTGGCTCGTGCCCGGGACATCCCCGCCTGGACGACGGGGAACCTCCGACTTCTTTTCAGCGTATGCGCCCTCTCTAGCGGTTGGGCACATCCGCCCAGTAGGATTTTTTCCGCGGTGCGCGGATTCCAACCCCACCGTCGGGTCCTCGAACCCACCCCCCGCCGGAGCGGGGCTGATGGCTCCTCCACCTTATTAGGCAAAGTGTCGGACTTTCGTACGGTCTCCTACTCCGGTGCCGTATCGAGCACCGGGAGGTGGACGGCGAGCAGAGTGACGTCGTCGTCCTGCTCATACCCTGCGAGCATGCCCTCAACAAGGTACTGGAGCATGTGCTGTGGGTCGCCCACCACCTCCGGCCGCGCCTGGGACGCTACGGTGACAAGTTCTTCGAGACCGGTGGCGACGGCGCGCTTCCGGTTCTCAACAAGTCCATCGCTGTAGAGCACCACGGTGTTACCGGGCTGGACGAAAAACTTGTGGTGGCCCCGCTCGGAACTGACGCCCAGCGGCGTGTCGGGCTCGGCGGCCAGCAGCCAGGGCTCGGTGTGCTCGCCCACGACCAGGGGCGGCGGGTGCCCGGCGTTGCTGAGGTCGATCTGGCCGGTCTCGGGGTCCAGGACGAAGTAGACGAGCGTGGTGACCTGGTCGAGCCCCTCGGTGGCGTCGAACATGCGGTCCAGGCCGGTGAGCACGTCGGCGGGTTCGGGCATGCTGAAGGCCAGCGCCCGCAGCGCGTTGCGCACCCGGCTCATGCCGGTGGCGGCCTTGATGCCCTTGCCCATGACGTCGCCGAGCACCCCGGCGATCCGGCCGTCGGGCAGCGGGAACGCGTCGTACCAGTCGCCGCCGACCTGCACGTGCTGGGTGCCCGACCGGTAGAACGCCTGCATCGAGATGCCCTTGACCTTGGGGAGGTCCTCGGGCAGCAGGCTGGCCTGGAGCGCCTCGGCGGTGCGGTGCTCGCGCTCGAACAGCTTGGCGCGCTCCAGGGCGAGCGCGCACTGGCCGGCCAGCGCCTCGAGGAAGACCTTCTCCTCGTCGGAGATGTCGCGGGCGGACGAGAAGGTGAACCGCAGGGCGCCGATGGGCTGGCCGGCGCTCAGCAGCGGCAGCGCCACCCAGGCGCGTTCGTCGGTCTCGCGCAGGAACGCCAGGACCTCGGGGTCGTCCTCGACCAGTTCGCGGAGTTCGGCGGGGTTGCCGGCGATGAAGGGGCGGCGCTCGCGCACCGCGGTCTCCATGGCCACGCGCAGGTCGCCGGGCGCGGCGGCTGGGACCGCGCGCCCGCCGGGCACCGCGGAGTCGTCGCGCAGCACGTGCAGCCGCAGGTTGTCGCGGTCCAGCTCGCCCACGGTGGTGGTGTCGGCGCCCACGGCCGACTGCCCGATCTCGGTCATGGCCTGCACGACCTCGCCGACGGTCAGCGCCTCGGCGAGGTCGGAGGTGGCCTTCTGGAGGCGCACGGTGCGCAGCGCGGCCTCGCCCAACTGCTGGGTGAGGCGCTGGCGCATGTCGTCGGCGTCGTGCTGGGTGGTGATGTCGCTGTGGGCGCCGACCCACTCCATGAGGGTGTCGCCGCGCATGATGGGCACCGCCCGCGAGCGGTAGTAGCGGAAGTCGCCGGACTGGGTGCGCACCCGGAAGATCTCGTCGAAGGTGGTGCGGTCGGCGACGGCGTCGGTCCAGGCGCGGGCGACCTGCTCGTGGTCGTCGGGGTGGGCGGCGTCGAGCCAGCCGCGCCCGAGGTACTGCTCGGCGGTCTGGCCGGTGATGACGCGCCAGTCGGGGCAGTCCTCCTGGACGTCGCCGTTGGCGTCGGCGGTCCACACGACCTGGTTGGTGGCGGTGAGCAGGGAGCGGTAGCGCTCCTCGCTGCGGCGCAGCGCGACCTCGGCGCTGAAGCGGTCCGAGCAGTCCACGGCGATCAGCACCACGCCTTCGAGGGTTCCGTCGGACCCGGTGGCCGGGTGCCAGGACAGCGCCCACTGGCGCGGGCGGCCGGAGGCGTCGGGCGGCCCGCCTTCGAGGCGGTGCTCGCTGTGCACGGTGCCGGCGCCGCTGAGGACGGCGGCGACGGCGGAGTCGTGGGCGGCGCGGTCGGGGTCGCCCTCAAGGAGGTCGGCGGGGGTGCGCCCGTGGCACTGGGCGGGGTCGCGGCCGTAGACCTCGGCCAAGGCGCGGTTGACGCGCTGGAAGCGGCCGGCGGAGTCGAGGAGGGCGAAGCCGATCGGGGCCTCACGCAGCAGGACGTCCAGCAGCGCGGAGTCGACGGCGCCGAGTTCGGACATGCGCGGGGGCGGGACGGACGTCTCGGTGCTCAACAATGACACCTCCGGGGTCCTTTCCCCCGTTCGAGGGGGCTCGCCGGTGCGAGCGCCGAAAGCTTAACGAATGTGGTCCGGGCCGCCGCGGGGACGGGAGCGGGACGTCGGGGGCATGGCGGGCGGGGCACCCGGTCACTCACCTGCCGTCCAGGTCGAGGCGGTTCCGGCCGCCCCCCGCGGCAACCGGCCGGAGGTCGCCACCGCATCAGCATAGGCCACAACCGTCTCGGCGGGAGGGGCGCGGGCACAGCGGAAAGTCAGGGCTCATAGCGGAAGGTAAATAATACGCCGCCGCGCCCATCCTACGGTCGTGCGCCGGATTTGGGGGGCCGTTTTCTGAAACGTGGGTGGTATGTCCTGCGAAAACGCGGATGTCCGCCGCGCCGCGGCACTGGCGGGGCCGGCGTCCGAAACCGGCGGGGGGCGGGTGTCCGGGCGCCGGAGCCCGCCCGCGAGGCGCCGGTTCCCCGGCCTGGACGGGCTTCCGGACGCCGGCGGGGGCTGCCCATTAACGCGGTCCGCAAACTCCGGATAAGGCAGACCACTATGGCGCAAGCACGCCGCAAAGGCTCGTTAAGGCAGCGGCTTGCGGGGGTTGACACCCCGGGATAACGAAGTGAAATGGATGGAGGTCGCCGTCCAGCCGCTGCCAGTGAGAGGGCGTGAACGAGGATGCTCCAGACTTATCCCGTAAGCGATCTCCACCGCATCGCCGGCCAACTCCACCACGAGTTCGCCGCCCTGTCGCGCCGCTGCGTCGAACGCTGCGTCGACGACACCTGGAAGTGCGCCGAGCACCTCGGCCTCAGCGTCACCCCCGGCCTGGTGGAGCGCGTGGCCCGGGAGCACCTCCAGGCGATGGTGAAGTCCGCTCCGCAGTCCGGACTCACCGCCGCGCACTGACCCGCACTGCCCCGCACCGACCGCCACCGCCGCGCGCCCACCCGCGCCCGCCCGACCACCACCGCCGCGCCTCGCGCGCCGCCGCACCCGCGTGCCCGGCCGCCCGCGGTGGCCCACGCGCGCCCGCCCTGACCAGGCGCCGCGCGTCCCCGGCCCGCCCCGGCCGCCGCCCGCCTCAACGCGCGTCCCGCCACGCGATGCGGCGACCGCCCGGATCCGCCCTGGCCATCGGCGCGGTGCCCTAGGCTCTGGAATGTCCGTACCGCCCCTCCCAGAACAGCCGGACCCCGATTCCATGCCAGACGATGTCTTCAGCGAGATGCTGCGCGCGGCACGCTCGTTCCTCGCCATGCGCGATCCCCTCGACGTCGAGGTCGGCGTCAGCAAGATGCTCGGCTCCTGGTGGGGGCGGCGCATGCCCGGGGTCGACGTGGACCGCCTGTTCGGCGAGGGCCTGGTGGCCCACGCCGCCGACTCCGGCACCCCAGCCGGGCTGGCGCTGCTGACGGGCATCGCGGTGCTGGGCACCTCGGTGCACCAGCGCGAACTCGCCGAGAAGGGCGCGGCGGCGCTGGTCGAGCGCGGCACCAACCGCCCGGTGTGGGCCGACGCCCTGGGCCGGGCCCGCCCGGTGGCCGCCTACACCTCGGGCAACCGGTTCGGCGACACCGACGACGTCATCTGCGTGTTCCGCTACGGCCCCGAGGAGGCGCCCGGCGACCCGGCCACCGGGTCGGGGGCCGAGCACGCGCTCATCGCGGTCATCGACCACAACAGCGGCGGGGTGCTGCGCGACTGCTGGGTCAGCACCAAGGTCGACCGGCTGCTGGCGCACTGCCGCGCCCAGGCCGAGGGCGGCGACCCCATGGCGGTGTTCTCCACGATCCGGCTAGAGCGGGCGCGGGCGCTGCTGGACTCCGCGCTGCGCTCCACCGACCGCGCCCTGGCGGGCGGCACCGGCATGAGCGTGGCCGACAGCTCGCTGGCCGCCCACAACGCCCTGCTGCGGTCGCGGCTGCGCAGCCTGCCGCGCGACCCCCGCGACCAGGTCAGACCCGGGCGCAGCCGCGACCGGCGGGCCATGCTGGCGGCGCGGTTCCTGGCCTCCGACGCCGCCGCCGACCTGTCGGACTCCTTCGCCGCCAGCCGCTGCGTGGACCACATCATCGCCTACGGCTGCGACGTCGACGGCGACCGCCCGCTGCGGGTCAGCCCGCGCAAGGTCGAGGCGTTCCTGCTGCGCTGGCTGCCGCGCCGGGTGATCCTGCTGCCCGAGGAGCACGAGGCGATGCCGCACGTGCTGGCGGCCTGGATCCGGTGGGCCGGGCCGCGCCACGGCCTGCCCGAGGTGGCGGTCGACGCCACCCTGGACGCCCTGTGGGAGGCCACCGCCGCGTTCACCACCTCCTACCCGGACATGGCGTCGTCCTTCGGCCTGCGCCAGGAGGTGGTGCGCCGGCTGATCCCCGACGGCGACCTGGCCGCGCTGCCCCGCCGGATGTTCGCGTTCCCGCTGCTGGCCGGCGACCTGCTGGAGGAGTCCGCCGAGGAGTTCGACCCGGCCACGCGCGAGGGGCGGCGGGCGCTGCTGCGGCTGGACCACTTCGGGGAGTACGACGCCCCCGTCAAGCACAAGGGCAAGCACTCCACCCACCACGCCGACGCGCTGGCCGCCGCCGACCCCGCCGCCACCGAGGAGGCGCTGGACGCCCACGAGCGGCTGGCCGAACGCCTGTGGAAGGGCGACCCGCCGGCGCTGTGGAGCGCCGCCGAGCGGCTGCTGGACCGGGGCCAGTCGCGGCCGGCGGTGCTGCGCACGCTGATGGGCGTGGTCGAGGACGCCGAGGGCGAGGACGACGTGGCGGCCCGCCTGGAGGAACTGTAGCCGGCGCGGTCGGCGCGGCCCGCGCCCCGCGCTACTCCAGCATGCGCTCGCGCAGCGCGGCCAACTCCTCGGGCGACAGCCCCAGGCCCTCGGCGGCGTAGGCGTCGAACGTGCCGTAGGCCCGCTCGACCTCGGCGAACGCGGTCTCCAGGTAGGAGGTGCGGCACTCCACCATGGGCCACACCAGTTCCAGGTCGACCCCGGCCCCCTCGACGGCGGCGCGGAAGGACTCCTGGAGGCCGCCCAGCCGGCCGTTGCTGGCGAGGTAGTCGGCGAAGACGGTGTCGCGGGGCACGCCCAGCAGGGTCAGCAGCAGCGCCGCGCCCCAGCCGGTGCGGTCCTTGCCGGCGCTGCAATGGAACACCGTGGCGCCGGGGGTGGCGGCGATGCCGCGCAGCAGGGCGGCGTAGCCGGCGCGGGCGTCGGCGCCCGACACCAGGATCCGGTTGACCTCGTGCATGAACCGCTCGGCGCCGCCGTCGGCGAACACGGTCCGGGCGCGGGCGGGGTCGGAGAGCACCGCGACCAGGTCGGCGCCGGTGGAGTGGTCGCCCTGGACGTCCAGCGGGGTGTACTCGGCGCCCTCGGGCAGGCGGTCGGGGTTGCTCTGCCGCTCGAACACGGTGCGCAGGTCCACCACGCGGCGCACGTCCAGGTCGGCCAGGGTCGCCAGGTCGTCGTCGCCGAGGCGGTGCAGGGCGTCGGAGCGGTAGGCGACGCCCGCGCGCACGCGGGCGCCGTCGCGCGTGGTGTACCCGCCGAGGTCGCGGAAGTTGGGTGCGGAGGGGAGCACAACCGTGGCTTCGTTTGTCACGGACGCGACGATACCGACCGGTTGTCCGGTTGTGTCCGCCGCCCTCCGCGCCCCGCGCCGGGGCGGATCACACGGCCGGGGCGGTGCCGCGCAGGGCGGGGATCTGCTCGCCGGCCTCCTTGACGTCCTTGACGGTGTCGACGCCGCGCCAGAAGCCGTCGATGCGGTAGCCGAACAGCCGGCCCTGCTGCGCGAGGTCAGGGAAGGTGCTGGACTCGTGGTCGCCCTTGAGGGGCAGCAGTTCGGTGGCGGCGCGCTCGAACACGTAGACCCCGGCGTTGATCCAGAACGGCAGCAGGGGGCTCTGGGTGAAGCCCTCGATGGCGCCGTCGTCGGTGACGTCGACGATGCCCCAGCTCGTGCGGTACTGGGCGAGGGCGAGGGTGACCAGTCCGCCCTTGGCCCGGTGGTAGGCGGTGAACTCGTCCAGCGGGAACCAGGTCAGGACGTCGCCGTTGAGGGCGAAGTAGGGGTCGGCGGAGTCGCGCAGCCCCGAGGCGGCGTAGCGCAGCGCGCCGCCGCGCCCCAGGGGTTCGTCCTCGACCAGCAGGGTGATCTCGGGGCCGTGCGCCCGCCGGTCGAGGTGTTCGCGCAGCACCTCGGCCTTGTAGCCGCAGGA
Organism: Streptomonospora mangrovi; assembly: GCF_027604915.1. Taxonomy (GTDB): domain Bacteria; phylum Actinomycetota; class Actinomycetes; order Streptosporangiales; family Streptosporangiaceae; genus Streptomonospora; species Streptomonospora mangrovi. Next base: position 51,611 of record NZ_JAJAQC010000030.1, read on the forward strand.
GACCACCACGTGCTCCACGCCGTGGCCGGCGAGCCATTCCAACTGGTAGTCGATGATGGGGCGGTCGGCGACCTCGACCATGGCCTTGGGGCGGGTGTCGGTGTAGGGGCGAAGGCGGGTGGCCTGGCCGCCGGCGAGGATGACGGCCTGGCTGATGGGGGCGTTGGCTCCACTCATGTGCCGGACACTAGCAGGGGCCGCCCGGCCCGGGCGCGGGCCGTCCCCAGGGCCGATCCCCCGGCCCGGCCGCGCGCCGCGCGGGGGCGCCGCGGCCCTTCAGCGCTGGGTGACCTCGGCGTAGGCCTGGCGGACGTCGGCGCTGGTCACCCGGGTGAGGTCGGCGGCGGTGGCGGAGTCGCCCAGCTCCTCGGCGACGCGGACGTCGCGGTGGGAGCACGCCTTCTCGAACAGGGAGCGGGCGAAGCGGCCGTTGCCCAGTTCGTCGATCCAGCCGGAGTCGCACACGTAGCCGAAGATCTTGCGCAGGTCCTCGCGGGCGGAGGGGTCGAAGGTGTCGCCGGTGCGCTCGGCCACCACCTGGGCGATCTCGGTCAGCTCCTCGGGGGTGTAGCTGGGGAAGGCCACCCGGACGTTGAACCGGGAGGACAGGCCGGCGTTGCTGGCCAGGAACCGGTCCATCTCGGCGGGGTAGCCCGCCAGCACCACGACCAGCCGGTCGCGGTCGTCCTCGGCCCGCTTGAGCAGGGTCTGGATGGCCTCGGAGCCGAAGGCGTCGCCGCCGCTGTAGCCGGGGTTGGCCAGGGAGTACGCCTCGTCGATGAACAGCACCCCGCCCAGCGCGCGGTCGACCAGCTTGCCGGTCTTGATGGCGGTGGCGCCCAGGTGCTCGCCGACCAGGTCGGCGCGCTGGGCCTCGACCACGTCGGCGCGGCTGAGCAGGCCCAGCGCGGCGAAGACCCGGCCCAGGATGCGGGCGACCGAGGTCTTGCCGGTGCCCGGCGGCCCGGAGAACACGAAGTGCCGCATCGGCGGGTGGTTGCGCAGCCCCTGCTCCTCGCGGAGCTTGGCCATCTGGAGCTGGGCCACGATCGAGCGGACCTGCCGCTTGACCGGCTCCAGCCCGATCATGGCGTCCAGCTCGGCCAGCGCCTGCTCGATGTCGGGGGTCTCGCCGAAGCCGGGCAGCCGCCGGGTCAGGGAGTCGAAGGCGGTGGCGATGTCGGGGGCGCGCACGGTGACCAGCTCGCGGGGCTGGGGCCGGCCCTGGTCGGCCTCGGCGGTGACCACGCGGACGTCGCGCGCCTCGGCGGCCTTCTCGACCAGGGAGCGCACGAACCGGCCGTTGCCCAGGTCGTCGATGGCGCCGCCGCGCACGGTCTGGTCGAAGCGGCGGCGCAGCGCCGGGCGGGCCTCGTCGTCCAGCAGGTCGCCGCGCTGCTCGAACAGGTACTCGGCGATGCGGTGCAGCTCGTCGGCGGTGTAGCTGGGGAAGGTGATGCGGGTGGCGAACCGCGAGGCCAGGCCGGGGTTGGAGGCCAGGAAGCGGTCCATCTCGTCCTCGTAGCCGGCCAGGATCATGACGAGCCGGTCGCGGTCGTCCTCGGCGCGCTTGAGCAGGGTCTGCACGGCCTCGTTGCCGAACCGGTCGGGCTGGCCGTCGCCGTCGTTGACCAGGGAGTACGCCTCGTCGATGAACAGCACCCCGCCCAGCGCGCGGTCGACCAGCTCGTTGGTCTTGATGGCGGTGGCGCCCAGGTACTCCCCGACCAGGTCGGCGCGCTGGGCCTCCACCACGCGCGGGGTGGGCAGCAGCCCGAAGGAGTGGAAGACGGTGGCCAGGGTGCGGGCCACGCTGGTCTTGCCGGTGCCCGGCGGCCCGGAGAACACCAGGTGGCGCAGCGGCTTGTCGACGGCATAGCCGGCGTCGGCGCGCAGCCGGGCGGCCTCGATGGAGGCGGCGATGGCGCGGACCTGCTGCTTGACCGGGTCGAGCCCGATCATGTTCTCCAGTTCGGCCAGCGCCTCGTCCACCGGGATGGGCGCGGCGTCCTCGCCGGGGTCGCGGGCGGGGCGGGCGCGCCGCCCCTCGGCGGCGCGTTCGCGCGTGTCGGGGCGAGCGCCGGGCGGGGGCGCCCCCCGGGTGGTGGTGTGGCGGGTGGGCGGCGGCGCGCCGAGTTCGCGCATGGTGCGGCGCAGCCGGTAGGCGGCCACCGCGCGCCAGACCAGCGCCAGCCCGGCGCCGGCTGCGGCGCACACCAGGCCGAGGGCGGGCGGCGCGGAGCCGGCCAGCATCCCGGCCAGCGACACGCTCATGCCGACGATGAGGGCGATGAGCAGCGCCAGCAGGGTGGTGTGCCAGACCGGGAACTCCTGGATGCGGGTGGCGGCCAGCGACACCGCCAGCGGCAGCAGGGGCAGCAGGAGCAGGAACGACGCCTCGGCCACCGGGATGGGGATGAGGAAGAGGGTGTAGGCCAGCGCGGTCCAGCCGATGGCGATGACGGTGGTGGCCACGGCGTCGGTGGAGCGCATCAGCGCGGCGAACACCAGCAGCGCGGCGACGGTGACGGACACGGCGGTGAGCACGGGCAGGCCGGTGAGCAGCGCGGCCACGGCCACGACGGTGACGGCCACCAGCGCGGCGACGGCGCGGGTGCGCAAGGCCACCCCGTAGTAGGCCGCGCGCATCCGCCCCAGGGCGGAGGGCCCCTCGGGCCGCTCCGTGGTCTGGGAGCGTTCGTCGCGCGGCATCCGGCGTCCCTTCGCTTGCCTTAACGGGTCCATATTGCCGCGAAACGCGGAACTTTCATAAGGAGCCGGGCCCGGCGGGGGTCCGTGTCGGGTGCGCGGCGGCGCCTACAGCAGGGCGGTCTGGCCGTCGGGCTGCGGCCGGGGGCGCCGCAGGTGCCGCCACTTGGGCAGGTCGTCCAGGTAGGCCCAGCTCATGCGGTGGTGGGGGGTGGGGCCGAGGTCGGCCAGGGCGGCGCGGTGGACGGGTGAGGGGTAGCCCACGCCGGTGGCGAAGCCGTAGTCGGGGAAGTGGGTGTCCAGGCCGGCCATGTAGGTGTCGCGGTGCACCTTGGCCAGCACCGAGGCCGCCGCCACGCTGACGCAGCGCAGGTCGGCCTGGATCTGGGTGCGCACCCGCCAAGGGCTGCCCAGGAAGTCGTGCTTGCCGTCGAGGATCACGGCGTCGGGGCGGTGGCGCAGCCCGGCCAGCGCGCGGGAGGCGGCCAGGCGCAGCGCGCGGGTCATGCCGAGGTCGTCGATCTCGGCGGGGTCGGCCTGGCCGAAGGCGTGGTCGCGCACCCAGGGCCGCAGGAGTTCGGCCATGGCGGCACGGCGCTGGGGGGTGAGCCGCTTGGAGTCGGTGAGCCCCTCGGGCGGCGGGGTGCCGTCGGTGACGGCCGCGCACACCACCACGGGGCCGGCCCAGGCGCCGCGGCCGACCTCGTCGACCCCCGCGACCAGGGCGGCGCCCTCGGCGGCGAGTTCGCGTTCGAGGTCGTAGCACGGGACCGGCGGGGCGGCGGCCGGTGCCGGGGTACTCGGGGATGTCTGGACCACGGGACAAGCCTAGGGGTTCGTGCGCCGCCGCCACACCCTTTACGGCGGGATACCCAGGCGGTTTTCGCCCGGCCACCGCGTGTGACGCCCAGGCACGGCGGTCACGTTCGGTAGTTTCCGCTTGGCTCGACGTGGGCGAGGAGAGGGGCGGCAGGGGTGAGGCGGAGCACTCGGAGCACGAAGGGCGCAGAGGGCGCGGAGGGCGCCGTGGCGCTGTACGACGTGGCGGCCCTGGCGGGCCGGATCGCGGCGGCCTGGATCGTGGCCGAGTACGCCTGGGGCGCCCTGCCGGGGTGGTGGGGCGCCGGCGCCGGCCCCTCGCCGCTGGGCTGGGCGGTGGTGGGCTGCGCGGCGGCGTTCGCGGCGGGTGCGGCGCCGCGGGTGAGCGGCGCGGTGCTGGCGGCCGTGGCGGTGAGCGCGCTGGGGCCGCCGGTGGCGGCGGCGGGCGCGGGCGGCGCGGCCGGGCCGTGGTGGGTGGCGGCGGCGGCGCTGTGCGTGCTGGGGGCGGTGCGGCCGGGCCGGCTGGCGCTGGGGGTCCGCCCGCGCCGGCGCGGGCGGGCGGGGCGGGGGCCGGAGGGGGCGCGCACGGGCGCGACCGGTGCGCGGCGGTCCGGGCGTCGGCCTGATGAAGCGCCGCCACTCCCGTATCCTGGTGGCCGGGCCGCGTTCGGGCGGCCTTCCCGTACCTGACCTTGTCCGCCCGGGCACCCCCGCGCCCCGGGGCGGACCCCGCTCACCCCCGAGGGGAACACTCGCTCATGTCCGCCACCGAAGAGGGCTCGGTCGCGAAGCTCATCGAGATCGCCCACCCCCCGACTCCGCGGCAGCGGCTGACGGAATGGGCGTCGCGGCCTCCGGGCCGGCTCTACATCCCGGCGTGCACCCTGATCGGGCTGATCCTGCTCTATGAGGAGAGCGTGCCCGGCGGCCACCTGCCCAGCTTCCTGCTCGGCATGGGCGGCGGCGCGGTGCTGGCGGCCATGGGGGCACTGCGGCTGGGGATCGCCATGAGCATCGCGCGGCCGATGATCCTGCGGTACTGGCTGCGGTGGATCTCGGCGCCGCTGATCGCGCTGGCCGCGATCGTGCTGTCGGTGACCGACATCCCGCTCCAGGCGCGCGTGGAGGCGTCGGTGTCGGCGCTGGACGAGGTCCGCCAGACCGCCGAGCCGGCCTCCACCATGCCGCTGGACGAGTGGGCGGGCATGTACCCGCTGTCGGCGCTGACCACGACCCCCGACGGCGTCACCCGCTACACCGTGCGCGGCGCGGGGCTGCTGGACGCGTCTGGCCTGGCCCACAGCCGCGAGGAGCTGCCCACCGACGTGTTCGTGGAGGGCCACGGCGGCGTGGTCTACGAGCACATCTTCGGCGACTGGTACTCCTGGAGCGAGTACTGAGCACCCGCGGGCGCGGGTAGGGCGGGCGGGCTCGGGCGCGCCGCGCCCTCCCCTCCCCCGCCTGTCCCTGTGCCCGCGCCTGCCTGCGCCGCCGCGCCGACACGCCCGGGTTCCCGAACGGCCCGTGGGTCTTGTCACCGGGCGTTCGGGCCCCGGGGGCGCGCCGTCTCACCTTTCTCTTATCAACGCCCGGTAGACATGGGTGCGCGAGAAGGTTGGCACTGACGTCCAGGGACGGGGACGAGATGACCGAGTTCATGACAACACTGCACCTTCGCATCCACGACGCGGTCACCGCGCTGAAGTCCGCGCGCGAGCGCGGCGACGAGGACCTGTGCCTGGTCCAGGCCGGCGAGATCGAGGACCTGGTGGAGATCGCCGCCCGGCACGGGGTCGACATCGACTGCGGGTACGGCGCGCTGGCCCACGCCGCCTGAGGGCGGTGCGGGCGACCGCACGCGAAAGGGGGAGGCCGCCCGGCCTCCCCCTTCGTCGTTGCCGCCTGAGGGCGGCGGCGCTCAGCGGCGGCGCTGCTTGCGCTTGCCGCCGCCCGAGCCCTGCTGGCGCTGCTGCTCCTGCTGGAGGTCCGCCACGACCTCCTGGGAGCGGTCGCCCGCCGCGGCCACGGCGCCCTGGGCCTGCCGGAACACGTCCTTGGCGGACTCGGCGAGGTCGTCGGCGCCGCGCCCGCCGGCGTCCAGCCGGGCGCGGGCGCCCCGGCCGCCGCCCCGGCGCTCGGCCAGTTCGGGCAGGAACTGGGCCAGCAGCAGGGTCGACAGCGCCGAGGAGTCGCCCCCGTTGCCGTCGGTGCGCACGACCAGCGGCTGGGGCGCGCGCTCGGCCAGGGTGGCGCCCACGTCCAGGCGGCGCCGGGCCAGCTCGTAGCGCAGCACCGCGCGGTTGTCGCGGTAGGAGGTGGCCAGGCGGCGCTGGGCCTTGGCCTCGTTCTGCGCGGCGACGAGGTCGGCCCGGCCGCGGGTCTCGATCTCGTAGCGGACGCGCTGGGCCTCGGTCTCCTGCTCCTCCAGCATCTGCGCGACGTCCTTGCGGGCCTTGTTCAGCGCCGCGTTGACCTCGACGATCTTGGCGTCGCGGGTCTTCTTGGACCGCTCGATGTCCATGAGCAGGGTGTCGATGCGCCGCTTGCGGGTCAGCTCCCACTCCTGCTCGTAGGCCACCAGCTCCTTGGCGACCCGCTCGCGGGTGGCCAGGTGCTGCTGGTACTGGTTGGGCAGTTGGACGTCGGGGATGTTGCAGCCCATGATGCGCACGCCGTAGCGGCTGAGCTGCCGGTTGAGCAGCTCCTGCATGTCGGCGACGTCGGAGCCGCGCAGGTCGTAGGCGCTCTCGGTGCGCACCTGGCGGCTGCGCTGGCGGATGGCGTCCTGCACGGCGTTGGACAGCACCAGGTCGAAGTTGCTGGCGCCGATGCCGCGCACGAAGGCGACCGCGTCGGTGATGCGGAACTTCAGGAAGAACTCGATCGACTTCAGCGGCACGTTCTCGTGCGTGGGGCAGGCCAGGACCGGGGCGGTGTAGGGGATCTCGGTGGAGATGTCCACCACGAAGTCCACCCGGGCCCAGGGGTTCCACAGGTAGTGGCGGCCGGGGTCGAGCTGGCCGACCACGGCGCCGTAGCGGGTGAGGACGCCCACGGTGCCCTGCTCGATCTCCACGATGGAGGAGCGCCACCACCACAGCAGCCCCAGCAGCAGGGCGGCCATGGCCAGCACCAGCGCGGGCACGGCGATCCAGGCCAGCAGCGGGCCGCCCGCGACGGCCAGCAGCAGGGCGGTGGTGACCAGGTAGAACGCCGCCCAGACGAGGACGGTCCAGCGCAGGCCGCGGCTGTCGCGCGGGATGACCACCGGCACCAGGGCGCCCTGGTCGCCGCCGCGCAGCAGGCGCGCGATGTCGTTCCAGGAGGCCAGGGCCTCCTTGATGCTGGAGCCGCCCCTGCCGGGTTCGGCCGACTGCTGGCTCATCGCGGACCTCCCTCGTTCGGGCCGGGCGTGCCGTGCGTCGGCCACGGCGGGGTCGGGCCGTCAGGGTCGGGGAACCCGCCCTCGGCCGGGGACTGCTGGGGCTCCTGCGGCGCGGCGCCGGAGGCGGTGGCCTGGGCGGCGCCGATGCGCTGCTCGACGGTGTCGTCGGCGACCGACTGGCGGATCTCCTCGATCCGGTCGGCGTTGGGGTCCTCCTCGGACACCGGCGCGGCCGGGCCGGTGTCCTCGTCGGCCTCCAGCACCCGGGCGATCTCGGCCTCGCGGTCGGCGATGCGCTGGGAGATCTCCGAGAGGCGGGCGCGGATGGCGGCCATGTCCTCGTCGGAGAACAACTGGGCCTCGGCCTCGCCGATGATGTTCTGGGCCACGCGCAGGAAGTCCACGCTGGTGTCGTCGGCGCCGCCGATGTGCAGCACCTGGGGCAGGCTGTCGGCGACCGACTCCAGCTTGTCCAGGAGGTCCTGCTGGTAGCGGTAGTTGAGGATCTCGGGCGCCTCGGCCGCGCTGACGGCGCGGATGTCCAGGGCCTGGGCCTCCAGCAGGGCGGCGTTGGCGTTGGCGGTGGACTCCGCCTCCACGAACCGCTGGCGGGCCTGGGCGCGCGCCCGGTTGGTCTCGCGCTCCAGGGCGGTGTCCATCTGCGCCTGGTACTGGGCGATGTCGGCCTGGATGGCGGAGAGGGTCTCGTTCAGCGAGGCCAGCTCCTTGTTGAGGTCGCCCTCGTTCTGCTCCTTGCGGAGCTGGAGCTCGTACTCGTAGGTGTAGGCCTCCTTGGCCACGCGCACCATCTCCGGAGCCGCGAGGTCCATGCGGTACTCCTGGCTGGAGGGCTCGGCGTGGGTGATGTTGGCGTTGGTCAGCCGCACGGCGGGCAGGAACTGCTGGTTGAGCTGCTCCAGCAGGCGGGCGGTGTTCTCGCCGACCATGTCGTAGATCTCCGACGCCTGCTGGTCGTAGATCAGGCTGCGCGTGACCTCGCTGATGGCGTTGTTGAGCTTCTCCTGGAAGCCCTGCACCGCGCCCAGCACGAAGATGAACTGCTCGGGGTCCTCGATCTTGAACTGCACGAACAGGTCGATGGACGCCTTGACGCCGCTCTTGGTGGGCGCCTCGCGGATGGGGGCGTTGAAGGGGTACTCGCGGGTGGTGTTGACGATGTAGGAGACCCGCTTCCAGGGGTTGAACAGGGTGACGCGGCCGGGGCCCACGACCTGCTCCAGCTTGCCGAAGCGGGTGATCAGCGCGGCGCAGCCGTCGGGCACCATGACCAGGCCCTGGCGCCACCACAGGAACGCGGCGACGGCCACGAGCAGCACCCAGTAGTGCACGCCGAAGAACGGGTTGAGGAACACCCCGGTGGCCAGGGAGACGGGGAAGGTGACGATCTGGCCCACGACACCCACGATGAGCAGCAGGATCACCGGCAGCATGGCGGTGAAGGTGCGTCCCCGGGGGATGACCATGGGGCAGATCACGTGCACCGGCCCGCCGGCGCCGCGCTCGAACGAGCTGCGGTTCAGCGCCTCGCCGGCGTTGTTGAGGGAGGTGGTCTGCTGCTCGACGCGCGTTCCCACGGAGGCGCCCTGTTCGCGGGCCGCCAGGAAGTCGCGCGGATCGAGCCCGAACCCCTCGGCCGCCTCGCCGAGCGCGTCGGAGACCGCCTGCCGGGGGTCGCCCCCTTGTGCGATCGAGGAGGCGGCCCCGCGCACCGTCTGCGCGAAGGACATAGGTATCGACTCCTTGCTGGGTTTGCGGAACTGCGGATATGACGCCGGCGGCGGGTGGGCGGTTCCGCGGTTCCTGCTGAGAGTCCCCGCATCGTCCCATATCAGGCAGGGGTTGTTAGCGGCTGTCCGGTAACCATCGCCTATCCATGTCCGCAAGCGGCCATAACGGAGGCCGCCGTTGGGCGGCTCCGAGGGGTGCGCTAGGACGGGTCGTCCCCGGGGGCCACGCCGAGGGCGGCCAGCAGGGCGGCGGCCGGCGGCGCGGGGCGGAAGCGGCTCCACACCAGGTACTCCACACGGGCGGGGGCGTCGCGGATGGGCACGGCGACCACGCCGGGGATCTCGGGGACGAACGCGGCGGGCAGCAGGCTGATCCCCAGGCCCATGCGCACCAGGCGGGTGATGAAGTCGGGCGCGGTGACCTCGAAGGCGACCTCGCGGGTCAGCCCGGCGGCGGCGAACGCCTGGTCGGACTGGGCTCGCCCGGCGGTGCCGGCGGAGAAGTCGACGAAGGTCTCGTCGGCGATCTCGCGCAGCTCCACCTCGGCGCGACCGGCCAGCCAGTGGTCGGGGGAGGCGACGGCCGCGAGGTCGCCGCGCGCGAGTTCGCGGACGCGCACGCCCTTGGGGAGCGTGCCGAGCGGCAGGCCGAGGAACGCGACGTCCATGCCGCCCTGGCGCACCTGCTCGACCAGTTCCTCGCTGCCGCCCACGCGCAGCCGGACCCGCACGCCGGGGTAGCGCGGCCGGTAGTCGCGCAGCAGGGCGGGCAGGTCCACGGCCGCCACCGTGGGGATGGCGCCGATGACCAGCGGGCCCCGGACCTCGCCGACCGCCGCGGCGGCCTCGGCACGCGCCCGTTCGGCGGCCTCCAGGGCCTGGCGGGCGGCGGGCAGGAACGCCTCGCCGGCGGGGGTCAGGCGCACCCGGCGGCTGGTGCGGTCGAACAGGCGGGCGCCGAGTTCGCGTTCGAGGCGGGCGATCTGGTGGCTGAGCGCCGACTGCACGACCAGGCAGCGCTCGGCGGCGCGGGTGAAGTTGGCGGTCTCGGCGACGGCCACCACGTAGCGCATCTGCTGAAGCTCCATGGGACTGATCGTGTCCCACGATCGTTTCCATGACAAACATGTGTTGGACTCATGGATGGGTCGGCGAGCAGGCTGAGGGCATGGCAAGCAGACAGACGCGCGGCGAGCGCGAGCGGGCGGCGGGGCCGCCCCGAACACGGGCGGGCGACGCGCTGGGCGGCGGTCTGCTGCTGCTGATGTCGGCGGCCACGGGGCTGGCGGTGGCGGGCAACTACTTCGCGCAGCCGCTGCTGGACGTCATCGGCCGCGACCTGCACCTCGGCCCCACCGGCGCCGGGCTGGTCGTGACGGCGGCCCAGATCGGCTACGCGCTGGGCCTCATCCTGCTGGTGCCGCTGGGCGACCTGGTCGAGCGGCGCGGGCTGGCGGTGGGGCTGCTCGGCGCCACGGCCGCGTTCCTGCTGGTGAGCGCGGCGGCGCCGAACGGGCCGGTGCTGCTGGCGGGCACCCTGCTGACGGCGCTGGCCTCGGTGGCCGCGCAGGTCGTGGTGCCCTTCGCGGTAGCGCTGGCCGACCCCGCGCGGCGGGGCCGGGTGGTGGGCACGGTGATGACCGGGCTGCTGCTGGGCAGCCTGCTGGCCCGCACCTTCGCCGGAGGCCTGTCGGAACTGGGCGGCTGGCGCACCGTCTTCTGGGTGCACGCCGTGCTCGTGGCGACGGTGGCGGTGCTGCTGTGGCGGCGGCTGCCCCGGCTGCACACGCCGGCCGGCCTGTCCTACCCGCGGCTGCTGGGCTCGACGCTGTCGCTGTTCCGCGACGAGCCGGTGCTGCGGTGGCGGGCGGCGATCGGGGCGCTGTCGATGGCGTCGTTCACCCTGTTCTGGACGGCGGTGACGTTCCTGCTGGCCGGTCCCGGCTACGGCTGGACCGAGGCCGCGATCGGCCTGTTCGGCTTGGTGGGCGTGGCGGGCACGCTGGCCACCCCGGTGGCCGGGCGGCTGGCCGACCGGGGACTGACGCAGTGGGTGACCGGCGGCGGCGCGCTGCTGCTGGCGCTGGCCTGGCCGATGATCGGCGCGGGCGGGCAGTCCCTGCCGTGGCTGCTGGGCGGGGTGCTGGTGCTCAACGCGGCGCAGCAGGCGGTGCTCAATTCCAACCAGAACGTCGTCTACGGGTTGGGCGAGCAGATTCGCAACCGGGTCAACTCGGCGTTCATGACGGCGTTCTTCGCCGGAGGCGCGGCGGGCTCGGCCCTGGCCCCGGTGGTGTGGGTCACCGCCGGCTGGGCGGGCGCGAGCGCGCTGGGCGGTGCGCTGGCCGCCGCGACGTTCGCCACCTGGGCCGCCGAACGCCGCTGGGCGGCCCGGCGCGGCCAGGGCGCGCTCCATGCGAAACCCCGCCCGAGGCGCCGCCCGGCGGGGCGGGTACGCGCGGAACACGCCCGAGGCCGCCTCAAGCCGTGACCCGCCGCCCGTTCCCCTCCCCTCATCCTCCTCTCCCCCACTCGTTCCCCCCTCGTCGGAAGGAATCGGCCATGCGTATCACCGTCTTCGGAGCCGCCGGAAGCGTCGGCCGGCACGTCGTCGCCGAGGCCCTCGCCCGGGGCCACGCGGTCACCGCCGTCGTCCGGGACCCGGCGCGGTTCGCCGGAATCCCGGCGGGGGCCGAACTCCGCACCGGCGACGCCGGGAAGGCCGCCGAGGTGGCGGAACTGAGCCGGGGCCGCGACGTCGTGGTCGGCGCGACCCGGCCGGCGCCCGGTCGCGAGCCCGACCTGGTGGACACGGCGCGGGCGCTGCTGGCGGGGGTCGGCCGCACGGGCACCCGGCTGCTGCTGGTGGGCGGCGCGGCCACCCTGACCGTGCCCGGAACCGGCACCACGGTGATGGAGGCGCCGGACTTCCCCGCCGACCTGGCGGCCATCGCGCGGGCGTGCGCCGAGCAGTTGGCCGTGTGCCGTGCCGAGGCCGGCGTGGCCTGGACCTACCTGAGCCCGCCCGCGCTGCTGGAGCCGGGCGGGCGCACCGGGCGCTACCGGCTGGGCGGCGACGAACTGGTGGTGGACACCCTCGGCGTCTCGCGGATCTCCACGGGCGACCTCGCCTCGGTCCTGCTGGACGAGGCCGAGCACCCCCGCCACCTCCGCGCGCGGTTCACCGCCGCCTACTGAGCCCGCGGACCCGGACGGCGCGGCCCGGGGGGGCGCCCACGGCGCGCGGGCGCGCCCGCCGGGGACGGCCGCGCCGGGTGACCCGTCGAACGCGCGTCCGCTCCGGGGCGCCCGGCCGAGCGGGCGGGCGGCGAGGGGGTAGCGTCGGCGGTGGAGCGCGGCCGGAGTCGTCCGGCTCCGGCCGTGCCGCCCGGACGCGACAGGAGTGCAGATGAGGGTTCCCAGCAGCGTGTACACCACGGCCGGCCTGATCGGCGGCTACGCCGCGGCCCGGACCACCGGCAACCGCCAACTGGGCGGCGCGGTGCTGGCCGCCTGCGGTGCGGCGGCGTTTCGCAGTTGGCGGCGCAGCGCGGGCCTGCCCACGGCCGCCGCGCTGTCGGCGGTCTACAGCGGGGCGTTCGGCCTGGCCCACCCGCTGGCCAAGCGGATGGGCGCCTGGCCCGCCGTGCTGGCGGTCACGGCCGCCACCGGCGCCGCGGCCCACGTGCTGGCCGACCGCCGGGGCGGCGCGCGCGACTAGCCGCGCGGCGAGGCGGGCGGAGAGGCGGGCGGACCCGGCGGCGCGGGGCGGCCCCGCGCCGCCGGGGCGGGCTCCGGTGGAACGGCGCCGTCCACCCGGTCCCGTGCTCGGGGGCTTTCAGCCCTGGGTGATGTAGGACTCCAGTTGCCGCCGGTCCTGCTCCAACTGCTGGATGCGGCTCTTGACGACGTCGCCGATGCTGACGATCCCGGCCAGGCGGCCGGCGGACAGCACGGGGACGTGGCGGACGCGGTTCTCGGTCATCACGACGGTGAGCGTGTCGACGGTGTCGTCGGGTGCGCAGGTGATGACGGCGGCGGTCATGATGTCGGAGACGGGTGCGGTCAGGAGGTCGGAGCCGCGCTGCTCCAGTCCGCGCACGACGTCGCGCTCGGACGCGATGCCCGCCACGGCACCGTCGCGGACCACCACGACGGCCCCGATGTTGCGCCGGGCGAGACGGGTGAGGAGGTCGGCCACTGTCGCGTCGGGTGGGATGGTCTCGACCCGCGCGCCCTTGGCGCGCAGGATCTCAGCGATCAGCATGTCGATCACCTTCCGATCGGTGACGAGGGGTTACCCGCCGCGCGATCCGCGTAATCAGCCGATCATCGCCTGCCCCGCCCGGGACGAGGTGGTCAGTGCCCGGACGACGCCCCGCCGCTGCGCGGGCATCCCCGGTTCCTCGACAAGCCCGTTCCCGCGCCGGGACCACGGCCGGGGTGAGGGCACCGACCCGATCCGGCCGCCGCGCCGCAGGACCGGGCTGCCCGCCTCGGTCACTCGGCGTCCGGCCACGCCGCCTGTGCCTGCGTCAGGAGGTCGTCGGGCACCGGCCCGTTCCTCGCCTCGAAGTCGGCCACGAGTTCGGCGACGGGATCCCGCTCCGGCCCGCGCCCGGCCCCCTCGTCCTCGCCGGCCTCTCCCACGACCCACTCGGCCAGCCGCCGATCGTCGCTCAGGCTGATGAGCTGGACCAGCGCCCAGTTGTCGCGGTGGTTGGGCGCGTCGAGGAGGTGGTCCTGCCAGTCCTGCGCGTATTCGCGCAGTGCCGCCACCATCTCGGCGACGGCCTCCTCGAATGTGGCACCGTCGGCCGCCACGGGCAGCCCGGGGATGAAGATCGACCAGCCGTCGGCCTCGGGCACCGCCTCAGCCCGCGATGGGGTGGCGGCGGCGAGGCAGTGCCGCAGGCGGGCGGCGTCGACCACGGCGGCGAGGAAGCCGTCGCGCCGGACGGTGGCCGCCAGGCCGCGCTCGGCGGCGGCGAGCAGTGCTGGGACGTGGGACGTCGCCTCGGTGGGGTCGTCGAAGTGCACGGCGGCCATGGTGGTACCTCCTCGGGTGTCGCACTCACCGTGCCAGCCGCCGCCGGGTACGCCAAACGCGCGGCGTACGTGGGCCCGGGGCGGCCCCGGCCTGGTGGCCGGGTCCGCCCTTGGGCGATGGCTTCGAGTTAGAACGGGGTGAGGGTGACCTCGAAGGACGACGGGGCGTGGTCCTGGATGTAGGAGGCGAACTCCGAGACGTCGTCGAAGGCGAAGCCGTAGGCGCGTCCGTCCGCGCTGGCCTCGTGCATGACGCGGGAGTAGTGGTTGGTGGTCGGGGCGGTGTAGAAGGCGGCGGCGTCGGTGACCGGGTGCTGGGCCGTGGTGAGCAGGGTCGAGCGGTTGAAGGCGGCGCCCAGGATCGCGGCCACCGGGCCGGTCACGCCGTCGTTGGGGGCCGCCAGCGCGCCGTCGCAGAACAGGACGTCGCGGGTGGAGGGGCGGGCGAAGGGCGCGACCCCGCCGTCGAAGGCCAGGCGGCCCGAGCCGTCGACCCGGCCGGTGAACGTGCCCGTGTTGGTGGTGACGCGCAGGTCGGCGCCGGAGTAGCGCGCCCACACCTCGTCGATGTAGGCGGCGTAGTAGTCGGCGCGGAAGCGGCCGTTGTCGACGCCGTGGCCGGGGGCGATCACGCGGAGCCGGTCGCCGACCACGAGCGGGGAGAAGTCGGGGTGGGCAGCGATCTCGTCGAAGACCATGGCGCGCCCGCCGGGCTTGAGCGCGCCGGTGGACTGCTCCCGCTCGCCGCTGAGCCGGATGGCCAGGGGCACGCTGAACTGGTCCACCATGGTCGTGTTGCAGTACATGCCGGTGTCGTTGTGGGTGAACTCCACCGTGTCGTGCAGGACGTTGTAGTTGGGGTCGCTCTCGACCCAGCCGGCCGGGTACTGGAGGGCGGGGCGGCCGTTGCCGTCGGCCACGACCTTGAAGCGGAGCTTGTCCTCCAGGGCCAGGTAGATCCGGCCGGACATGAAGGGCAGGGTCAGCCCGGCCGTTTCGGTGAGCGGGATGGCGTAGTCGGTGAAGCCGTTGTCGACGTTGTCGGACTCCTGGACCGGCGCGGCGGCGCCGTCGCGGGTGACGCGGCACTGCTGCCCGGTCGCCAGGTCGGTGCCGACGATGTAGACCCGCACGGCGCTGTCGGGGTAGCCGCTGTTGTTGACGAACGACAGCGGCAGGGCGCCGGCCTGGCCGGTGTCGGTGAGCTGGGCGGAACTGGGCCGGGCGCCGTAGGCGGCGGCGCCCAGGAGCGGGGCGGCCACGGCGGCGGCGCCCACTCCGCGCAGGAAGGACCGTCGAGCGATCATCGGGGGGATCCCTTCTGATGGGGGCGGGGCGGGCGCGCCGCGCGGCGGGGGCGGTCGCGGGGGCGGCGCGGGGGGGGGGGGGGGGGGGGCGCGGGGCGGCCACCCTGCTGGGGGGGGCGGGGGCGGCGCGCCGCGCGGCGGTCGCCGGTACGCGGCGCGCCCGCTTCAGGGGATGCGCCGCCCGCGCCCGGGTCGGGGAGGAGCGTCCGGGCGGGGGCGGCGTGGTGGGGCGGAACGCGAGGCGTCCGCACGCGAGGCGGCGGCGCCGGCCTCGCCTCTCCCCCACTGGGCGCGGGGGAAGTCGGTGCCGCCGCGGGCGGCGGGCGGGACGGCGGCGGGTGCGCGGCCCCGGAGGGGCCGACCGGCGGGGGCGGGATGCGGGGACGCGGCCGAAATTCGGTGCGCGCCCACGCGGCTCGCGCGAGGACGGCGCGGCGCGGCGGCCTCCGGGCCCCGGGCGGGGCCGACCGCGCGGACGTGAACCGGGGAACCGGCCGCCGCACCGATCCCCTGGCAGTGCGGGACGGGGGGTGGGGCGGCGGACGGCCGGGGGCGGGGGTGCATCTCGTCGTCCTCTGGGGGCAGGGAGTCGGGGAGATGGGGAGGGCTACGGCGGCGGCGCTGGGGCGCGGGCGGGGCGGCGCGACTGTGGCACTACGTGTGTTCGAGCATTGCTTTGTGTGGTTTAGGTTTGCTTTACCTCCCGCTGATCCGATGCTAGAAGCGGGACACCTGGGGCGCAAGGGGCGTCCCAGCACCCAGTGAGGCGGCGGGCACGCTGGGCGACGCCGCTGGTCCCGGCGCACGTCCGTACCGGTCCCCGGCTAAAGGGCCGGTGAACTCGACCGCTCCCCCGCCCGCCGACCAGACCGCCCCCGCGCCGGTCCGACTCCCCTGGTCGCCGGTTTTTTCACCGACTCGGCGCCCGCCGCACGGTCCTGGTGGCCCGGCGGCCCGGCGGCCCGGACAAGCGCCCCGAACGCGCGTGGGAGGGCCGGCGCGGTGCCGGCCCTCCCACTCTGGTCAGGGCGCTGTTCCGGTGTCCGGAACCCGCTGTCAGCTACAGCCGCTGGTGGAGCCGCAGCCCTCGCAGACGTAGCAGCTGCCCGACGGGCGCATCTTGGTGCCGCAGGTGACGCACAGCGGGGCGTCGGCGACGAAGCCCTGCTGGCGCTCTACCAGCTCGGTGGTGGTGTGCACCTCGGCGCTCGGGGCGGCGCGGCCGTCCCGCTCGGGGGCCGACTCCGCCGCGGCCTCGGCCGGGGTCACCGGCGCCGACTGCGCGTAGGACTCCACCTGGGCCGCGACCTGGGCGGGGTCCTCGCCGTTGGCCTGGGCGCGGCGCTCCTCCGCCGAGAGGACGCCCAGCGCGGCGCGCTCCTCATAGGGCAGGTAGTCCAGCGCCAGGCGGCGGAAGATGTAGTCCACCACCGACTGCGCCATGCGGATGTCGGGGTCGTCGGTCATGCCCGCCGGGTCGAACCGCATGTTGGTGAACTTCTCGACGTAGGTCTCCAGCGGGACCCCGTACTGGAGCGCGATCGAGATGGCGATGGAGAAGGCGTCCATGACGCCGGCCAGGGTGGAGCCCTGCTTGCCGAGCTTCATGAAGACCTCGCCGAGGCCGTCGTCGGGGTAGGAGCCGGCGGTGATGTAGCCCTCGGCGCCGCCGACCGAGAACGACACCGTCTGGCTGGGCCGCTTCTTGGGCAGGCGCCGGCGCACCGGCCGGTTGACCTCGACCACCTGCGGCGCGGGCGCCTCCTGCGGGGTGTCGGCGGCCTTCTTCTCGCCGGAGCCGGTGGACAGCGGCTGGCCGACCTTGCAGTTGTCGCGGTAGACCGCCAGCGCCTTCAGGCCGAGCTTCCAGCCCTGGAAGTAGATGTGCTCGAAGTCCTCGACGGTGGCCTCCTCGGGCACGTTCACCGTCTTGGAGATCGCGCCGGAGAGGAACGGCTGGACCGCCGCCATCATCTCCACGTGGCCCATGGGCTTGATGTAGCGCTTGCCCATGGCGCAGTCGAACACCTCGTAGTGCTCCGGGCGCAGGCCCGGGGCGTCGACCACGTGGCCGTTCTCGGAGATGTACTCCACGATCGCCTCGACCTGCTCCTGCTGGTAGCCGAGGTTGCGCAGCGCCCGCGGGATGGCCTGGTTGACGATCTGCATGGAGCCGCCGCCGACCAGCTTCTTGTACTTGACCAGCGAGAAGTCGGGCTCGATGCCGGTGGTGTCGCAGTCCATCATGAAGCCGATGGTGCCGGTGGGCGCCAGCAGGCTGGCCTGGGCGTTGCGCCAGCCGTTCTTGTCACCGGTCTTGAGGCACTTGTCCCAGGCCGCGGTGGCCGCCGCGTGGATCGCGCGGTCCATGGCGCCGACCAGGCGCACGTCGTCGTTGGCGGCGGCGTGCTTGCGCATGACGCGCTTGTGGGCGTCGGCGTTCTTGGCGTAGCCCTCGTAGGGGCCGACGACCCCGGCCAACTCGGCGCTGCGCTTGTAGGCGGTGCCGGTCATCAGCGAGGTGATGGCGGCGGCCACGGCGCGCCCGCCGTCGGAGTCGTAGGCGTGGCCGGTGGCCATCAGCAGCGCGCCGAGGTTGGCGTAGCCGATGCCCAGCTGGCGGAAGGCGCGGGTGGTCTCGCCGATCTTCTCGGTCGGGAAGTCGGCGAAGGTGATGGAGATGTCCATCGCCGTGATGATCAGCTCGGTCAGCTTGACGAACGTGTCGATCTGGAAGGTGTCGTCGTCGCCGAGGAACTTCAGGAGGTTGATCGAGGCGAGATTGCAGGAGGAGTTGTCCAGGTGGACGTACTCCGAGCAGGGGTTGCTGGCGGTGATGCGCCCGCTCTCGGGGGTGGTGTGCCAGTCGTTGATCGTGTCGTCGTACTGGAGCCCGGGGTCGGCGCACTCCCACGCCGCCCGCGCCATCTTGCGGAACAGCTCCTTGGCGTCGACGGTGGCCAGCACCTCGCCGGTGGTGCGCGAGGTCAGGCCGAAGTCGGCGCCGGTCTCGACGGCGCGCATGAAGGCGTCGGAGACCCGGACGGAGTTGTTGGCGTTCTGGTACTGCACGCTGACGATGTCGGCGCCGCCCAGGTCGACGTCGAAGCCGGCGTCGCGCAGCGCGCGGATCTTGTCCTCCTCGCGCGCCTTGGACTCCACGAAGTCCTCGATGTCGGGGTGGTCGACGTCGAGGACGACCATCTTGGCGGCGCGCCGGGTGGCGCCCCCCGACTTGATGGTGCCCGCCGAGGCGTCGGCGCCGCGCATGAACGACACCGGGCCCGAGGCGGTGCCGCCCGAGGACAGCAGCTCCTTGCTGGAGCGGATGCGGGAGAGGTTCACCCCGGCCCCCGAGCCGCCCTTGAAGATGATCCCCTCCTCCTTGTACCAGTCGAGGATCGACTCCATGGTGTCGTCCACGGAGAGGATGAAGCAGGCCGAGACCTGCTGCTGCGACGCCGTGCCGACGTTGAACCACACCGGCGAGTTGAAGCTGAACAACTGGTGGACCAGCGCGTGCTTCAGCTCGTGGTCGAAGATCTCGGCGTCCTCGTCGGTGGCGAAGTAGCCGTGCGCCCGGCCGGTGGCGGTGTAGGTGCCCACGACCCGGTCCACCAACTGCTTGAGGCTCCACTCGCGCTGGGGGGTGCCCAGGGCGCCGCGGAAGTACTTGCTGGAGACGATCTGGGTGGCGTTCATCGACCAGAAGGCGGGGAACTCGACGCCGCGCTGCTCGAAGTTGACCGACCCGTCGCGCCAGTTGGTCATGACGACGTCCCGGCGCTCCCACTCGACCGCGTCATATGGGTGCACGCCCGGCGTGGTGAAGACCCGCTCGATCTTCAGCCCCTTGCGCCGGTCCTTGCCCTTGCGGGCCGCCCCGCTGGCGGTCTCCGTCATCTCGCTCCCCCTGCTCCTCATCGAAACCCATACCAGGCACCGCCCCCACGCCGTGGGGACCGGTGCGTGCCGTGCTCGCCCGGCCGCCGCCGCGCGCTAGTCCTCGTGCCGCGCCTTCTCCCGGTCGGCCCGCAGCATGGCGATCTCCTGCTCGAAGTCCGCCAACGACTCGAACCCGCGGTAGACCGAGGCGAAGTGCAGGTAGGCGACCTCGTCCAGTTCGCGCAGCGGACCCAGGATGGCCAGGCCGATCTCGTGGGCCGGGACCTCCGCGACGCCGCGTGAGCGGATCTCCTCCTCGACCCGCTGGCCGAGCTTGGCGAGAGCGTCCTCGGTGACGGGGCGCCCCTGGCAGGCGCGCCGCACCCCGGCGACGATCTTGCTCCGCGAGAAGGGCTCGGTGACCCCCGAGCGCTTGGCGACCATCAGCAGCACGGTCTCCTGCGTGGTGAAGCGCCGTTCGCAGCTCGGGCACGAGCGGCGGCGGCGGATGGCCGCGCCGTCGTCGGTGGAGCGGCTGTCGATCACCCGGGTGTCGGGATGGCGGCAGAACGGACAGTGCACGCCGGTACGCCTCCCCCATGATCGTCGTCGTCTCCCGCGGCGCCCCGCGCCGACCGGGCCGGCCCGCCGCGCACACGCGCGGCGGCACCGGGAGTCCCGGCGGCGAGGGCGCTCGGCCCGCTTGGCGCGGACACCGCGACGCCCGCCGCACGGGCGCGCCCCCGAAGGAACGGGTACCTACTAAAGCACAATTTCTAGGCCGCGTGTTCCATGGCGAGCACTAGATGTTGTGGTCAACCTACGACCGCCACACCAGCCACGCAAGTCCCCTTGGCACCGGCGCGGGGTCTTCCCGCTGGTCATCCCGGGGAAAACCACGAGGGGTGGCCGGGCGTGTCCGCAACGTCCTCACCTGGGCGGAAGCGGCGGTGTGCCGACAACCACACCGACAACCACACCGCCGGCCGCACCACCGAGCACACCCCCGGTCGCGTCACCGGCCGCGCCGCGCGACGGCCTGGCCGGGGCACCCCGCACGGGGGCCGGGGGCGGCGCGGACGCGCCGAAGGAGCGCGGCGGCCGGAGGGAGGCTCCGGGCGCCTTCGCGACTCCCGCCGGGAGTCGCGGGCGGGGGCCACCTTACCCCCTCGGGGAACACCCCCGTCTCGCACACGCCGGTCCCGTGTCAGGCCGCCGCGCGCGCACGGACGCCCAGGTCAGGTGTTGCGCACCGCATTCCCCGACCGGGTGGCCGACTCCGGCCGCGCGGGAGGGAGGAGGACCCTCCGGGGCGGCTCGCCGGCACGCCGAGGGACCGGCCCACACGCATCGCCGGGACCCCTGAGGGACCCGTACACGCGCCCGGAGGGCACCGGCGGGACAAGCCCCGCCCGGGGCCGCCCCGGGGCTGCGTCGGGGCGGCCGAGGGGCGGCGTGGGGCTCAGGTGGTCTCGCGCGGGCGCCAGGCGCGGCCCCGGCCGGCCTTCTTGGGCTTGCGCGGGAGGCGGGGCGAGCCGCCGTCGTGGTCGGCGTCGCCGTCGGCGCCCGTGGGGTCGACGGCGCCCTGGGGGTCGCGGTCGGCGGCGTCGCCGGTCGGCGGGGCCTCCTCGCGCTCGGCGTCGGCCTGCGCCTCCCGCATCCGCCGCACCCGGGCCGCGCGCGGGGTCAGATCGCGCCGGCGCGGCGCGGCCCCCGAATCCGCTCCCGAGGTCGCCGGGGCGTCGGCGCCCTCGTCCGGGGCCGCCTCGTCGGCGGCGGGCGGCTGCTGGGCCGTGTCCACCGCCCCGCGCGTCCGGTCGGCGCGGTCGCCGAGCCGGGCGAACCGGCCGCGCCGGCGCGGCGGCACGGCCGTCCCGGCGGGCGCGGGCGGCTTCTCGGCTTCGGCGTCCGCAGGTGCGGGCGCGGGCGCGGTGTCGGCGGTGACCTCGGCGGTGGTGTCACCGGCCGCGTCGGCACCGGGGCGGCGCGGCCGTCCCCTCCGCTTCCGATCCGTCCGCGCCGGGTCCTCGGCCGCCTCGGGTGGGGCCGCCGCGCCGGCGGACGTGTCGGCGGGCGCCGCCTCGGGATCGGCGGCGGACCGGGCGGCGCTGCCGCCGCGCCGCAGCGGCGAGACCGGGCCGACAGGGGCGTACCGCCCCACGCCCGGCACCGCGCTGGGCAGGTCGATCGGCGGGGCGGGCACGGCGGGCGCCGCCGGCACGGCCGCGTCGGGCGGCTCAGGCGACTGGGCAGGCGCGGACGCCTCCGCCGGCGCGGCCGGTGTGGACCGCTCTGCCGACGCGGCCGGGGCGGATGCCTCTGCCGGTGCGGACGCCGCCGCCGGCCCGGGCGGCGCGGGCCGCTCGCCCGGCACTGGCGGGGCGGCGGAGCCGGTCGGCTGGGGGGCGCCCGCGCCGTCGGCGCGCTGGGAGCGGGAGTCGCGGGTCGGCTCCTCGACGGCCGTGCCCGGTGCCGAGGGCGTGGCCCCGGCGCCTGCCTCGTTGTCCTCGGCACCTCCCGCGTCGGGGAGCAGGGCGGCGGAGAATCCGTCGGCGTCGGTCAGCCGCTCGCTGCGGTCGCCGGGCGACTCGGCCGCCAGGCGGCGGAACCGCGCCCGGCCGCGGCGGCCCGCCTTGCGGGGCATCGGCCGCACCGACTCCTCCGCCCCGGCGCCGGCAGCGGCGGAGGCGGTGGCCGGCTCGGCCTCCTGTTCCCTCTGCTCCGTGTCGGCGCGGTCGGCCGCCGGCGCGGCCGACTCCGCCGTCGCCCACTCCGGCAGCGCGTCCCAGTCGACCTCGCCGACCGGCGCGGCCGCCGCGTCCGTCCAGGCGCTCCCGGCGTCCCCGGCGCCCGCGTGGGCGCGTACCGCCGCCGCCACGTCCGCCTGGGTCGAGCCCGGCCACGACGCGTGGAACAGCGGGTTCAGCGGCGGGCTGGTCTCGGTGATGAGCCCGTCGGCGGCCACCGTGCAACTGCCGCCCAGCGGCCAGCGGCCCAGGGTGACCGCCGTGATCCCGCGCCGCTGGCCGTGCAGCAGCAGCCCCGACAGGGCCATCTCGTGGCGCGCGTCGGGCTCGGTGATCAGCACCAGCGGGTCGCCCTCGGCGGAGGTCAGCGGGTCGGCCGCGCGCTCGTGCAGCTCCCGCTGGAGCTCGGCCAGGGCGTCCTCCATTGTCGGCACGATCCGCACCGGCTCGCACGGGTCCGCCCGCAGCGCGTCGCGGGCCTCGCGGCCCAGGAACCGCTCGGCCAGCTCGTCGGTCAGCAGGATCCGGGCGGGCCGCTGCTCGGGGTCGCCCAGGGCGTTGACGACGAGCCGGCGGGCCGCCGGGTACGACCCGGCGCCGGTGAGCCCGATGCCGGGCACGTGGTCCAGCTCCACGGTGACCCGCTCGTCGATGTCGTCGGCGACCTCGGGCCGGGGCGGGGCCGGCGGCAGGGCGCGCGGCGGCGCCGGCTTGCGGTTCCTGGCCAGGCGCGGCAGCGACAGCCGCAGTCCCGGCACGCCCTTGCCGCGGCCCATGGCGTAGCCGCCGACGATGCCGGCGACCGCGATGGCGCCGGCGACGGCGGGGTTGGCGACGTCCACGGAGAACTCCGGCACCGCGCGGTCGGCCGAGGTCGGCAGGATGGGCGGTGCGACGACCGGCGCGCCCTCCTCGGCGCCCTCCCCCGCCGGTTCCCCGGCGGCGGAGTCGGCGGTCCCGGCGGCGTTGTCACCGGTGCCCTCACCCGCGCCGCCGCCCGCGCTGTCGCCCGCGGCGGCCGTGTCGCCCGCGCCGCCGCCCGTCTCCGCGCCGCCGCCCGTGCCACCGCCGGCATCGGCGTTGGCGTTGGCCGGGGCGTCCTGCTGGGGCGCGTCCTCGGCCGCGTCGGGGGTGGGCTGGGCCTGGGGGGTGGTCGGCGCCGCGTTGGGCTGCTCGCCGCTGACCACCGTGTAGTCGACCTCGATGCGCCGCTGCGCCGCGAGGTCGCCGTCGCGGGGGTCGCTGGAGCCCAGCCCCTCGGTCTCGATGCGCGGCGCGTCCTCGCCCAGCTTCTCGCGCAGGAAGTCGGCCGCCGCGCGCGCCCGCTGCTCCGACAACTGCTGGTTGAACTCCTCGGGTCCGGTCTGGTCGGCGTGGCCGGTGACGTGGACCGTGTGGTCGGACCCGCCGAAGTCGCGGATCATGTCGGCCACCTTGGTGAGGTCCTCGCGCATGGGGTCGGTCAGCCGGTCGGAGTTGAGCGCGAACCCGGCGACCGTGCGCGAGCGCTCGACGGTGGAGCCGGGTTCGGCCGGCCCGCTGTCGAGGTCGGCGGGCGGCGCGGTCTCGTCGGCGGCGGGGGCGGGGCGCGGGGACTCCCGGGGCTCCGCCGAGGGGTCCAGGTTCAGTTCCCCGGGCTGGACCTGCTCCACCTGCACCGTGTCGGCCAGCGCGGAGGCGGGCGAGGCCACGGTGGCGCCCAGCGCGGTGGCGGCGACCACCTGGAGCGGGCCCAGCGGCCGGAACGGCAGCCGCCCGCCGCGCCCGCGCGCGACCAGCTCGGCGGCGATCCCGGCGGCGTAGAGGCCCCACACGGCCCACAGGGCGACGATGAGCGCCGCCATGGCGACCCCCGGCGGCGCGGAGAGGCTGCGCACGTGCACCAGCGCCGTGGTCCACGACAGGTCCAGCGCCGGCCAGGGCAGGTGCCACACCAGCACGTAGGGCAGCCCCGCGAGGATCGCCAGGGCCAGCGCCAGCGCGCTCAGCCTGCGGATGAAGCTCATATCGCCTCCACGGATCTCGATCGCTATGGAGCGGGTGCTGCGGGTGAGGTGTAGGGACGGGCGGTGGCGGTCGCCTCGACCGTCGTGGAGCCGATGGGCAGCAGCGCGAAGCCGTAGTCGACGCTACAGGTGACGGTCACGGTGTCGCCGTCCACGGTCACGGTTCCGGTGGCGCCGGCGTCGGCCAGGAACGCCTGCGCGGCCCGGCTCGCCTCGACGGGGTCCAGGCCGACCTCCTCGGCGCCGGAGCGGTAGGCCGCCCAGTCGATCTGCTGGACCCCCACGCGCGCGGCCTCCTGCGCCATGAGGTGGGCGCTGCTGCGGGCGCGCAGCAGGCCGCCGCCGTCGAAGACCAGGCCCAGGCACAGCAGGAACGCCACCGCCAGCACCACCACGAACGCGGTGGCCTGGCCGGAGTCGCCGCGCCGGCGCCCGCCGGGACCGTGGGCGGGCGCGGGCGGCGGCGCGCTCACGGCCGCCCCCGGAAGGTGTCGACCACGACGGTGGACTCCCCTTGGATCGTGTGGGTGCCCGGGACCGCCAGCCCGACGAGGTCGCCGAGCCCGACGTGGCACTCCAGGACGGCGTGCACCGCGCCACCGGGCAGCAGCCCGCCGTGGTCCAGGCTCAGCGTGTAGTCGGCGCACACCAGGCCGTGGGTGCTCAGCGACGCCTCGGCGGTGGCCGCGGCCGCCGCGTCGGCCTGGGCGGGGGTGCGCTCCAGGGCCGCCGCGCGCGCGGCGGCGTGGGCGACCTCGTCGGCGGTGGCCTCGGCGCCCGTGACCCGGCCGGCCAGCAGCATCAGCATCGCGAACAGCAGGAACATCGGGGTGAGCACGGTCAGCTCGGTGGCCATGGAGCCCCGGTCGGCGGGGCGGCGCGGGGCGCGCCCGCCGGCGCGGCCGGCGCGCCGCGCGGCGGGGGCGGTCGCGGGGGTCACGGCGCGTCCCCTCCCGCCTCGCCCGGCTCCACGAAGCGCTCGACCGGCGCGGTCAACTCGTGGCGCACCGGCCAGGTCAGGCCGGGGATCAGGCTGGGCACCTCGGCCTCGACGACCACGCGCACACTCACCTCGCCGCGTTCGACCAGGATGGTGGGGTCGCCCAGCACGGTGCCGCCGATCTCGTCGGCGAACGCCTCGGCCTGGGCCTGGGCGTCGGGCGCCTCGGCGGCGCGCGCCGTCTCCACGGTCTGGCGGGCGACGGTGGCCGCCGTGTGGTCGCCGTGCATCCACACGGCCACCTGGATGACGAGCAGCACCAGCAGCAGGAGCAGCGGGGTGGCCACGGCCACCTCGGCGCTGCCCCGGTCCTCGCCGGGGCGCGGCGGCCCGGCCCAGGGCGGGCGCGGGCGCGCGGCGCGGGGTGCGGGGCGGGGTGCGGGGCGCGCGATCATTCGAGCGTGAGGCTCTGGGCGCGCTCCAGGACGGTCGCGGAGATGAACCCGACCGCCGTGATGGCCATCGCCACCAGCAGCGCGATGACCACGACCGTCTCGGTGGAGTAGCCCCCGTCGCCGCGGGCGCGCCGGCTGCGGTCGCTGAGCAGGTGGATCAGGAGTTTCATCGCGGGCTCCAGGTGGTCTCATCAGGGCGGGCGGGCTGCGGACGGGCAGCTCACAGACTGGTCAGGATGTGGGTCATGGCCGGGTAGCCGAGCATGCCGAGGAACCCGGCGAACAGCAGCACCACGGGCAGGCTCATGCGCTCGGTGGCCGACTGCGCCTCGGCGTCCAGCTCGGACAGGAACTGGGTGCGCAGCGTCTTGGCCTTGGCGGCGAGCGAGCCCCGCACGCGTGCGCCGTCGGCGCCGGCCAGTTGCAGGCTGGCGGCCAACTCGTTGAACTCGGGGGTGTCGAACTGCTCGCCCAGTTCGCGCAGCGCCGTCCAGGCCGGCAGCCGGCGCAGCGCCGCCGCGCGCAGGGCGTCGCGGATGCGGCCGATGGCCCAGCCGCCGCCCACCGCCGTGGCGTCCGACAGCGCGCCGTTGACGCCGGCGCCGCCGGCCAGCGACACCACCACCAGGTCGGCGAACCCGGCGAGGGCGTGGCGCATCTGCTCGCGGCGCTTGCTGGCCTCGTCGCGCAGCGCCATGTCGGGCGCGAACCACAGCACGCCGGCCAGCACCGCCCAGGCGGCCGCGCCCCACAGCGAGGCGAGGTCCACGCCGACCAGCGCCAGGGGCGCGGCCAGCAGCGGCGGCGCGCACAGCCCCAGGACCAGGCCGGTGGCCTTCTCGGCGAGGTAGCCGGGGACGTCGCGCTCGCACACCATGAGGTTGCGGCGGGCGCGCGCGCCGGGCAGCCCCAGGGCCGCCATCAGCGGCGCGCCGACCACGCCCAGGCGCGAGAGGGGGCCGGCCGCGTCGGTGCGGACGGGGCGGTGGATGGGCACGGGGGTCTCGGCGAGCCGTTCGCGCAGGCTCGGCCGGGAGTAGCGGGTGGCCAGCAGCAGCCACAGCCCCGCGCCGACGGCCAGGCCGGCCAGCGCGCTCAGCAGCAGGGTGAATCCGCTCATGCGGGGGCCTCCGCCTTCTCGACCGGTTTCTCGGCGGCCGGCGCCAGGACGCGCGGGCCCTGCTTGGGCCGCGCCATCCGCACCATCCACACCAGGGCCGTGCCCCAGATCGCGCCGATGCCGGCCAGCACCACCTGGCCGACCAGGGAGTCGAACGGCGCCAGGTAGTCGGGGCTGAACAGCAGCAGCAGCGCGGCCATGCCCAGGGTCACCCCGATGATGATGCGGGTGGAGGTGCGCACCCGCGCCCGGCTGGCCGCGATGCGCACCAGCATCGCCGCCTGGTCGCGCGCGGCCTCGGCCAGGCTGCCCAGCAGCACGCCCAGGTCGGTGGCGTGGCGGGAGGCGGCGGTGCTCAGCGCCGCCGACACCAGGTCGGCGGTGGGGTTGTCGACCTCGTCGGCGAAGTCGCGCAGCGCGGCCTGGGGCGAGCGGCCGCGCCGCAGGTCGTCGGCGAGGCGGGAGACCTCCTCGCGCACCGGCTCGGGCGCGATGGGCACGGTGGCGCTGATCGCCTGGTGCAGGCCCGAGGCGCCGGCCATGAGGTCGCGCAGCATCTCCGCCCAGGCCGCCACCGCCTCCACGCCGGCGACGTGGCGCTCGTAGTGGCGGTCGGGGCCGAGCACGGCGGGCAGCCACCAGCAGGCCAGCGCGGCCATGACCCCGGCCACCGGCCACTGGGTCACCGCCCACACCAGGGCGCCGCCGGCCACGGCGCCGGCCAGCCGCAGGGGGCGGTGCCCGCCCAGCAGCACGTCGCGCAGCGGGACCCGCTTGGTGCCGCGGGGGGCGGGCGGGGTGGCGGCCAGGGCGGCGAGCGCCACCCACAGGCCGGCGCCGGCGACCGCGCCGCACACCGCGACCAGGACGAACCCGGTGACGCCGGGGGTCACGCCGACCACCCCCCCATGCCCATCGTCGCGCTGAGCTGGGCGACGTCGAACCCGGCCTCGGCGAGCGCGTCGACCGTGGCGGGGCTGGGCGGGGCCGCCGGCAGCATCTCGCCGGCGCGGTCGCGGCGGTAGATCTCGTTGGAGACCACGTTCTGGCCCTCGGCGCCGACCACCTCGCGGATGCTGGTGACCACGCGGTTGCCGGTGGGCAGCGCCGAGACGTGCACCACCAGGTGCACGGCGGCGGCGACCAGCGCGGCGGTGGCCTCCAGCGGCAGCCGCTCGGCCGACTGCGCGGCGTAGGCGCCGAGCTTGGTGAAGGCGCCGGCGGAGTTGGCGGCGTGCAGGGTGGTGAGGCTGCCGTCGTTGCCCTGGCTCATGGCGTTGAGCAGCGGCACGGTCTCGTGGCCGCGGGTCTCGCCCACGATCACCCGGTCCGGCGACATCCGCAGCGCGGCGCGCACCAGGTCGGCGATGGTGATCTCGCCGGCGCCCTCGACGTTGGCGGGGCGCGCCTGGAGGGCGACGCAGTCGGGGTGGGCCTCCACGTCGCGGTCCAGCCCCAGCTCGAAGACGTCCTCGATGGTGACGATGCGCTCGGTGGGCGGGATCTCGGCGGCCAGGGCGCGCACCAGCGTGGTCTTGCCCGCGCCGGTGCCGCCGGTGACGACCATGTTGCGGCGCGACAGCACGGCGGCGCGCAGCAGCCGCTCGGAGAGGCCGTCGAGGGTGCCCAGCTCGCGCAGCTGCGCCAGGGTGGTGCTGCTGTAGCGGTGGCGGCGGATGGACACGGCCGGCACCCGGGCGACGTCCATGATGGCGTTCATGCGCTCGCCGCCGGGCAGCGGCATGTCCAGGATCGGCGCGCCGGGGTCGAACCGGCGCTCGCCGGTGGCCGACTCCGCGGCGATGCGGCGCACCAGCGCCACGAGCTGCTCGGAGGTCTCGAAGAGCTGGGGGCGGCGCTCGCGGCTGCCGTCGGAGTAGCGCACCCACACCTGGGTGCCGTTGCAGTTGATGTTCTCGATGTCGGGGTCGTCCAGCAGCGGTTGCAGCGGCCCCATGCCGCACACCTGCGCCAGCGCGCGGGAGGCGATGACCTCCTCGGTGCGGGCGTCGAGCACGGCGCGCCCCTGGGCCAGGGCGCTGCGCGCGGCCTCGTCGAGGATCTGGGCGATCACCCGCTCGGCCTGCCGGCGGTACTCGTCGGCGTCGGTGTCCTCGGCGCCGCGCAGCAGTTCGCTGAGCCGGCGCCCGGCCTCGGTGGCGACCCAGCGGGTCCAGGCGACCTCGTGCTCGGCGCGCTGGGGGTCGAGGAAGCGGTCGACGCGGCCGCCGACGGTGATGTCGGTCTCGCTCACAGTGCCCTCCCTTGCCTCACGGTTGGCCGCCCGGTGCCGCGCCGGCGGCGCCCGGCCCGCCGGCGGCGGGCGGCTGCTCGGCCGCCGCCGGGTAGCGCTGGGCGATGGGCTGGGGGCGGGCCGGCGGCGGGCCGGCGGGGGCGCCGAGCAGGGTGGTGATCAGCGCCAGCGCCGCCTTGAAGAGGGGGCGGCGCTGGGGGCGGCGCAGGTTGGCCTCGCCGCGCAGGAACGCGGCGCTGCGGGTGTCGAGGGGGATGCGGCCGCTCCACACGGGCAGCTCCACGACCGAGGCGATCTCGGAGGTGGGGCCCGACCCGCCGACGACCACCACGCGCAGCGCGCCGATGGAGTCGGCCAGCGCCGCCGCGGACTGCTTGACCCGGCGCAGCTGCGCGAGGTCGTCGCTGACCAGCAGCAGCGCGTCGTCGGCGTTGGCGGCCAGGTGGGCGGTGGGGGTGCGGGGGGCCAGCCGGCCCAGGTCCACGACCGTGGCGGGGCCGCCTTGGGCGGCGCCGCCGGCGGCGAGCTTGGGGCTGTTGGTGGCCAGCAACTGCACCGCGCCCTGGGCGGGGTCGGCGGAGGCGGGGCCGGCGCACACCGGCAGCCCGCCGGGCAGGGTCTGGCAGAACGTCAGGGGGTCGGCGGGCGGGTCGGCGGCGGTGCGGCGGCGGGTGGCCGCGGCGAGGTCGGTGACCCCGGGCGAGGCGGGCAGCCGGTACCAGGCCCCGATGTCGCCGCCGGAGGCGTCGGCCTCGACCAGGGCGGCGCCCGCCTGCTCGGGCCACACCGCGGCCATGGCCATGGCGGTGATGGTCACCCCGGGCGCGCCGCCCAGCGAGAACAGTGCGGTGGTGCGGCCCATCAGCTGCCTCCCGAGGGGGACACCTGGACCACGGTCGCCTGCTCGTTGGCGGCGGCGGCCGCGACCTGGCCGGCGACCTGGGCGTCGACCAGCAGTTCGACGTTGGCCGAGCCGTCGGCGGTGGACAGCTCGAAGGACTGCACGCGGGCGGGGTAGGCGGTGACCCCGGAGTCGCCGGAGGCGGCGGCCCCGCCGCCCTGCGCGGCGCCGGGCTGGGCGCCGCCGCCCGCCGGGGCTCCCTGGGCGGCCTCGACCAGGACGATGGAGACCGCGGCGCCGCGCTGGAGCGAGGCGGGGAAGCGGCCGGGCGCCAGGACCGCGCCCACGACCGCCTGGCCGGCGGCCGGGTACCGGGCGTCGGCGCCGAGGGCGGTCTCCGGCAGCACGCCGCCCTCGGGCACCGGGACGGCCAAAGTGCTGCCGACCGCCTCCTCCAGCTGGTCCTCGGTCAGCGCCGACACGCCGTCGGCGACGGAGATGCGGGCGACCTCCAGGTCGGCCGCCGTGAGCACCTGGCCGGCGGCGAGGTCGGAGCCGGCGACCAGCACGCCCTGGCGGTCGTCGAGCTGCTCGACGGCGACCACGCCGGCCAGGGCGCCGGCGGTCATGATGGCGACGCCGAGGCCCAGCCAGCGCCATCGGCGCGGGCCGGTGCCCAGCAGGCGCACGGTCGGCGGGGCCGCGGCGGGGCGCGCCTCGGCGGCACTCCCGCGGGTGCCGGTCATCGTGGTCACCAGGTCCTCCTTGTCATGGGCGCGGCCGCGCCGCGCGGGCCGGGCGGGGAGTGGGCCCGCCCGGTGCTGCTTACTGGCCGTCCCCCGTCACCAGGCCCTGCGACTCCCGCACCGTGAGGTCGACCGTGGAGGTCGTGGTGACGGGGTCGAGCGCGCCGGTGTCCCCGCCCGACAGCTCCCAGGTGATGTCCCAGCTGATGCGCGCCCGGACGGTGAAGACGTCGTCGGGCTCGGCGAGGGAGGAGCGGGTGTAGACGTGCCCGCAGTCGGGCGACTCCGCGTCGGGGGCGTGCGCCGCGGGGTCGTAGGGGGTACCCGGGCCCTCGCAGACCACCTCGGTGCCGTCGCCCATCTCCCAGCGGGTGGCGCGGGGCACGGCGGTGAGGTTCAGCGACATGCCGGGGACCTCGGCCTCGGCCGTGGCGGGCTGCCACTCGGCCTCGTCGATCCACAGCCACACCGGGGTGGTGACCAGGATCAGGGAGTCGGGGGCGGGCGAGGAGGAGATCTCGGGCTCGGGGAGGTCGAAGGAGTCCATGGACTCCACGATCAGGGCGACCGGGTCGGCGCCGGCGGTGGCGGGGGTGGCCGCCGCGGCGCCGCCGCTGTAGTCGATCGACTCCCAGTCGATGGCGTCCCAGTCGACGGCGCTCCAGTCCACCGCGCTCCAGTCGACGGCGTTCCAGTCGACGTTGGCGTAGGGGTCGTTGGGGTCGGGCGCCGGGGTGGCGGGGGTGCTCGCCGGCGTGCCGGGGGTCCCGGCGGAGCCCGCGATGTTCTGGATGGACCGCACCAGGATGTCGCAGCCGCCCCCGCCGTTGTCGCCGCACTCGATCGAGCTGAGGAAGGAGCCCGTGGTGGCGGTGGAGGCGGGGTCGGCCAGCGCGTGCCCTGGCGCGGCGAGGACGAGGATCGCTGCCGCGGTGGCGGCCCTACCGGTGCGTCTCAGCATGTTCCGGGCTCCCAGATCCGTAGTTCGCTGACCCGCCAGGCGAGTCCGTCGTGGACGAGCGCGGCCTCGACCCGGCGGGGGCCGGCGCCGCTCTGACTGGGGCCGGCGCCCAGGTTCCAGGCGGAGTCGTCGAGGCAGTCGGTGACCTTCGCGTGGTCGCCGTCCTCGACGGTGACCTCGGGGGCGAGGACGGGTTCGCCGGTGACCTCGGACTCGGCGGCGCTGCGCAGGGCCTCGTTCAGCAGCGAGTAGGCGGCGCCGGTGGCGTAGCGGTCGAGGTCGCCGGTGCTGCCGCCGCCCTCGTGGGAGGCGGCGACGGTGGCGTCCCACATGGCGGTGTAGGCGTCGAGGGCGGCCTGCTCGGCGCCGCCGGTGGGAGTGGCACCGGGCAGGACGACCTCGGCTGAGGGACTGGCGTCGGCGGATCCGCCTTCGCCGGCGGAGCAGCCGGCCAGCGCCGCCAGGGCCAGCACGGCTCCGGCCGCCGCCACGCGGGCGCGCCCGCGGTCAGCGAACCGGTGCGGGCGCGGGGCGCCGCTCCTTGGCTGCATTGGCTTCCATCCCAGCGGTTCCGTTTGGGCGGCCGCCGCCCGGGGCCGACGGCCGGGTCCGGGGGTCGTGGGGGATGCTCGGGACACGGCACCCGGCGGGTGGGCGTACGCGGACGCCGACCGGTCAGGCCACCGATCGTTTCCACGGCTCGGGCCGGACGAGGGGGTGTTGCTTCGCCTGTGTTCTCTCTTGGCTTTGCGTAACTTTATATAAGGGATGCGTGGCAAACAACCCTGAGGCAACTGAACAACACACCAAAGCCACAGAAACCACACGGAGTAAATCCGGCGTGGCCGAAACCCCAACAATCCCCCGGAGCGGCGGCGCGCACCGGTACCCCGCCTGACCTGCCCGCCGACCGCCGCGCGGCCGCACGCGGCGGTTGCCGCACCGCACGGCGCCGCGCACCGGCCGGTGCGCGGCGGCCCAACGCACAGCGGCCCCCGCCGGGCCGGGCGGTGCCCGAAACCCGGACGGGGGCCGGTGCCCGCGCCGCGCGGGCGGGGGTTCTGGCCGCGCTCGCGGTTGCTACGGCTCGATCGTCACCTTGATCGCGGTGCCCGAGGCCACGGTCTCGATGGCCTTGGGGACGTCGGCCAGCGGCAGCCGCTCGGTGATCAGGTCGGCCACCGGCACCGCGCCCGAGGCCACCAGCTCCAGCGCCCGCCGGTTGTGCGCCGGGCTCGACCCGTTGGCGCCCACGATCGTCACCTCGCGGTAGTGCACCACGTTGGAGTCCAGCGAGATGATCGAGTTGTCCTTAGGGAGCCCGCCGAAGAAGCTGATGCGGCCGCGGCGCGACACCATCTTCAGGGCGTCCTCCTGGGCCTTGCCCGAGGCGGCGGCGGTGATCACCACGTCGGCGCCCCGGCCGTCGGTCAGCCGCAGCACCTCCTCCACCGCGTCGACCTCCGAGCCGGCGATGGCGGCGTCGGGGTGGACCACGTCCGCCGACATGTCCAGCCGGCCCCGGTTCAGCTCGACCAGGAACACCCGGCTCGCGCCGCGGGCGCGCGCCATGCGCACGTGCATGCAGCCGATCGGGCCGGCGCCCACGACCACCACGGTGTCGCCCTCGCCCACGCCCGCGATCTCCTGGCCGTTGAGCACGCACGCCAGCGGCTCGGCCACCGAGGCCTCGGCGAAGGAGACGCCCTCGGGGATGCGGTTCACCCCGTCGACCGCCAGGACCTTGGCGGGGATGACCATGTACTCGGCGAACCCGCCGTCGTAGTGGTAGCCCATCGACTCCTGGTTGGGGCAGATGGTCTGCCAGCCGCGCCCGCAGTAGTCGCACTGCCCGCAGGGGATGGCGGCGATGACCTGCACCCGGTCGCCCTCGGCCCACCCGGTGACGCCCTCGCCCGCGGCCACGACCTCGCCCGCGATCTCGTGGCCGATGACGCGCGGCGGCACGATGTGGTGGTGGCCGTGCCGGTGGATCTTGACGTCGGTGCCGCAGGTGGAGCAGTTGCGGACCCTGATCTTGAGTTCACCGGGACCGGCCTGGGGCTCGGGCGCGTCTTCCAGACGGATGTCGCCGGGCGCGTAGAAGCGGGCGACCAACATGTGCTGCCTTCTCTCTGCTGGTGGTGTGGTCGGATGGCGCCCGGCCGGCGGGTCGGCGCCGGCCGGGCGCGGCGGTCAGGCCGCGGGTTCGGCGCCCATGGGGCTCAGCAGCTCCACCACGGTCTCCACGTCGCGGGCCCCGCGCAGCTCCGCCGCCTTCTCGGGGTCGGAGAGGATGCGGGCCAGCGCCGCGAGGACACCGGTGTGCTCGTCGCCGTTGGCGGCGATCCCGATCGCCAGGAACGCCTGGTTGCCGTCCCAGTCCACGCCGTCGGGGAACTGCACGACGGCCAGCGCCGTGCGCTTGACCAGCGCCCGCGCGGCGTCGGTGCCGTGCGGGATGGCCACGCCCTCGCCGATGTAGGTCGGCATGGAGCGCTCGCGCTCGTGCATGGTGGGCAGGTAGGCGGCTTCCACGGCGCCCAACTGGAGCAGCA
This sequence comes from Streptomonospora mangrovi, assembly GCF_027604915.1. Lineage (GTDB taxonomy): Bacteria > Actinomycetota > Actinomycetes > Streptosporangiales > Streptosporangiaceae > Streptomonospora > Streptomonospora mangrovi. Next base: position 85,141 of record NZ_JAJAQC010000030.1, read on the forward strand.
GCTGGCCGCACTGGTCGACGGCGTCGGCCTTGTCGGCGGCGGTGCGGCCCAGCCGCACCGCCTCGGGGCCGATGCGCAGGTCAGTCGGCAAGGGTCTCTCCGGCCTTGATCGCCTGCTCGACCCGCGCGAACGCCGGGTCGCCCATGAACATCTGGAAGGGCACCACGACCGTGCCGGGCTTGTTGGCGCGGGCGCGCGAGGCCAGGCCCGAGTGGCACAGCACCAGGTCGGCGTCGGCGGGGATGCGGTCGACCGAGGAGTGCTCCACGGTGACGTTGTAGGGCTTGAGCGTCTTGGACATCTGCGAGGTCAGCAGGACGCTGCTGCCCATGCCGGCGTCGCAGGCCACGACGACCTTCTTGATGTCCGAGCCGTTGATGCTGCTCACTTACTTCGCCTCCTGAGTGTGCTGCGCCTTCTCCTTGGCCCGCTCCGAGCGGCCGAAACCGAGCAGGAAGGAGGCGACGATGAACGAGACGGCGGTGGCCGCGAACACGCCGGCGAGCACCGGCAGGTGGCCGCCGCGGGGAGAGACCGCCATCAGGGCGATGATGCTGCCGGGCGAGGGCGGGCCGACGAGCCCGGCGTCGAGGACCATGAACGTGGTCACGCCGGCGACGCCGCCCGCGATCGCGGCCAGGATCAGCTTGGGCTGGGCCAGGATGTAGGGAAAGTAGATCTCGTGGATGCCGCCGAGGAACTGGATGACGATCGCGCCGGGCGCGGTGGCGCGGCTGATCTTGGGGCCGAAGAACATGACGGCCAGCAGGATGCCCAGGCCGGGGCCGGGGTTGGTCTCGATCAGGAACTCGATCGCCTGGCCGGTCTCGTCCACCCGGGCGGTGCCCAGCGGGGTGAACACGCCGTGGTTGATGGCGTTGTTCAGGAACAGCACCTTGGCGGGCTCGACGATGATCGACACCAGCGGCAGCAGCGACAGGTCGATCAGCGCCTGCACGCCGGCGCCCAGGACCTCGGTGATCGTCTGCACGACCGGGCCGATGCCCAGCAGGCCCACGATCGCCATGGCGCCGCCGAGGATGCCGGAGCTGAAGTTGTTGTACAGCATCTCGAAGCCGGCGTGGATGCGCGGCTGGAGGACCTTGTCCACCATCTTCAGCAGGAAGGCGGCGAGCGGACCGATGATCATCGCGCCCAGGAACATCGGCACGTCGGCACCGACGACGACGCCCATGGTGGCGATGGCGCCCACGACCGCGCCGCGCTGGTCGTAGACGAGGCGGCCGCCGGTGTAGCCGATGAGCAGCGGCAGCAGGTAGCCGATCATCGGGTCCACGAGCGCGGCCAGCGTCTCGTTGGGGAACCAGCCGTCGGGGATGAACAGGGCGGTGATGAGGCCCCAGGCGATGAAGGCGCCGATGTTGGGCATCACCATGCCGGACAGGTAGCCGCCGAACTTCTGCACGGCGGCGCGGCTCGCCTCGAACCTGCCTGGCTTCTGGGAGTCAGTGGGAGTCGGTGTGGTCATGGGGGGAGATCACCTGGAGTCGTTTCGGCACGACCGCGGGCCGGAAGTCGGATGAGGCCGCGGATGTGGGGATCGGGGATGGGGACGGGCGGTGCGGCAGGGTAGGGGACGGTGTCGGGGCGGGCACCCGCCCGGGGGACGGGCGGGCGGATGTGCGGCCGGGCACCGGGGGCGCGCCCGGCCGGGGTCGGCGCGGACGCACCACCGCTGTGGGGCGTGCCCGGGGCGCGGCGCCGACCGAAGACCTCCGGATGCGGCGGCGCACGCCCGGGCGGCGGATCACACCACGACCACCCGGGGCCCGAACGCGGCGAGTTCGTCGGCCAGGCCGTCGGCCAGGCCCGAGTCGGTGATGATGCAGTCCACCTCGTCAAGCGTGGAGAAGCGGGCGAAGTGGTCGTTGCCGACCTTGGTGTGGTCGGCGAGCAGGACGACCCGCCGCGCCGAACGGATCATCGCCCGCTTGACCTGCGCCTCGGCGGGGTCGGGGGTGGTGAGTCCGTGTTCGGCCGACACGCCGTTGGTCGCCATGAAGGCGACGTCGACGTAGGTCTCCTCCAGCGCCTGGAGCGCCCAGCTCTCGACGGTGGCCTGCGTGCGCGGACGCAGCCGGCCCCCCAGCAGCATCAGGTTGGTGTTGGGCCGGGGCATCAGCGTCAACGCGATGGACACCGAGTTGGTGACGACCGTGAGATCGGGCGGGAGCTGCTCGGCGAGGCGGCCGGTGGTGGAGCCGGCGTCGAGGAGGATCGCCCCCTCGGCCGGCACCTCCTCCAGTGCGCGCTTGGCGATGCGCTCCTTCTCGGGGGTCATGACGGTGTCACGCTGGGCGAGGGTGGGCTCGAAGCCGAGCCGCTCGACCGGGATGGCACCGCCGTGGACCCGCCGGAGCACCCCGTGGCGTTCGAGGGCGGTCAGGTCGCGCCGCACCGTCTCGTAGGTGACGTCGAAGGCCGCGGCGAGACCGGCGACGTCCACCCTGCCGTCGCGCCGGGCGCGCTCAAGGATGTGGCGTTGCCGCTCTTCGGCGTACATGTGGCATCACCTGCGTTTCGATGTGGCTTTGAGTGATGTTAGTGAGATAACGCGACGCAATCAAGGGTGACCAGCGGATACGACGATTTCTCCCCGCATCGGGCGTTCGGGGACGTCGGGGACGTCGGGGACGTCGGGGACGTCGGTGACCGCTCGACCGGTGGGCACCGCACCGCGTCCACCCTCTCCATCCCCACTCTCCACCCCCTCCGCGTCCCGCGCGCGGCGATGTGTGCTCACGGTCCGCGTTCACCCACGGCCGGTCGCCGGCCGGTCGCCGCGGCCCGCACCGCACTCCCCGCCGGCGCCGACCGCGTGTGCCCAGTCTGCCCCGCGCGCTCCGGCCGCACGCGGGCGGCGGGGCGCGCGAGCGTGCGGGCGCGGGGGTGCGCAGGCGCGCGGGCGGGCGCGCACCGCATCCGCCTCCGCGACTATCCCACGCCGCGCATTTCGGCGACAGGGACCGGAACGTGCTCCATCCGGTAACACCGCATTGCGCGGGCGCGGCGGCGGATAACCGGCGTACGCCGTTATTCCGGCCGAGGCGCGCCGCACCGAAGGAACGGCGGGGAAAGGGCGGACAAGGGCGCGGGCACGGAGGCGGCGGCGCGGCGGCGGGTTCGTGATCAAGGCGCGGACCTGGCCGGGAAGGCGGGGCGGGCGCTTCGGTATCAGCGGGGGGCGACACGGGACATACGCCGCAGATAACGGCGAGTTAATTGACCCGGCGGCAGAATTCACCAGTGGCCTGCGTCACAAAATAACGCTCAGTGAGCATTTCCGCCCCGTTAACTCGGCATTTCCCCGGACGCGCCTTTCACGTTTCCGCTGCGATGTTGGTTTGGTTGCGGCCAGTCGTCTTCCCCACCGACCCGGCGCAGCGGCGATGAGCGAGGTACACGACCATGCCCCCGTTTGGTCCCGACACGCCCCAATGGGCGCGCACGACCATCAAGTACCTCCTGGGCATCGAGATCCCCTCAGCCGACCCCGCCGCGATGCGCGCCCTGGCCCAACTCCAAGACGTGGTC
>NZ_JAJAQC010000031.1 GCF_027604915.1 Streptomonospora mangrovi
CGGCCACGGCCGCGGCCAGCCGCGCGCCCAGCGGGGCGGCGAGCCCGCGCGCCCCGCGCTCCTTGAACTCCAGCAGCAGGGCGCGGTCCAGGCCGCGGTGGCAGCCGGCGGCCCACACGGGCGGGCAGCCGGCCCGCCGCCGGCAGCGGTGGGCGCGGGCGCCGACGGCGGCGGCGCAGGGCCGGCACAGCCGGGGGCCGGGCCGGGCGCACGCGGCGCAGCGGTCGCCCAGCAGCAGCGCGGCGAGGCCGGCCAGGGCGGTGCGCGGGTCGAGCGGGCGGGGCGGGTGCGGTGCGGTGGTCTGGTCCATGGCCCCAGGTTGGCCGCGCGGACAGGTGCGCCGCCACACCGATCGCGCGGCTGTGGAAAACCGGGCGGCCGGCGCGGTGCGGACGCGCCGCGCGCCCGCTCAGCCCGGGTAGACCGGGTTGGTGCCGTCGATGACCCGCTGCCAGGTGATCCGGTCGTTGGTCATCCAGATGTGGTCGTCCTCCACGCTGGACAGCAGCGGCAGCCCCGGCGCGGCGGTCACCGCCACCATGTCGGTGCCCGGCGGAGCCCCCGCGCTGGTGGTCTCGGTGCTGCCGTCCAGCGACACCAGGTACCCCTGGTCGGCGCCCCGGCCGTCGCGCCCCAGCACCACCAGTTGGTCGCCGCCGCGCCAGGAGACGTCGGAGACCTCGTCCAGCTCGGTGGCCAGCGGCAGCGCGCCGCCCAGGGTGACGCCGCCGCGCGAGTGGACCACCCGGCCCACCGCCAGCTCGGGGGCGCCGCCCCGGCCGTCCTCGCTGATCACCGCCGCCCGCGTGCCGTCGCGCGACATCCGCAGCCGGGTCACCGCCACGTCGGCCAGCTCGGGCGCGCTGACCTCGACGGGGTCGGTGCCGCCGCGCAGCATCCACAGCCGCGTGCCCGCGTCGTTCGAGCCGCCGCTGGGCGAGGGCGAGGCCGGCGGGTCGCCCGGCTCGGTGTCCTCCTCGACGGCCTGCTCGTCGTCCTCCTCGTCGGCGTCCGAGCCCCGCGAGACGTCCTCGGCGACCCACAGGTTGCCGTAGCCGTCCCAGGACAGCGCGGTGTAGTCGCCGCCGGACAGCACCGTGGCGTACTCGCTGTCCTGGCCGGTGCCGGCGACCACGACCGCGTCGTCCTCGGCGCTGATCCCGGCCACCTGGTCCTCGTCCAGCGACACCGCGTGCCGCTCCAGCGGGACGTCGCCGGACCCGGCGGCGCCCGCCACCCGCGACTCCTGCGGCAGGCTGTCCAGGGCGTCGCTCTCCAGCGCCCACATCTGGCCGTCGCGCACGAAGTAGGCGCGCAGGTTGCCGGTGACCCCGGAGGGGTTGACCGACTCCCAGTCGCCGCCGCCGGTGAGCAGGTTCTCGCCCTCCTCGCCGGGGATCTCGATCTCCTCGCCGCCCACGCGCAGGATCAGCTCCTCGACCTCGGGCAACTGGCGCAGCGTCCACACCAGTTGGGCGCCCATGCCGAAGCGCTCCTCGGCACCGCCCGCCGGGGTGTCGATCTCGACGGTGACCGTGCCGGAGTCGTAGGCGACGTCGGCGTCGGCGTCCTCGGGGAAGGCCGACTCCACCGCCGGGCGCAGCCAGCTCGTGGGGCCGTCGACCAGCATCTTCACCAGGCGCGGGGCCGAGCGGTCGCTGCTGACCGGCAGGAACACCGGGTCGGGCACCAGGGTGCTGCGGTCGCGGTTGAAGAAGTACAGGTTGAGCGGCCGGTAGGCGAGGTCGACGTCGCTGCGGCTGAGGATGAGCTGGTCGGGCGGGTTGGAGATGCGCCACTCGCCGTCGTCGTTGCGCACCAGGTCGAAGGTGACGTCGATCAGCTCGCCGTCGGCGGGCAGGTACTGGCCGCCGCTGTCGATGGTGGCCATGCGGGTGCTGAGCAGCCGCACCCGGGCGGTGTCGCCGCCGCCGTCGGTGAGCCGGTCGATGGTCAGCTCGTCGGCGTCCTCGTAGACCAGCACCGGCCCGCTGGGGTTCCACTCGCCGCTGGGGCGGGCCGCCAGGTACTCGCGGGCGGCCCCGTGGTTCTCCTCGAAGCTGCCCATGCCCTTGAGGAAGCCCCGGACCAGGCCCTCGGGGGTGATCCCGGGCTGGGGGCCGGGCGGCAACTGGCGGACGTAGCGGCCGTCGGAGGCGGTGGCGCCGGTGTCGCCGCCGGCGCCCTCGACCACCGGCCCGCCGCTGGGCACGGTCGCGCAGCCCGACAGCGCGGCCAGCGCCAGCGCGGCCGCGAGACCCGCGCGCACGCGCGGGCGGGCGGACCGGGTGGCGGGTGCGGGGTCGTGCCGGTCGGATCTCATGCGCCCTCCCCCGCTCCCGCGGCGGTGCCGGCCGTGCGCTCGCCCAGCGGCGCGGAGAACCCGCGGGCGCGGCCGATCGCCATCTCGGGCGGCGCCAGCGGCAGCGGCGAGCCGCGCAGCTCGGCGCCGGCCCGGCGCGGCAGCGACAGCCGGAACTGCGAGCCCTTGCCGGGCATGCCCCACGCCTGGAGCCAGCCGCCGTGCAACTGGGCGTCCTCCTTGGCGATGGACAGGCCCAGCCCGGTGCCGCCGGTGGTGCGCGCCCGCGCGGGGTCGGCGCGCCAGAAGCGGTCGAAGCACAGGTGCTCCTCGCCCTCCTTGAGGCCCACCCCGAAGTCGCGCACGGCCACGGCCACCGCGTCGCGGTCGCCGGCGGCGGTGACGATGACGTCGCGGCCCTCGCTGTGCTCGATCGCGTTGACGACGAGGTTGCGCAGGATGCGGTTGATGCGGCGCGGGTCGAACTCGGCCACGCACGGCTCGGCCGGCAGCCGCAGCACGACCTTGATGCCGCGCTTCTCGGCGATCTGCTCGGCGTCGCCGACGGCCTTCAGCACCGCGTCGCGGATGTCGACGGTCTCCAGCGACAGGGTGACGGCGCCGGCGTCGTGCCGGCTGATCTCCAACAGGTCGGTCAGCAACTCCTCGAACCGCTCCAACTGGCTCTGGAGCAGCTCCACCGAGCGGCCCATGGTGGGGTCGAGCTGGTGGCGGTCCTCATACAGCAGGTCGCCGGCCATGCGGATGGTGGTCAGCGGGGTGCGCAGCTCGTGGGAGACGTCGGAGGCGAACTGGCGCTGCACCTGGGACAGCTCCTCCAGCTCGCGGATCTTCTCCTGGAGGTTGCCGGCCATGTCGTTGAAGGAGATCGCCAGCCGGGCGAGGTCGTCCTCGCCGCGGACCTTCATGCGCTCGGTGAGGTCGCCCGAGGCCAGGCGCTCGGCCGAGCCCGCCGCCGCCCGCACCGGGATCACCACCTGGCGGGTCACCACGTAGGCGATCACCGCCAGCAGCAGGATCAGCGCGGTACCGACGAAGAAGACGGTGTTCTGCACCAGGTCGAGCATCTGCTGCTCGTGGTCCAGCGGGAACAGGTAGTACAGCTCGTAGGAGTTGGACAGCCGCGCCCCCACCGCCAGCCCCGGCTGGCGGGTGTCGCCGCGGATGATCTCGGTGAAGGTGACGTACTGCTTCTCCAGCTCCAGGCTCTGGCCGACCTCGTCGCGCAGCCGCTGGGGCACGCTGGCCTCGTCGACGGTGGCGTAGCCGCTGAGGCCGCCGATGTCGGGCAGGATCACCACCTCGTACAGCCCGGTGGCGCCGCTGTGGTTGGCCAGTTCGGCGGTGATCTCGGCGACCTGGCCGTCCTGGTCGGCGCTCTGGTCTCCGTCCTGCATCATGTTGACGGCGGTGGTCAGCCCGGCCTTGTGGTCGTTGAGGGCGGCCTCGCGCTTGGCGTCGAGCAGCCCGGTGAGCACCTGCTGCACCAGGAAGAACCCGAGCACGGCGGTGACCAGCGCCGAGATGAGCAGGGTGGTGGTGACCACCCGAAGTTGCAGCGAGCGCCGCCAGCGGTGGTGCACGCCGCGCACCAGCGCCCGCGCGGCCCGCTGGGCGGCGAGGTAGCAGCGGACGGGCAGCCCGGCGAACCGGTGCAGGGGCGAGCGCGCGGCGACCGCCCCCTCCGGGGGTCCGCCGCGTCGGCACCACCGCCGCCGCTCACCTGCCGCTCACCCGCGCCCTGATGTGTCGGCTCAGGCGGTCCCGGCCTTGTAGCCGACGCCGCGGACGGTCACCACGACCTCGGGGTGCTCGGGGTCCTTCTCGATCTTGGCGCGCAGCCGCTGCACGTGGACGTTGACCAGGCGGGTGTCGGCGGCGTGGCGGTAGCCCCAGACCTGCTCCAGCAGGACCTCGCGGGTGAAGACCTGGCGCGGCTTGCGGGCCAGGGCCACCAGGAGGTCGAACTCCAGCGGGGTGAGGCTGATGGGCTCGCCGTCGCGGCGCACGGAGTGGCCGGCGACGTCGATGGTGATGTCGCCGATCTGGAGGACCTCGGGCGCGGGCTCCTCGGTGCGGCGCAGCCGCACGCGGACCCGGGCCACCAGTTCCTTGGGCTTGAACGGCTTGACGATGTAGTCGTCGGCGCCGGACTCCAGGCCCAGCACGACGTCGACGGTGTCGCTCTTGGCCGTGAGCATGACGATGGGCACGCCGGACTCGGCGCGGATCTGGCGGCAGACGTCGATGCCGTCGGCCCCGGGCAGCATCAGGTCCAGCAGCACGAGGTCGGGCTTGGTCTCGCGGAACGCCTCCAGCGCCTTGTCGCCGTCGTGGACGAACGACGGCTCGAAGCCTTCGCCGCGAAGGACGATGCCCAACATCTCAGCGAGAGCGAGGTCGTCGTCGACGACCAGTACGCGTCCCTTCATAGGTGTATCCGGCGCGTAGCGCCCTGCGGCGCACGGTGTCGCGCCTTCTCCTTTCTGGACACTCAAGCGGCGGAAACTTCGGACACTTTCGCCGGGTCCCTCGTGGGAGCCGTCCTCCCCGTCAACCTTGCCATCCGCGGGGTCGACCGCGCTCTCCCCCGGCCGCCCCGTCTCCCCGGGCGGGCCGCCGCTCGACGGTGGAGGCGCCCACTACCCTGCCGCCCGCGCCGCCGCCGCGTCCAGAGTGGGTCCGGGCGGGCCGCGGCCGTGGTCGGCGCCGAGTTGGCCAGCAGATAACAGAAAGCATACAAAAAGAATGAACCGGAGCGGCGTTGCGAAAGCGTGCGGGACCAGGCCGCTCACCGGCACCGCCCGTGGTGTCCCCGATGTGGCATAACGTGGGTGTCAGCCACCCCCGGAGTACGACCGCCTCGGAGGACCGATACGGATGGATCACGACGACCCCCGCCGGCCCGTCCCAGGTCCCCCTGAGCAGCCCGAGCAGCCCGAGCAGCCCGGCGAACCCGCCGCCGGCCCCGCACCCGGCGGCCCCGGCGCCGGGGAGCGGCCGGCCCCGGGCTGGGCCGCGCCCGGCGCGCCGACCCCGGCCGCCGGATCGCCGTGGGCCGCACCCGGCCACACCCCGGGCCACCAGCCGCCACCGTACCCTCCGCCCGGCGGGGACGCTCCGCACTCCGGTGCGCCGGCCGGCGCACCCGGCTGGGCCGCGCCCGGCGGGCCGCCCCCGGCGGGCGGCGGCCCCTCCGCCCCCGGCCCCCACGCCTACGGCGCACCCGGCCACGCCCCCGCCCACCCCGGGCCGCCCGCCTGGGGCCGCCCGTGGGCGCCCCGCCCCGGCGTGGTGGCGCTGCGGCCCCTCACCCTGGGCGACCTCTTCAACGGCGCGTTCGGCTACGTGCGCGCCAACCCCCGCACCGCGCTGGGGCTGGCGCTGATCGTGTCGGCGGCGGCCAACGTCATCACCGCCATCGGCATGGGCGGCTACCTCTCCGACTACGGCCTGCTGGTCGAGGAGTCCCTCCAGGACCCCTACGCCGCGCCTTCCTCGGACTTCCCGATCGCGCCGTGGACCATCGTCACCATGTACGGCGGCGCCCTGTTCTCCTACGTCGGCCAGATCGTGCTCACCGGCCTGCTGGCGGCCGTGGTGGGCATGGCGGTGCTGGGCCGGCACGTGTCCATGTCCGAGGCTTACGCCCTGGTCCGGGGCCGCCTGGGCGCGGTGTTCGGCGTGGCCGGCCTGCTGTTCCTCATCGGCCTGGGCTGGAGCCTGCTGTTCCTGGGCGTCATCGTCGGCGCGGTGGTGCTGGGCATGGGCGTCGACCCCGTGGCCGGCGTGCTCACCGGGTTCGTCGGGGTGATCGCCGTGGTCGCGGTGGCCGTGTGGGTGTTCGTGCGCACCTCGCTGGCCATGCCGGTGGCGGTGCTGGAGCACGTCGGACCGGGGCGGTCGCTGGCCCGCTCCTGGGGGCTGACCCAGCGGAGCTGGTGGCGGGTCTTCGGCATCACGGTCCTCGCCCAGATCCTCGTCTCGATGGTGGCCAACCTGCTGGCCACGCCGTTCACGCTGGGCGGCACCGTGGTCGCGCTGCTGGGCGGCGGCGCCGCGTGGGCCACCGTGGTCGCCGCCATGCTGTCGTTCCTGGGCACCGTGCTGGCGATGACCCTGTCCTCGCCCTTCGTCATCGGCGTCACCACGCTGCTCTACATCGACCTGCGGATGCGCCGCGAGGGCCTCGACCTCCGGCTCCAGGCCGCCGCGCAGTCGGGGCAGCACACCGGCCCCGAGGTCTACCGCACCGACTACCAGCCCGCCCACGACCAGCCGGCGGCGCCGGGCGGCCCCTACGGCGGCGCGCCCGCCCCCCACGGCGGGTACCCCTCGGGCGGGTATCCCACGGGCGGGTACCCCTCCGGCGGCTACGGGGGTCCCGCTTGACCGGCGCCGCGCCGGTCCTCGCGGCGGCCGCCGCGGTCGACCGCGAGGAGGGCGCGCGCCTGGCCCGCGAGGAACTCGCCAAGCCCGCCTACCGCGAGGCCGAACCCAGCCTGCTGGAGCTGGTCCTCCAGTGGATCGACGACTGGATCGCCGACATCCTCGACATCGGCATGGACGTCCCCGGCGGCTGGTGGGTGCTCGCGCCGCTGCTGGCGCTCCTCGCCGTGCTGCTCGTGGGCCTGGTCGTGTACCTGCGCCCGTCCCTGCGGCGGCGCCGCGCCGGCGCCGCCGTCGACACCGGCGCCCCGCTGACCGCCGCCGACCACCGGGCCGCCGCCGAACGCCACGCCGCCGCCGGCGACTACGCCGCCGCCATCCGCGAACGGCTGCGCGCCATCAGCCGCGACCTGGAGGACCGGGCCGTGATCACCCCGCGCCCCGGCCGCACGGCCACCGAACTCGCGGCCGAGACCGCCGTGGAGCTGCCCCACCTGCGCGACCGCCTCTACGCCGCCGCCACCACGTTCAACGACTCCGCCTACGGCCAGCGCACCGCCACCGCCGAGGGCTACCGCCTGCTCAGCGACCTCGACGACCGCCTGCGCGAGGGCCGCCCCGCCGCCACCGCCGCCGCGACCGAGGGCGGTGCCGCGTGAGCGCCCCCGCCTCCCCCGCGACCCTGGCCCCGCCCACCCCGCCCGGCGAGAGCGGCGCGCCCGTCTCGGCGGGCGCCGCCGACCTGTGGCGCCGCGCGCGCGGGCCGCTGGCCTTCCTCGGCGGCCTGGTCGTGCTGGCCCTGCTGCTGTCGCTGGGCGCCCAGGGCAACCGCACGGGCCCGCTCGAACCCGAGGACCCCGCGCCCGAGGGCGCCCGCGCGCTGGTCCAGATCCTCGACTCCCACGCCGGCGGCGACGTCACCGTGGCCCGCAGCGCCGCCGACGCCGTCGAGGCCGCCGGCCCCGACACCGTCCTGGTCGTGGTGGGCTCCCACCGGCTGCCCGCCGACCAGCTCGCCGACCTCGCCCAGACCCCCGGCGACCGCGTCCTGGTGCGGCCCACCACCCTGGCGCTGGAGGCCCTGGCGCCGGGCGTGCGCGTGACCGGGCGCGTCGACGGCCGCGTGCTCGCGCCCGAGTGCCGCCTGCCGGCGGCCCGCGCCGCCGGCACCGCCGACCTGGGCGGCGAACTGTACGCCGCCGACGGCGCCCGCGCCTGCTACCCCGACCCCCAGGGCGAGGGCCACGGGCTGGTACAGGTCGCCACCGACCACGGCACCGCCACCGTGCTGGGCACGCCCGAGCCGCTGACCAACGCCCGCCTGGACCGCGAGGGCAACGCCGCGCTGCTGCTGTCGCTGGTGGGCGGGCGCGACGTGGTGTGGCTGCGGCCCGAGCCCGTCGCCGAGGGCGGGCAGGCCGACATCTGGTCCCTCACCGCGCCGTCGCTGCGCTACAGCCTGATCCCGCTGACCGCCGCCCTGCTGCTGCTCGCCTTCTGGCAGGGCCGCCGCCTGGGTCCGCTGGTGGTCGAGCGGCTGCCGGTGGTGGTCCGGGCGTCGGAGACCGCCGAGGGCCGCGCCGGGCTGTACGCCGCGCGGCGGGCGCGCGACCGGGCGGGCGCCGCGCTGCGCTCGGGCACCCTGCGCCGCCTGCGCCCGGCCCTGGGGCTGGCCGCCGACAGCGCACCCGAGGCCGTGGTCACCGCCGTGGCGGCCCGCAGCGGCGACGACCCCGCCGGGTTGCGCGTCCTGCTCTACGGCGCCGCCCCCGGCGGCGCGGCCGACCCCTACACCGCCGACGACCACGGCCTGGTGCGGCTGGGCGACGACCTGGACCGGTTGGAGGGCCGTCTGCGGTGAGCCCCGCACCCGCGCCCGTCCGCCGCCGCGGCCCCGCCCCGCCGCCGCGCCCCCCTGCCGCCGCGCCGCCGCGCGCACTGCCCAAGCCGACTTCGCTGATCGAGGGAGACCACCAGTGACCGCCTTCACCGCCGAGGGGCCGGGCGAGCCCGAGCAGGCCGCCGAGCAGGCCCGCGCCGCCCTGACCGCGCTGCGCGACGAGGTCGCCAAGGCCGTCGTCGGCCAGGAGGAGACCGTGACCGGCCTGGTCGTGGCCCTGCTGTGCCGGGGCCACGTGCTGCTGGAGGGCGTGCCGGGTGTCGCCAAGACCCTGCTGGTGCGGTCCGTGGCGGCGGCCCTGTCGCTGGACCACAAGCGCGTGCAGTTCACGCCCGACCTGATGCCGGGCGACGTCACGGGCTCGCAGGTCTTCGACTCCCGCACCACCAAGTTCGAGTTCCACGAGGGACCGGTCTTCACCAACCTGTTCCTGGCCGACGAGATCAACCGGACCCCGCCCAAGACGCAGGCGGCGCTGCTGGAGGCCATGGAGGAGCGGCAGGTCACCGTGGCGGGCGAGCCCGCGCCGCTGCCCGACCCGTTCGTGGTGGCCGCCACCCAGAACCCGGTGGAGTACGAGGGCACCTACCCGCTGCCCGAGGCGCAACTGGACCGGTTCCTGCTCAAGCTCGTGGTGCCGCTGCCCGAGCGCCACCACGAGGTGGACATGCTCGGCCGGCACGCGGGCGGGTTCGACCCGGGCGACCTGGAGGCCGCCGGGCTGCGGCCGGTCGCCGGCGCGGGCGAGCTGCGCACCGCGCGCGAGGCGGTGGCGCGCACCCGGGTGGCGCCCGAGGTGCTGGCCTACATCGTGGACATCTGCCGGGCCACCCGCAGCTCGCCGTCGCTGCAACTGGGCGCATCGCCGCGCGGTGCGACCGCGCTGCTGCGCACCAGCCGGGCGTGGGCGTGGCTGTCGGGCCGCGACTACGTGACCCCCGACGACGTCAAGGCGCTGGCGACGGCCACGCTGCGGCACCGCATCGCGCTGCGGCCCGAGGCGGAACTGGAGGGCGCCACCACCGCCGGGGTGCTCGACGGCGTGCTGGCCACGGTGCCGGTTCCGCGCTGAGCCGCCGGACGGGCCGCCGGCGCGTCCGCAGGGCGCGCCCGCCCCGCCCGAGGGGGCCGGCGGTCCGCCGGTCGGTCGGCGGTTGTCCACAGCCTCCGCAACGCGGTGGCGGGGGCGCGGCCGGCCCGGGTTGGATGGACATGCGCGCGGAAGCGGCGCCGGCCGGCGGGCCGCCCGCGGGGCCGGTGGCCGGTTCCGGCCGACGGCGCCGGTGTGCGGGGCGGTGGGACGGCGCGGCGGAGGGCGGTGCGCGCGGTGAGAGCGTGCGGAGCGGTGCGCCGTTCCGGGCGCGACGGACCGCCGGACCGCCGGGCTGGCGGTGGGGAACGAACAGACGGTTGGGGATCCGGCCTTCGGGCCGGGGTGAGGTGAAGGGAGGCCGCCATGGCGGTCACGGGCCGCGCGGTACTGGCCGGGTTCGCCGCCGTGCTGGTGGTGCTCGTCGCGGGCTCCCTGGGCCTGTGGGTGGCCTGGGCCGCGCTGGGGCTGCTGGCCGCGGCGCTGCTGCTGGACCTCCTGCTGGCGGCCAGCCCGCGCGCGGTGCGCTTCGAGCGCTCCGGCGACACCTCGGTGCGCCTGGGCGAGACCGCGCACGTCGCGCTGGTGCTGGCCAACCCGGGCCGGCGCCGGCTGCGCGCCCGGGTGCGCGACGCCTGGGCGCCCAGCGCCGGCGCCCAACCCCGCAGCACCACCGTGTCGGTTCCGGCGCGGGGGCGGCTGCGGCTGTCCACGGCGCTGACCCCGCGCCGCCGGGGCGACCAGTTCGCCGCCGGGGTCACCGTGCGCAGCGTCGGTCCGCTGGGCCTGGCGGCGCGGCAGTGCACCCACACCGTGCCGTGGACCGTGCGGGCGCTGCCGCCGTTCCACAGCCGCCGCCACCTGCCCGGCAAGCTGTCGCGGCTGCGCGAGCTGGACGGCCAGCACCTGGCGCTGGTGCGCGGCCAGGGCAGCGAGTTCGACTCCCTGCGCGAGTACGTGCCCGGCGACGACGTCCGCTCCATCGACTGGCGGGCCACCGCCCGGCGCGACGGCGTGGTGGTGCGCACCTGGCGGCCCGAACGCGACCGCCGCATCCTCATCGTGCTCGACACCGGCCGCACCTCGGCCGGGCGGGTGGGCGACGTCCCCCGGCTCGACCACGCCATGGACGCCGCGCTGCTGCTGGCGGCCCTGGCCGGGCGCGCCGGCGACCGGGTGGACCTGCTGGCCTACGACCGCCGGGTGCGCGCCCAGGTGCGCAGCCACGGCAGAGGCAGCCGGCTGCCGCAGCTCGTGCAGGCCATGGCGCCCCTCGAACCCGAACTCGTGGAGTCCGACCCCGCCGGGCTGGTGGCCACCATCCTGGGCGGGCACAGCCGCACCCGGCAACTGGTGGTGCTGCTGACCGACCTCAACGCCGCCGCGCTCGAAGAGGGCCTGCTGCCGAGGCTGCCCGCGCTCACCGCGCGCCACCTGCTGATGGTGGCGGCCGTGGGCGACCCCCGCGTCACCGAGATGGCGGCCGAACGCGGCACCGCGCGCGGCATCTACTCCGCCGCAGCGGCGGAGCGCACCCTGGGCGAACGCCACCGGGTCACCGCCGAACTCCGCCGCCACGGCGTGGAGGTCGTCGACGCCGACCCCGACCACATCGCCCCCGCGCTCGCCGACGCCTACATCGCCCTCAAGGCGCAGGGCAGACTGTAGGGCGGCTCAGGCGAGCGGGGCGCGACGAGAAGAAGCGGGCGAGGGCGGGCGGGTAAGCCGTCCAAAGTCCGGGATCCAGACGCCGGTCGTCGGGAGCGGAGCTGAGCGGCGCCCTAGCCGGCCACGGGGGCCGTCTGCGGGCGGGCGTCGATGTCGCCGGTCTCGCCCTCGGCGTGGGCGGCGCGGCCCAGCACGAACACGTAGGCCAGGAACAGCACCTCGGCGACCACCCCGATGGAGATCCGCAGCCAGGTGATGTGCACCCAGCCGGTGACCAGCCCCTCGATCAGACCCGACACGAACAGCACCACCACCAGCCCCAGCGCCACGGCGATCGCGGGCCGGGCCTCCTCGGCGAGCGCCTGGAGCCGGGGGCGGGCGCCGGGCGCGATCACCGTCCAGCCCAGCTTGATGCCCACCCCGGCGGCCACGAACACGGCGGTCATCTCCAGCAGGCCGTGCGGGAGGATCAGGCCGAGGAAGACGTCGCCCTTGCCGTGGGCGAACATCAGCCCGCCGGCCACCCCGATGTTGACGGAGTTGAGCAGCAGGACGTAGACGGCGGGCAGGCACAGGAACACGCCGAAGATGAGCGCCTGGGCGGCCACCCAGGCGTTGTTGGTCCACACCTGGGCGGCGAACGACGCGCCGGGGTGCTCCACGTAGTAGTTGGCGAAGTCGTTCTCGACGTAGGCCCGGATCTGCTCGGGCGGGCCGATGGCGCTCGTCACCTCGGGGTTGACGGCGATCCACACCGCCACGCCGACCGACACCGCGACCGCGCTCAGTGAGGTGGTGATCCACCACCAGCG
Organism: Streptomonospora mangrovi; assembly: GCF_027604915.1. Lineage (GTDB taxonomy): Bacteria > Actinomycetota > Actinomycetes > Streptosporangiales > Streptosporangiaceae > Streptomonospora > Streptomonospora mangrovi. The sequence continues at coordinate 12,183 of NZ_JAJAQC010000031.1, forward strand.
CAGCCGGTACAGGATGGCGGGGAAGGTGCGCACGAAGAAGCGGACGACGTCGCGCCAGGCGGGCTCGTGGGCGCCGGTGACCGCTGAGCGCGCCCGCGCGACCAGGCCCGAGAGCCAGCCGACCAGGACGGGGTCCTGCCCCGAGGAGCGCACCACCGACAGGTGGGTGGAGACCCGCTGGTACAGCTCGACCAGTTCGTCCACCTCGGCCCCGGACAGCCTGCGGCGCCGGCGCACGAGGTGGTCGAGCCGCTCCCAGGAGGGGCGGTGGGCGGCGGCGAAGACGTCGAGATCCACGATGTGGACTCTACCGGCTCGCCCGTCCCGGCGGCCGGGGGCGGCCGCGCGCGTGTGGTGCCGGCGGTCGGGTCCGTCCCCGGCGCCTGACAGACTGGGAGGGACAGGAACGTGCGGCGCGGTCGCGGCCGCCCCCGCCGATCGGCCGGGCGGCGCGGCCGGCCGCGAGGCCCGGCCGGCACCCCGGTCGGCCCGCCACGACGCGGAAGGCAACGAACGGTGGCATACCCGGGCGCCCCACACCCCGGCGACCAGTCGCCTCTGGTCACCGGCGACGCCGTTGTGCTGGACCTTCGGCCGGCCGGCTTCGCCACGCGCATGGTCGCGCTGATCATCGACATGGTGGTGCAGGTCGTCGCGCTCGTCGGCGCGGTGCTGCTGGTGGTGGCCATCGGCACCGGCGTCGACCCGGCGGCCACGGCCGCCGTCAACGTGGCGCTGACCGTGCTGATCATGGTCGGCTACCCCACCGCCGTGGAGACCCTGACGCGCGGGCTGTCGCTGGGCAAGGTCGCCCTGGGGCTGCGCGTGGTGGGCGTCGACGGCTCGCCCGAGCGCTTCCGCCAGGCGCTGGCCCGCGCGCTGGCCGCCGCCGTGGAGATCTGGCTGATGCCGGTGGTGGCGCTGACCTGCTCGCTGGTCAACCGCGACGGCCGCCGCGTGGGCGACTTCATCGCCGGGACCCTGGTCGTCCACGAGCGCGCCGCGCGCCGCCCCGACGGCGCGCTGCCCATGCCGCCGCACCTGGAGGAGTGGGCGCGCAACGCGGAGCTGTCGCGGCTGTCGCCGGAGACCGCGAGCACGGCGCGGCAGTACCTGCTGCGGTTCGAGGAGCTGACCGAGGAGTCCCGCCGCGAGATGGGCAACCGCATCGCCGACCTGGTCGCCGCGTCGGTCAGCCCGCCCCCGCCGCCCTACACCACGCCCCCCGACTACCTCGCCGCCGTCCTGGCCGAACGCCGCCGCCGCGAGGAGGCCAAGCTGGCCGAACGCCGCGCGGCCGCCGGGCCGGGGGGCGCGGGGACCGGGGCTCTGGGGTCGTGGTCGGCCCCGGCACGGCCGACCGCGCCGGGTGCGGGCGGCACGGGCGGCGCCAACGGCTTCGGCGGCCTGCCCACTGGGCCGTCCGGGCAGACATCCGGCCAGGCGGCACCCTGGGCAGGCGGCCCCGGCCATCCGAGCGCGGGCCCGGGCGAAAGCCAGGGCCGCGAAGGCCACGGAAGCGACAGGACCACCGGCTGAGGCGACGTCAGGCGCGCCAGGAGTTGAGGTAGTCCTCCTGGCCCGCCGTCAGGGTGTCGATCCGCACGCCCAGCGCCGCCAGTTCCAGGCGGGCCACCTCGGTGTCGATGCGGCGCGGGACCTCCAGCACCCCCGGTTCCAGCTCCTCGTGGTTCTCCGCGAGCCAGGCCACCGTCAGCGCCTGCACGGAGAACGACATGTCCATCACCGCCGCCGGGTGGCCCTCGGCCGCGCCGAGGTTGACCAGGCGGCCCTCGGCCAGCAGGACGATGCGGCGGCCGTCGCCCAGGACGTACTCGTCGGCCTGCGGGCGCACCTCGCGGCGCACCTCCACGGCCATCGCCTCCAGCGCCGGGAGGTCGATCTCGACGTCGAAGTGGCCGGAGTTGGCCAGCACCGCGCCGTCCTTGAGGCTCGCCAGGTGCTCGGCGCGGACCACGTCGCGGTTGCCGGTCACCGTCACCAGCACGTCGCCGATGGGCGCGGCCTCCTCCATCGGCAGCACGGTGTAGCCCTGCATCACCGCGTCGAGCGCCTTGACCGGGTCGACCTCGGTGACCACGACGCGGGCGCCCATCCCGCGCGCCCGCTCGGCCAGGCCCCGCCCGCAGTAGCCGAACCCGGCCACCACCATGGTGCGCCCGGCCAGCATGGCGTTGGTGGCGCGCATGATGCCGTCGAGGGTGGACTGCCCGGTGCCGTACCGGTTGTCGAACATCCGCTTGGTGGCGGTGTCGTTGACGGCCACCATCGGCAGCCGCAGCGCGCCCTCCGCGCTCATCCGGTGCAGCCGGATGACCCCGGTGGTGGTCTGCTCGCAGCCCGCCACCGCCTCCTCCAGCAGCTCGGGCCGCTCCAGGTGGGCGAGGTTGACCAGGTCGCAGCCGTCGTCCAGGAGCAGGTGGGGGCGCCGCTCCAGCACCGTCGCGAGGTTGCGGTCGTAGGCGGCGGGGTCCATGCCCGCGCGCGCGAACACCGAGATCCCGTACTCGGCCACCAGCGCGGCGGCGGTGTCGTCCTGCGTGGACAGCGGGTTGGAGGCGGCCAGCGCGATCTCCGCGCCGCCCGCCTTCAGCGCCCGCAGCAGGTTGGCGGTCTCGGCCGTCACGTGCATGCACGCCGCGATGCGCCGCCCCGCGAGCGGCAGCTCGGCGGCGAAGCGGTCGCGCACCCGCCGCAGGGCGGGCATGGCGCGTTCGGCCCATTCGACGCGGCGGACCCCGGCCTGCGCCAGGCCGAGGTCCGCGACGTCATGCTCTGGTAGTGCCATCCGGCGGGTTTCCGGTCCTTCCGGTTCGTCCGGTCTGCGCGCCGGCTCAGTAGCGGTAGTGGTCGGGCTTGTAGGGCCCGGCCACGTCCACGCCGATGTAGGCGGCCTGCTCCTTGGTCAGCTCGGTGAGCTTGACGCCGAGGGCGTCCAGGTGCAGCCGGGCGACCTTCTCGTCGAGGATCTTGGGCAGCACGTAGACGTCGGTGGGGTACTCGGCGGTCTTGGTGAACAGCTCGATCTGCGCGATGACCTGGTTGGTGAAGCTGTTGGACATCACGAAGCTGGGGTGGCCGGTGGCGTTGCCCAGGTTGAGCAGGCGGCCCTCCGACAGCACGATGATGGTGTGGCCGTCGGGGAAGCGCCACTCGTGCACCTGCGGCTTGATCTCGGTGCGCACGATGCCCGGGGTCTTCGCCAGGCCGGCCATGTCGATCTCGTTGTCGAAGTGGCCGACGTTGCCGACGATGGCCTGGTGCTTCATCCGGGCCATGTGGTCGGCGGTGATGATGTTGAAGTTGCCGGTGGTGGTGATGAAGATGTCGGCGGTCTCGACCACGTCCTCCAGCACGGTCACCTGGAAGCCGTCCATGGCGGCCTGGAGGGCGTTGATCGGGTCGACCTCGGTGACGATGACGCGGGCGCCCTGGCCGCGCAGCGCCTCGGCCGAGCCCTTGCCGACGTCGCCGTAGCCGCAGACCACCGCGACCTTTCCGCCGATGAGCACGTCGGTGCCGCGCATGATGCCGTCAGGCAGGGAGTGGCGGATGCCGTACTTGTTGTCGAACTTGCTCTTGGTGACCGAGTCGTTGACGTTGATCGCCGGGAAGAGCAGCCGGCCGTCGCGCTGCATCTCGTAGAGGCGGTGCACGCCGGTGGTGGTCTCCTCGGTGACGCCCTTGATGCGCTCGGCGATCCGGGTCCACTTCTGCGGGTCGGCGGCCAGGCTCTTCTGGAGCAGCCGCAGGAAGACCTGGTACTCCTCGGAGTCGTCGTCGGTGGGGCTGGGGACCGTGCCGGCCTTCTCGAACTCCACGCCCTTGTGCACCAGCATCGTGGCGTCACCGCCGTCGTCGAGGATCATGTTGGGGCCCTCGCCGCCCGGCCAGGTGAGCGCCTGCTCGGTGCACCACCAGTACTCCTCCAGCGTCTCGCCCTTCCAGGCGTAGACGGGCACGCCCTGGGGGTCGTCGGGGGTGCCGTTGGGGCCGACGACGACCGCGGCGGCGGCGTGGTCCTGGGTGGAGAAGATGTTGCAGCTCACCCAGCGGACCTCGGCGCCCAGGGCGACCAGGGTCTCGATCAGCACGGCGGTCTGCACGGTCATGTGCAGCGACCCCATGATCTTGGCGCCCTTGAGCGGCTGGGAGGCGCCGTACTCGGCGCGGGTGGCCATCAGGCCCGGCATCTCGTGCTCGGCGAGCCGGATCTCCTTGCGCCCGAACTCGGCGAGGGACAGGTCGGCGACCTTGAAGTCGAGGGACATGCGTCTTTTCTCCTCCTGGGTGGATGCGCACCGAGTCTAAGCGGCTACACCCCCCTCCGGCACGGCCGAGCGGCCCAAATTGACACGCGATTGTCAGATTCACGCGGGAGGTGCGGTCGGGGCCGCTACAGTGGCTGCCCATGGCGCACACTGACGACCGCGCGGGCACGCCGCGCCCCTACCCGGCCGCCCACCGGCGCCCCGCGCCGGCCGACCCCGGCGGGCTCGGCCCCGCCGCCGGCCGCGCGGCCCCGGCCCTGCCGATCTCCGCCGCCGCCGAGCGCCTGGGCACCAGCCCGCGCATGCTGCGCTACCGCGAGGCGCTGGGGCTGGTGCCGCCCACCAAGGAGCAGCCCACGGGCCGGGGCCACCGGCACCGCCGCTTCAGCGAGGACGACCTGGGCGCGGTGGCCGCCGGGCTGGAACTGGAGCGCGCCTACGGCATCCCGCCGGCCGCGCTGGCGTTCGCGCTGCGGGTGCTGGCCGAGCCGGCGACCCTGGCGCGGGTGCGGTCCTTCGGCGAGCGGGTGGGCCGCCTGGCGCCCGCGCCGGCCCGCGCCATGGACTTCGAGAAGCAGAAGGCGCTGCGCCTGCTGCGCAGCCGCGAGCGCGGGGCGCCCTGAGGCGCGCCGCCGCCGGCGGTGGCCGCTGCGGGCTCCCGCGCCGCCGGGCGGCGGCGCGGGAGCGCCCTCACAGGTCGGTGGCCGCCGCGATGCGCTCCCCCAGCCCGGGGGCCAGCGTGCGCATGTAGGTGGTGGTGATGTGGCCGGTGTCCCAGTAGACGAGGATGTTGCCGATCACCGCCGGGCAGCGGTCGCCCTGGCACATGTGGTCGGTCATGTCGATGAAGGCGACGTTGTCGGGGACGTGCTCCAGCTTCTCCAGCGGCGACCGCTCGTCCATGGAGAAGCCCCGGTCGGCCACGCACGCCTCGGGGCCGTCCTCGGCGACGCACTCGGGGGCGTCGAAGGGCATGCGGGGGGTGTCGCGGACGGCGATGACGTCGATGTCCATGCGGTCCAGCTCGCGCCAGCGCTCCACGTAGCCGTCGACCACGACCTCGCCGCCGAACCCGGCCTCGCCGTCGATGCTGGTGCTGGTGGCGGTGGTGAACACCGCGTCGGGCCGCAGGTCGCGCAGCTCCTCCAGCACACCGGCGTTCCACTGGGCGCAGGAGTGGTACTCCTCGCCCCGGTAGACCTGCACGATGTCGGTGAACAGGCACGAGCCCTTGACGATGTTGACGACCCGCCAGTCGCGGTCCTCGGCGATCTCCATCAGCGCGGGGAACCAGTGCGCGGCGTGGGAGGCGCCCACCAGGGCCACGGTGTGCTCGGCGTCGTCGGGGCCGTAGGAGCAGGTGAGGACCTCGGACTTGCCGGTCTCCTGGTTGCAGCCGTCGGCGTAGGTGCGGGGGACGTCGTCGGCGGCGTCGGCGGGCGCGGGGTAGACCGGCACCGAGGCGTGGTCCTGCTGGGCGGCCGGCGCGGTGAGCGCCTGGGCGCCGGTGTAGGAGCCGGACTCCTGGACCGCCAACTCCTGCTGGCGCTGCTGCTCGGTGAGGTAGCCCGACCACAGGCCGGTGGCGGTCAGCACGGGCACCAGGAACGCCGCGCCCACCGCCAGCGACCACCGCCGCGCCGGGCGCACCCGGGTGAACGCGTCGACCCGGGTCTCGGTGATCCACCGGGTGGCCACGGCCAGCAGCATCGACAGCGCCAGGACGGCGAACCCGCCGGTGAGGCTGGGCAGGGTGCGGTCGGTGACCTGGAGGTAGCAGATGAGCACCGGCCAGTGCCACAGGTAGAGCGCGTAGGCGTGGTCGCCGACGTAGTGCATGGCGCGCAGGTTGAGCAGGCGGTCCACGGCCAGCGGCGACCCGGTGGTGCCGGCCACGATCACCAGCACCGCGGCCATGGTCGGCCACAGCGCGATGTAGCCGGGGAAGAGCGTGGAGACCTGCACCAGCAGGCCGCACAGCACCAGCGCGATCACCCCGGTCCAGCCCAGCAGGACGCGCAGCCACATGGGCGGGCGCAGGTGCGGCAGGGCCAGCGCGAGCAGGCCGCCCAGCGCGAACTCCCACAGCCGGGCGCCCAGGTCGAAGTAGGCCCACGCCTGCTGGGTGGCGGTGGTGACCACGGAGTAGGCCAGCGACGCGGTGAAGACCAGGCCCAGGCCGATCGCGACCGCACCGCGCGGGCCGGGCCGCTTGGCGCGGGCCGCGAGCCAGGCGGCGCCGCCGATGAGGAAGGGCCACAGCAGGTAGAACTGGCCCTGGATGGACAGCGACCAGAAGTGCTGGACGGGGCTGGCCACGCCGCTGCCCGCCAGGTAGTCGACCGAGTTGAGCGCCAGGTGCCAGTTCTCGTAGTACAGGGCGGCGGCGATGGACTCGGCGATGACGTCGCGCCAGCGGTCGGCGGGCAGGAACAGGTAGGTGGACACCAGGATGCCCGCCAGCACCACCGCCGCGCCGGGCACCAGGCGCTTGACCATGCGGGTCCAGAACGCGGTGAAGCCGATCGCGCCCTTGCGCTCCACCGACCGCAGCAGGGAGCCGGTGATGAGGAACCCGGTGAGCAGCAGGAAGACGTCGACGCCGCCGGAGACCCGGCCGAGCCAGATGTGGTAGACCGCCACCAGCAGCACCGCGACGGCGCGGAGCCCCTGGATCTCGGGGCGGTAGGTGGACCCCTTGCCCGGCGCGCGCCCGGCGGGGGCGGCCGGGGAGGCGGGCGGCGGGGGCGCCGCGGGGGCGGAGTCGGGGGTCGACTGCACGGGAACGACTACCTCACTTACGTTGCACACCGGGGGGTGCGGCCGGGACGCTGCGGGGGTCGTTCGCTGACCACTGCCGGTGGGTGGGGGTGCGCGAGCCATGGGGTGGCCCGGGGGCCGGGACACGGCGGGCGAGACCCACGGTCGGGCCGCTTGCGGGCAGGCGGAAACGGCCAATCCGTAGAGCAGCGGATCGGCGCCTGTGCGCAGGGGGGAACCCCTTATTCCAGTCAACCCGGTCGCGCTGCCCCAGCGCCACCCGGACCGACAGACTGTGCACAGCCGTAGGAACGGCTCGGCGCCACCGTGGGATGATCTCCCAGTCCCGTTACAGCCAAGAGTACGGGAGTTGAACCAACGACCACATTCTTCCCGGTCCCCGCGCATAGCGCGCATTCAGGGTCCTTCCACCACGGGATCGGACGAGGCGGGTTTTATCCACCCCTCCGCGGGCTACGGTGACACCGTGGACACCCGACGACGTGGTCGCACCCTGGTTCCCGACGGCTTCCCCGACGCCGTGCGCCGACGGCTGGAGGCCCTCGACCGGCTCCGTGAGCTGTGGGCGGAGCGCCGCCGCCACGGGATCAGCTCCGCCGACCCCGCCGCCGTGCGCGACGGGGTCCGCCGCCGCATCGAGGAGCTGCGCGCGCTGGCGGGCCGCCCGCCCCTGCCGCCCGAGCGGCTGCGCGCCGAGGAGGACGCCCTGGTCGCCCTGGCCGAGGACTCCCGCGCGGGGGTGCGCCTCAACGCCGACTACTTCGACACCCTCGCCCGCGCGGTCCCCGACTTCTCCCCGCCGCTGCCCGCGCCCGAGCGCGTGGGCGCGCTGCTGGCCGAGGCGGCGGCCGTGGAGACCCATCCGCTGGTCCGCGCCGCCCACCTCTTCCTGACCTGCGCCGACGCCCTCAACGGCGCGCCGGCGCCCCCGCCGCCCGATGCGGCCGGCCCCCGCCACGGGCGCGACGCCGCCGCCCCCCTGCCCGCCGGAGCGGTGGGCCACGGGGTCAACGGCGCCGTTCCGCACGGCGCGGGCGGGGCCGCGAGCAAAGCGGCGGAAACGCCCGGCGGCACCCCGGGCGGGGCGGCGGGCGCCGCCTCGGGGGTGCTCACCCTGCCCGGTGTCGGCGACATCCCGGTCAGCACCGCGGCCGCCGCGCCTGCCGCCGACGACCCCGCCGCGCCGCCCGCCGTGCGCTCGCCCGGCCCCGGCGCGGCCGAGGCCCCGCCCGGTCCCCCGGCGCCCCGCCGGGGCGACGGCCCGCCCGCCCACCTGCGGCCCCTGCCCTGGACCGTGGCGTCGCTGTCGCTGATGCGCTCGGACCTGCCGCCCCCGGCCATCGACCGGCGCGCCGCGCCTCCGGCGGCCGCCGCCGCGCCCGGCTCGCCCGCCGAGGGCACCGCCGGCCGTCCGCGCGATCCCCTTGAGCGGCTGGCCGCCATGGTGCTGCTGCTGGCCGACCTGGAGACCGCCGCGCTGCGCGCCGAACTGAGCCGCCCCGCGCGCCTGCCCGGCGCCCTGCGCCCCGACAGTTCCTGCCTGGGCCGGGCCGTGCACCGCCGCGTGGTCAACCACCTGCGGCTGCGCTGCGACTCCCTGCGCATGGTGCTGCGCGAACTCGATCCCGCCGCGCGCACCTCGGTGGGCTCCTCCACCGAGCCTCCGGCCGACCCCACCGCCGGACCCGGCACCGGTCCCGGCGCCGAGAACACCGCCGCCTCCCCCGGAGGCGCCGCCGCCGAGGCCCCCGGTGTGCCGCCGCTGGCCGAGCGCCGCGCGGCGGCGGCCCGGCGGGCGCTGTTCACGCCGGGACCCAACGAGTGGCGCGCCTCGGTCGACGTCGACCTCGCCGACGGCGCGCTGCGGCTCGTGGTGTTCGTGCAGGAGGTGGGCGACCCCGCCTCGGGGGTGCTGGCGGTGACCGCCGACGGCTGGCTCACCAGCGACGAGGGCGCGGTGGACGTGCTCGACCTCGGCTGCGCCGACTGCGTGACCCTGGTGCCGGCCGACGCCGCCGATGACCGCTGGCCCGAGGTCGAGGCGTTCACCGACGACGTGCTGGCGCGGGCGGTGGGCCACCTCACCCGGGCGGCCCGCTACTGAAGCACCGGCACCCGGTGCGACCGGTGTGCCCGGCGCCCGGTGCGCCGCCGCGCGGCGGCGGGCCGGGCGCGGCGTCGGGCGGCCGCACCGCGCGGCTCGCCGGGGATCAGGTGCTCAGCGCCGCCAGGAACAGCACGAGCACCAGGATGATGATCGCGATGAGCACCGCCGGGACCACCCAGCCGTGCGACAGGATGGGGTCCTCGACCCGCTGGGGCGGCCGGTTCTGCGGCGGAAGCTGCGGCCGCGGCTGCTGGGTGGGCATGGCCCGCCCGCCGTACATGGTGTTGGGGCCGGTGGGCGGCGGCCCGCCGGGGCCGGGCCGCACCCCGGTGACGTTGGGGCCGTGCGGCTGCGGCCCGCGCGGCGGCTGGTGGTGGAACCCGGCCTGGGGACCGGAGTTGGGCGCCGGGCCGGGGCCGTACCCGGGGAAGGGGGTCTGCGGCCCGCTGGGGGTGTGCGCGCCCGGCCCCATGCCGCCCATCGGCCCGTAGCCGCCGACCTGGTTGGCCGGGGGGATCGGGGTCTGCGGCCCGCTCAGCGGCGGACCGGACTCCGCGATGCGCTCGCCCTCCTTGAGGGCGTCGTCGGTGGAGACCGCGGACTCGTGGCCCAGCAGCCGCATCAGCAGCTCCTGGGCGGTGGGCCGGCGGGCGGGGTCCTTGTCCAGGCAGGTGCGCACGATCGGCAGCAGGGAGTCGGGCACGCCGTCGAGGTTGGGCGGCGCGCTGACCACCCGGTGCACCACGGCGGGCACGCTGTCCTGGCCGAAGGGTGCGTTGCCGGTGGAGGCGAAGGCCACCACGCAGCCCCAGGCGAAGATGTCGACCTTGTCGGTGATCCCCCGGCCCTCGATCTGCTCGGGCGCCATGTAGGAGGGCGTGCCCACGATCGAGTTGGTGAGGGTGGCGGTGCCGTCGGCGACGCGGGCGATGCCGAAGTCGATCACCCGGGGGCCGTCGGGGCCCAGCAGCACGTTGCCCGGCTTGAAGTCGCGGTGCACGATCCCGGCCTGGTGGATGGCCACCAGCGCGGTGGCCGTGGAGACCGCCAGCCGCTGGAGCGCCGCGCCCTTGTGCGGCCCCTTGGTGGCCACCGCCTCCTGGAGCGACTGGCCCGGCACGTACTCCGACACCACGTAGGGCGGGTCCTTGTCGAGCTGGGCCTCGTGGATTGCGGCGGTGCAGAACGACGCGACCTTCTGCGCCGCGCGCACCTCCTTCTCGAACCGCTTGCGGAGATCGTCGTCCTGCGACCACTGGTCGTTGAGGACCTTGATCGCGACCTCTTCACCCTCGGGGTTGCGCCCGAGGTACACGACGCCCTGCCCGCCCTTTCCCAGGCGGCCGACCACGCTGTAGTCGCCGAAGGACTTCGGGTCGTTCGGCGACAGCGACTCGGGACCGGGCATCGATCTCCTCCAGGTGCGGTCGTGGCTGGAGTCAGCGCACGACCAGCGTATGGTCTAGCGGGTCTGTGCCATAGGCAACGGCTACATACACAGTGGCGTAATCGGTTAGAGCGATCAAACCGGCTGCGCGTTCCAGTGGACCGCCCTCGTCCGCTGTGTACTCACTCACCTCGACGCCCTGTTCACGGGCCGTGTCGGCCGCGAGGGCGAGGTCGCGGGCGGCCTCGGGGACCTCCTCCGGATCGCGCAGCAGGACCAGCCGGAGGCCGACGGCGCCGTCCTCGACGGGGTCGTCGAAGATCGACCGCGGCCCGGAACCGCCGAACGGGCCGCCGACCAGGGAGACGTGGTCACCCAGCAACTCCGGCGAACCGCCGCGGACCGCAGGATACCGGGCGACGGCCGCCAGCCTCGACACCCAGTGCTCGGCGGCGGCCAGGGCGGTGGGTGTTCCCCCGCCGATGACCGGGATGCGCCCGGCGATCTCGACCGCGGCCGACTTGGCGGGGTTGTCCCAGGTCTCCACGGAGGGGCCGTAGGCCATGGCGGCCCGGTCCAACCGCTCGGCCAGCGCGTCGTAGGCGCCCTCGGGCGGCCCGGCCACCCCCGCCCGCGACACCGCCGTCAGTAGGGCCGCCACCGCGCCCCACGGCGTCTCCGCAGGTCCGCCGACCTGCGCGAGCGCGATCGAGGGCGCCCGGAACTGCTCGGCGACGGCGGCCGGCGCGCCGCCGGCGGGGCCGATCGCCAGGAACCGGCAGCCGCGCCGCGCCGCCTCGGCGGCGCAGGCGGCGACGGCGTCGTGTGAGGGGCGGATTTGGCCGATTGTGGACGCAGGCGCAGGCGCAGGCGCGGGCGGACCCGGCGGTTCCTCCCCCGCCGGCACCGGCGGCGCCGCGCCGGCGGTCGGCGGCTCCACCGCCACCACGAGGTCGGGGCCGCCCACCCAGCCCGGCAGCCGGTACCCGCGCACCGGCACCACCGGCACCGGGCAGCCCGGCCCCAGCGCCGCCGCGCAGATGTCGCCCACCGTGGCGGCCGCTCCGGCGCCCAGCACCACCACGGCGCGCGGGCGGCCGTCGCGGGCCAGGACCTCCAGGTCGGCCTCCGCGGCGGCCGTGCGCGCGGCGCGCACCCGCGCCGCCGCCGAGGCCAGCCCGCGCAGGGCCTCCTCGCCCGCCCGCGGGTCCTCCAGCCGGGACTCGTCGAACTCCAGGGGCACGGCACTTCCTTCCCGGCCGGCGGCCGGCACCGCCGGCGGCGGCGCGGGCGCCCGGCGTCAGTTGATGCGGCGCGCCTCGTCCACGAGCAGCACCGGGATCCCGTCGCGGATGGGGTAGGCCAGCCCGCTCTCGTCGCAGACCAACTCGCCGGCCTCCTCGTCCAGGCGCAGCGGCGCCTTGCTCTGGGGGCAGGCCAGGATCTCCAGCAGCCAGTCGTCGATCTTCGCGGTCATTGCGGTGGTCTCCTCGCGGGGTGGTGCGTGCGGTCAGGCCCGCACGATGGCCAGGACTTCGTCGCGCAGCCGCTCCATGGCGGCGGTGTCGGGCGCCTCGACGTTGAGCCGCAGCAGCGGCTCGGTGTTGGAGGCCCGCAGGTTGAACCAGGAGCCGTCGGGCAGCGACACGGTGAGGCCGTCGAGGTGGTCGGTCGTGACGCCCTCGCGGCCGGCGAACGCCTCCTCGACCGCGGCCGCGCGGCCGGCCTGGTCGGTGACCTCGGAGTTGATCTCACCGGAGCCGGCGTAGCGGGAGTACTCGGCGGTGACCTCCGACAGCGGCCGGGAGTCGGCGCCCAGCACCCGCAGCACGTGCATGGCCGCGAGCATGCCGGTGTCGGCGCGCCAGAAGTCGCGGAAGTAGTAGTGGGCGGAGTGCTCGCCGCCGAAGATCGCCCCGGTCTCGGCCATGGTGGCCTTGATGAACGAGTGGCCCACCCGGGTGCGCACCGGGGTGCCGCCGCGCTCGCGCACGATCTCGGGCACCGCGTTGGAGGTGATCAGGTTGTGGATCACGGTGGCGCCGGGCTCGCGGGCCAACTCCTGGGCGGCGACCATGGCGGTGATGGCGGAGGGCGGCACGGGCTCGCCCCGCTCGTCCACCACGAAGCAGCGGTCGGCGTCGCCGTCGAAGGCCAGGCCGATGTCGGCGCCGGTCTCGCGCACCTTGGCCTGGAGGTCGACCAGGTTGGCGTAGTCCAGCGGGTTGGCCGGATGGTTGGGGAACGTGCCGTCCAGCTCGAAGTACAGCGGCTCGATGCGCAGCGGCAGCGCCTCCAGCCGGTCGCCGCCCAGCACGGCCGGGACGGTGTAGCCGCCCATGCCGTTGCCGGCGTCGACCACGACGCTCAGCGTGCGCGCGCCGGACAGGTCGACCAGGGAGCGCAGGTAGCGCGCGTACTCGGTGAGCAGGTCGCGCTCGCTGACCGTGCCGGTGGTGGCGGCGGGCGCCACACCCTCCTCGGCCAGGCGGCGGATGTCGGCCAGGCCGCTGTCGGAGCCGATGGGCGCCGCACCGGCCCGGCACATCTTGATGCCGTTGTACTGGGCAGGGTTGTGGCTGGCGGTGAACATCGCGCCGGGCATGTCCAGGTGGCCCGAGGCGAAGTAGAGCATGTCGGTGGAGCCCAGCCCGGCCATCACCACGTCGACGCCCTGTCCGGTGACGCCCTCGGCGAAGGCCGCCGCCAGCTCCGGCGAGGAGGGGCGCATGTCGTAGGCCACGACCACCGAGGGGGCGTCGGCTACCCGCGCGAACGCCGCCCCGATGGAGCGGGCCGTGTCGGCGTCGAGTGTGTCGGGGACGATGCCCCGGATGTCGTATGCCTTGAAGATCTGGCCGAGGTCACCCACACGCTGCTCCGGATCGGGTCGTGGACAGGGCTCTTCGCGCGCGGCGCGAGCGCCCGTGCCGCGCCGGAGGCCCCACTGGGGCGGCTGCGGGCGGACGCCGTCCACGCACGGGACAACGCTATCAACCCCCCGGCGCACCACGGCGGACGCGGTGCACGGCACGAAACGGCGCGCCCGGGGGTGGTGGGGACGGTGCGGGCGGTCACCGGGACGCGGGGCGGGTGGCCGGGGTGGGCTACGGGGGCGCCTGAATGTGCTGTCCCGGGACGTTGGTGACACGCGCGCCGGGTGCTTGGACAGGTGAGGGCCCGGCGGGCGCGGAGCGGGCCTGAGCGGCGGCGATGGTGGCGGCCACGCCATCGAGGATGAGTTCGAGGCCGAAGACGAAGTCGTGGTCGACGGGCGGCCCGCCCTCCAGCGGCTCGGGCGGGGCCTCGAAGACGCCGGAGGCGAAGAGCGCCGCCGCGTCGGGGAAGCGGCCGGGGTCGACCAGCCGGGCGAGCGCGCGCCCGTAGTCCCGCTCCACCTGGGCCTGGTCTCGGCCGGAGGCCCGGCGGCCCTCCTCCATCTGCCGCGCCATCGAACCGGCCTGGCGCACGTAGCTGGAGACGACCAGCACGATCCCCACCTTTTGCCCCCAGTCGAGCCCGGTGTCGCGCAGCGTTCGCAGGCCCGCGTCCAGCCACGCGACGGCGTTGGGACCGCTCGGCGGCCCCTGGACGGGCAGCTCGGCCAGCCAAGGGCGGCGGGCGGCCAACTCGGCGAGGGCGGCGGCCCACCGCCGGACGCCCTCGCGCCAGTCCGTCGATCCGCCCGGGACGTCGGGGGGCGGTCCCTGGGCGGCGTCGCCCATAAGCACGAACAGCTCGTCCTTGGACCCCACATGCCGGTAGAGGGACATCGCCGTGTAGCCCAGTTCCTTGGCGACCCGCGCCAGGGTCACCGCCCCCAGTCCCTCGCGGTCAGCCAGGCGCACGGCGGCGTCGACGATCCGCTCGACTCCAAGCTCGGCGGGCCGCCCGGTGGGCGCCGCGGTCGGCAGTCGCCAGAGCCGCCCCAGCCCCGGGGGCACGTCCTCCTCGGCCATGGGTACACGCTACCCCGGTACGGCACCGCGCCGAAGGCGGCCGACCGATTTGCCAATTGTTAGTTTCGCTCATAAATTATGGCCGCTACCCCACCGCTGAGGAGGATCTGTGCCGTCCGACGTCCCCACTCCGCCTGCCGCCGCGCGCGACCGCCCGCCACTGGGGCCCGTTCCGCCCTCGCAGCGGGCACTGGCCCCCGACCTCGCCCGGGGCACCGTTCTGCTGCTCATCGCGCTGGCCAACGGCGCCGGCGCGTTCTTCCTGGCCGCGCCCGGCCTCGAATCCGCCCCCCAGGGCGCCGAGCGCCTCTACAACGTCGCCATGGTCGCCTTCGTCCACGCCCGCGCCTATCCGATGTTCGCCTTCCTGCTGGGCTACGGCATGGTCCAACTCGCCCGCCGCCAGGAAGCGGCGGCCTCCCCCGGCGCCGGGCGCGCGGTCCTGCTGCGCCGCAGCGCATGGCTGCTGGCCTTCGGCGCGCTCCACGGGATCCTGCTGTTCTCCGGAGACATCCTCGGCGCCTACGGGATCGTCGGGATCGCGGTCGCGCTCCTGCTGCTCGGCCGCGGGGACCGCTTCCACCGCCTGGCGCTGTGGCTGTGGGCCGCCTCGATCGTCTCCGTCGCAGTCCTCGCAGCCCGGGCCGCATGGCTGGTCGCCACCGCCTCCGGAACCCCGGCGTCGATGCCCATCCGCGAGATGGACGTCGGCTGGCCCTCCATGGAGGCGCCCACCTACGCCGCCTCCGTCCTCGCCCGGCTCACCGAGTGGCCGACGCAGACGCTCTACCTGCTCGGTGTCGTCTTTGTCGTCTGGCTGGGCGTGTGGGCGGCGCGGCACCGCGTGCTGGAGGAGCCCGCCCGCCACCGCCGCCTCCTCGCCTGGACCGCCGGGGTCGGCCTGACTGCCGGCGTCGCGGGCGGACTGCCGATGGGCCTGTTCAGCGCCGGGTGGCTGCACGCCGACGCGCCCGCCGCCGGTGCGCTCAAGGCGCTCTACGAGGCATCGGGCCAACTCGGCGGTATCGGCTACGTCGCCCTCTTCGGACTCATCGCCCTGGCCCTGGAGAACCGGCGCCCCGCGGCCCGGCGGCCGAAGGCGGTCGGCGCGGTCGTCGACGCGCTCACCGCCCTGGGGCAGCGGTCGCTGAGCGGCTACCTCATCCAGTCGGTCGCGTGGCTGGTCCTGGTGCCGCCGTTCGCGCTCGGTCTGGGAACGGCTTCCGGCAGCACCGCGTTCACCGCGACCGCGTGCGCGGCGGGCGTGTGGCTGGCGACGGTCGTCGCCGCCGACCAACTGCGGCGCCGGTCCCTGCCGGGCCCCGCCGAGGTTCTGCTGCGGCGGCTGGTCTACGGCCGCCGGAACTGAGCCCCATGCCCCGCCCATCGCCCCCGTGGCGAGGGCGGGGCCCGGTTTCACCACCTCATCCCGCGCACGGAACGGAGCAGTGAGATGAACACGCCTTCCCCGCATGGAAGGCCGCCGGTCACAGTCGTCCCGGCGGCAGAGCTCGGCGAGGGCCACCGGCGGGCGATCACCGAGGTCTTCGTCGGGGGGTTCGCCGCCGACTTCGCCGGACTGTCCTCGGACCCGCGCCGCCTCGTCGACGCCTTCGAGCACATGCTCGTCCTCGACGTGTTCCACGTGGGACTGGTCGACGGCCGTCCCGCCGGAATCGCCGCGTGCACCGACGGTGTCCGCCCCTCGGTGCGCCATCGGGGCGCGCAACTGCGCCGCCACCTGGGCCTGGTGCGCGGCACGATCGGCGACCTCGTGCTCCGGTCGGAGTTCGGCGGCTCGGTGGCCGGCGCCCGCGAGGGCACCGCCTCGATCGAGTTCGTCGCGACGGCTCCCGCCTACCAGGGCAGAGGCGTCGCGACGGCGATCCTGCGGCATCTGCTCGAACTGCCCGGGTACACCGAGTTCGTGCTGGAGGACGTCGCCGACACCAACACCGCCGCCCTAGCCCTCTACGCCAAGCTCGGCTTCACGGAGTACCGGCGCCGCAAGGTCTCCCACACCCGCTGGAGCGGCATCAACGCCTACGTCTCCCTGCGGCGTGGGCGCTAGGTGGGGTGCCGGAAAAAGGCGAGGTCACGCAGCCGGATACGGGTCGAGGCCGTCTGGACGCTGCCTTCTCGGATCACTGCCCGCTTGTCATAGCGGGTGGCCACCACCCGGTTCCGCTTGAGCGGGTTGACCGCGCGCTCGACGGTGTTGCGCGGGCGGTAGGCCTCCCGAAGGCCGGGGGCCTGCCGCCCGCCGAGGCACGTCGCCGCCGGTCGGCCGGCCCGCTGGGCGGCGGGCTGGTCGCCGTGGTCTCGCACCGGCGCAGGCACCGGCCCGCCCGCAGGCGCTTCGCAAAACAGGACCTGGCCGACCTAGACGTCGCGGCGCGGGCGCGGGCGGGCCGACTGGGGGGAAGGGGGTGTCCGCTGGGCGGGGTCGGCTCCGGTCTGGGGGTCGGACTTGACCACGCGCAGGTGGCCCCGCCGATGGGTCTCGACGCCCTGGCCGACCGGGTTGCCCACGGCGGGCGGGCGGGCGGCCTCGCGCACGGCGTTGGCCAGGGCCTCCAGGTCGTCGCTGCCGGGGCCGCCGCCGGAGGAGTCGGCGGGCAGGCGCACGACCTCCCAGCCGCGCGGGGCGGTGAGGCGTTCGGCGTGCATGGCGCACAGGTCGTAGCAGTGGGGCTCGGCGTAGGCCGCGAGCGGGCCGAGGACCGCCGTGGAATCGGCGTAGACATAAGTGAGCGTGAAGACGGCGGGCTGCCGGCACGCGGTGCGCGAGCAGCGTCGGACAACGCTCACGGGCACCGACTTTATGCCTTTCCCCGGCCCGGCGCCAGCATCGCCCCGCTGTGTCCGCCACCGGGTTGCCCGCTTTGTCCGCAATGAGGCCACCCCTGTGCCGCCACCACGTCCACCCCGGTGCCCGCCCCAGGTCCGCCGCCCGTTCCCCCCGGCACGTGCCCGCTCCTCCCCCCGCTCCTCCCCCCGGTCAGCCCCCGGGTCCGCCCGTGCGGGCGGGCCGGGGCTGCATGTCGGCCGCGGATGGCATAGTCTCGGAGCGTGCGACGAGTGCACCTTCACAGGGCTCAAGCCGACCGAGTACGACGCCGAGACCGCCGCGGGCGCGGCGTGCGCGGCCCGCTGGCGCCGCCGGAACTCCCCATGGCGCGGAGCCGGGCCCACATCTTCGACGACCTGGTCCTCGACGCCGTCGAGCGTCTGGAGCGGGTGTGGGCGCGGGAACTCGCCAACGTGGAGTTCCTGGTCGAGGACGTCCCCCGGGTCCCGCGCGGTGTGACCGCCGAGGACGGCATCCCCTTCTCGCGTCTGGAGACCGGCAGAGCGGGACAGGCGAAGATCATCGTCTACCGGCGGCCGGTCGAGATCCGTACCCGCGAGCCGGAGGAGATGGCCATGCTCGTCTACGACACCGTGGTCGAAGAGGTCGCCAACCTCCTGGGGCTCGAACCCGAGACCGTCGACCCCGAAACTTGACACAGCCGCCGCCCGCGCGGCGCGGCCCGCGTGCCGTGCCGCGCGGGCCGTCCTCAGGAATCCGCGGCGGGGACCACCGACAGCGACACCCGCCGCCCGTCCGCCATGCTCGCCTCCCACACCACGCCGCCGCCGGCGCGCAGCCGCTCCTCGGCGAACCACTCCCGCACGGCGGGCACCGACTGCGAGGCGACGCCCCGCTGGTAGTCGGCGAACCGCGACCGCAGCCAGTGCGCGGCCGCCCGCGCGTCCTCCCACGTCCCCGCGTAGCGTTCGCGGGTGTCGCCGACCTGCTCGTAGCCATGGAACTGCACGGGGGACTCCTTGCGCCTGCGCGGCCGCCCGCAACGCCCGATGCGCCCGGGTCCGCAGCAGCATGATGGCAGGCTCTCGGGCCGCCCGCGCCGGACCTCCGGCCTTACCTCCCGCCCTCGCCCGGAGCCTCCTCCGGACCTTCCTCGCCGCCCTCCTCCGGCCTCACCTCCCGCCCTTCCCCGACCCTCCTCCGGCCCGCCCGCGCCGGCGATCCGGCCACCCGGGCGCCGACCGGGCCACCCGGTCGGCACCGGCTCGGCACAGGCGGGGAACGGCCCTAGGGAACGACGCTGGTGAGGCTGTCCTCGACGCCGGGCAGGACGATCCGGGCGGGCGCGGGCAGCAGCGGCAGGGCCGACGTCGCGGCGTCGCCGCCCGACCCCTGGGTGAGCACCCGGCCGGCGTAGACGGGGGCGCCCTCGGAAACCCGCACCACGAATCCGGCGCCCTCGGGCGCCTCGATCTCGGGGGCGGTGGTGCGCCCCGCCGGGATCTCCACGTCCACCGGGTCGCCCGCGCGCCCGTCGGCGTCCACGGGGGTGACCACGGCCGCCGCGTCCTCCTCCAGGGCGGCGAACACCAGCAGGCTCTCGGTGCCCTCGGGCGCGGCCGGCACCACGGCGGTGCCGTTCAGCGGGCCGGCCAGCGGCGGCGCGGCGGGAGCGTAGGCGGTGTCCTGCCCGTCCTCGCGCTCCATGGCCACGCCCACCACCACCGGCTGGTCGGAGCGCACCACCGCCGTGCCCGGCTGCTCGGCCAGCGGTCCCTCCAGGCTGAGGAAGGTGCCGGCGGCCGGGGGCACGCCCAGGCCGGTCAGGTTCTCGTGCTCGGCGCGCCCCTCGGGGGTGTAGACCGCGACGTCGGCCGTCGCGGGGGTGTCGCCCACCGTCGCGACGATGAGCCGGCGGCTGCCGCCCCCGCCGGGGATCCCGGGGACGACGTGGCTGCGGGCGGGCGCCGTCGTGGGCGGCACCCAGTCCTCGCCGGCGCCGTCGCGCTCGGCGAACAGCGAGGCCGCCACCCGCCCGGCGTTGGTGCGCACGTGCACGACGGCGGCGGGGCTGCCCTGGATCAGCTCGGTGAGGTCGACCTCGGTGTGGCCGCGGCCCTCGACGGCGATGCCGCGGGTGTCGTCGGAGTAGGACGGGCCGTCGCTGAGGTAGATGTCGACGTTGGCGGTGGCGGGTTCGCCGTCGGGGTTGGCCAAGAACAGCCGCAGCCCCTCCAGGGTGGTGCCGCCGGGCGCGGCGAACCAGGTGCTGGTGGTGGGCGCCGGGCAGCGCACCTCGGTGGCGTAGGGGTCGTCCTCGCCGACGGTGGTCTGGGCGACCTCCAGGCCGGCGGCCATGGCGCCGCGCGCGGTGACGGCCGTGGCCGCCTCGGCGCCGGAGGTGTCGGCGCTCCACACGTGCCCGGTCCGGGTGAACGGCGATTCGCCCACGGGCGCGGCCTCGGCGGTGTTCTCCGCGACGGTCAGCCGGCCCTCGCCGCCCTCGCCGCCCTCGCCGCCGTCTCCACCGCTCTCCCCGCCGCCGGGGGCGCCGGTGGCCAGCGCGGCGGTGGTGGTGGCGCGGTCCTCGCCCTGCGGCGGGGGGCACAGGCGCAGGTCGGACTCCACCGGCGCGGTGGCAGCCTCCTCCGCACCGCCCGGATCCACGCCCTGGGTCACCGCCGCGACCCCGAACAGCGCGGTCAGCGCGATGGCCACGAGCACCAGCAGCGCGAAGCGGTTCTCCACGATCAGCCGCACGGCCTACTCCCCTTCCCGGTCACGGGTGTCCAGGCCGCCGGGCGGGGTGGCCGCCGGGCCGTCGCCGTGCCCGCCACCGCGCGCGCGGGTGCCGCGCGCTCCCCGGCCGCCCCGGCGGGCGCCGGGCGCGCGGTGGCCCTGCCCGGCCGCGCGGGTGCCCGTGGAGCGCGCGCGGGCGCCCGCCAGCAAGGGCCGGCGCGGCCGGGGCGCGGGCTGGGCGCGCTGCTCGCGCAGGTCCTCCTCGGTGCGCACGCCGGGCAGCGCCAGCACGCCCACCGCCACCAGCAGCGCGGCCTGCACGGCCAGCCACGCCTGGCGCAGCGGGTCGAACTTGGCGATCTCCAGCCGCCCGCCGGAGGCCGGCAGGTCGAACGCCTGGAGCCCGCCCTGACCCGGCCGCGCCGCCAGCTCCTGCCCGTCGAGGGTGGCGCCCCATCCGGTGCCGGCGGGTTCGGCCAGGACCAGCCGCCGCCCGGCCGGCCCGGCGGGCACCCGGTAGACGGTGCCGGGGTCCTCGCCCGCCTGGGCGCGCAGCACCACGGGGCCGCCCTCACCCAGGACGCGCACCCGCCCGGTGGGGGCGTCCAGCGACCACAGGCCGAAGCGCTCGCCGAGCTGCACGCGGGTGAGGCCGGGAGCGCCGTCGAGGATGTCGACCAGGGTGACGTCGGGGCCCTCGGCGCCGGGCGGGCGCGGCATGAGCACGTAGCCGATGCCCAGGTCGGCCAGCCGGTCGGCCTCGTCGCCGCCCCGGCCGCCGGCGAGCCCGGCCACCACCTCGTCCAGCACGGCGCGGGTGGGCTCGCTGGTGGGGATCTGCGCCTCGCCCAGGCGCGGCGCGCGTCCGCGCAGCACGCTGTAGCGCACCGAGCCGTCGTCCTGGGGCGCCACCACCAGGGTGCGGGCGCCGCGGCCGTCGTCGCTGACCCCGCCCAGCAGACCCGGCACCAGGGGTTCGGCGTGCCCGCTGAGCGGCCCTTGGGCGCCCTGCCACATCCACACCCCGGCGGCCGACAGCGGCGTGGTGAGGGCCAGCGCGGCGGCGAAGGCGGCGAACGCGCGGCGCGCGCCGCCCAACCGCCACATCAGGCCGAAGGACTGCGCGGCGTTGGCCGCCGACAGCAGCATGGCCGTCGCGGCGAACGCCAGCGCCACCCCGGGCCACGCCGGGGCGGCGGGTCCGCCGTACCAGGGCTCCACCGGCACGCGGCTGATGAGGATAGCCACCAGGATCCCGAACAGGGCCACGCTCCAGCCCACCGCGATCAGCATGCGGCTGCGCAGGAGCAGCAGCGCCGACAGCGCGGCGGCCAGGAACCCGGCGGTGACCCACACCGGCGGCATGCCGGGGCCGCCGGGCGAGAGCATCAGCAGGGACACCGCGCCGGGCGCCGGGGCCGACAGCTCGGGCCGGTGCAGCCCGGCCTCCAGCAGCCACAGCGACGGGTGCAGCAGCAGTTCCAGCGACCACGGCAGCAGCAGGACCAGCGGCACGCCCAGGGCGATGGCGACGCTGACGTAGAGGCGGCGCCCGACGTGGCCGAAGGCGACGACCACCAGCACACCGGTGACCAGCGCCAGCAGCCACAGCAGCGGCACGAACGCGGTGCCCGCCGCCAGGAACAGCGCCAGCGCCCAGGCGGTGCGCCGGGACTGGCGGGGCGGCTGGGTGAGCAGCCGGGTCAGCAGGATGCCCAGCACCGGCAGCAGGGCGTGCACCAGGGCGGTGCCCAGCCGGCCCTGGGCCACGGCGCCGGTGGCCATGGGCAGCAGGGCGTAGGAGCCCGCCATCCACACCTGGGCGGCCGTTGCGGTGAGCACCCGGCGGGCCAGCAGGTAGGCGGTGAGCCCGGCCAGCGGCACGCAGCCCAGCAGCAGCACGGTGACGGCCAGCCACGGCTTGCCCAGCAGCAGCGTGGACAGCAGCGCCAGCAGGCCCACGTAGGGCGGCGCGGGCGCGCCGGTGCCCGCGCCGATGTCGGGGCGGCCGGTGAGGTAGAGCGCCCACAGGTCCGACGCGCCGCCCGCCACCGGCGGCAGGGCGCCGCCGGCGAGTTCGGCGCCGAACAACAGGTGCCGCTCGGCCACCAGGGTCACCGCGGTCAGCGCCAGGACCAGCAGCGGGCCGGGGCGGGTGAGCACGCGGCGCAGCAGGGTGAGGTCGTCGCGCAGCGGGTCGTCCTCCTCGGCCGGCGGCGCGACGACCGCCTGGTGGCGGCCTGCGGTGTCCAGCCCGGCCGAGCCGGAGAACAGGTCGGCCACGGCGTCGGTGAACTGGCGCAGCGCCACCCCGCGCGCCAGGAACGGCCGGATGGCGCTGTAGGTGCGGCGGCGGTTGCGCCGCCGGCGGAAGCGGGCGCGGATCAGCCGGCCGGGCATGAGGTAGACCGACGTGATGGCCACGGCCTCGTCGAAGGCGTTGGCGGGCTGCTTGGCCACGATGTACATCAGCACGCGCAGCAGCGAGGCGAAGGAGTTGCGCACGAACGCCGCGAGCATGCCGCCCACCGGCAGGTTGGCCAGCAGCACGAAGATGGCGTGGCGGCGGTCCAGGCGGCGCGGGTGGTCGCCGGCGGCGGCGATGCGCCGGCGGCGGCGGGCGGCGGCCTCGGCGTGGTAGGCCACGGCGTCGGTCACCACCAGCACGCGGTGGCCGGCGCCGCCGGCGCGCCAGCAGAAGTCGATGTCGTCGCGGAAGATCGGCAGCGCGGGGTCGAACCCGCCCAGTTCGTCCCACACGTCGCGGCGCACCAGCATCCCGGCGCTGGAGACGGCGAGGACCTGGCGGGTGCCGTCGTGCTGGCCGTGGTCGAGTTCGCGCGGCTCCAGCCCGGTCTCGCGGCGGCCGGCGCCGTCGATGGTGACCCCGCACTCCACCAGCACCCGCCGGTCGAACCAGTCGCGCAGCTTGGGGCCGAGCACGGCGGCGCGCGGGTCGTCGTTGGCGGCCATCAGCAGGCGCTGCAACGCCTCGGGGTCGGGGGTGCAGTCGTCGTGGACCAGCCAGATCCACTCGGTGGCGTCGGGCGCGGCGCCGGGGAACGCGGCGCGGGCGCGCGGGGAGTCCAGGGCGGCGCGCACGGCGTCGCCGAACCCGGTGGCGCGGTCCAGCGTGGTGATGGCGTCGGAGGCGATGTACTCGGCGAGGATGCGGCCGCTGCGGTCGCGGCTGCCGACGTCGACGCCGACGACGCGCTGCACCGGCCGGGTCTGCTCGCGGACGGCCTCCAGGGTCTCCGGCAGCCATCGGGCGCCGTCGTGGGTGACGATGACGGCTGTGACGATGTGGCGAGCCGGATCCAGGGGTAGCACGGCTGGTGATCGCTCTCGACAGGGGTGCGGGCGGGGTGGGGACGACCCTGGCGGCGGGGCGGTGGGACGCGGGCGCGGGGTGTCGGCAGAACACCCTACGCCACCCGCCGGAGCCTTCGTGCTGGTTCGGGGCCGCGCGGCCGGCCCCGGAGTCGGCCCTGGAGTCGGCCCCGCCACCCGGCCGCGCGAGGACGCGGACCGGGCGGACCCGGGCGGCCGCCGGCGCGCGCGGGCGCCCGCCCGCCATTACCAGTGGCAGCGTAAAGCGCCGCTAAAAAAACGCGCGGCCCGGGTTAAAACCCGGGCCGCGCTCGACCTTGAGCACGCGGTCACAGCATGTCGGCGAGGAAATCGAAATCCTGTCCGGCCGCTTTCTTCAGCCGCCGCCGCTCGCGTTCGGAGAGTCCCCCCCAGATGCCGAAGCGCTCATCGTGCTCCAGCGCGTATTCCAGACACTCCGCCCGGACCTCGCATGACAGGCAGACCTTCTTCGCCTCGCGGGTCGAGCCGCCCTTCTCGGGGAAGAACGCCTCGGGGTCGGTCTGCGCGCAGAGTGCGCGCTCCTGCCAGCCCAGATCTTCATCTGCGCCGTGCGCCAGCGGGATGACCTCGCTCATGCGCACCTCCTATTGCCCCCCTAGATGAACCCTCCCATTCTGACCCCCGGGAGGGTGGAATCACACGGTGAATTACACGCGGGTCGCCTGGTATACGTCAAGCGCGCTGCGTGGTAATCCCCTGAATATCATGTAACAAACCAACACCGGGAGTCCACCCGGCGCGATCGGTTCAGCGGATTACCACGCAATTTGCCGCGCGTAAGCCGCGCGACCATTGGGTCGGCGGGGTCGGCCAGGGGGCCGGCGGGGGGTCGCGCCGCAGGTCGCGCCTTAGCGGCGGTCGCCGTCGCGGTACCAGCCGGGCGGCGTGTCGGCGTCCTTGCCCTGCTGCTGGTCGGTGCCGTAGCCGGTGCCCTGGCCGTATCCGGCCCCGTAGTTGGGGTCGACCTGCTGCAACTGGTCGGTGCTGGTCTTGTCGTCGTGGAAGAAGGAGTCCAGCGGCGTGTCGCGGCGCTGGTCGGCGGGCGGCTGCTGCTCCTGGGGCGGCTGCGGCTGCTCGCCGGGCTGCTGGTACCAGCCGTACTGGATGGCGTTCTGCGCCGCCTGCTCGCCCTCGCTGCCGGGCTGGGGGGCGTACTGGGGGTCGTAGGGCGAGCCGTAGCCGCCCTGCTGGCCGCCGGTGCCGTAGCCGCCGCCCTGGTCGCCCGAGCCGTAGGCGGGCTGGCCGCCGCTGGGGTAGCCGCCGCCCTGGGCGCCGCCGTAGGACTGCTGGCCGCCGGAGCCGTAGCCGGAGGGGTCTCCCGCGCCGTAGGCCGGCTGGCCGCCGGAACCGTAGGGCTGCTGCTCCCCGGTGCCGTAGGCGGGCTGGGGGTTCTGGGCGTAGGGGTCGTAGCCGCCGGACTGCTGGGGCCAGTCCTGGCCGTAGCCCTGCTGGCGGGCGGCCGGGTCGGCGGGGTCGGGCTGGCCGGCGGGGGCCTGCTGGTTGCCCCAGTCCTGGCCGTAGGCGCTCTGCTGGCCGCCGGTGCCGTAGCCCTGCTGGTAGGGGTCCTGGCCGCCGCCGGCGGGCGGGAAGGGGTCCTGGCCGGGCTGCTGGCCCCAGCCCTGCACCATGGTCTGCTGGTTGGGGTCGGCGTAGCCGGGGGACTGCCAGTCGGCCTGCGGCGGCTGCTGGGTGGCGGCGGGGTCGTAGCCGGCCTGCCGGGAGTCGGCGGAGGGGTAGCCCGGCTGCTGCTGGGCCGCCTCGGTGCCGTAGGACTGCTGGGCCTGCTCGGCGCCGTAGGACTGCTGGGCGGGGTCGGCGGAGTACTGCGGCTGCGCGGGTTCGGCGTAGGCGGGCTGCGCGCCGCTCCAGTCGCCCTGCTGCGGCTGCTGGGTCTGCTGCGGCTGCTGCTGGAAGGACTGCTGGCCGCCGGTGGGGAACCCGCCGGTCTGCGGCGCGAAGGACTGCTGGGCGCCGGTCTGGGGCGCGAACGAAGGCTGGCCGCCGGTGGGAGCGGGGTACCCCGGCTGACCGCCCATGGGGGCGCCCGAGTGCCCAGGAGCCGAGCGCGGCACGAGCGACTGGTCGTTGAAGACGCGCAGCAGGAACAGCCCGGCGAAGACGATGATGGCGAGCTGGCCGCCGATCGACAGGAACGAGGAGAACCCGTCGGCGAGCTGGGCGGTCTCGTTGGCCGCCACGAAGCCCATGATGAGCCCGATGACGCCCATGAGCGCGGCGAAGCCGAGCAGGATCAGCCCCACCAGCGCGATGGGGAAGTTCACCGACGTCCGGTGCGGCGCGGTGACCGCCAGCAGCACGGCGGCCACGATCAGCGCGACGATGACGGGCCCGTGGAACATGGCGGAGCCGACGTCGGTGAAGTTGCCCGCGACCGTGGTCTCATAGCCCACCCCGCCGTGGCCGAACAGGTAGATGAGGCCGCCGAGCATGTGCGCGATCACGGCGCCGAGCAGCGCCCATGCCGCGGGCACCCGCAGGCGGTTCAATGCTTCGTTGTTCAAGAGAGGTTCCCCTCCGCTGCTTCGCCGTCGCGTCGGTGGAAGCTTGGCATATCAACCGGTTGTCAATGGAATCGGCCGGGGAGGCGGCGCATTCGCGCGGTAGGGCGCGGTGCGGCCATCGGCGCGGTCGCGTGTGAGGGACGCCACCGCGTCGGCGGACGGCCGGGAGCCGCTCGCGGCGGCCGATGGCAGCGCGGCGCGCCCCGCCTCAGCGCGTCACCGTGGCGCACCCGCGGGGCCGGCCGGGATGCCGCTCTCCCCAAGCCGGGAAGAGCATGGCACATACACCACCTCAGCCTGCCAGACTTGAGCCCATGCGGATAGTCGTACCGGCTGGCGGTATCGGGGGCGCGCGCTTCCTGCGCGGCCTCAAGGCGGCGCTCGGAACCGGAGCCGACCTCACAGGAGACGACCCCACCATCACCGTCATCGGCAACACCGGTGACGACATCACCCTGTTCGGGCTGCGGATCTGTCCGGATCTGGACACCGTGATGTACACCCTGGGCGGCGGCATCAACGAGTCCCAGGGCTGGGGCCGGGCCGAGGAGTCCTTCGCGGTCAAGGAGGAGCTGGCGGCCTACGGCATGCAGCCCACCTGGTTCGGCCTGGGCGACCGCGACGTCGCCACCCACATCGTGCGCACCCAGATGATGGCGGCGGGCTACCCCCTCTCCGCCGTCACCGAGGCGCTGTGCGACCGCTGGCGGCCGGGGGTGCGGCTGCTGCCCATGACCGACGACCGGGTCGAGACCCACGTGGTGGTCGCCGACGCCGACGGCGGCCGGCGCGCCATCCACTTCCAGGAGTGGTGGATCCGCCACCGCGCCGCGCTTCCGGCGCTGGAGATCGTGAGCGTGGGCGCCGAGGACGCCGCGCCCGCGCCCGGGGTCGTCGAGGCCGTCGAGGCGGCCGATGTCGTGCTGCTGCCGCCCTCCAACCCGGTGGTCAGCATCGGGTCGATCCTGGGCGTCCCGGGGGTGCGCGCCGCCCTGGAGCGCGCCACCGTGGTGGGGGTCTCCCCGATCATCGGCGGCGCGCCGGTGCGCGGCATGGCCGACGCCTGCCTGACCGCCATCGGGGTCGAGACCAGCGCCGCGGCGGTGGCCGCGCACTTCGGCCCCGAGCTTCTCGACGGCTGGCTGGTCGACACCGCCGACGCCGGCGCCGCGGTCGAGGGCGTCACCGTGCGCGCCCGCCCCCTGTACATGAGCGACCCCGACTCCACCGCCGCCATCGCCCGAGCGACGCTGGACCTCGCCCTGGAACTGAAGGGAGGCCGGTCGTGAGCGAGCCCACCGCGCCCGCCGCCGCGCCCGCGCCCGTCCCCGCCGTCGAGGTCACCGGCGTGGCCGGGCTGCCCGAGATCGGCGCGGGCGACGACCTCGCCGCGCTGATCGCCGGCGCGGCCGACCTCCGCGACGGCGACATCCTCGTCGTCACCTCCAAGATCGTCAGCAAGGCCGAGGGCCGCCTGCGGCGCATGGACCGCGAGGCCGCCGTCGACTCCGAGACCGACCGGGTGGTGGCCCGGCGCGGCTCCCTGCGGATCGTGCAGGACCGCCGCGGCCTGGTGATGGCGGCCGCCGGGGTGGACTCCTCCAACGTCCCGGCCGGGCACGTGCTGCTGCTGCCCGAGGATCCCGACTCCTCGGCGCGGCGCCTGCGCGCGGGCCTGCGCGAGCGGCTGGGGGTGCGGGTGGCGGTGCTGGTCAGCGACACCTTCGGCCGGCCCTGGCGCGCGGGCCAGACCGACGTCGCCATCGGCGCGGCGGGCATCGAGCCGCTGCACGACCTGCGCGGGGTGGCCGACTCCCACGGAAACGTGCTGGAGGTCACCGTGGCCGCCGTCGCCGACGAGATCGCGGCGGCCGGCGAACTCGTCAAGGGCAAGGTGTCGGGCACCCCCGTGGCGGTGGTGCGGGGCCTGGGCCACCTGGTCACCGACTCCGACGGCCCGGGCGCGGCGGCGCTGGTGCGCGGGGCCGACTCCGACCTGTTCCGCTACGGTTCGCGCGACGTCGTGCCGGCGCGGCGCACCGTCCGCGAGTTCACCGCCGACCCGGTCGACCCCGAGGCGGTGCGCCGGGCGGTGGCGGCGGCGGTCACCGCGCCCGCCCCGCACCACACCACGCCCTGGCGGTTCGTGCTGGTGGAGTCCGCGGCCGCCCGCACCGAACTGCTCGACGCCATGCTGGCGGCCTGGGTGGCCGACCTGCGCGCCGACGGTTTCGGCGACGACGCGATCGCGCGCCGCACCCGGCGCGGCGACGTCCTGCGCCGGGCGCCCTACCTGGTGGTGCCGTGCCTGGTGGCCGACGGCGCCCACCCCTACCCCGACCCCCGGCGGGCCGCCGCCGAGCGGTCGATGTTCCTGGTGGCCATGGGCGCGGGGGTGCAGAACCTGCTGGTGGCGCTGGCCATGGAGGGCCTTGGGTCGGCGTGGGTGTCCTCCACCATGTTCTGCCCCGACGTGGTGCGGCGGGTGCTGGACCTGCCCGAGGACTGGCAGCCGATGGGGTCGGTGGCGGTGGGCCACGCCGCCGAGCGGCCCAAGGAGCGGCCGCCGCGCAAGCCGGACACGTTCATCGAGGTGCGGTAGCCCCGGCCGTCCGCCCCGGCCGTCCGCCGGTCGCCCACCACCGCCGCGCGCGCGGCGGTGGTGGGCGACCGGTTTTTTTCGGTTTTTTCCGGGTGCCCGGCGGCGGCTCGGGTGCCCGCGACCGGCGTGTTCGTCCGTGCCGGTTCGTCCGGTTCGGAAATCCCCCCGCAAACCGTCTGTTGCTCGGCGATTCCATCCGGTAACGTGACGGGAAACACGTTGGGAGCGCTCCCAACTCCGGCTACCCCCAACCGGAAGGCGGAGATCGCACAATGCAATCTCGCGAGCACGCAAAAGCCCCCCGCTTGGCGCTTCGCGCCCTCACCCTTCTGTCCGCGGCCGCCATGGCGCTGGTCGGCACCGTCCCGCTGGCGGGGTCGGCATCGGCGCACGGCTCGGTGATCAACCCGGCCAGCCGCAACTACGGCTGCTGGGAGCGGTGGGGCGACGACCACCTCAACCCGGCCATGGCCCAGGAAGACCCCATGTGCTGGCAGGCGTGGCAGGACGACCCCAACGCCATGTGGAACTGGAACGGGCTCTACAAGAACAACGTGGGCGGGCAGCACCAGCAGCACGTGCCCAACGGCACGCTGTGCAGCGGCGGCAACGCCGAAGGCGGGCGCTACGACTCGCTCGACGCCGTGGGTGCGTGGAAGACCACGAACATCACGAGCAACTTCACCATCAACCTGTACGACCAGGCGTCCCACGGTGCCGACTACTTCCTGGTCTACGTCACCAAGCAGGGCTTCGACCCCACGCGCGAGTCGATGGGCTGGGACGACCTCGACCTGGTCGCCGAGACCGGCCGCTACGCGCCGTCGCAGAACTACCGGATCGACGTGAGCACGTCGGGCTACAGCGGTCGCCACGTCGTCTACACGGTGTGGAAGGCGTCCCACATGGACCAGACCTACTACATCTGTAGCGACGTGAACTTCACCTGATCCCCGGCCCCCGCGCGCTCCCGCGGCGCCCGCCGGTTCCACCGGCCGCCGCGGCCCCTCGCAGCCGGTCGGCCCGCGGCCCCGCCGGACCCCGTGTCCGGCGGGGCCGCCCCGTGCCGCCGGCCGTCCGGACTGTGCGGGACACGCCCGAAGTGGTATACCGTTCCCCGCACATCGCTCATTCGCCGCCGCGCCCCTCGCGGCGGCGCGCGCGGACAGGGGGTGGGGCGGGTGGTGCGCCAGAGTCTGGGGCTGAAGGCGGATCCCTACGGGCCGTTCCACGGACCGGTGGCCCACGGCTACGCCTGCGGCGTGCACATCGCCGTGATGAACGGCGCGCCCTGGAACAGCGAGACCGGCTGCACCTGCTGCACGCCCGAGGAGAAGCGCGGCGACCTCAGCCGGGACTGGGGCATCGAGAACCCCGACGACTGGCGCAACCAGGCCGAGACCCTGCTCGACGACCGGGGCAGCAACCCGGTGGCCGGCACCCTGCTCGCGCTGCGCCGCCAGGCCGCCCAGTACCTCAACGGCCGCCCGGTCGACCCCGGCACCTGGCGCAACGCCATCGGCGACTGGTGCCGGCACAACGGCATCGACGCCGGTACCTACCAGCAGTTGGTGGGCCTGGCGGGCATGGTCCTGGACTACGAGAAGCGGTTCGTCGCCGACGGCCTGCTGCCGCCCGGCGGGTACGTCACCGCCATCCAGGCGTGGGACTTCGGGCGCGGCGCCAACATGGCGCGCTGGGGCGTTCAGTGCGGCTACACCGTGCTCCAGACCGCCCAGTGGTACGTGGTGCGGGCCAGCGAGCAGGCGCGGCGCCACTACGCCTCGTGGGCCGACTTCTCGGCGGGCTACGTGCTGGGCCGCTGCCTGCACTTCGACAACGGCGAGTTCGGTCCGCGCTACACCGAGCCGCTGGAGGTGCACCACGTGATGATGACGCACCCGCAGAGCCCGTGGCTGAACATGCCCTTCCACATCTGACCCGGCGGGCGCGGCGCGGCCGGCCTCTCCGGCCCGCGATCGTCCGCACCCCCGAAGAACCGCAGGTCATCCGGCCCCCGGCGCCCCGCGCCGGGGGCCGCCGCGTGCGCGCGGGGCGCCCCCGCCGGCGGGCACGCGCCACCGGGTGGCCCGGTCTCGGCCGGCCGCCCGCACGCCCACCGCGGGCCGGCGCGCCGGTCGCACACGGTGACACGCGGGTGACCTGCGCGAGTGCGGCGCGTGGCCGCCAGGGAACGCACCGTTTTTGGAAATAAGCCTTTCAGATCTTGACGCGCCGCGAACACAGCTCTTAGGTTTCTTAACAATTCACTCCGGTCCGGATCCGACCCCCACAGCGAACCCGGCCCCGCGCGCACCCCGGGTCCGCGTCCCTTCCCCGCTCACGGACGCACGGACACCAAAGGAGCCCCCCGTGACCGCTCCCCGCACCCCCCGCCGCCCGCGCCTGGCGGCGGCCCTCACCGCCGCGGCCGCGGCCTGCGCCCTCGCCCTGACCGGCGCCGGCCCCGCCGCCGCCGACGACCAGGCCGACGCCGCCGCCACCGGCCCCTGGCTCACCGGGTACTGGCACAACTTCGACAACGGCTCGACCACCCTGCCCATCAGCGAGGTCCCCGCCGCCTACAACCTGATCGCGGTGGCCTTCGCCGACAACCTCGCCGGCGTGCCCGGCGGGATCACCTTCAACCTGGCCTCCGCCGAACTCGGCGGGTACACCGAGCAGCGGTTCAAGGACGACATCGCCGCCGCACAGGCCCAGGGCCGCAAGGTGGTGCTGTCGGTCGGCGGGCAGAACGGCCACGTCAGCGTCACCAACGCCACCGAGGCCGCCAACTTCGCCGACTCCGCGCACGACCTGATGGTGGAGTACGGGTTCGACGGGATCGACATCGACCTCGAACACGGCATCAACGCCCAGTACATGGAGGAGGCGCTGCGCTCCCTGCGGTCCCAGGCCGGCGCCGACCTCATCATCACCATGGCGCCGCAGACGATCGACTTCCAGGCGCCCAGCTACGCCTACTACCAACTCGCCCAGAACATCGGCGACATCCTGACCATCGTCAACATGCAGTACTACAACTCCGGCAGCATGCTGGGCTGCGACGGCCAGGTCTACTCCCAGGGCACGGTGGACTTCCTCACCGCCCAGGCGTGCATCCAGCTCGAAATGGGCCTGCGCCCCGACCAGGTCGGCCTGGGCCTGCCCGCCACCCCGCAGGCCGCCGGCGGCGGCCACCAGTCCACCGGCAACGTGATCGCCGCGCTGGACTGCCTGGAGTCGGGCCGCTCCTGCGGCGCGTTCACCCCGGCGCAGCCCTACGGCCCCATCGGCGGCGCCATGACCTGGTCCATCAACTGGGACGCCACCAACGGCTACGCCTTCGCCAACGCCATCGGCGCGCGGCTGGGCACCGCCTGACCACGGCGCCGGGGCCGGTCCCCGCCGCGCCCCGCCCTGCCCCGCGGGCGCGGCCGCGGCCCCGGCGCCCCCGTCCGGCCCTGCCCCCGCCGGACGACCGGGCGGCCCCGCGCATCCCCTACGCGGGGCCGCCCGCCCGCTCTCCCGCCAGGGCGGGCGGGCGGCGGGGGCGGGGGGGGGGCCCCCCCCCCCCCCCCCCGCGGCGGCCCCCCCCCCCCCCCGGGCGCCGCCGGGGGGGGGCGGGGGGGGCCACGCCGTCACCCGCCTCGGCCGCCGCGCGGCGCTCGGCCGGCACCTCGCCGTAGAGGGTGGTGCGCTGGCGCAGCGGCCGGCCGGTGGGCGCCACCAGCGCGCGGATGTCGCTGATGGTCTTGTAGGACCCGTTGTCGCTGCCGGCCATGCGGCTGATGGTCTCCTCCATCAGCGTGCCGCCGACGTCGTTGGCCCCGCCGGTGAGCAACTGCCGGCAGGTGTCGTCGGCCAGCTTCACCCACGAGCACTGGATGTTGTCGATCGCGCCGTGCAGCAGCAGCCGCGCCAACGCGTGCACGGCGCGGTTCTCGCGCACGGTGGGGCCGGTGCGGGCCAGGCCCGCCAGGTAGATCGGCGCGTTGGTGTGCACGAACGGCAGCGGCACGAACTCGGTGAACCCGGGGCGGCCGGTGCGCTCCAGCGCCCGCAGTTGCAGGGACCGCAGCAGCTTCAGGTGGGCGACCCAGTGCCGCGGGGTGTCGACGTGGCCGTACATCATCGTGGAGGTGGTGGGGATCCCCAGCTCGTGCGCCGTGGTGACGACCTCGATCCACGCGGCGGCGGGCAGCTTGCCCTTGGTCAGCACCCAGCGGACGTCGTCGTCGAGGATCTCGGCGGCGGTGCCGGGCAGGGAGTCCACCCCGGCCTCGCGCGCCCGCTCCAGCCAGGCGCGCACCGGCAGGCCGGTGCGCGCGGCGCCGTTGACGACCTCCATCGGGCTGTAGGCGTGCACGTGCATGCCGGGCACGCGCTCCTTGACGGCGCGGGCCAGGTCGAAGTAGGCGGTGCCGGGCAGGTCGGGGTGGATGCCGCCCTGCATGCACACCTCGGTCGCGCCGGCCTGCCACGCCTCCTCAGCGCGGTCGGCCACCTGCTCCAGCGACAGGGTGAACGCGTCGGCGTCGGTGCGGCGCTGGGCGAAGGCGCAGAAGCGGCACCCGGTGTAGCAGACGTTGGTGAAGTTGATGTTGCGGGTGACCACGAAGGTGACGTCGTCGCCGACCGCATCGCGCCGCAGACCGTCGGCGAGCGCGGTCAGCTCCTCCAGTTCGGGGCCGTCGGCGTGCAGCAGCGCCAGCGCCTCCTCGTCGCCGAGCCCGGCGGGGTCGGCCTCGGCGCGGCGCAGGGCGGCGCGCACCTGGGGGTCGAAGCGGCGCGGCGCGCCCGCGCCCGGCGCGGGCTCCGCCAGGCGCGCGCGGACCTCGTCCCAGTCGCCGTAGACGGCGTCGAAGTCGCCGCGCCGGTCGCCGGTGCGGCCCTGGGTGTCGACGGCGGTGTGCAGGTCGGTGCGCCCGGCGGCGCGGAGCTGGGGTTCGGGCTCCTGCCAGGGCCGGCCGCGCACCTCGGCGTCCTCGCGGGCCAGGCCGGTGGCGGGGTCGGCGAGCGCGTCGACGTGGGCGCGCACGCGCGGGTCCAGCCACGGCTCGCCCTGAAGCACGTACTCGGGGTAGACCGTGAGGCGTTCGCGCAGGGTGAACCCGGCGGCGGCGGTGTGCTCGGCCAGGGCGTCGATCTGCGGCCAGGGGCGCTCGGGGTTGACGTGGTCGGGGGTCAGCGGCGAGACCCCGCCCCAGTCGTCGATGCCGGCGCGCAGCATGAGGGCGTACTGGTCGCCGATGAGGTT
Source organism: Streptomonospora mangrovi (assembly GCF_027604915.1). Taxonomy (GTDB): domain Bacteria; phylum Actinomycetota; class Actinomycetes; order Streptosporangiales; family Streptosporangiaceae; genus Streptomonospora; species Streptomonospora mangrovi. Next base: position 46,019 of record NZ_JAJAQC010000031.1, read on the forward strand.
GGGCGGCGCCTGCACGCGCGCCTTGGGGCCCAGGACCAGGCGGGTGACGGCGATGGTGGCCGCGAGGTCGGCGAGTTCGGCGTCGGGGCGGTGCATCATCGCGGTGTCGGGTTTGGCCCGGAAGTTCTGCACGATGACCTCCTGGACCGCGCCGTACTCGCGGGCGGCGCGGCGGATGGCGAAGACGGAGTCGACGCGCTCGGCGAGGGTCTCGCCGATCCCGATGAGGATGCCGGTGGTGAAGGGGACCGAGCACCGCCCGGCGTCGTCGAGGACGCGCAGCCGCACGGCCGGGTCCTTGTCGGGGCTGCAGTAGTGGGGGCCGCCGCGCTCGGTGAACAGCCGCTCGGAGGTGGTCTCCAGCATCATGCCCATGGACGGCGCGACGGGCTTGAGGCGCTGGAAGTCGGCCCAGCCCAGGACGCCGGGGTTGAGGTGGGGCAGCAGGCCGGTCTCCTCCAGCACCAGGACCGCCATGGCGCGCACGTAGGAGAGGGTGTCCTCGTAGCCGCGCTCGTCGAGCCACCGCGCGGCCTGCTGCCAGCGGTCCTCGGGGCGGTCGCCGAGGGTGAACAGCGCCTCCTTGCAGCCCAGGGCGGCGCCGCGGCGGGCGATGTCGAGCACCTCGTCGGGCGAGAGGTAGGGCGCGGGCAGGCGGCCGGGGGTGGTGGCGAAGGTGCAGTAGTGGCAGCGGTCGCGGCACAGCCGGGTGAGCGGGATGAACACCTTGCGGCTGTAGGTGACGGTCCCGGGGCGGCCGGCGGCGGCCAGGCCGGCGTCGCGGACGCGGCCGGCGTGGTCGAGCAGGGCGTCGAGGTCGTCGCCGCGCGCGTGCAGCAGGACCTCCGCCTCGGCGGGGTCCAGGGGCTTGCCGTCGCGGGCGCGGGCCAGGGCGCGGCGCATGGCCGAGGGAGCGGGGGCGGGTGCGCTGGTCTCGGATCCGGCAGAAGTCATACCGGCGACGATACGGCGGAGGCCCTGGGCCGCACGGCGCGCCCCGCCGTGGTGCGGCGGGGCGCGGGCGGGGCGTGCGTCACGTGGCGGGGGGTGCGTCACGTGGAGGGTGCGTCATGTGGAGGGGCGTGCGTCACGTGGCGGGGCTGAGGCCGCGCCGCTTGGCGGCCGCGCGGTCGGCCAGGAAGTCCGCCCAGCGCCGGGTGATGGTGTCGAGGTCGTAGGCGGCGGCCGCGCGGCGCGCCTCGGCGCCCATGCGGCGGCGCAGCGCGGGGTCGCGGGCCAGCCGCAGCAGCGCGTCGGCGAGTGCGCCGGGGTCCTGCGGCGGCACGAGCAGGCCGGTGCGGCCGTGGTCGATGATCTCGCGGGGGCCGTGCGGGCAGTCGAAGCTGACGACGGGCAGGCCCACGGAGAACGCCTCGATGATGGTCATGCCGAAGCCCTCGGAGCGGGAGCTGACGGCGAGCACGGAGGCGGTGGCGAGTTCGGCGGTGAGGTCGCGGGTGCGGCCCATGAGCGCGACGCGGTCGGCCAGGCCGTGGGCGGCGATGAGCGCGCGCAGCGCTTCGTCGTTCTTGGCGGTGCCGTAGACGCGCAGCCGCCAGTCGGGTTCCTGGCGGGCGAACCGGGCGAACGCGTCGAGGAGGAGGGGGTACTGCTTGACGGGGTCGGCGCGGCCGGCGGCGGCGACCACGGGCGCCTCCAGCGCGGCGGGCGGGCGGGGGCCGGGCGGCAGCGGGTTGGGCATGACGGCCAGCCAGTCGGGCGGGGGCGAGCGCAGCAGGCGGTGGTAGCGGGCGCGGTCGGCCTCGGTGAGGACGGTGAGGCCGTCGAGGCGGCGGTAGCGGCGGGCGATGGCGAACCGGATGTCGGGGGCGTGCCGGTCGAGGTGGACGTGCTCCTGGCCGATGCGCAGCAGCCGGGGCGGCGCCCACCGGGCCAGGAGGAGGTTGAGGCCGGGCCGGGTGCCGATGGCGGCGTCGGCGTCGGTGCCGCGCAGGTAGGCGGCGAGGGCGTGCATGCGGCGCGCGTCGAAGACGCGATGGTTGCGGACCTCGGTGAGCGGGACGGTGCCGCCGTGGCGCCGGTGCCGCCACCGGTCCAGCCCCCGGGGCTCGGGCGGTCCCGCGTCGGGCGGCTCGCCGGGGCCGGGGCTGAGGGCGCGCAGGGCCACCCCGTCGGGGAGGGTGAAGAACGGCCGCTCGCGGTGCCGGGCGAGGCTGACGATCTCGACGTCGTGCCCGGCGGCGGTCAGCCCCTCGGAGAGGGTGAAGACGGTACGGATGGTGCCGCCCATGCCGTAGGCGTTGGCGATCAGGAACGCGATCTTCACGGGGCCTGGGCCTCCTCGGCTGCGAGTTCGGCGGATCGGGGGATCGAGGGATCGAGGGATCGGCTGCGAGTGGGGAGGGGGCCGCGAGCGGGACGGCGCGGATGGCGGTCGTGCGGGGTGGGGCGGGTGCGGTGGCGGTGCGGGTGGTGGTGTGGGTGGCGGTGTGGGTGGTGGCGGTGGTGCGATTGGGGACCGGGATGTCTCTGTTACTCAAGGGCTACGGTGAGTGAACCCGGCACCAACAAAGCAGAAACCGACGGCCAAGACAAGGCCGGAGACCCAACCCGCACGCGAGGCGGAACGCAATGCCCGGTTCACCCAAAAAGCCCAGGTCATAGCGATGGAGCGGGAGGCGACCACCGACCAACGGGTCGGGCGATCAGGGAGGTGACGAGGCACCGAGGCCGAGCGGGGACCGGACGCGCTGTCACCGATCAGCAGGCGGATGGTCGGGGCGGCGACGAAGCACCGAGGCCAAGCGGGAGTCCGGCCGGGCGCCATCGGTCAGCATGGCGGATGGTCAAGGTCGCAACGGGGCAGCGAAGACGGGCGCGGGTCCAGGTACGCGACCACCGACCCTCAGGGCGGAGGGCGAGGGTGGCGAGAGGGCGCCGAGGCCGAGTGGAAGTCCGGGCGCGCGGCCACCGATCAGCAGGGCGAATGGCGGGGTGGCGACGAAGCACCGAGGCCAAGTGGGAGTCCGGGCGGGCGGTTACCGGCGCTCAAAGCGGATGGTCAAGGTCGCGACGGCGCGCCGAGGCGAGATGGGGGTCCGGGCGGGCGGTTCGACGGAGGGGCGGGTGAACGGAACCCGCATCTCGTCGGCGCGCGGCGCGGAACTTTCTTTCGGTTTGTCCCCTTTTGCTCTTACACATCGCTGCCACAGTGAGGCCAGACAAGCCCCCAGGAGGCTCGAGCATCCGAATGGTGAGACACCCGGGGCGCTCGTGGCGCTCTTTTGTCTTCTATGCCCGATTTCAAGGGCGACGGAAGTGCTCTTTCCTTCGACGCGGCGACGCGTAGCCGCATCTCGTGGTGAGAGAGGCCGTATTCGTCTCACCATGTGAGATCTCAGGCCGCTGGTGACCGACTCGTCCGGTTTGGGAGCGAGGCGGTCTCGGCCAAGCGCGCACCAGTGGCCAGACGAGCGGCGACAAGCCCCCCGAGCCCCGCGCCCAACCGCCGTGCTCGCCCGAGGCGCCCCCACCAAGCCGAGCCGGACCCGCCCACCCGGGCCATCCGCCACCCTCCGTGCCCCCGTCGCCCACCCCAACCGGCCGCACCGAAGACCGATGGCCGCGTACCCGGACCCGCCCCTGCCTTTGCTGCCCTCGTCGCGGCCTCGACCATCCGCCCCGCCGCGCGGAGACCGCTTGCCCGAGCGCCCGCCGCCTTCGGCGCCCCGTTGCCTTCATCAGCCACCCGCGCGCGACCCGGCGACCGCCCGCCCCCACCACCCGCCGTCGTCGCCGCCCCGTCGCCCACCTCGGGCATCCGCCCCGCGACCCGGCGACCGCGCACCCCAACCCTCCGCCGCCGTCGCCGCCTCGTCGGATACGCCAAGCGCTGGAGCGCGAGCCGATGTCCGCCTGCCCGGGCCATGCGCCGCCCTCGGTGACCGTCGCGCGCCTCGACCACTGACGGGCGGTCCGATGACCGCCTACCCGGGTCTCCGGCTGCCGCTGCCGACGCCGACGCCCTCGCTGTCGCCTTGGCAGTCGTCGCCGCTAGGCGCGCTTGCGGGCGCGGATCAGGACGATGCTGCCGCGCGTGTTGGGCTGGCGGGCGTCGTCCAGGGCGATCAGCGGCACCAGCGGGGCGGCGGCGTTGAAGCCCACTCGGCCGCCGTGGGCCGACAGGGACAGGTAGGTGCGTTCGGCCAGCGCGCTGCGGAACTGGTAGCTGTGGCCGAGCACGTCCAGGCCGCAGTCGTCGAGGAGTTCGGCCAGCACCGTGTGGGTGTAGGTGCGCTGCACGTGGTAGCGCCGACTGTGCGCGGCGAACAGGTGGGGCCAGCGGTCGCGGCGGGACAGGCAGTCGGCCGACATCACCAGTTCGCCGCCGGGCTTGAGCACGCGTGCCATCTCGCGCAGCGCGGCCGGGCCGTCGTCGAAGTGCTCGATGGCGCAGATGGACAGCACCTTGTCCACCGCGCCGTCGCGCACCGGAAGACGCAGGGCGTCGGCCTCCAGCAGGGCGGGGGCGTGCCGCAGGCGCGCGCCGCGCACCATCTTGTGGCGGGCGAGGTCGACGCAGATGGCGTTGGCGCCGCGTCGGCGCGCCTGGCCCGCCCAGTAGCCGTCGCCGCCCGCGACGTCGAGCACGGTCTGGCCGCGCAGGTCGGTGCCCAGCCAGCGCAGCAGCGTGCCCGCCTCGCGGTAGCGGCAGACATGGACCTGGTGACCGGCGAAGGCGACGACGTCAGGCATTCCCACGCGGCACAGCCTACGGCCTACGGGATGGCGGCGGCGCCGGGCACGGAGTGCCGGAGGACTGGCGTGAGGCGCCGGGATCAAGGTGCCGAAGGTGCCGGGTGACCGGGCACCGGCTGTCCGGGCGTCATGCGGCCGGAGCGGTGCCCCACGTTCCCGGGCGCCGCGATGCCGGAGGGGCGCTCCGCATTCCACGGCGGCGCCATGCGCCGCAGTCCCATGCCCCGGACTCGGGGCACTGCGGAGCGGGAACGCTGCCCGGACCTCACGGCGCCGACGGGCCGGAGCGGTGGGGCGGGTCGGGGCGGTGCTGGGCGGGCTCGGTGGGGTGCGGGGTGGCCCCCGGGCGCGCGGGGGTGGCCCCGCCCGGGCGTGGGAATACGGAGGCGCCGCGCCGGCCCGGGGGGACGTCCCTGCGGACGGCCTCGATCCCGGGTGCGCTGCGGCCGGGCGGCCTGGCCTCGGGCGGGTCCCAGGGCTCCTCGGGGAGCCCGAGGTAGTCGGCGCCGGCGCCCAGCAGCGTGCAGAAATTGCGGTGTCCGGCGCCACGCATCCGGTGGTCGGCCGGCCGGTCCAGAAACGAGTAGCCGCTGCTGGGATCGGCGATGCTCTCGAACGCCGCCTGAACGGCGCCGTGGAAATCCTCGGCGTCGCGCGGCCGCCACCAGTATTCGCCGTCCTCCTTGGCGAAAAAGGACCGGCAGTCGACGCCCACGCCGTTTTCCTGCCATTCGACCATGGTGCCCGCGTTGTCGTATGCGGCCTGCCGGTGTTCGCCCCACTGGTCGCGCGGGACGCCCGCCGCCTTCATGATCCGCTCGGCCTCGATCTGGAAGGACTCCAGGTCCCAGCGTCGGCGGCCAGGGTCGCGCACGGCCGCGCGGCGGGCCTCGCCGCCGGGCGGCACGACCAGGGCGTCGGGCGCGCCGGGGCGGTAGAGCACGCGGAATTCCGCCGGGCCTTCGCCGCCCGCGACAAAGAACGGAACGAAGGGGATATCTCCCTGCCCCTGTCCCATAGCGGGCCCCATTTCGTCATCGCCGCCGCACCGGACCGTCAACGGGGTGCGGTGTCCGCACAGGCGAACGCCGGTCCGCGACCGGTCGAACACTTTCTGCAATTCACAATGAGATCCGACAAATCAAGCACTTATATCACGCGTCGAAGATCCGGGGGTAGGGGCTCGGCGGGCATCAGCGGTCTGTCAGGGGCGCGGCAGCGGGCGGCGTTAACGTCAGCGTCATCCGCCGTCCAGCGCGCCACGGGCGCCGCGGCGGGAGGTGAAGGAGTGGCCGATGCCGAGTGCGACAGGCGCCGCGGTGCCGCCCCGCGACGCGCAGGTGGCGGGCGCCCCCGAACTGGCCGTGCGCCACCGCGAGCACGCCGGCGCGCGCGGCGCGCCGGTCGTCCTGGTGCACGGGCTGGGCGGCACCCTGGAGGAGTGGGAGCCGGTGGCCGCGCTGCTCGCCGACCACCACCCCGTCTACTCCGTGGACCTGCGCGGGCACGGCCGCTCGGGGGGCGCAGCGCACGCCGAGTACACCGTTGAGGGCTGCGCGGCCGACATCGGGCGCGTCGTGGACCACTTCGGCCTGCGCCGCCCGGTGGTGGTCGGCCACGAACTGGGCGGGGTCGCCGCGCTGGCCTGCGCCGAGCGCCGCGCCGACCTGGCGGCGGTGGTCAACCTCGGCGGTTTCGGCCGGCCCGATCCCGGGGTCCTGGCCGAGCGCCTGGGCATGGCGCCCGGCGAGGCCGCCGTGCACGCCGCCGCCGTGCACCGCTTCACCGTGGAGCAGACCGCCGAACTGTTCGCGCCGGTGCCGGCGGCCACCTTCGAGCGCGCTCTGGCCGCCTGCCGCGGCGACCCCCTCGGGCTGCCCGGTGCCGTGCTCGTCGCGTCGGCCCGGCGCGCCGCCGCGACCGCCGACCAGCTCGTCTACACCCGCCCCGGGTCGCGGGCGGTGCGGGCGCTGCTGGCCGGGCTCGCCGAGCGCGACCCCCTCGCTCTGGCCGAACGCGTGGCCGCACCCGCGCTCACCCTGGTCGCCGCCGACCCGCCGCCCCCGATGCCCGGCGCGCCCGCCCGCTTCGCCGACGTCGTCGCCGCGCACACCGCCCACGCCCTGGCGCGGTCGCGCCCCGGTTCGCGGGTGGCCGCGGTCGCGGGCACGCACCTCCCGCACCTGGGCCGGCCCGACACGGTCGCGGAACTCCTCCGGGAGTTCCTGGCCGAGCACTGAGGAGGCCGCGACGGTCTTCTTTCGAGAGGGCCGTGGGGAACGCCGCTGGCAGTCCTGTCGGAAGCGCCTCCGGCAGCCCGCCGGCAACGCGGGACACCGCCCCGCGCGCGTTCGGGCGCGCGCGGGACCGCCGGTGCGCGGGACCGCCGACTACGCTGACGACGTGCTGAGCCGCCTCCGCGCCAACCGATGGGTGCGCCTGTCCGTCGTCGCGCTCGTCCTCGCCTTCGCCGGCGCCGCCCTCTACAGCCGCTGGGACGAGGCGCGCGACGCGCTGAGCGCGCTGTCGCCCTGGGTCCTGGCGGCCTCGGCGCTGGCGGCCATGGCCGGGCTGGGCGCGCAGATGATGGCCTGGCGGGCGATCCTGGCCGGCCTGGGCTCGCGGCTGCCCGTGGCGGCGGCGGCGCGCGTGATGTTCCTCGGCCAGCTCGGCAAGTACCTGCCCGGGTCGGTGTGGGCGTTCGTCGCCCAGGTGGAGCTGGCGCGCGACCACCGCGTGGAGCGGCCGCGCGGCCTGAGCGCGACGCTGCTGGCGGTGGCGGTGACGCTGACCGTGAACCTCGCCGTGGCCGCCGCGACCCTGCCGTTCGTCTCCGAGGCCGCGGCGCGCCGCTGGTGGTGGGTGCTGGTGTGCGCGCCCCTGCTGCTGGCCGCCCTGCACCCCCGGGTGGTCACGGCGGCCGTCCGCGCGGCGACGCGGCTGGTGCCGCGCGCGCGGCGGCCGGCCGGCGCCGCGCCGGACCGGATCGGCGGGCGGGCGATGGCGGCGGCGGTGGCGTGGTCGCTGGCCGCGTGGGTACCGCTGGCCGTGCACGTGTGGGCGCTGACGGCCGCCGCCGGCGCGGGCGGCGACCCCCGCGCCCTGCCGGCCGCCGCCGGGGCCTACGCGCTGGCGTGGACGCTGGGCGTCCTGGTGGTGTTCGCGCCCGCCGGCCTGGGGGTGCGGGAGGTGGTGCTGGTGGTGGGCCTGGCCCCGGTACTCGACCCGGGGTCGGCGCTGGTGGTGGCCGCGCTGTCGCGGTTGATCATGACCGTGGCCGACCTGGCGTGCGCGGGGCTGGCCATGCTCGCGACCCGCTCCCCGGTGGCACCCGGCCGACCGGAAGCCTCCTGAGCGGCGCGCCTCGCGGGTGCGGGCCGCCCCGGCGGGCCTCATCGGGCGCCGCCCGGCCGTACCGGACGCAAGCCGCCCTTTTCCGGCCACCGGTCACCGGCCCGGCGCCCGGGAAGTGCCATGGAGGGCGCACGGCAGCCACCCGGACAGGCGGGGTCAGGGGGCACCGCCCCTCCACATCCCCGCGAAGCTTGGCGAGCCCGGCCGACCGGTGACCGGTCATGCGCGAACACGGTTCACCGGCCCGGTCATCGGCCCAGTGTTCTCCCCGCGCCTGGGTGCTGCCACGGCGGGCGCAGGGCGGACCGTCCGGACAGGCGGGGATCAGGGAACACCGCCGCTCCACGTGCTTGGAGTTTGGCGAGGGCGGCCGACCGGTGGGCGGCCGGCGCGGCGCCTCTGAGGGCGGTCGGCCCGACCGCGTCGTTCTTCCTCGCGAGGACCTCGGCGCCGCGTGTGCGCAGATCCTGCAACCGCTGGGCGCTGGTGACGGTGCGGGTGGACAGCGGGAGAGGGTCGGCGCCGGCTGTGCCGGCCGGGGCGGCTGTGCCCGCCGTCCCGGTGGCGGCGGCCCTGCCTCCCGCATCCGCCCCGCCGGCCGCGCGTCGGGCCGCCGCTTCCGCGCGTACGGCGAACAACTGGTGCCCCTCGGCGGCGCGCAGCAGGGCCGCGGCCTCCCGCAGGCCGACGCCGGGGGCCTCGGCGCGGCGGGCGCTCATGTCCGCCAGCGCCTCGGCGGCGTCGCGGACCCGGGGGTCGTGTGCGCCGAAGTGCCGGGCCAGCTCCCGGGGCAGCCGGTGGAACATCACCTCGGCGTCGGCCCAGTTCCGGCGCTGCTCGCCCGCCTCCTCCCCCGGCTCGGTCTCGGGGCCGTCGGCCAGTGCCCGCAGCAGCAGGTAGGAGTCTGCCGCGCGCCGGGCGGGGTTGTCGGCCTCCACCTCCTGGCTGATCCCCCACGCCTCGCGCAGCAGGTCGCGGCGCTCCCGCGCCTCGCCGCGGCGCGCCTCGCCGTCGCGCACCGCCTCGCCGAGCCGGGTGGGGCCCTCCTCCCACAGGGCCAGGTCCGCCAGCCACTGGGCGTGCGCCTGCGCGGTGTCGCGCAGGGCCAGGTACGTCTCGGCGGTCTCCGAACTGCGTTCACCCACCGCATCGCCCCGCTCCAGATACCGCACCGTGCCGCGCAGCCTGTCGGCGAGGTCGATCAGGTCGTCCTCGGCGGTGAAGGCGCCCGCGGCCAGCCGCCGCCGCGCCAGTTCGGCGTAGGTGTGGGCCACGGGCCGCATCCCGGGTCCGGCCAGGTCGAGGTCGACGCCGTCCAGGAGGTCGGCGGCGCTCCGCATCGCGGTGTACTCGACGGCTGCCCGCTGGGGCGAGTCCGGCAGGCTCTCCGCCCACTCCGTCTGCCGGTGCAGCAGCTCGGTGCGCAGCTCGCGGAGCCGCTGCCCCGTGCCGGGGCGCAGCCGTTCGATGGCCTCGGCGTTGCGCAGGTGGGCGACGGCGTCGGCCGGCGGGGCCGTGCGCGCGGCCTCCTCGAAGTGGGTCTGGAGGCGTTTGAGGTCGGCGTGGACGGTGTCGGCGAGCATGCGGCGCTCGGCGTCGGGCAGGGGTACCGGACCTTCGGTCAGGTGGGTGTACGCCCGGGACAGCCCGTGGTGGGCGAGGTGCGGGTCGCCCATCGCCATCGAGCTGCGCCCGGCGATGAGGGCCGCCTCGACGGCGTAGGCCGCCAGCCGGCTGTCGTCATAGGCCGACGTGGCGAACTCGGCGCCGGCGGCCCACTGGCGCGCGTTGGCGTAGTCGCCCCGCGCGTACAGCTCGGCCGCCTGCTGCACCCGCCGGTGCAGGTCGTCTTCGAGGGCGGCCCGGTGCGCCTCCGTCGCGGGGTAGCGCTGACCCGGCTGCCGCCCGCCCTCGACGTGGTTGACCGGGTCTCTGTTCCCCTGCTTCGGCCCGGCCGCGTCCTCCGCCATGTGCTGCCCCTCCCCCGAACTCGCGTGGTGCGCTCCCCCGCGCACGGCGCTCCATCGCCAAGCGCCGTCCTGTCCGACCGGCGGCGGCACTCGGCGGTTCCCCTGGTCAGCGCCGTATGGGCGTGATCGTCACCACCGGCGCCCGGGAGCCGGGGCGGCGGAGGGCTGCTGGAGCGGGGCCACAGGCGCGCAGCGCGACGGCGCGCGGCACCGGCGCGGAAATGTTCAAGGCACCGGGGCGGCAGATCACCCGGGCGCCGAGGCGGCGGAGCCGCTCAGGCGTGACCTCGGCCGCGCAGGCGGGCGGCTCGGGCCGCCGACGCGGGGGTGGTGCGGGCGGCGGACGCCGTGGTGGTGCCCATCCGGCCCAGCCGGTCTTTCGCGGGGAGGAAGCTGTCGGCCGTCACGCCGCTCCGGGGAGCGCCCAGTCCCCGCGACCGAGCGCTCCAGCCGCGCGCCGCGCCTTCGCGCTCCCGGCTCGCGGCCACCGCCCGGCGCACGCCCGGGGGCGTGTACCGCCCCTTCTCCAGGCGGTCGGCCCGGGCGCGCAGCTCGGCGAGTTCGGCGCTCCGCTGCTCGGCGGCCCGGTCCGCCGGCCGGTCGGGCGGCACGGCGAGCTGGGCGGCGGGATCGAGCGGTCCGTCCGCCGGGCGGGCGGAAGGCCGTCCGGCGCCGGGCGCGGCGGCGCGCGGGGCGGTGCCGACCTGGGCGTGGTAGCGCTCGGCGTTGGCGATCAGCTCCCGCGCCGCGCCGGCGGCGTCCTTGGCCGTCGCGGCGGTGGCGGCCTGCTCACCCTCGGCGAGGTGGCCGCGGGCGCGCTCGGCCGCGATGGCGTACAGCACCTCGGCCGTCTGACCGGGCCGCCGGTCGCCGGGCGGCAGGACCTCGCGTAGCGCCTGGGGCAGGTCCGCGAACTCGCGCTCCGCCGCCGACCAATCGGCGCGGGTGCCGCTCTCGGCGAGCGCCATCAGGTAGGCGAAGGAGTCGGTGAGCAGCCGTGTCGAGTTGGCGGGCTCGTAGGCACGGCTCAACTCCCACACCTGCCGCAGGTGGTCGCGTCGGCTGCGCATGCCGTTCAGGTGCGCGCGGTCGCCGTCGGGGGAAGCGGTCTCCGTCTCCTCGGCCTGGCGCTCCTTGGACGGCTCGGCCTCCTGCCCGCCGGCGGCACGCAGGGCCGCTTCAGCGCCGGCGGCGCGCGCCGTGTGCACCTCGCGCAGCGTGAGCCCCACCTCCCGGGCGTACTCCCTGTCGCTCGCGTCCTTGCTTGCCGCGAGCGCGCCGTGCGCGTCGCCCAACTCCTCTGTCAGCTCGGTGAGCAGGACACCGGGAAGCTCCCTCCCCGTCTCCCGCACCGCCTCCAGCCACATCCGCACGGCCCGCGTGTGCGAGATCCGGCGCGAGTGCTCCTCGTGGAGGAACCGGAGGTCGTCGAAGTCCGTGGTGAGGTCCTTGACCGTCACCGCGAGATCGTGGCGGGCGTGCGGGTCGGCGAAACCCTCTGCCCGGTCGAGCAGCGCTTTGGCCAGGTAGAGCCGCCCTGCGGGACCCGTGGAGGCGCGCCGCTCGGCCTCCGTGATGGCGCCCAGCAGCTTCCGCGAGATCATTCGGAACTGGTGCGCCGTGCCGGCGTCGCGGGTGTGGGCCGCGGCGGTGTAGAGCTGCTCGTGCACATCCTGCACGTCTTGGAGGACCTGCGGGACGAGGGAGTCCCGCCGATCCTGCGGCCAGACGTGCGCGTTGTCCCGCAGCATCATGTAGCCGACCCGCAGGTACTGGGCTGCGTCGTCCATGCGTACGGCGGCACCGCCGAAATTGCCCTTCTTCAGCAGGTTCCCGCCCAGGCCGACCAGCGCGTGGCCGGCCGCCAGCCTGGCGGAGGTCCGCACCCCCTGGAACGGGGGGTCATCACGACCCGCCGTGGCGTCCAGCACCGCCTCGGCCCATGCCAGCGCCGCCTCCGGCAATCCGTCCCGCAGCAGCCCTTCGGCGCGGACCAGGGCCGTGGTGGCCTCCACGAGCCGGGTGTCGCCGCTCCACGAATCGCCGCTCTCGCGGGCGCGTACGGCGAACGCGTACGCGTTCGTGACCTCGGCGCGTTCTTGGTCCTCGTCCGCCGCCATGGGCCCGCCTTCCGCCGATCGCTGGTGGGGCGGCAACAGCATAGGCCGGTCGCGGTGCCCACCGCGCGGCGGGCGCCCGCGACCGCCTCACCTGGGGCGGATCCGCGCCGCGCGCGCGACGGAGGCGGGGTCGGCCGGCGCGGGGCGGCGGGCGGCGGCACCCGTGGCGGCCTTCCGCCGAGCCCCGGCGGACTTGCCGGAAGCGCTGCGCCCGGCGGCGGCCGCGACCGCCGGACCCAGCCCACCGCCGTGATTGGCGCGCATGGCGACGTCGGCGATCTCCGCGCGCAGGTCGGCCAGTTCACCGGTGCGCCGCTCGGTGTCGTTCGCGGGGAGGCGGGGCGGGGGCGGGGTGGCGATGTCGTCCCACGCCAGCGCGCGGCCGGGGGGCACGGCCGGGGGCCGCCCGCGCGACCCGCTCCGCCCCCCGGCGGGCACGGCCCGCTCGACCTTCGCGAGGAGGACGTGGTGTCGCTCGGCGCGCTCGACGGCCCACTTCGCCTCCTGGAAGTCCGCACCCGCGTCGGCGCCCGGCGCGGCCGCGCCGCGCTTGGCGGCGTGCCCGGGCAGCAGCGCCCGGGCGTGCTGGGTCGCCATGGCGTACAGCAGTCCGGCGGCCACCCGCGCGCGGGGGTCCCCGGCCTCCAGCAGGTCACGCGGCAGTTCGGCGAGTTCGGTCAGGATCTCCCGGCGCTCCTGGTGGTCGGCGCTGCCGCCCTCGGAGACCGCCACCAGGTAGTCGTAGGCGTCGCCGAGGCGCCGCGACGGGTCGGTCTCGTGCTCGCGGCTGATCCGCCAGACGCGTTCGAGGGCGCCGCGACGCTCCGCGAGCTGGTGGGTCGCGTTCTCACCTTCCCTGAGTCGGCCCTGCGCCTCGTTCCCCACGAACCGGGCGTACGCCGCCAGGGCGGCCCGCAGGAGCAGGTGGATCTCCCGCCGGGCGGCCTCGCCGCCCGGCGTCTGAAGGTCGGGATCGTCGCCGTGGGAGCGGCGGTCGAGGCCGTCGATCCGCTTGGTGAGGAGGGTGATGTCGTCGACCACGTCCGTGCGGTCCGGCGCCTCCTCGGCGGCCTCGGCCCACTCCAGGTTCCGCCGGTGCGCCTCGGCGCTGAGCGCCTGGAGCATCGCCCGGTCGCCCGGTTCCACGACGTCGTCGGTCCGTGCGGCGGTGAGCAACCAGGCGCCGTCGATGAGTTGGTGGCGGCCCTCCAGGCTGTCCACCTCCCGCGCCTGCCGCAGCAGCCGATCGGCGAGGACCAGCCGCCACCGGGGTCCGTCCTTCGCCCGCTCCTCGAAGGAGACCGCGGCGTTCAGCACCAATTTCGCGTTCGCCCGGTAGTCGGCGGCGCCCTCGCCGCCGACGCGGGGCGCCATGTCGTGGCAGTACCCGTGCAGGTCGAGGATGCCGGCGGCGGCCTCCCCGATGAGCCCGTCGCGGACCGCCTCGTTGGGCCAGGGCACGGCGGGGTCGCGCAGCAGGGTGTAGGCGCCGGCCAGGTCGTCGGCAGCCGGACCGACCAGGCCGAGGCCGGTGGCGCTGAGCCCCCGGACGAGCAGGGCGGTGGCGTGCTGGTGGGGGAACAGGTCGCCGCCCAGGTCCTTGACCGCGTCGGCCACGCCGGTGGCCCAGGCGCCGGCGGCGGCGGGCCTGCCGTCGAGGAGGAGCCGCCGGGCGTGCAGGACGCGCCTGTTCAGCTCATCGCCCAGCGCCTCCCAGTCGGCCCTGGTCCGCGCGGTCGCCGCCCGCCGCACGACGTCACCGTGGAACCTCGCGGCGTTCTCGATCTCGCCCCGGTCCCGGTCGCCTTCCGCCGCCATGCCCCGACCTCCGCTGCACTGGACGAACCAGCATCATACGGTCATCGGTGTCATTTCACCCGGGGTGCCGCCACCCTGCTCGGGTGCGGGACGCGGCTGACCTCCGTGGCGGAGCCCGGCCGCGCGGCGTCGCCCGGCGCGGTGCCCACGCGCAGCCGCTCCGGGCGCCCCTTGTGCGCCCTCGCGTCGTGGGCGGCGCGCGCCGCCCGGACTCCCGCGAGGAGCTGGGCGCGCCCGGCCCGCTCGTCCACCTTGAGCGCCGTGAGCGCCCGCCGCAGGGTCTCCTCCATCTCGGTGAGGCGCAACCGGTCCTCTGAAGGCTCTTTCCCCTCTTTCTCCTGCGGCCCGGTGGTGCGGCCCCCCTCGTCCCTCTCCTCCCCCTGCGGTCCCGTGGTGCGGGGCTCCTCCCAGGGCCGGTCCCCCGTGATCCCCATCAGCTCGCGCTGGCGCCGGATCGCCTGGCGGGCCGCGTCCCGCGCCGCGCGCGGCTCACCGGCGTCCAGGTGCGCGCGGGAGCGGGCGTGGGCCATCGAGGCCAGCAGCTCGGTGGCCGCGGCGACCCGGGGGTCATTGGCGCCGAACATGCCCTCGAGGCGCCGGGGCAGGTCGCCGAAGTGCTCCTCGGCCGTGGCCCAGCCCTCCGGTCCGGCCCACGCCAGGGCCCTGAGGTAGTCGTAGGAGTCCGCCAAGAGGGGCTTGCCGAGGGATCCCGCCGCGCGGCTGGCCTCCCACGCGGTTCGGCACCACTCCCGGTGGGCCGCGAGCGCGGCGTCCCGCTCGGCGCGGAGCAACCCTGTGTCGGTGGCGGCCTGACCCGCCCCCGTGGCGCCTCGGCCGTTGGCTGCGGAACCGGCCGGCGCGGCGGCCTCCCCGCTCCGCCCGGCCGCCGCGGCGAGGGCCGCGGTGCGGTCGTCGGCCTGGGCCCGGTACCCGTCGGCCAGGTGCCGCGCCACGTCGCGCAGGGCCCGGCGGACGTCGACCACGGCCGTGGTGCCCGCTTCGCCCGGCGCCCGGCTGACCAGGTCGTCGGCCTTGCGCAACTGGTCGGCCAGGGCCGCCAGTTCGACGCGGCTGTCGGTCTCCCCCGCGCCCAGCCACGCCCGGATCCCGGCGGCATAGGACCACAGCGCCTCGCCCAGGTGGGGGGCGCCGGGCGTCAGGTCCGGGTCGGCGAGCAGCCGCGCAGCGGTCATGCGCGCCGCGTGGTAGGCCGTCTTCCGGGGGCCGGTGTCCTCCGCATCCGCCAGCGCCCGCCCCTGGAGGTGCAGCAGCCGGGTGCGCCAGCCACGCGCGCGCCGGGGGTGGGCGGTCTGCGGCAGCAGCGCGTCGACGCGCAGCGCGCGCGTCATGTCGCGCGCGGCCGGCCCGGACCGCTGCCCGGAGGTGTCGGAGCGCTCCACGAGCCGGTCCCGCAGCGCGGTCAGCTCCGTGCGCACCCGCTCGGCGAGGAGGCGGCGCTCGGCCTCGGCGGGGAGGCGCCCGGGCGCGTGCACCAGGCGGTGCGCCGCCGTCAGGTGCCGGTAGGCGTCGTCGAGCCGGCCCAGGCGCAGGGCGCTGCCGCCGGCCGTGAACGCGGCCTCCAGTTCGAGGTGGACCGGGCGGCTCGGCTCCGCGAGCGCCTTCAGGCCGGCGGCCGCGCTGTCGGCCCACTGGTAGGCGTCGGCGAACCGGCCGTCCCGGTACAGGGCCGCGGCGTGCCCCAGGCGCCGGTCCAGGTCCGCATCGGCGGCCCGGGCCAGTTCGGCGCCGGAGGGCCCGTGGGAGCGCCGCAGCTCGGCGAAGACCGCGAACGCCTCCTGCGGCCCGTCGGGTCCCCGGGGCACCGCCACCCGCCCCTGCCGCCCGTCCGCCCCGTCCATGGCCGCCTCCCGTGGTCGCCGGTTCCGCGGCCACCGAGCGTACTCCCGCGCGGCGCGCCCCGCCCGGCCCTGACCACCGCGAACGCCTAACGGGACGCGGATCACACCTCCGGCGGGGCCACGCTGCCGCCGTCGAGGGTGCGGGAGGGGTGGGCGGCCTCGCCGCCGCGCAGCGGCGGCACCCAGCCGGCCTCGGGGTCGTAGCGGCGCACGATCCGCCCCGGCACCCCCGCGATCACGCTGTAGTCGGGGTAGTCGCCGGGGCGCACCACCGAACTGGCGGCGACCACGCAGTTGCGGCCCAGGCGGGCGCCCGGCAGCACCACGGCGTTGGCGCCGATCCAGGTGCCCGACCCGATGCGGACGGGGTCGTCGGCGGGCCACTGGCGGCCCACGGGCACGTCGGTGTCGGCGTAGACGTGGTTCTGGTCGGTGATGTAGACGTAGGGCCCGGTGAAGACGTCGTCGCCCAGTTCGATCGAGCGGTGGGCCACCACGTGGGAGCCGCGCCCGATCGTGCAGCCGTCGCCGATCCGGATCAGCGGGTGCGGCCCCAGGTCCAGGCCGGGCACCATGCCGGCCGTCAGCGTGATGTCGGCGCCCAGCAGGGTGTGGGCGCCCAGTTCGATCCAGGGCTCGCCGAAGACGGTGGCGGGCGGGAACGCGATCGAGGTGCCCGGCCCGTAGGCGGCGAAGCGGCGCGCCGCGCGCGAGCCCGCGCGGACGTCGGCGTTGCGCCGCGCCCAGGACCACAGTGCGCGCAGCGTCCAGGAGAGGAGTCGTGACACCCGCATCCCCACATCTACTGGCCGGTAGTAACGGGATGCAGCGTATTATCCCCGCCCCCGCCGGGCGGGCGGGCGCCCGGGTGGCCGCCCGCCCGGCCGGCGCTACAGCGACAGGTGCGCCAGCACGTCCTGGCGGGTCAGCAGCCCTGCGGGCTTGCCGTCCATCAGCACCACGACCGCGCCCGACTGCTGGAGGAGTTCCACGCAGCGGCTGACCGGCTCGCCGGAACCCACCACGGGCAGCGGGGCGCCCATGTGCTGCTCCACCGGCTCCTCCAGGCGGGCGCGCCCGTTGAACAGGGCGTCGAGCACGTCGCGCTCGGCGACCGCGCCCACCACCTCGGCCGCCATGACCGGCGGCTCCTCCTTCATGACCGGCAACTGCGAGACGCCGAACTCGCGCATGATCGACACCGCCGTGCCCACCGACTCGTGCGGGTGGATGTGCACGAACTCCGGCAGGTCGCGGCCCTTGGCGGCGAGCACGTCGCCGGCGGTGGCCTCCTCGGTCTCCTCGGCCAGGAACCCGAAGTCGGCCATCCACTCGTCGTTGAAGATCTTGCCGAGGTAGCCGCGCCCGCCGTCGGGCAGCAGCACCACGATGACGTCCTCGGGGGAGGCGGTGGCCGCCACCCGCAGGGCCGCGACCACGGCCAGTCCGCAGGAGCCGCCCACCAGCAGCGTCTCGTCGCGGGCCAGGCGCCGGGTCATCAGGAAGGACTCCTTGTCGCTGACCGCGATGACCTCGTCGCACACGGCGGGGTCGTAGGTCTGCGGCCAGATGTCCTCGCCCACGCCCTCGACCAGGTAGGGGCGGCCGGTGCCGCCGGAGTAGACCGAGCCCTCCGGGTCGGCGCCGATGACCTTGACCCGGCCCTCGGAGACCTCCTTGAGGTAGCGCCCGGCGCCGGTGATGGTGCCGCCCGTGCCGATCCCGGCCACGAAGTGGGTGATGCGCCCCTCGGTCTGCTCCCAGATCTCCGGCCCGGTGGAGCGGTAGTGCGACTCCGGGTTGCCCGGGTTGCTGTACTGGTCGGGCTTCCAGGCGCCGGGGATGGTCTGGGCCAGGCGGTCGGAGACCGAGTAGTAGGAGTCGGGGTGGTCGGGCGCCACGGTCGTGGGGCAGACCACGACCTCGGCGCCGTAGGCGCGCAGCACGGCGAGCTTGTCCGAGCCGACCTTGTCGGGGCACACGAACACGCAGCGGTAGCCCTTCTCGGCGGCGACGATCGCCAGGCCCACACCGGTGTTGCCCGAGGTGGGCTCCACGATGGTGCCGCCGGGCCGCAGCTTGCCGCTCTTCTCGGCCTCCTCGACCATGCGCAGGGCGATCCGGTCCTTGACCGAACCGCCGGGGTTGAAGTACTCGACCTTGGCCAGCACGGTGGGGGCGAGCCCGCTGGTCACCTTGTTCAGCCGCAGCAGCGGGGTGTTCCCCACCAGTTCGATCAAAGAGTTGTGGACCCGCATCGCTGAACCTCTCTCACTACGGCGCCGTCGCCCGGCCCCGGCGCCTCCTGCGCGCCGCTGGGCCGTGCCCTGACTCTAACGGGCGCCCGGCCGCGCTCGGCACCCGGTGACCAGCGGTGGAACCGGGCGCCGCGCGGGCGGGACGCCGCCGCTCCTCGGCGCCCGCCCGCGCGCCCCCGCCGGCCCGCTGAAGCGGCGGTGACACGCCGGGAGCGCCTCGGCGCACAGCATGTGAACCGGGCGACGAACGGGAACAACCACCATCAGGACGGCCGTTCAGTCCACGGGTACCCAAGACCAGCAAACCGGGCACACCGGAAACAGCAGCCCGTCCGGGCGCGGCGGCAGCGCGGCGCCGCCCGGACACCGCCGCCGAGCCGGGTGGCCGCTCGACCCAGGGAGGCCGACATGGTGCTGCGCGCCGCCCGCGCCCGCAGGATCGCCACGGCCACCGCGTTCGGCGGTGGCGGGATCACCCTGCTGGGGGCCACCACGGTGGGGCTGCTCTACCTCCAGGCGCGCATGGCCGTGCACGCCATCGGCTTCACCAAGTGGCAGCCGCCCAAGGCCGACGGCGTCTACGGCCAGGGCACCGGCACCCCGCTGCTGTTCGCCATGATGGGCGACTCCACGGCCGCCGGGTTCGCCGTGGCCGACGCCCTGGAGACCCCCGGCAGCATGCTGGCCTCGGGCATCGCGGCGGTGGCCGACCGCCCGGTGCGGCTGCGCCGGGTGGCCAAGGTCGGCGCCACCTCCGCCGACCTGCACGAGCAGGTCGAGAAGCTGCGCCGGCGCAAGCGCGCCCCCGACCTCGCGGTCGTCTTCATCGGCGCCAACGACGTCATCCGCCGCATGCGCCCGGCCGACTCCGTGCGCCACCTCCAGGAGGTCGTGCGCGAACTGGTGGGCATGGGCACGGCGGTGGTGGTGGGCACCTGCCCCGACCTCGGCACGGTGCAGCCCATCGGCCAGCCGCTGCGCTACATCGCCCGCCGGGCCTCGCGCCAGCTCGCCGCCGCCCAGACCATCGGCGTGATCGAGGCGGGCGGGCGCACGGTGTCGCTGGGCAACCTGCTGGCCGAGGACTTCCTGGCCCGCCCCGACGAGATGTTCGGCCCCGACCGCTTCCACCCATCGGCGCGGGGCTACGCCCACGCGGCGGCGGCCGTGCTGCCCTCGGCGTGCGCCGCGCTGGGCCTGCTGCCCGACCTCGCCGACCGGCTCGAACCCGCCCCCGACGAGGACGTCCTGCCCGTGCACCGGGCGGCCGTGGCCGCCGCCGAGTCCGGCGGCAGCGAGGTCAGCCGCGCCCGGGTGGCCGGGCGCGAACGCGGCCCCCGGGGCCGCTGGGCCACCCTCATGCGCCGCCGGCCCCGCACCGAGGAGGTCGCCACCACCCCGCCGGTGGCGGTCGAGGACGACGACACCGCCGAACACGAGGTCACCGGGTCCTCCGCCGCCGGCTGAGCCCGCCGCCCGCCACCGCCCCGGCCCGCAGCGCGGCGCCGGGGCGGTGCGCGTCGGTGCGCGTCGGTGCGGCTCGGGCACCGGGGCGGCGCGACACGGTACCTCGGCACCCCACGCGGCGGCCGGCTCGGTTAACCTTCCTGTAACACCGACAGACCTACTGGTCGGTCACATCGTGTTCCGCTGAGAAAGGCCGCGCACATGCCCGAAGCCGTCATCGTCGCGACCGCGCGTTCTCCCATCGGGCGCGCCTTCAAGGGCTCCTTGAAGGACATCCGGCCCGACGACCTCGCCGCGCAGGTCATCACCGCCGCGCTCGCCAAGGTGCCCCAGCTCGACCCCAAGGACGTCGAGGACCTGCTCCTGGGCTGCGGGCTGCCCGGCGGCGAGCAGGGGCACAACCTGGCCCGCGTCATCGCCGTGCAACTGGGGCTCGACGGTGTGCCCGGGGCCACCGTCACCCGCTACTGCTCCTCCTCGCTCCAGACCACCCGCATGGCCTACCACGCCATCAAGGCCGGCGAGGGCGACGTGTTCGTCTCCGCCGGCGTCGAGGTGGTCAGCCGGTTCGTCAAGGGCAACAGCGACTCCCTGCCCGACACCAAGAACCCCGTCTTCACCGAGGCCGAGGAGCGCACCGCCAAGCGGGCCGAGGGCGGGGCCCAGCCCTGGCGCGACCCGCGCGAGGACGGCCGGCTGCCCGACGTCTACATCGCCATGGGCCAGACCGCCGAGAACGTCGCGCAACTGCGCGGGGTGTCGCGGCAGCGCCAGGACGAGTTCGGGGTGCGCTCCCAGAACCTCGCCGAGAAGGCGATCGACAACGGGTTCTGGAGCCGCGAGATCGTGCCGATCACGCTGCCCGACGGCACCGTGGTCGACACCGACGACGGCCCCCGGCGCGGCACCTCCTACGAGAAGGTCTCGGAGCTGAAGCCGGTGTTCCGCCCCGACGGCACCGTGACGGCGGGCAACTGCTGCCCGCTCAACGACGGCGCCGCCGCGCTGGTGATCATGAGCGACACCCGGGCGGCCCAGCTCGGCATCACCCCGCTGGCGCGCATCGTCTCCACCGGGGTCAGCGCGCTCTCGCCGGAGATCATGGGCCTGGGGCCGGTCGAGGCGTCGCGGCAGGCGCTGGCCCGCGCCAACATGAGCATCGGCGACATCGACCTGGTCGAGATCAACGAGGCGTTCGCCGCGCAGGTGCTGCCCTCGGCCGACGACCTGGGCATCGACATCGACCGCCAGCTCAACGTCAACGGCGGCGCCATCGCCGTGGGCCACCCCTTCGGTATGACCGGCGCCCGCATCGCCACCACCCTGCTCAACGGCCTGGACTTCCACGACAAGACCTTCGGCCTGGAGACCATGTGCGTGGGCGGCGGCCAGGGCATGGCGGCGGTCTACGAGCGGCTGAGCTGAGGGCGGCCGGCGGGGGCCGACCCGGCCCCCGCCGGGGATGATCGATCATCGCGGCGCGGCCGGCGCCGCTCCTCCCGCGTCCGCGCCGCCGCCGAGGGCGGTGCGGACGCGGGAGCCCCCGCCACGCGGGGCTTCCCGCGCCTTTCGATGGCCTCCGTGCGAACGGTGAGTGACCAAACCGGGACGGACGACCGACAAACCCGGACGTAAAAGCCCGGCTGAGGGTCTTGTCCAAACCGTGATCCTGTTGCAGTGTCGCAGGTAAGTGCCACCCACCTATGGAGGTGCCAATGTCGGTAACCCACTCGCCGGAGACGCACGCGCAACTGATCGCCCGGATCCCGACCGTCACCGGCCGCGAACTCAGCGAGTGGTTCGACACGCTCGAACACGGCCCGGGCCTGTCCCGCTGCCTGGAACGCTCCAACTGGCTGGCCGACGAGTACAACCTCAGCCACGGCTACGCCCAGGCGATCGTCCAGGAGTACGACCGGCGCCGGCGCAACCGTTCGTTCGTACCGAGGCAGCGCCCCTGATGACCGCGACACGCCCGTGAACCGGGTGCCGGCCGCCTCGCGGCCACCCGGCACGACGACGGCGCCCCGCCCGGCTTGGCCGGACGGGGCGCCGTGGTGTCAGCGCACGCGGCGGACCGCCGGGGCGGCCCGCCGAACGCGGGTCACTCGCTGAAGAGCGAGCGGATGATCCAGATCATGCGGATGATCTCGATGTAGAGCCAGACCAGGGTGACGGTCAGGCCGAAGGCCAACTGCCAGGAGAACTTGCGCGGCAGGCCCATGTTGAGGGCGTCCTCGATGCCGCGGAACTCGATCATCAGCATGGCCGCGGCCAGGGTGACCGCGATGAGCGAGATGCCCAGGCCCAGCAGGGAGGGCTCGCGCAGGCCCAGGCCGCCGGGGATGAACAGCGCCGCCACCAGGTTGACCAGCAGCAGCACCAGCAGGCCCAGCGCCGCGGCGGTGACGACCTTGACGAAGGTGTTGGTCACCCGGATGATGCGGAACTTGTAGACGGCCAGCACCGCGCCCGCGGTGATCAGCGTGGCGAACACCGCCTGGGTGACCAGCGAGCCGATGGCCGAGCCCGACGACGCCGCAAGGGAGAGTTCGAGGATGCCGCTGAGGCCGCCGACGAACAGGCCCTCAAGGGCGGCGTAGACCAGGATCAGGGCCGGGTTGGTCGACTGCCGGAAGCTGATGACCAGGCCGAGGATCAGGCCGCCGATGGCGCCGAGGAACGCCAGCCCCATGCCGAGCGGGTTGGGCGACACGGTGATGAGATAGGTCGGCACGGCGGTGAGGATGACCATGCCGAGGGTGATCGCGCTGCGCACCACGACGTCGTCGATGGTCAGGCGGTCGGCGGCCGAGGCCGCGCCGTAGCCGGGCTGACCGTAGGGCGCCTGGCCGTACGGGGCCTGGCCGTATGGGGCCTGGCCGGGCTGGGCGTAGCCCTGCGGGCCGTAGCCGGGCTGGGGGTAGCCGGGCTGGGGGTAGCCGGGCTGGCCGTAGGGCTGCTGGTAGCCCTGCTGGTAGGGCCCGCCCTGGCCGTAGGGGGCCTGGTGCGACTGCCCATAGCCGGCGCGGCCGGACCGCACGGCCCGTTTGAGAACGGGGTTGGAACTCCTAATCTGCATGTCTGCGCAAGCCTTTCCAGGGCGTGACCTGTGTGCCCTCAACGTAACGCACGGCCCCGCCCGCTGGTTCCCCGCGAACGTCACGGGTCGGACTCAGCGGGTGCGGACGGCCCCCGAGGCGTGGTAGGCGAGGACGGTGTGGGGGTTGACAGCGGCCCCGCGCTGTCCGCATCCTCAGACCATGTTCACGCCGCCCCGGTTCCTCCTGGCCACCTTCCGGCCCGAAATCCGTATCGGGGCGCGCCGCGGCACCGCCGCTCTGCTGTGTCGCCGCGGGCGCCTGGGTTCCCCACCCCGCGCCTGACCCCTTCGCGCGCTCCGCGCGCCCGGCGCACCGCCGGCCCCCACCCGGCCACCAGGTGACCGCACCGCGAGTCCTTCTTGTAGCCGCCCCTGGGGACGACCACGGCGACACACCGCCCTTCTCTGATCACCTGGAGTGACCAGCGCCTGGCCGCGCCGCGTGCCCCCGGCACCGGACGCGGCGCTGCGCCCGACCACCACCGCCCCCGACCGGGGCCGGGCCGCACCGTCCTGGCGGCCCCGCCCCGCTCCTCCGCCCGGCCGCCCGCCACTCCTGTCCGCACACCACCGCCACCCACAGCACCCCCCCACAGCGACCGCCACCGCGTCCCGCCGTACTCCACCGCGTCCACGGCGCCCCCACCGCGCCCCCGCCGCGGTGCGGCCGCACGCGCCCGGCGCGGGCGGCGCGCCACGACCACCCGCCACCACGCAGCACGACACGACGCACGACACGACGAAGGAGAGCGCACGCATGACCGTCCTCACCACCCAGGCGACACCGCCCTCCCCCGCCCCCGCGGGCACCCTGCGCGAGGCCCGCTGCGTCGACGACGCCGTCGTCGAGGGCCCCCGCGTCCTGCGGCGGCTGCCCGAGGGCGCCCAAGAGCGCCCCTACACCGCCTTCGAGGTCCGTCCGCTGGGCCGGGTGATCGGCGCCGAGATCCACGGCGTCGACCTGCGCGCGCCCATCAGCGAGGCGCTGCGCGCCGAGATCCACCGCGCGCTGCTGGAGTTCAAAGTCGTCTTCTTCCGCGACCAGCCCATCACGGCCCAGCGCCAGCAGGAGATCGCCCGCATGTGGGGCGAACTGGAGACCAACCCGTTCATCGACCAGGGCGAGGACGCCCACATCGCCCGCTTCGCCAAGGGCGAGATGCCGCCCAGCTACGAGAACGTCTGGCACACCGACGTCACCTGGCGCCAGGCCCCCGCCATGGGCGCGCTGCTGCGGCTGGTGGAGGTCCCGCCGCAGGGCGGCGACACCATGTGGGCCGACATGGGCGCCGCCTACGACAACCTGCCGGAGGCGGTCAAGGAGCGAATCGACGGCGCGGTCGCCGAGCACGACGTGATCCCCGGGTTCGCCCGGTTCCTCAGCCGCGAGAAGCTGCTGGAGTGGCAGGACCGGTTCCCGCCGGTGCACCACCCGGTCGTGCGCACCCACCCCGAGACCGGCCGCAAGACCCTGTTCGTCAACGTCTCCTTCACCACCCGCATCCTGGGCATGGAGCCCGAGGAGAGCGACCGGCTGCTGCGCTTCCTGTTCCAGCAGGCGCACGTGCCCGAGTACCAGGTGCGGTTCCAGTGGCGCAAGGACTCCCTGGCGTTCTGGGACAACCGCGCCACCCAGCACTACGCGGTGAACGACTACTACCCGCACGCGCGCGTGGCCGAGCGCGTGGCGATCGTGGGCGACCGGCCGTTCTAGCGTCCACCGGCCCGGGCGCGGCGCGCGCCGCGCCCGGGCCGCCGGCTCGGCCGGCTCGGCACGGGCCGAGTCGGCTCGGGCGGCTCAGCCCCGGCTGACCAGCGAGCGCGCGAAGAACGCCACGTTGGCCGGCCGCTCGGCGAGGCGGCGCATGAAGTAGCCGTACCACTCGTCGCCGTAGGGCACGTAGACCCGCATGCGCCGGCCCTCGGCGGCGAGCCGCCGCTGCTCGCGGTCGCGCACCCCGTAGAGCATCTGGTGCTCGTAGTCGGCGGGGCCCCGGCCGGCGTCCTCGGCGAGCCGCCCGGCGATCGCGATGAGCCGGGGGTCGTGCGAGGCCACCATGGGGTAGCCCGCGCCGCGCATCAGGATCCGCAGGCAGCGCACGTAGGAGCGGTCGACCTCGGCGCGGTCGCGGTAGGCCACCGACTCCGGCTCGTCGTAGGCGCCCTTGCACAGCCGCACCCGCGATCCCGCGCCGCTGAGGTCGCGGCAGTCGGCCTCGGTGCGGCGCAGGTAGGACTGGAGCACCGCGCCGGTGTCGGGGAAGTCCGCCCGCAGCGCGGCCAGGACCCCCAGGGTGGCGTCCACCGCCGTGTGGTCCTCCATGTCCAGGGTCACGGTGGTGCCCGCCTCGGCGGCGGCCGCGCAGATGCGGCGGGCGTTGTCCAGGGCGATCTTGTCGCCGTCGCGCGGCAGCAGCCGGCCCACCGCCGACAGCTTGACCGACACCTCGGCGCGGGCGGCCAGGCCGGTGCGGGCGAGTTCTGCCAGCAGCCGGGTGTAGGCGTCGACGGTGGCGCGGGCCTGCGCGGCGTCGGTGACGTCCTCGCCGAGGTGGTCCAGGGTGACCTCGCGGTCGGTGGTCAGCGCCGCCACCGCCCCCAGCGCCTCCTCCAGTGTGGACCCGGCCACGTAGCGGGCCACGACCTCGCGCGTCACCGGCGCGCGCTCCACGACCGCGCGGCAGGCGCGGGAGCGCCCGGCGGCCAGCAGTGCGGTGCGCAGCATGTGCGGTCCCTTCCCTTCGTGCTCGGGGCCGGCCCCGGGCGGGGCCGGCCCGGCGGTGCGGCTCAGCCCTGGTGGGGGTGGCGCGAGGCCGTCGGCGGGACGAACGTCTCCTTGATGGAGCGCGGGCTGGTCCAGCGCGCGAGGTTCTGCGCGCTGCCGGCCTTGTCGTTGGTGCCGCTGGCGCGGGAGCCGCCGAAGGGCTGCTGGCCCACGACCGAGCCCGTGGGCTTGTCGTTGACGTAGAAGTTGCCCGCCGCGAACCGCAGCGCCTCGTGGGCGGCGGCGATGGCGGCGCGGTCGGTGGCGATCACCGCACCGGTCAGCGCGTAGGCCGAGCCGCGGTCCACCACGTCCAGGATCCGCTCGTAGTCGGCGTCGTCGTAGACGTGCACGGCGACGATCGGGCCGAAGTACTCGGTGCGGAAGACGTCGTTGCCGGGGTCGGTGCCCACCACCACGGTGGGGCGCACGAAGTAGCCGGTGGAGTCGTCGCAGGTGCCGCCGGCGATCACGGTGAGCGTGGGGTCGGCGTGGACGCGCTCCAGCACGGCGGCGAGGCGGTCGTAGGAGCGGCGGTCGATGACCGCGCCCAGGAAGTTGGACAGGTCGGTGACGTCGCCCATCGGCAGCGCCTCAACCTCGGCGACGAGGTCGTCGCGCATGCGCTCCCACACCGAGCGGGCGACGAACGCGCGGGAGGCCGCCGAGCACTTCTGGCCCTGGTACTCGAACGCGCCGCGCACGATCGCGGTGCGCACGACGTCGGGGTCGGCGCTGGCGTGGGCGACGATGAAGTCCTTGCCGCCGGTCTCGCCCACGATGCGGGGGTAGGACCGGTAGGTCGCGATGTTCTCCCCCACCGTGCGCCAGAACTGCTGGAACACCCGGGTGGAGCCGGTGAAGTGCACCCCCGCCAGGTCGGGGTCGGCCAGGGCGACCTCCGAGACCGCGATCCCGTCGCCGGTGACCATGTTGATGACGCCCGGCGGCAGGCCGGCCTCCTCCAGCAGGGCCATGAGCAGGTGCGCGGAGAACTGCTGGGTGACGGCGGGCTTCCACACCACGACGTTGCCCATCAGCGCCGGCGCGGTGGGCAGGTTGCCGGCGATGGCGGTGAAGTTGAACGGGGTGACGGCGTAGACGAAGCCCTCCAGCGGCCGCTGCTCCAGGCGGTTCCACTGCCCGGCGGGGCTGTGCGGCTGCTCGGCCATGAGGCGGCGGGCGTAGGCGACGTTGAACCGCCAGAAGTCGATCAGCTCGCAGGCGGCGTCGATCTCGGCCTGGATCGCGGTCTTGGACTGGCCGAGCATGGTGGCGGCGTTGAGGGTCTGCCGCCAGGGGCCGGCCAGCAGGTCGGCGGCGCGCAGCAGCACGGCGGCGCGCTCGTCGAAGGGCATCGCCCGCCAGGCCGGCGCCGCGTCCTTGGCGGCGGCGATCGCCGCGCGGGCGTCGTCCTGGGTGGCGGTGCCCAGGGTGCCCAGGACGTGGGCGTGCTTGTGCGGCTGGACAACGTCCACCCGCGCGCCGCCGCCCATCCGCCGCTCGCCGCCGATCGCCATGGTCAGGTCGACGGGCTCCTTGGCCAAGCGGGTGAGTTCGGCGGTCAACTCGGCCCGCTCGGGGCTTCCGGGCGCGTACGTCAGGACCGGCTCGTTGACCGGCGTGGGGACGTTGGTGACGGCGTCCATGCGACCTCCCGCGAAAGACCTGGTTGAACTGGTCAAACGTAAAAGAGGCCGGCGCGGGCGGGCGTTGTCCGGCGGTCCGACGTTCGCGCCGTCCACTTGGCCGATACGACAAAATGGATCCACCATGGACTCCGCCACGCCGCCGCCCGCCTCCTCCCCCGGTCCGTCCCCCACACCCGCGCCCGAGCACGGCGCGCCGGGAGCCGCGCCACCGCCCGCGCCCGGCGAGCCTGCCGCGCCCGAGCGAAGTGCGGCTCCCGCCGCGCCGCCCGCCGCCGGCCCCGCAGCCGATCCGGCCGCCGGTCCCGACACCGGATCGGGCTCGGGTGTGCCGCTGCGCCGGCTGCTGCTGGCGGTGGGCGACCCGCTGGTCGACGTACTGGCCGCGCCCGGCGGCCTGGACGTGCGGGTGGACACCGTGGTGCTGGCCGACCCCGAGGAGGAGCCCGACGCCTCGCCCGGCGACCTGGTGCTGCTGATCGGCGCGCGCGGGGCGGCGGCCCGCCACCTGGTGCAGGCCGCCGCCCGGCGCGGCGCGGCGGCGGTCGCGGTCAAGGTGGCCGCCGGCGATGCGGCGCCCCCGCCGGGCCGGGGCGCGGCGCCGCCGGTGCGGCGCGGCGGCGACGAGGCCGCGCTGCTGGGCGCGGTCGCCGAGGAGGCGGGCGTGGCGCTGCTGGCGGTGCGGCCGGAGGTCCGCTGGGACCAGTTGCACTCGCTGTGCCGCACCGTGCTGGACGACGCCCGGCTGGCCGCCGACACCGATCTCGGCGAGCCCGGCGGCGACCTGTTCTCCCTCGCCCAGACGATCGCCGCGCTGACCGGCGGCCTGGTCACCGTCGAGGACTCCGCCAGCCGCGTGCTGGCCTACTCCAGCGGCGAGGAGGTGGACGAACTGCGCCGGCTCTCGGTGCTGGGCCGGCGCGGACCCGAGCAGTACCTGGCGCTGCTGCGGGAGTGGGGGGTGTTCTCGCGGCTGCGCGCGGGCGAGGAGGTCGTGCGCGTCGAGGAGCACCCCGAGCTGGGCATCCGGCGCCGGCTGGCGGTGGGCATCCACGCCGGTGCCCAGCCGCTGGGCGCGATCTGGGTGCAGGAGGGCGCCCAGCCGCTCAGCGCCAACGCCGAGGAGGCCCTGCTGGGCGCCGCCCGCATGGCGGCCCTGCACCTGCTGCGGCACCGCACCGAGAGCGCGGTGGGCCTGCGACTGCGCGACGACCTGCTGGCGAGCCTGCTGGAGGGGCGCATCGAGGCGGCGGCGCTGGCCGACACCATCGAGGTCACCCACGAGCGCCCCGCCCTGGTGGTGGCGTTCGCCCCGGCCCCCGGCCCGGCGGGCACGGCGGGTGCGGCGGGTGCGCGGCGGGCGGGGGCCGACCCCGGCGACCCCTCGGGCCGCGAACTGGTCCGGCGCCGACTCGTCGACCTGGTCACCGTGCACACCGCCGCCTACCGGCGCCACTCCCTGGTGACCGCGATCGGCGGCCGGATCTACGTGCTGATGCCCGACCTCGCGCGGGGCTCGCGCGGTGCGGCCGAGGGCGCGGACGCCTCGGCGGAGGGGTCGGTGCTGGCCCTGACCCGCAAGACCGTCGAGGCGGCGCGCGCCACGCTGGGCGTGGCGGTGCAGGGCGCGATGGGGTCGCCGGTGGACTCCCTGGGGCGGGTGGCGGAGTCGCGCGCCGAGGCCGACCGCGTCCTCGACGCCATGGGCCGCGACCTGGCCAAGGACGTCGCCACGATGTCCGACGTGCGCACCCAGGTGCTGATCAGCGAGACCCTGGCCTACCTGCGCGCCTCACCCGCCCTGCGCGACCCCCGGGTCAGCGCCCTGGCCGCCCACGACACCGCGCACAACTCCGACCTGGTGCCCTCGCTGCTGGCCTATCTGGAGGAGTTCGGCGACGTCCGCACCGCCTCGGCCCGCCTGCACGTCCACCCCAACACCCTGCGCTACCGCGTCCGCCGCGCGGAGTCCATCAGCGGCATCGACCTCTCCGACCCCACCCAGCGCCTCTTCACCCACCTGCAACTCCTCCTGGAACGGACGAACCAGTAGCCCGCGCCCGCGCGCTCACCGGTCCAGAGCCTCGAACATGGCCTGCGCGTCGCCGTAGACCGTGCCCGCTCCCGCCTCGATCTGCTCGTCGGCCTCGCGCTCTCCCCGCTGCCAGTCGTCGGTCCAGTACCACCGCTGGTCGGCGGGGGCCGGGGCGTTACGGGGTGAACCGGTTGAGGATCGGGACCAACTGCTCCTCCTCGTAGTCGAGGTGGGCCTCCAACTGGGTGATCAGGTGGTCGACCTCCTCGGCGAGGGTGCCCTTGTCCGGTTCGGCTCCGGCGAGCAAGTCCCGGAGGCGGTCCAGCAGGCGTTCGATGGTCTTGTGCTCGGCGCTGAGCCGGGCGATGGTCTCGGCGGTCTCGGGGTGGGCCTTGGCCACCGCCGGGAACATGCCGTTGTCCTCCATCGTGTGGTGGAAGCCCAGGCTCTGGCACATGGTCAGGCAGTTGACGCGCAACTGGGCGCCCAAGGTGGGGCCCGACCCGCTGATCTCGGTGCGGATCAGGGCGAGTTCGCGGCGCAGGGAGTCGTGCAGGACCACCAGGCCGTCGCCCAGCCGGCGCTCGACCGGGGCGGCGCTCACGGGGTTGAGGGCCACCACGGGGATGGTGCGCCCGGCGGCCTTGGCCTGGTACTCCGCCCATCCGGGGTCGGCCTCGGCGGCGCGGGCGAACACGGCGTCGCGCTCCTCGCCCTCCAGCACCACCGCGTCGGCCTCCAGGGTGAAGACGCCGTTCTCGACGGTGACACGGGGGTTGGCCCGCACGTTGTGGTACCAGGCGGGGTGGCGGGGCGAGCCGCCCGCCGAGGCGATCACGATGGTGCGCTCGCCGTCGGGCAGGTAGCCCAGCGGGACGGTGTGCGGTCGGCCGCTGCGCGCGCCGGTGGTGGTGAGCAGCAGCAGGCGGGCGCCCTCGAACATGCCGCCGACCCGGCCGTGGTTGGCGCGGAACTCGGCGATCACGGCTTGGTTGAAGTCGGTGGGCGCGGAGGTTTCGGTCATAGAGGTCAGTGCTCCCTTTCAGGGTCGAACGTGGCGTTGGTTGGGGTGGGCGCACCGGCGCACAGGGGCGCGGGCACGCCGGGGCACACGTCGGCCCCGCCGCGAGGGCGCGCGGGCGCGCGGCGGCGGATACGGGCTCAGGGCGCACGAAGCGGACGCACGGGGCCGGTGGCGGCGGGCCGTGCGCGGAAGAGGTGCGGAAAAGGAGAGCGCGGCCGACACAGCGGTAGGCGAGGACCGCCGGGACGGGGACGACGTGGGAAGGCGGTGGCTAGACGGCGCCTGTGACGTGACTCACGACATCATCCCCCTCGGGCTCTCGGTGCCGGGGCCGCGCGACCCCCGGGACCGGGGACCGCTCGACACGGCACGCGGACAAGCAAAGCCCATCGGGTGGTACCTGTCAACGCCGCCGGACTGGCCGCAACCGGCCGCGTCCCTCGCCGCCGACCGGCGTCAGCGCGCTAGTCCGGCCGAGGTCTCGGTGTCCCGGCCGCCGGGCAGGTGGGCCAGGACGAGCCCGAGGCCGGCGATCAGCAGGTTCTGGAGTGCGGCGTCCAGGCCGTTCCACTGCTCCGACTGCCACATCAGGAACCACTCGCCGCCCACCGCGATGAACCCGCCGCCGAACAGCGCCACCCACATCAGCCACCCCGCGCTGGACAACTGCCGCGCGGTGGCGGCGCCGCGCCCGGTGGCCAGCGCCCGCGCCCACAGCACGGCGGCGGCCGTCAGCACCAGCGCCGACACCGCCTCCCAGGCGATGATCGCGACGTAGGCGGCGGTGACCAGGGCCGGACTCGTGACGGCGCGCCACATCGTGGTCGGCGAGCCGAACGTGGTGTCCATGGCGAACACGTGCTGGACGAAGGCGTGGTTGGTGGGGTAGTCGGTGACGTTGGTGAACGCCACCAGCGCCATGTACAGGGCGGTGACGGCGGTGAGCACCGCCAGGGCGGCGTTGCGGCCGCCGAGGACGCGCAGGAGGGCCATGGCGGCAGGCTACTGGGCTCGGCGCCGCCCTGCGCGCGCCGGGGAGGGGCGGACGGCGCGGCGGGGGCGCGCCGGCGCGGTGGGGGTGCCCCCGGTCGGACTCGAACCGACACTTGTGACCCTTTTAGGGGGCCTGCCTCTACCATTGGGCTACGAGGGCGGCACCATCATACCGGCGCCGGACGTTTCAGCGGGTTTCGCACCGCTTCGGCCTGTCAACATACGAAACGGCCGGTCCCCGGCGTGGGGACCGACCGTTTTCGCGTTTCGCGTAGCCGCTAGCTCACGCGCCGCAGCAGCCGGCCGTTCTCGACCTGCGGGCCGCTGGCGCTCTCGAACGCCTGGCGCGGGGCGTCCATGTCGGGCAGGGCCGCGTAGTCGCGGCGCAGGAAGAACCCGATCGTCCAGTCCGCCAGCACCCGCACCTTGCGGTTGAAGGTCGGCACCGCGTACAGGTGGTAGGTGCGGTGGGCGTACCACGCCAGCCGCCCGGTCAGCTTGATCCGGCCGAACAGTTGGGCCGCGCCCTTGTGCAGGCCGAGCCCGGCCACCGCGCCCAGGTTCTTGTGCCGGTAGGGCCGCATCGGCGTGCCGCGCAGCGCGGCGATCACGTTGTCGGCCAGCACCGGCGCCTGGCGCACCGCGTTCTGCGCGTTGGGCGGGTAGAAGCCGCCGTTGCCGTCGGGCACCTGGGCGTTGTCGCCGCCCGCGAACGCGTTCTCCACGCCGTTCACGGTCAGGTACTCGCTGGTGTCGACGTGGCCCTTGGGGCCGAGCGGCAGGTCGCCGGCCTGCACGACCGGGCTGGGCTTGACGCCGGCGGTCCACACCAGCGTGCCGGCGTCGAACTCGGTGCCGTCGCTGAGCTTGATGCGCTGGTCGACGGCCGACTCCAGGAAGGTCGACAGCCGGACGTCGATCCCGCGCCGCTTGATCTGGTTGAGCACGCGCTCGCCCACCTCGGGGCCGACCTCGGGCAGGATGCGGTCGGCGGCCTCGACGAGGTAGAAGCGCAGGTCCTCGACCCCGATGGAGGGGTAGATCCGCGTGGCGTCGCGGGCGAGGTCCTCCAGCTCGGCGATCGCCTCGGCGCCGGCGAACCCGCCGCCCACGAAGACGAAGTTGAGCGCCTTGCGGCGGACCTCGGGGTCGTCGGTGGAGTCGGCGATGTTGAGCTGCTCCAGCACGTGGTTGCGCAGGAACGCCGCCTCTTCGACGGTCTTGATGCCGATGCCCCACTCGGCCAGCCCGGGGATGGGCAGGGTGCGGGACACGGCGCCGGCGGCCATGACGATGTAGTCGTAGGAGAGGGCGCGCGGCTCGCCGACCGCGGGCTCGAAGTCGACGCTGCGGTTGGCGTGGTCGATGCGGACGACGCGGCCGGTGAGGACGCGGACGCGGTCGAAGACGTGGCGCAGGGGGACGACGACGTTGCGGGGGGAGATGCTGCCCGCGGCGATCTCGGGGAGGAAGGGCTGGTAGGTCATGTAGGAGTTGGGGTCCACGACCGTGATGCGGGCCTCGCCCGCCCCCAGCTTCTTCTCCAGCCGCTTCGCGGTGTACATGCCGAGGTAGCCGCCGCCGACGATGAGAATGTGCGGGATCTCCGACTCATCGCCGCCACCGTGTACCAGGCGGTAGTTCCTGTGTTCGGTCATCGTGCACCCACCTTTGAATCCCGTTGCCCCAGACCTTGAGCGCCAAGATCGGTAAGTCTCTGGTTGATCGGCACGTTCCCGTCGGCGTTCGGCGGAAAGAATGCCCCTTGCCGTTCGCGAGAGCGGGAGTGGTCGTCTCGCCCTCGCTTGTGCATTCTTTCACAAGCCCCCTGTAACACAAAAGGGAGACCCCCGACAGGTTTAGACCATCCCATGGTGGTTTGAACCGATGTTTTCGCAGGTCAGAGTGCTTGTGAAGGCTTTCACGCAGTCCCGTCCGGGTGACACGTCTCACCCGGCGCGGCTGCGGGGGACCTGCGCGGACGCCGCAACGCCGCAGGCAGCGGCGGGGCCTGTGCGATCGGCCATAGGCGCGGCCGGAGGGACGGCCGGGGGACGGCCGGGAATACCCGGGGGCGCGGCCGGCACCACGGCCGGGGCCGGGCGCCGCACCAGTGCGCGGCGCCCCGGGCGGCGGTGCCTACTCCTCGCCGCCCAGCGACAGCCCCCACGCGATCCCGTCGAGGATGTCCTGCTCGCTGGCCACGAACCCGGCGGCGCCGGTGCGCTCCACCACGCGCGACAGGATCAGCGCGCCCGCGCCGATCACGTCGACCCGGCCCGGGTGCATGACCCCGATCTCGGCGCGCCGCGCGTGCGGGGCCGCCAGCAGTTCGCGGGCGATCCGGTGGGCGTCCTCGGCCGGCACCCACGCGCGGTGGATCCGCTCGGGGTCGTACTCGGGCAGGTCCAGCGCGATCCCGGCGACGGTGGTGGCGGTGCCGGCCACGCACACCACGGTGGCGGCCTCGGTCAGCGGCACCGCCTCGGCGGCGGCGTCCAGCGCGGCGTCGATGTCGGCGACGGCCGCGGCGATCTGCTCGGCCGTGGGCGGGTCGTCGGTGAGGTGGCGCTCGGTCAGGCGCACGCAGCCGATGTCGACGGACCGGGAGGCGCGCACCGCGCCCGCGTCCTGTGGCGCGTTCTCCGGGTCGGCCCAGCCCAGGACGAACTCCGTGGAGCCGCCGCCGATGTCGACCACCAGGAACGGCGGGGTGAACGCGGCCTCGTCCTCGGCGTCGCCGCCGGCCTCCAGTTCGGCGGTGGCGCCGATGAACGACAGCTCCGCCTCCTCCTCGCCGGTGATCACCTCGGGCTCCACGCCGATGATCTCGCGCACGCCCGCGACGAACTCGGCGCGGTTGGCGGCGTCGCGGGTGGCGCTGGTGGCGACCATGCGCACCGACTCCGGCCCCGGCTCGACCCCGCTGTCGCGCATGAGCTTGGCGTACTCGCGCAGCGCGGCGAAGGTGCGCTCCAGCGCCTCGGGGGCGAACTCGCCGGTGCGGTCCACGCCCTGGCCCAGCCGGACGACCTCCATGCGGCGGTCGATGTCGACCAGCCGGACCTCGTCGTCGGCGACCCCCACGACCCCGGCCACCAGCAGCCGGATGGAGTTGGTACCGCAGTCGATGGCGGCGACCGTGGCGGTGCCGCCGTCCCCGGCGTCCTGCTGCCGGTCGTCGTGCTGCTGCGCGCTCACGGTGCGGCTCCCTCGCTGCTGTCGTCCTCAGGGCTCTCGCGGTCGTCTTCGCCGGCGCCCGGTTCGTCGGCCACGCACGGCCCTTCGGCCCACCAGGCGCCCAGTTCGTCCAGCGCCTCGCGGCCGAACGGGTTGGCGCCCGGCCGCGCCAGCTCGTGGGCGACCAGGGCGTGCAGGCACTTCACGCGCTCGGGCATGCCGCCCGCGCTCTGCATGCCCTCGGGCAGCGGCGCCGAGCCGTCGCGGCGGGTCTGCTCGTCGCGTTCGGCGACGTAGTCGCGGTGCGCCCGCTCATAGGCCGCCCGCAGCTCGGGCTCCTCGGCCAGGCGCTCCTGCATGCGGCGCATCAGCCCGCTTGCCTCCAGCGTGCCGATGGCCGAGGCCGCGCGCGGGCAGGTGAGGTAGTAGAGCGTGGGGAACGGGGTGCCGTCCTCCAGGCGGGGTGCGGTGCGCACGACGTCGGGGCGGCCGCAGGGGCAGCGGTGGGCCACGGCGCGCAGGCCGCGCGGCGGACGGCCCAACTGGGCGTGGACCGCGGCGGTGTCGGCGGCGCTGACGTGGGCGCGGGCGGCGGGTTCGGCGGAGTTCATCGCGCTTTCAGCCTAGTCGCCCTCTGCCGCGCGCCGCGCACGCCGGGGGCGCCGGCGGCGGGCGGAGGACGGAGGCGGGTCAGCGGGTCGGGCCGCCGGGTTCGTCGCCGCCCGGCTCCTGGGGGCGGTCGGCCTCCAGCACCGACAGCCACAGCCGGGTGAACCACGGCTCGCCCGAGCCCTCGGTCTCCTGCTCGTCCTGCTCGTCGGCCTCGGAGACCACGACGTAGGCGCGCTCGCCGGGGTACTGGTAGTGCAGGCGGGTGCGGGCGGCGCGCTCGATGAAGGTGGGGTCCTGGAGCTGCTCGCGGCGCTCCTGGAGCTGCTCGACGTTCTGCTGGGCGCGCGCCTGCTCCTCGCGGAGTTCGGCGATGCGCGCCCGCTGGGCGAGGTACTCGCGCAGCGGGTAGGCCAGGCTCAGCGCGATGACGCAGATTACCAGCGCCAGGATCGCGGCGCGGCTGGTCAGGGCGGGGCGGGGCCGGCCGCCGCGCGCGCCGCCGCCCGAACCCGGGGGCCGGGCCGCGCCGCCGGAGCCTCCGGACTTACCGTTGCCGCCGGAAGCGCCGGACTTGGCGGCGCCTCCGGATTTGCCCGACTTCCCGGATTTGCCGGACGTGGCGTTACCGCCGGCGCTCCCGGCCTTCCCGGCACCTCCGGACTTCCCGGCACCTCCGGGCTTCCCCGTGGCCCCGGGCTTGGCGGCGCCGCCGGTGCGGCCCTTGGCCGACGGCTCCGTGGCGTCGCGCCCGCCGCGCGCGGCCGGGGCGGGGTCCCGCCCCGGCCGCGCCGGGCGTTCGGCGGCACCGGAGGCCGGCGGCCGCGCCTTCTTCGGGCGGGGCCGCCGCGGCTGCTCTGGCACCTCGGGCATAAGCGGACAGGCTAGTCCTGCGGGCGGAACCGCGGGAAGGCCGACACGCCGGCGTAGAGGGCGGCGTCGTCCAGTTCCTCCTCGATGCGCAGCAGCTGGTTGTACTTGGCGACGCGCTCGCTGCGGGCCGGGGCGCCGGTCTTGATCTGGCCGGCGTTGGTGGCCACCGCGATGTCGGCGATGGTGGTGTCCTCGGTCTCGCCGGAGCGGTGCGAGATCATCGCGGTGTAGCCGCTGCGCTGGGCCAGCGCGACCGCGTCCAGGGTCTCGGTCAGGGTGCCGATCTGGTTGACCTTGACCAGCAGCGAGTTGGCGGCGCCCTCCTCGATGCCGCGGCGCAGCCGCTCGGGGTTGGTCACGAACAGGTCGTCGCCCACGATCTGGAGCCGCGAGCCCAGCGCGGCGGTGAGCCGCGTCCAGCCGGCCCAGTCCTCCTCGTCGAGGGGGTCCTCGATGGAGACCAGCGGGTAGGAGTCGGCCAGCTCGGTGTAGTAGGCGACCATGTCCTCGGCGCTGCGCGACGTGCCCTCGAAGGTGTAGACGCCCTCGGAGCAGAACTCGGTGGCGGCGACGTCCAGCGCCAGCGCGATGTCGCGGCCGGGGGTGTAGCCGGCCTTCTGGATCGCCTCGATGATGAGGTCGAGGGCGGCGCGGTTGCTGTCGAGGTTGGGCGCGAAGCCGCCCTCGTCGCCCACGCCGGTGGCCAGGCCGTGCCCCTTGAGGACCGACTTCAGCGCCTGGTAGACCTCGGCGCCCCAGCGCACGGCCTCGCGGAAGCTCGCGGCGCCCACGGGGGCGATCATGAACTCCTGGATGTCGACGTTGGTGTCGGCGTGGGCGCCGCCGTTGAGGATGTTCATCATCGGCACCGGCAGCACGTGGGCGTTGGGTCCGCCGATGTAGCGGAACAGCGGCAGCCCGGAGGTCTCGGCGGCGGCGTGGGCCACGGCCAGCGACGCGCCCAGGATGGCGTTGGCGCCGATCTTGGACTTGTCGGGGGTGCCGTCCAGCTCGATGAGGGCGCGGTCGATGAGCCGCTGCTCCTCGGGCGCGAAGCCGATCAGCTCGTCGGCGATCTCGTCGTTGACGGCGGCCACCGCCTTCTCGACGCCCTTGCCGCCGTAGCGGTCGCCGCCGTCGCGCAGCTCGACCGCCTCGAACTGGCCGGTGGACGCCCCGCTGGGGACCGCCGCCCGCGCGGTCGTCCCGTCGTCGAGCAGGACCTCGACCTCGACCGTCGGGTTACCGCGGGAGTCGAGGATCTCCCGCGCCTGCACTGCCTCGATCGACGACAACGTTGCAACTCCTTATGTTCGGGTCCGATCCCGGCCGGAGCGGCGACGCGGAGGGGGCGCGGCAGGCGCC
This sequence comes from Streptomonospora mangrovi, assembly GCF_027604915.1. Lineage (GTDB taxonomy): Bacteria > Actinomycetota > Actinomycetes > Streptosporangiales > Streptosporangiaceae > Streptomonospora > Streptomonospora mangrovi. The sequence continues at coordinate 83,179 of NZ_JAJAQC010000031.1, forward strand.
CTCCCGGCGCGCTCCACCCGCGCGCGCTTCGCACCGCCGCGGGCGTGGGCGGTGGGCGCGGACCGCGCGGAGCGGCGCCGCTGCGCCGGTCCGGGCGCGCGGGCGCCCACCAACGCCACCCTAGCGACCCCGGGGGCGCGGGGTCTTCCCCCGGCACCGGAAATTGGTCTAGTCCACAACCGGGCGTCACCGGGGCGGGCGCGGCGGCGCGGCCGACCGGGCATTCCCGGCGCGTCCACCCGCCCGGACCTGCGGTGACGCCCGTACGCCCACGGCGGCGATATTCCCACAATCTCAGTCGGTTTCATTGGCATGCATCCCTACCAAAGAGGTATAAACAGTGGAGTCGCACGACACCCGCATGAGGAAGGCCCGCCCGCTATGCAGACCCTCGTCCTCCTGGGGTTCGTCGGCCTCCTGGCGCAGCTCATCAACGGCAGCCTGGGCATGGGCTACGGCATCACCACCACCACGTCCCTGCTGGTCATGGGCACCACCCCGGCCGTCGCCTCGGCAACCGTCAACCTCTCCCAGGTCGGCTCCCAGATCGCCTCCGGGTTCGCCCACTGGCGGTTCGGCAACGTCGACTGGGCCGTGGTGTGGCGCTACGCGCTGCCGGCCGCGATCGGCGCGTTCGTGGGCGCGCTGCTGCTCAGCCGGCTGTCCACCGAGTCCGCCGCGCCGCTGATGTCGAGCATCCTGGTGGTCCTGGGCGTCTACCTGCTGGCGCGCTTCACCTTCCGGGCGCTGCCGCGCCCCCGCGTCGACCGCCCGCTGCGCAGCCCGTTCCTGGCCCCGGTCGGCCTGCTCGCCGGGTTCCTCAACTCCACGGGCGGCGGCGGCTCGGGCCCGGTGGGCACCTCCGCGCTGCTGGCCAGCGGCCGGCTGGAGCCGCGCAAGGTCATCGGCTCGGTCAGCGTGGCGGAGTCGGCGGTGGTCATCGCCGGCAGCGCGGGGTTCGCCATCGGCCTGGGCATGGAGGGCATCAACCTCCCCTGGGTGGCGGTACTGCTGCTCGGCGGGCTGCTGGCCGCGCCCGTGGCCGCCTGGCTGGCCAGCCACGTTCCGGCGCGCATGCTCGGCTCGGTCGTGGGCGGGCTGATCGTCTTCACCAACGTCCGGGTGCTGATGGACAGCACCGGCCTCACCGGCTCCCCCGCCGCCGTCGCCGCCTGCTACACCGCCGTCGCGCTGGTGTGGGCCGCCGCCGTGGGCTGGTCGCTGCGCGCCCACCTGGCCGAGCGCCGCGACCACCGCGCCGCCGCCTCCGCCGTCGAGCACTTCGCGGCGGCCGAGGCCCGCGACTGACCCCGACCGGCCGCCCCCCTGCCGCCCCAAAACGGGGCAGACGGGTTTCCCCGCGCCCGGAACGGGCAGAAAGCCAACCGGTCGGCCGCGCCCGCGCGGCCGGTCGCCCATCCACCGCCCTCGCACACCCGTCACCCCGCTCACCAGGGCGCCCGCGCCCTGACTGCACGGGCGGGGCACCACCGCAGACGTCCAAGGCGAGGCGGAATGGCCACACCCGCGACCCGCGCAGCCGCCCGGCCCGCGCGGGGCCGCAACCTCGAACTCCTGCTGATCGCCGCCGCGGTCGCCGTCTCGGGGTTCGCCCTGGCCCTGGCCGGGTGGCAGGTGGAGGGCCGGCCGCCCGACCGCCTGGTGCTCTACACCGGCGTCCTGGGCGCGCTGGCGCTGGCCGCCCACGCCGCCCTGCGCACGCTGGCGCCCTGGGCCGACCCGCTCCTGCTGCCGCTGGCCACCGTGCTCAACGGGATCGGCCTCACCGCCATCTGGGCGCTGCACACCGCCAACGGCACCGGACCGGGCGAGGCCGACCGCCAACTGCTGTTCACCGCCGTGGGCGCGGCGGCGCTCGTGGGGGTCCTCGCGCTGGTCCGCCGCCCGCTGTGGCTGCGCCGCTACCCCTACCTCACCGCCGCCGCCGGGCTGGCGCTGATCCTGTCGCCGGTGCTGCCGTTCGTCGGCATCGAGGTGTTCGGGGCGCGCCGCTGGCTGGGGTTCGCCGGCTACACCGTCCAGCCCTCGGAGTTCGCCCGGGTGCTGCTCATCGTGTTCCTGGCCGGCTACCTGGGCCGCAACCGCGAGGTGCTGGCGCTGACCGCCAGCCAGGTGCGGCTGGGCCCGGTGAAGGTCTTCAGCCTGCCGCGCATGCGGGTGCTGGGGCCCATGACCTCGGCGTGGGCCGCAGCCATCCTGATCCTGGTGGCCACCCGCGACCTGGGCACCTCGCTGGTGCTGTTCAGCGTCTTCCTGGCGATGCTCTACGCCGCCACCGGCCGCAAGTCCTGGGTCGGCATCGGCCTGGCCATGTTCCTGGCCGGGGCGTGGGTGGCGTGGCTGGTGTTCTGGCACGTGCGCCAGCGGGTCACCATCTGGATCGACCCGTTCGACCCCGAGGTCTACCGCGAGGTCGGCGGCAGCCGGCAGTTGGTCGAGGGCCTGTTCGCGCTCGCCGACGGCGGGCTGCTGGGCATCGGGTTCGGCACCGGCCGCGCCGCCGGGATCTTCGCGGCCGACAGCGACCTGGTGCTGGTGTCCATCGGCGAGGCATACGGCCTCGTGGGGCTTGCGGCGGTGGTGCTGCTGCTGGCGATGCTGACCCAGCGGGGGTTCGCCGCGGCGCTGGCGGCCCGGGACCCCATCGCCCGGCTCACCGCCGCCGGGTGCGCGTTCCTGCTGGCCTTCCAGACGTTCGTGGTGCTGGGCGGGGTCACCCGGCTGATCCCCCTCACCGGGATGACCACGCCGTTCTTGTCCGCCGGCGGGTCCTCGCTGGTGTCCACCTGGATGATCGTGGCGCTGTGGCTGCGCGTCAGCGACAGCGCCCGCCGGCCCGGCACCGCGCCCGCGCCGGGGGCGGCCGGCGCCGACACCGGCGCCGTGCCGCTGCTCAGCTCCAGTAGCCGCGCCACTGGTCGGGAGTGAGCGCACGCGGGTCGCGGCCGTCGGCGCGCGCCCGCGCCTCGGCCGCGCGCACCCGCGCGTCGAACCGGCGCGCCGCCGAGCGCAGGTCCAGCTCCGGGTCGGCCTCGCGCCGCCGCTCGGCGTCGACCGCGGCGAACAGCGCCCCGCCGGGGCCGCCGTCGTCGCCCACCAGGTCCTCGGGCACGCCGTTGCGCACCGCGCGCTTCTGCAACTCATAGGCCAGCAGCGCGGCCGGCTGGCCGAACGGCACGCCCTCCAGGACGGAGGCGTCGTGCTGGCCCTTGGCCGCGCGCTCGGCCGCCTTGACGGCCTCCCAGTTGGCGCGGACCTCCTCGGTGCCCGACACCTCGCGGCCGGCGAAGACGTGCGGGTGGCGCCGGGTGAGCTTGTCGACGATCGCGTCGGCGACGTCGTCCACGGTGAACCCGTCGGCGCCGCGCTCCTCGGCGATGCGGGCGTGGAAGACCACCTGGAGCAGGACGTCGCCCAGCTCCTCGCGCAGGGTGGCGTAGTCGCCCTCCTCGATGGTCTCCAGGGTCTCGTAGGCCTCCTCGATGAGGTACTTGGCCAGCGACTCGTGGGTCTGGGCGCCGTCCCAGGGGCACTCGCGCCGCAGCGTGTCCATGACCCGCACCAGCTCCAGCAGCCGGTGGCCGCGCGGCGGGCCTCCGGCGGCCGCGCGGTCGGTCGGGCTCGGCTCGCTCATGGCGTGCTCCCTGTGCTCGCTCGGGTGGGGTTACGGGTGGCGGACGTGCGGGTGGCGGACGGGCGGCGGCGCCGCGGTCGGCGCCGGGCCTCAAGAGGGGTCGGCGGGCAGCCAGCCGCCGGCGCGCAGCGCGGCCAGCACCTCGGCCACCGACTCCTCGACCGTGCGGTCCTCGGTGGTGACCACCAGTTCGGCGTCGGCGGGCTCCTCGTAGGGGTCGGAGATCCCGGTGAACTCGGGGATCTCGCCCGCGCGGGCCTTGGCGTAGAGCCCCTTGCGGTCGCGGGCCTCGCACACCTCCAGCGGGGTGGCCACGTGCACCAGGAAGAAGTCGCCGGTCTCCTCGACCATCGCGCGCACCTCGGCGCGGGTGGCGGCGTAGGGCGCGATGGGCGCGCACACGGCCACGCCGCCGTGCCGGGTGATCTCGGCGGCGACGTAGCCGATGCGGCGGATGTTGAGGTCCCGGTCGGCGCGGGAGAACGTCAGCCCCGCCGAGAGCAGGCGGCGCACCACGTCGCCGTCGAGCAGGCTGAGGGTGCGCCCGGAGCGGCGGATGCCCTCGGCCACCCCCCGGGCGATGGTGGACTTGCCCGACCCCGACAGCCCGGTGAAGAACACGGTGAGCCCGCGCTCGGTGCGCGGGGGGCGCAGCCGCGCCAGCTCGGCGGCCACGCGGGCGGGGGTGAACCACGAAGGCAGCGGCCGGCCGCGCGCCAGCAGCTCCTCCACCTCGGCCTCCTCGGGGACGGGGGCGGCGTCGGCGGGGGCGACCTCGTGCGCCGGCCGCCAGTGCCCGGCCGCGGTGTCGTAGGCCCAGGCGGCCGGGCGCACCACGGGGACGGGCCCCCCGGTGCGGGTCTCGCCCTCGGCGGTGCCCGGCGCGCCGGGCACCAGCGCCAGCGTGGCGCCGTAGGCGTGGGCGACGTGGGCGCGCAGCAGGTCGGCGCGCTCGGGCGGCAGCGCGCCCGCCCCCTCGGTCGAGCCGCGCGGCAGCGTGGCCACCACGAACCGCACGGGCGCGGGCAGCAGCGGCTCGGCGGCCAGCACCACCGGCGCGATCCCCGGGCTTTCGAGGGGGGCGTCCACGATCACCAGCACCTCGGCGCGGCCGGAGCCGGCGAGGTCGGCGGCCGCCGCGCGGACCTGGTGGAGTTCGCGGTGGTGCAGCGGGCGGTCGACGACCACGGCCAGCACCGGGATCTCGGCGTCGCCGGCGAGTCCGCGCTGGGCGCGGACCTCCCCCGGCGCCAGGCGCAGCGGGCGCAGGGCGCCGTAGACGGCCGGCTGGAGGAAGCGGACCTCGCCGGCCAGGCGGTGGCCGTGCCCGGCGGTGCCGGCGCCGCCCTCGGCGGGGTCGGGCCCCGACCACCAGCGCTCGCTCACCGCCAGCTCGGCCAGCGGCGCGCCCTCGGGATCGGTGAGGACCAGGCGCTCGGCGTCGGCGAGGTGGTCGGGCACCGGCAGGGTGACCGGCACCGGCCAGGCGGTGCCGTCGGGCAGCCGGCCGTGCTTGGCGACCGAGGCGGCCTCCTCGCGCGTCATGAAGCCGCTCAGCGGGTAGGCCCCGCTCAGGATCAGCTCCAGGTGGGCCAGGCTCACCGGGTCGGGGGCGAACACGGGCGCCGCCGCCCGGCCCCCGCTGCGGTCGCTGTCGTGGCTCAACCCGGCCTCCGTCTCGCTGGTCGGCTGTCTGGCGCGCGCCCGCGCCGCGCGGCACCGCGCGGGTGCCGGCGGGCCGCGCCGCTGGGCGCGCGGGGCCGCGCGGAGCCCGCCGCGCGGGTC
>NZ_JAJAQC010000032.1 GCF_027604915.1 Streptomonospora mangrovi
GGCCGGGCCGACCAACCCGACCGGCTCGGTCGGCCCGGCCGGCCCGGTCACCCCGCCGCCCCCGCCGCCGTGTCCGCCAGCTCGGCGCGCACGCGCCGCGCCGCCGCCACCATGTTGCGCAGGCTCGGCTCGACCTCGGCGTAGGAGCGGGTCTTCAGCCCGCAGTCGGGGTTGACCCACAGCCGCTCGGGCGCAACCGCCCGCAGCGCGGTCCGCAGGGCCGCCTCGATCTCCTCCACCGAGGGCACGCGCGGGGAGTGGATGTCGTAGACCCCCGGGCCGATGCCGCGCCGGTAGCCGGCCGACGCGAGGTCGCCCACCAGCTCCATGTGCGAGCGCGCCGCCTCGACGCTGGTGACGTCGGCGTCCAGCGCCTCGATCGCCCCGACGATGCGGCCGAACTCCGAGTAGCACATGTGGGTGTGGATGCGGGTGCCCGCCGCCACGCCCGAGGTGGCCAGCCGGAACGCGCCCACCGCCCACGCGAGGTAGTCGGCGCGGCGCTCCTCGCGCAGCGGCAGCAGTTCGCGCAGCGCCGCCTCGTCCACCTGGATGTGGCGGATGCCGGCGCGCTCCAGGTCGGCGATCTCGTCGCGCAGCGCCAGCGCCACCTGGCGGGCGGTGTCGCCCAGCGGCTGGTCGTCGCGCACGAAGGACCACGCCAGCATGGTCACCGGGCCGGTCAGCATGCCCTTGACCGGCTTGGCGGTGCGCGACTGGGCGTAGGTGGTCCACTCCACCGTCATCGGCGCGGGCCGGGCGACGTCGCCGTGCAGGATGGGCGGGCGCACGCAGCGCGACCCGTAGGACTGCACCCACCCGTTGGCGGTGGTGGCGAACCCGTCGAGCCGTTCGGCGAAGTACTGCACCATGTCGTTGCGCTCGGGTTCACCGTGCACCAGCACGTCCAGGCCGATGTCCTCCTGGAGCGCGATCACCCGGTCGATCTCGGCGCGCATCAGCCGGGTGTACTCGGCGTCGCCGATGCGCCCGGCCCGGTGGTCGGCGCGCGCCCGCCGCACCTCGGGGGTCTGCGGGAAGGACCCGATGGTGGTGGTGGGCAGCAGCGGTTCGCGGCCGGCCGCCGCGCCGCGCCGGTCCTCGCCGGCGCGCTCGGCGGGCTCCCCCAGCGCGTCCAGGCGGGCGCGCACCCGCGCGTCGACGGCGGGCGCGGGCCGGGGCGCGCGGGCGGCGGCCATGGCGGCGGCCTCGGCGCCGCCCCCCGACAGCGCGGTGCCCAGCAGCACGACCTCGTCCACCTTCTGCCGGGCGAACGCCAGGCGTTCGCGCAGCGCGGGGTCCAGGTCGGGCTCGGCGGCCAGGTCGATGGGCACGTGCAGCAGCGAGCAGGAGGTGCTCACCTCGACCTCGCGGGCCAGCCCGAGCAGGGAGCCGAGCACGGCCAGGGCACGGGGGACGTCGCAGCGCCACACGTTGCGCCCGTCGACCACGCCGGCGACCAGTGTCTTGTCGCCCAGGCCGGAGACCCGGGCCAGGTCCTCGACCGACTCCGGACCGCTGACGAGGTCCAGCCCGACGGCCTCCACGGGGGTGCGCTTGAGCGCCTCCAGGACGCCCGGTCCGACCGCGCCGAAGTAGGTGGACACCACCAGGCCGGGGCGCTCGGCCAGGCCGCCCAGGCGCGTGTAGGCGCGCTCCAGGGCGGTGGTCTCGGCGCGGCCCTCGTCGGTGGCCAGGACCGGCTCGTCCAACTGCACCGACTCGGCGCCGGCGGCGCGCAACTGGCCCAGCAGGTGCGCGTAGCACTCCAGGAGGTCGTCCAGCAGCTCCAGGGGCCGCCAGCCCTCAGGCGCGTCGGCGGCGGGCTTGGCCAGCAGCAGCAGGGTGAGCGGGCCGACGAGCACCGGGCGGGTGGGGATGCCCAGGCCGCGCGCCTGGGTGTACTCGGCCAGCGGCTTGCGGCCGGCCAGGCGCGGGCGGGTGGCGGGCGACAGCTCGGGCACCAGGTAGTGGTAGTTGGTGTCGAACCACTTGGTCATCTCCATGGGCGCGAGGTGGTCGGTGCCCCGGGCCATGGCGAAGTAGGCGCGCAGTTGCCCGTCGCGGTCCTCGGCGGCGTCCACCAGCGGGCGGAACCGCTCGGGGACCAGGTCGAACAGCACGGCGTGGTCGAGCACGTGGTCGTAGTAGGAGAAGGTGTTGGAGCAGACGGCGGTGACGCCGGCGCCGCGCAGCGTCTCCCAGACGCCGCGGCGCAGCCGGGCGGCCGCGGCGTCGAGGTCGGCGGCGCCGGTGCGCCCGGCCCAGTAGGACTCGCAGGCCCGCTTCAGCTCCCGGTCGGGTCCGATGCGGGGGTAGCCGTGGACGGCGGTGGTGGTCATGGTCGGCGTGTTCTCTCCCTCGTCGATCAGCCTGCGGGCCGGACGCCGTCGAGGGCGGGAGGAGAGGGGCGCGCGGGCACGCCGGCGCACCGCCCTGGCCCTCCCTCGGGGCGCACGGACCCAGCCGTGGGCGCGGGGCGCGGCCACGGGCGGTGGCAGGTCTTCGGACTCGCGGGCGCGGAGGCGGCCTCGTGGCCGCGTCCTCCTACCGGCCGTCGCTTCCCAGGCGCGCGGCGCCCAGTGCCGATGACGGCTTTCGTTCCCGCTTACCGCTGCGGGGCAGTCCCGGATTCGCACCGGGTTCCCTCTTGCGACACGCGCGCCGGGGCGCGCGTGTACCGACCGCGGCGCCAGTATAGGCGCGGCCCTCCCGGCGGCCGGGGAGCGGGCGGTGCCGGACGCGCGGCCGGCGCGGGTCCGGCGGCGGCGATCGGTGGGCCGGGGGCGTGCGACACGCACGTCCCGGCGTGCGATCGGTCCGTGCGGCTGGCAGGATGGGCGCTGCTGTCATGACGCCCGCGGGCGCCCGGCGGGGCGCCGGTCGACGGCGCGCCGGGTGCCCAGCCGCTCCCCCGGTCCGCGGCCGCGCCGCGTGGGATGACCAAACCTTGCCGTTGTTGCCCGCATCATGACGCTCTCTGTTGCCTGTCCTGGCTTTTCGCCTTTTACGCTCAACCGATGGACCGTGTCCGAATTGATATATCAATCGCGGAACTCGCCCGGTTGCCACGGGCGACAGAGTCACCGGCACCCAAACCCAGGACCGCGAAGGACGCTCACCCATTGAGGAACCAGCCCGTGCGCCCGCAACCGTTGACCTCCGCCCGGCGCCGGCGCGCCGCCCGACCCGGACCGGCCCTGCGCGCGGCCGCGGGCGCCGCCGTGCTGTCGCTGCTCGCGCTGACCGCCTGCTCGGGCGATGAGGCGCGGCCGACCTCGGGCGACGGCGCTCCCGAGCCCACACCGGCCACGGGCGAGCCCGACGAGCTGACGGTGGTCGACACCGAGCACGTGCCGGGGCTGACCGAGGAGCGCACGGCGAGCAAGGACGGCGGGGTGGACGTCGAACTGGCCTACCCCAAGGTCCGCAACGCCGGCCCGTTCGCCGAGCGGCTGGGCGAGATCACCGAGCAGGACGCCGCCGACTTCGCCGGCGCGGCCGACGACCCCAAGTCCTACACGGTCGACTGGGAGTTGAGCGTGGCCGGGCAGGGCGTCATGGCGGTGCGGCTGACCCAGCGGGAGAAGGACGGCGAGGGCAAGCGGACCGGCTACTCCACCTACTGGTACGACGCGGAGTCGGGCCGCACCGCCTACTCCACGGAGCTGCTGGGCGGCCAGCGCCAGCTCGACCGGCTCCACGAGCGGGTCAGCGAGCTGCTGAAGAAGGAGGACGGGGTCGACGTCTCGACGCTGCACCCCATCGCCCGGATGTACGACTCCATCGGGTTCAACCCCGACGGCGACCTGGTGGTGGAGTTCGACGAGGGCCAGATCGCGCCCGCCAAGTCGGGGCGGGTGCACGCGGTGGTCCCCCGGGAGGACGCCGCGCCGCTGCTGTCGGAGTTCGGTGAGCGCGCGCAGTCGGCCGCCGTGGTGGTCACCCCGGAGTTCCGGATCCGCCGCGCCGCCAACGCGCCCAAGGACGGCCCGCCCGAGGGCGGGGTGCCGGGCATGATGGCCACCGCCGACCCCGACGTCGACTGCGCCGACCCCGAGTCCAAGTGCATCGCGCTGACCTTCGACGACGGTCCGGGCGCGCGCACGCCCGAGCTGCTCGACGCGCTGGCCGAGCACGACGCGCGGGCGACGTTCTTCGTGACCGGCGGGCCGGTGCGCGAGCACCCCGACGTGGTGCGGCGCGAGTACGCCGAGGGCCACGAGGTCGCCAACCACACGGTCCACCACCCCGACCTCACCTCGGTGGGCGAGGAGGAGATCGACGAGGAGCTGACCACGGTCAACGAGCTGGTGCGGCGCGAGACCGGCTACACCATGGACCTGATGCGCCCGCCCTACGGCGCCACCGACAACAAGGTGGAGGAGGTCACCGAGCGGCTGGACCAGGCGCAGATTTTGTGGAGCATCGACACCAACGACTGGCGCGACCACAACCCGGGACTGGTGGCCGACCGGGCGGTGCAGGACGCGCGGCCGGGGTCCATCGTGCTGATGCACGACATCCACGACACCACCATCGACGCGGTGCCCGACATCCTGGAGCGGTTGGACGAGAAGGGTTACACCATGGTCACGGTGTCGCAACTGCTCGGGGAGACCGAACCGGGCCGCTCCTACATCGACGGCCACCCCGAACCGGAGGAGTCGCCCTCGGCCGAGGACTGACCAGGCGCTGACCAGGGCGTTCACCGCCCGGAGGGCGCCGGGCGGATGTGGTGCGTACGACACGCGGCGGGGTGTCCCCAGTGCGGGGGCACCCCGCCGGCGCGCGTAGGCTGGTTCGCCGTGGTGGGAGCGTCCCACCGGGTACCCGCCGGGCGACTTCCCAACCGCCCGGGCGTGTCCTGAACCGGACCGCTTGGCGGCGGCGTCAGCGGGAACCCGATGATAGAGGCGGTCGTTCCCGACGATGAGAGCAGCCACCACAGCGTGACCCCGTGGATGTGTGAAGGGAAGTCCGATGGCCGTTGCGTGCGCGCGCGACTATGCCTGGTTGCGGGAGACCCAACCGGACCTCGCCGAAGCGTACTGCCTCTCCTATGTGCGGGGGCTGAGCAAGGCCGCCGCGCTGGGGAGGCTGGGGGTCGCCGAGCGCGACCTCCGCTCCCTGCCCATCGCCGAGGCCGTCGAGGCGGCGCTGTGCGCTGAGGGGCGTCCGCCGATGACCGTGCACGCGCTGTCGGTCAACGGCTGGACGGTGATCGTGGAGCCCACCGGCTGCCGCGTGACCCGCCCCGAGTGCTACCGCGCCCTGTCGGCCGAGACCGAACTGGTGTCGGTGCGGGTGCTGATGGGCCACCGCTACGAGTTCCGCTGGGTGATCGACGGCGTGCTCCAGACCTTCTTCGACGCCCGCGCGCCGCGCGTCCGCCGGGGCACCCGCCCCGACGCCCTGGCGGCGCAGATGGGCGCCGTGGGCCTGGACGGCCAGACCCCCGCCACCGACCCCGGCGCCGCCGTGCTGGCCCTGGCCGACCGGGTCACCGGCGTGCGCATCCGCTCCTCCCACCTGGCCGGCCCCCTGCTGGGCGCCGAACTCGACGCCGCCCTGCCGATCGCCCAGCGCTAGCCCGCCCCGGCCCGGCTTCCGGCCGCGCGGCGGCCTGCTGCCGCCGCGCCCCGGCCCGGCACCGCCGCCGGGCCGCGTTGCGGACACCCGCGCCCCGATACGGTCCCGCCCGCCCCCAGCCGGTCGGCCGACCGGAACCCGCCCAGCCGCCGGAACCTCCGGGGGTCCCGCCCGATGCGCGCGGGGATCCCGAGCGTCGGCCGTCCCGGCACCACCCGCTCAGCCTCCTGCGCCGTCCCGCCCCGCGCCCGGCCGCCGGGAGGTTCCGGCGGCTCCGCCCGGTGCGTAGGGCCCTCCGCGAGCGGCGGTCGGCGCCACCCCATCGGCACGTCCGCGCCGGTCCCCCGGCGCGCCCGGCCGCCCGCGCGGGCGCGTGACCTGATGTGGCCACTTCGCGGCTGCGCGGTGCCGCCGCGGCGCCGGGCGATCTACGTTCGTCTTCTACGCCCTTCGCCCGTTCGCCGACCGTTTCCTCCGGCCGCCGGCACGCGGCCGCCCACCGCCGCACGACCGCCCCCCGCGCAGCGGTCGCGGGCCGCCACACGAAGGAGCCCCCGGCGCATGCCCAGCCTCCCCCACGGCTCCCCCGCCCCGGTGCCGCGACCGGGCCGGCCGCGCCGCACCGCCCGGACCGTCCGTGCCTCCCGCACCGCCGCCGTGCTGGCCGCCGGGGCGCTCCTGGCCGCCGCCTCGGGCTGCGGCAGCCTGAAGCCGCCCGACCCCGCCCCCACCGCCGCCACCCGGGTCGCCCAGGAGAACGTGCCCGGCATCGGCGCCCGCCCGGCCGGCGCCGACGCCGCCGGCCGCGGGTTCACCGTGCGCGCCTCGGTCCCCGACATCCCCAACGCCGCTCCCCTGGCCGACCACCTCGCCGGGGTGGTGGCCCAGGAGGCCGCCGACTTCCGCGCCGCCGTGGACTCCGCCACGCGCCTGGAGGTCGACTGGGAGCTGACCGCCGCCGGCCGGGGCCTGGTGGGCGTGCGGCTGGTGCGCACCGAGCACGACCACCGGGGCGTCCACGACTCCTACGCCACCTACTGGTACGACACCGCCACCGGCGCCACGGCCTACTCCACCGAACTGCTGGCCGGCGACGCCGAGCTGCGCCGGCTGGACCGCCTGGTGGCCGCCGCGCTGGAGAAGGGCGGCGGCGACCCCGCCGCCCTGCACCCGGGGTTCCGGCTGTACGACTCCCTGGCCTTCAACCACGACGGCGACCTGGTGGTGGAGTTCGACGCCGGGCGCGTGGCGCCGCTGGAGCGCGGCCGGGTGGCGGCGGTGGTCGCCGCCGAGGACGCCCGCCCGCTGCTGTCGGACCTGGGCCGCCGCGCCCGCGCCGCCTCGGCGCTGACGCCGCACGCCTTCTCCATCGCCGAGCCCCCGGCCGGGGACCCGCGGGAGCGGCGCGAGCGGCCCGTGCCCGGCTCCCGGCCGCCGGCCGAGGACCACGACTGCGGCGGCGCCGTCACCTGCGTGGCGCTGACGTTCGACGACGGCCCCGACAAGCGCACCCCCGAGGTGCTGGACCTGCTCGCCGCCTACGACGCCAAGGCCACGTTCTTCGTGCCGGGCCACTCGGTCCGCAACGAGCCGGCGCTGGTGGGCCGCGCCTTCGCCGAGGGCCACCAGTTGGGCAACCACGGCGACACCCACGAGACGTTCGCCGGCGGCGGCCGCGACCGGATCGACGCCGAACTGTCCGCGGTGGACGCGCTGATCCGCCGCGAGACCGGCACCACCGTGGACATCATGCGCCCGCCGTTCGGGCGCACCGACCCCGCCGTGGCCGAGGTCGCCCGCGAGCACGGCCAGGCGCAGGTCATCTGGGACACCGACACCGAGGACTGGACCGGGCTGAGCGCCGAGGAGGTGCTGGCCAACACCGTCGCCCGCACCCCGCCCAACGGGGTGGTGCTGCTGCACGACACCGAGGACGCCACGGTGGACGCGCTGCCGCGGATCCTGGAGCACTTCACCGCCCAGGGCTATGCCCTGGTCACCATCGCCGACCTGCTGGAGGAGACCGAGCCGGGCGCGGTGTACTACAGCGCCGACCCGGCCCTCAACGCGGTCTGTATCCGGCTGGCGGGCTGCCCGTGACCGCTCCCGGCCGCCCCGGCGCGGGGCATGGGAACGGCCGCGGCCCCGGGCGCGGCCGGGGGCGCGGGGCTCAGGAGCGCTCGGCGGCGGGGCTGGGGGCGTCGGCCCCCACCGCCTCGCCCACGGAGCGGTAACCGGCCTGGCGCACCAGCCGGGCCAGGCCCCGGTGCAGGCGCAGCGGCCACAGCGGGCCGCCGTAGATGAGGCCGGTGTAGCCCTGCACCAGGGAGGCGCCGGCGCGGATGCGCTCCCAGGCGTCCTCGGGCGTGGCCACGCCGCCCACCGCGATGAGAGTGAGCCGGTCGCCGGCGCGGGCGCGCAGCCGGCGCAGCACCTCAAGGGAGCGGCGGCGCAGCGGCTCGCCCGACAGCCCGCCGGCCCCGGCGGCGGCGACCTCCTCGGCGGGGGTGCGCAGCCCCTCGCGGCTGATGGTGGTGTTGGTCGCGATGATCCCGTCCAGGCCCAGCTCCACGGCGAGGTCGGCCACGGCGTCCACGTCGTCGTCGGCGAGGTCGGGGGCGATCTTCACCAGCAGCGGCAGGGAGCCGCGGCCGTCCTCGTCCAGGGCGGCGCGCACCGCCGTCAGCAGCGGGCGCAGCCGCTCCACGGCCTGGAGGTCGCGCAGGCCCGGGGTGTTGGGCGAGCTGACGTTGACGACCAGGTAGTCGGCGAAGGGCGCCAGCCGGCGGGCGCCGGCGACGTAGTCGGCGACCGCCTCGGACTCCGGCACGGTCTTGGTCTTGCCGATGTTGACCCCCACGATCGCGCGCCGCCCGGCGGGGCGGGCGCGCAGCGCGGCCAGGTTGTCGGCGGCCACCACCGAGCCGTGGTTGTTGAACCCCATGCGGTTGACGATCGCGCGGTCGGCGGTCAGCCGGAACAGGCGCGGCTTGGGGTTGCCCGGCTGCGGGTGGGCGGTGACGGTGCCGACCTCGACGTGGCCGAACCCCAGCGCGGTGAGCCCGATGACCCCTTCGGCGTTCTTGTCGAACCCGGCGGCCAGTCCGAGCGGGCCGGGGAACTCCCGGCCCAGCGCGGTGACGGCGAGTTCGGGCCGGCGCGGCCCCAGGACGCGGCGCATGGCCTCCGGGGCGCCGGGCACCGCCGCCAGCCCGCGCAGGGCGGTGAAGGCCAGCCGGTGGATGGACTCGGCGTCGGTGCGGCGCAGCACCGCGGAGAAGAGCAACTGGTAGAGCACGGGGTTCCTGAGGTCGGTGGGTGGGGTGGGACGCGCGGTGCGGCGGAGTGCCGCGCGGTGCGGCGGGGGGGGCCGGGGGGGGGCCCCCCCCCCGCCCCCCCCGGGCCCCCCCCCCCCCCCCCCGGGGGGGCCGGGGGGGGCGTGGGGGGGCACGCGCGGTGCGGCGGAGCGCCGCGCGGTGCGGCGGGCGGCGCCGGGCGGCGGCCCGCCCGGCGCCGCGCCGGTCTCAGCCCTCGCCGCCGCGTTCGCGCTCGGCGAGGAAGCGCTCCAGCTCCTCGCCCAGTTCGTCGGCGGTGGGCAGGTCGGACAGCTCACCGCCGAACAGGGTGTCGCCGGTGCCGTCCTCGCGCGCGGACATGAACTCGTCGTACTGCCGCTCCAGGTTGGCCACCACCCGCTGGACCTCCTCGGAGGCCGACACCTGCTGGTCGATCTCGGTGTCGGTCTGGCGGGCGGAGTCCTCCAGGCGGTCGCCGGGCAGCGCCAGGCCGGTGGCGCCCGAGACGTAGTCCAGGGCGGCGATGGCGGCGCGCGGGTACTCCGACTGCGCGAGGTAGCTGGGCACGTGGACGGCGTAGCCCACCACGTCGTGGCCGGCCTCGCCCAGCCGGTACTCCAGCAGCGCGGCGGCGCTGGCGGGCACGGTGACGCGGCTGACCCAGGGGGTGTGGTCGGCGACGAGGTCGGGGCGGGTGGCGTGGGCCGTGACGGTCGCCGGGCGGGTGTGGGGCACCGCCATGGGGATGCCGTGCACGCCCACCGTCAGGGTGATCTCGAAGCGCTCGATCAGCAGGCGGACGGCCTGGGCGAACGCCTCCCACTCGCGGTCGGGCTCCAGCCCGTAGAGCAGCAGGAAGGGGGTGCCCTCGGTGTCGCGCATCTCATAGAGCGCGAGCTGGGGCGGGGTGTAGGCGGTGTAGGCGTTCTCGACGAAGGTCATCACCGGCCGCCGGTCGCGGTAGTCGAGCAGGCGGTCGATGTCGAAGGCGGCGAGTTCGCGCGCCTCATAGGCGTCGAAGAGGGCCTCGGCCGCCTGGCGGCCGACCGTGCCGGCGTCCACGAACCCGTCGAGAACGACCAGCATGACCGTTGCGTCGGTTTCGGCGTCCGGGGTCACCCGGAAGAGATCGGCTGCGTGGTCACGCACCTGGCATGCTCCATTCGCACACGGACGGCTGTACGCGCGGTGGGCGCACGGCACGCGGGGTTCGCGTTCCAGAATAGACGACCGGGACCGGCATACCCCCCGATCCCGGACGTCGCCGACCTCACGTGGAGCGCACGACCCGCAGGCTGCGCAGCCGGTTGAGCGCGCCGGCCACCTCGTGGCGGCGCGGCAGCGCGTAGTCGCCGGCGTAGCCCCGGCCCAGCGCGGTCACTCCGTCGGCGGCCAGCCGCTCCTCCAGGGCGTCCAGCGCCTGGGCGAGGGTGCGCTCGCCGTCGAGCAGGCCGTCCTCGGCGAGCAGCCGCAGCGCCAGGCCCACGCCGATGACCTGGCCGGGATCCACGAGCTGGGTCAGCCCGCGCACGTCGATGTCGTCCTCGCCGAAGGTCAGCACGTCCATGTCGCGGCGCTTGACGCGGGCGCGCCCGCGCGCGGTGGCGTCGACCGAGCGGGGGTCCACCACGCGGGCGGCGGGCGAGGTGAACGCGGCGTCGGCGCGTTCGGCGGCCAGCTCCTTGGCGCGTTCGGTGACGTCGTAGGGGCGGTAGCCGTCGAGCATGACCACGTGGTCGGCCACGTCGAAGTAGTCGCCGCTGCCGCCCATGACCAGCACGGTGGAGACGCCGTGCTCGCGGTGCAGGGGGCGGACGAGGTCCACGAAGGGGGTGAGGGGCTCGCGGTCGCCGTGCACGAGCCGCTGCATGCGGGCGTCGCGGATCATCAGGTTGGTGGCGGTGGTGTCCTCGTCCACCAGCAGGGTGCGGGCGCCGGCCTCCAGGGCCTCGGCGATGTTGGCGGCCTGGGAGGTGGAGCCCGAGGCGTTGTCGGTGGAGAAGTCGGCGGTGTCGGCGCCGGTGGGCAGGTTGCGCACGAACGCGCTGACGTCGGTGCGCTCGACCCGGCGGCCCTCCTCGGCGCGGATCTTCACGGCGTCGGCGCGGGTGGCGACCAGTTCCCGGCCGTCGCCGGGGACGTGGTCGTAGACGCCGCGCTCCAGGGCGTGCAGCAGGGTGGACTTGCCGTGGAACCCGCCGCCGACGATGAGCGTGATGCCCTCGGGGATGCCCAGCCCGCTGACGCGGCCGGCGTGGGGCAGGTCCACGGTGACCCGCATGCTCTCGGGCGCGGTGAAGGGGACGGCCGCGCCCTCCATCGGCAGGTCGCTGACGCCGCTGCGGCGGGGCAGGACCGCGCCGTCGGCGACGAACGCCACCAGGCCCAGGCCGGGCAGCAGGTCGCGCAGCGCGGCGGTGTCCTCCACGGAGTCGGCGAAGGCGGTGGCGGCGGCGGTGTCCAGGTGCGGCCAGCGCAGGGCGTCGACCAGGGCGGGCAGCCGATCGCACAGTTCCCGCTCGGCGGTGCGGGCGTCGATGCGGCGGCCGTGGCCGGGCAGCTCGATGCCCAGGCGCAGCTCGACGGCGCCGTCGCGGATCTGCCCGGAGGCGCGGGCGATCACCTCCTGGCCGCCGGCGTCGATGCGCAGCCGGGCGCCCTTCAGCTCGCGGTGGGCGCGGCGCACCAGGTGGTCGGCGGTGGCGCGGCGGCGCACCGGGTGGTGCCAGGCGTGGTCGGGCAGCCCGGCCACCTCGGCGGGGATGCGCACGGCCACGCGGGAGGGCGGCGCGAAGGGGTCGGACTGCACGCGCTCGACGGTGAGGGTGAAGTCGGGGAAGGCCCAGTCGCCGGTGAGCGACTTGTAGCGGCCGTAGGAGGCGCCGTCCATGCGGCGCAGCTCCTCGGCCAGGCGGTCGCCGTCGCGGCGGCCGCGGATCTCGGGTTCGGGGCGCCGCGCGCCCGAGGGCGGGCCGCCGTGGCCGCCGCGCCGTTCGGGACGTCCCCCGCCGTGGCGGCGCTCCTGGCCGCCGTACCGTCCTGGCATCGCCGGTGGTACCTCTCTTCCTTCTCTTCCTGTCTCTGCCGTCTTTCCGGTCCGCCGCGCGCGGCGGGCGCCGCTCGCGCGTCCCTCCGACCCGGCCCTACCCGCCCGGCCCGCGTGCAGGCTCGCGTTAAGACGGCGCGAAGGAAACGGCGCCACGCCGGGCGCGCCCGGGAACTTCGGTCACACTGTCCCGGGCATGGTTAGTTTGTCCTGGAGCATCCGGTTTGAACCTGGAGCACCGGCCGGCACGCGGCGCCGCCGCACCCGCTGAGCTGGGCGGGCGTCCGCGCGCCCGGCCGCGCACATGACGTGGCGGACCGGTGACACAGGGACACGGGGCGCCGCGTCGGCGGCCACGCGATTCAAGGGGACACGGGAAGACAGTGATCGGACGCGGTTCTGCGAGCGACGCCTCACGCCGGTCGCGCCTGCTGCGCGGGTTCGACCTGGAGTCGGCCCTGCACCGGCTGCCGGGCTGGGGCCGGCCGCCGCAGTTGACGGCGGCGGCGTTCGCCGGGGTGGTGGCCATCGGCACCGCGCTGCTGGCGCTGCCGGCGGCCACCGAGAGCGGCGAGTCCGCAGGATGGCTGAACGCGCTGTTCACCGCCACCTCCGCCGCGTGCGTCACCGGGCTGATCATCGTGGACACCCCCGCCTACTGGTCCACCTTCGGCGAGATCGTCATCCTGGTGCTGATCCAGGTCGGCGGCCTGGGGATCATGTCGCTGGCCACGATGCTGAGCCTGCTGGTGACCCGCCGGGTGCGGCTGCGCCAGCAGGTGCGCACCGAGGCCGAGACCAAGAGCCTGACCCTGGGCGACGTCCGGCAGGTGGTCGCCGGGATCGTGGTCGTCACGGCGGTGGTGGAGGGGGCGGTGGCCGTCCTCCTCTCGGCGCGCTTCCTGCTGGGCTACGGCGAGCCGCTGGGCCGGGCGCTGTACCTGGGGGTGTTCCACGCGGTCTCGGCGTTCAACAACGCCGGGTTCGCCCTCTACACCTACAACCTGGAGGACTTCGCCGGCGACCCCTGGATCCTGCTGCCGCTGGCGTTCGCGGTGGTCTTCGGCGGACTGGGGTTCCCGGTCTGGGTGGAGCTGTGGCGGCACGCGCGGCGCCGGCGCGAGCGCCACCACTGGACGGTGCACGCCAAACTCACCCTGGTCACCACCGCCGTGCTGCTGGTGGTGGGGTTCGTCGCGTTCACGGCGCTGGAGTGGCACAACCCGCGCACCATGGGGCCGCTGAGCGTGGCCGGCAAGCTGCTCAACGGGTTCTTCCAGGCGGTGGTGCCGCGCACCGCCGGGTTCAACTCGCTGCCGTTCGGCGAGATGACCACCCAGACGCTGTTCGTCACCGACGCGCTGATGTTCGTGGGCGGCGGCAGCGCGGGCACCGCCGGCGGCATCAAGGTCACCACGTTCGCGCTGCTGGCATTCGTCATCTACACCAACGTCCGCGGCGAGACCACGGTACACGTGGCCAACCGCAAGGTGGCGCGCAGCGCCATCGAGCAGGCCATCACCGTGGTGACCATGGCGCTGGGCCTGGTGATCGTCTCGACGTTCTGCCTGCTGACCATGACCACCTTCACCCTGGACCAGATCCTGTTCGAGGTGGTCTCGGCGTTCGCCACGGTGGGGCTGTCCACCGGCATCACCGCCGACATCCCGCTGGCCGGCCAGCTCATCCTGGTGTTCCTGATGTTCGCGGGCCGCATCGGGCCGATCACCCTGGCCTCGGCCCTGGCGCTGCGCCGCCACCCGCGCCGGTTCGAGTACCCCGAGGAGCGGCCGATCGTCGGCTGAGCGCCCGGCCGGCCCACCGGCCCCGGCTCACCGGCCCGGTTCGCCCAGCGCGGGCTCGTCCAGGATGAACATGGTCTGGGTGCTGCGGACCTCGGGGATGCGCTGCAACCGCTCCAGCACGAAGGTGCGCAGCGCGGCGGGGTCGGCCACCCGGACCAGCAGCAGCAGGTCGACGTCGCCCGAGACCAGGGCGGCGTGGTCGACCTCGGGGATGTCGCGCAGGTAGGCGCGGAACCGCTCCCAGGAGTGCTGCTGGATGCGCACCGACACATAGGCCGACAGCCCCTTGCCGTACTTCTCGTGGTCCACGACGGCGGTGAAGCCGCGGATCACGCCGTCGGCGCGCAGCCGGTCCAGGCGGGCGTAGGCGTTGGCGCGCGAGATGTGCGCCCGCTCGGCGACGGCCCGGATGGACATGCGGCCGTCGGCGCGCAGCAGGTCGATGATCCGGCGGTCGACGTCGTCCAGGGGCACGGCCATGTGTCTCACCTCACACCGTCCACATGCTGGACGCCGGGGACGAATGCGCCGCGGCGACCGCTCCGCGCGGCCACCTGTCCACGGTCCGCGCCGCATTATGGACAGTATGCGGCGGCCGACCGCATATTCAAGGCATGACGACCAGCGACGCACCCCGCGGCCCGGCGGCCGACCCCGCCGCCCTGCTGCCCTCGCTGGAGCCGGTCCGGCTCGTGGAGCCCGACGGCACCCGCGCCGCCCCCGCCTCCGGCGCGGGCTTCGCCCTGCCCGAACCCGACGTCCTGCTGGCGCTGCTGCGCGCCATGGTGATCGGCCGCCGGTTCGACCGCCAGGCCGACTCCCTGGCGCGCCAGGGCCGCCTGGCCGTCTACCCCTCCTCCCACGGCCAGGAGGCGTGCCAGGTCGGCGGCGTCCTCGCGCTGGCCGACGACGACTGGCTGTTCCCCACCTACCGCGACTGCGTCTCGCTGGTCACCCGCGGGGTGGACCCGGTCGAGGTGCTGACCCTGCTGCGCGGCGACTGGCACAGCGGCTACGACCCCGCCCGCCACCGCTGCGCGCCCCAGTGCACCCCGCTGGCCACCAACGCCTCCCACGCGGTGGGCCTGACCTATGCCGCCCGCCGCAAGGGCGAGGACGTCGCGGCGCTGGTCCTCATGGGCGACGGCGCCACCAGCGAGGGCGACGCGCACGAGGCCTACAACTTCGCGGCGGTGTGGAACACCCCGGTGGTGTTCCTGGTGCAGAACAACCAGTGGGCCATCAGCGTCCCGCTGCGCCGGCAGAGCGCCGCGCCCACGCTCGCGCACAAGGCGGTGGGCTACGGCATGCGCGGCTACCACGTCGACGGCAACGACGCCGCCGCCGTGCACGCGGTGGTCGCGCGCGCCCTGGCCGAGGCGCGGGCGGGCGCCGGCCCCGCGCTGGTCGAGGCGCGCACCTACCGGATCGACCCGCACACCAACTCCGACGACCCGCGCCGCTACCGCGACGACGCCGAGGTCGCCCACTGGCGGCGCCGCGACCCGGTGGCGCGGCTGGAGGCGCTGCTGCGCCGCGAGGGCGGCCTGGACGACGCCGCCCACCAGGAGATGGTCGACGCGGCCGACCGGCTGGCGATCTCGGTGCGCGAGCGGATCGCCCGGCTGGGCGCCCCCGCGCCCGAGGAGCTGTTCGACCACGTCTACGCCGCGCCCACCGCGCCGCTGCGCGGCCAGCGCGAGGAGGTGCGCGCCTGGGTCCGGGCGCGCCGCGCCGCCCCCACCGGTGAGGAGGTCTGACATGGCCGAGGTCAGCCTGGGCCGGGCGCTCAACCGCGCGCTGCGCGACGCGCTGGCCACCGACCCCGACGTCGTGGTCTACGGCGAGGACGTCGGCCCGCTGGGCGGGGTGTTCCGCGTCACCGACGGCCTCACGGCGGAGTTCGGCGAGGACCGCTGCTTCGACTCCCCCCTCGCCGAGTCCGGGATCGTGGGCACGGCGGTGGGCATGGCCATGTACGGGCACCGGCCCGTGGTCGAGATGCAGTTCGACGCCTTCGCCTACCCCGCCTTCCAGCAGGTCGTCTCGCACGTGGCCAAGATGCGCAACCGCACCCGGGGGCGGCTGGCCCTGCCCATCGTCATCCGGGTGCCCTACGGCGGCGGGATCGGCGCCGTGGAGCACCACGGCGACTCCTCCGAGACCTACTACGCCCACACCCCCGGCCTGCGCGTGGTCACCCCCGCCACGCCCGCCGACGGCTACTCCATGCTGCGCGAGGCCGTCGCCTGCCCCGACCCGGTGGTGTTCCTGGAGCCCAAGCGGCGCTACTGGGCCACCGAGGAGGTCGAACTCCCGGTGCGCACCGCGCCCATGGACCAGGCGGTGGTGCGCCGCGCGGGCGCCGACGTCACCCTGATCGCCTACGGGCCGACCGTGGACACCGCGCTGCTGGCCGCCGAGGCGGCGGCCGAGGAGGGCCGCGAGGTGGAGGTGGTGGACCTGCGCAGCCTGGCGCCGTTCGACGACGCCACGGTGACCGCGTCGGTGCGCCGCACCGGGCGCGCGGTGGTGGTGCACGAGGCGTCGGCGTTCGCCGGGTACGGCGCCGAGGTCGCCGCGCGCGTCACCGAGCGGTGCTTCCACTACCTGGAGGCGCCGGTGCTGCGGGTGGCCGGGCTGGACATCCCCTATCCCCCGCCCCACCTGGAGGAGTACCACCTGCCCAGCGTCGACCGGATCCTCGCCGCCCTCGACCGGCTCCAGTGGGAGGCGGCGTGGGTACCGCCTCCGGCGCAGGCGCCGACCTCGGCGGGTGCGGACGCGGCGGCGCGCGCCGGGCGGGCGCACCGGCTGGAGGTGGGGGCGTGAGCGCCGCGGAGCCCGGCGGCGTGCGCGCCTTCCTGCTGCCCGACCTGGGCGAGGGGCTGGCCGACGCCGAGATCCTGGCCTGGCTGGTCGAGGTCGGCGACGAGGTGGCGGTGGACCAGCCGGTGGCCGAGGTCGAGACCGCCAAGACGACCGTCGAGGTGCCCTGTCCCTACGCCGGCCGGGTCACCGCCCTGCACGGCGCTCCCGGCGAGGCGGTCCCGGTGGGCGCGCCCCTGATCAGCGTGGACACCGGTCGGACGGAGGCCGGTGGCGGACCGGCCGCCGGCCCCGCGCCGGCGGCCCGCGCCGCCGAGGGCGGCACGGACGGCGACGGCACGGACGCGGGCGGTGCCCCGGTCCCGGCCGCCGGGGCGGCGGGCGCCCCCTCCCCCGCCGCCCCCTCCCCCGAGCGGCCGACCGCCGCCGAACGCGTCCTCGCCAGCCTGCGCGCACTCCCCGCCGACCGCGGCGCCGCCGATACACCCGGCGGCCCCGCGCCCGCACCGGAGTCCGCGCCCCCCGGCGCCGACGGCTCCGCCCCGCTGTCGGGTGCCGTGCTCGTGGGCTACGGCACCCGCGCCGAGCAGCGGCCCAGCCCGTCTCGCCGCCGCCCCCAGCGGCGAGACCCGGCGGAGGGCGGCCCGCGGCCAACGGCGTCCGCGGCGCCGCCCCCGCCCCCCGCCGCCGGCGCGGCCGGCGGCGCGCCACACCCCGTGCCGGTGGTGTCGCCGCTGGTCCGGCGCATCGCCCGCGAGCACGGGATCGACGTCGCCGCGCTGGTCGGCAGCGGCGAGGGCGGCCTGGTGCTGCGGCGCGACGTCGAGGCGGCGGTCGCCGCGCGGCGCGCGGGCACCGCACCGGCAGCTCCGGCGCCGCCCCCGGCCGCCGCGGCGGCCGTGCCCGCCGCCCGGCCCGAGGCCGACCCCGTGTCCCCGCCGGCCCAGCCGGCTCCGGCGGCCGCGCCCGCCGGGGCGCGGCGGGTCCCGCTGAGCGGTCCGCACCGGGAGATGGCGCGGCGCATGGCCCGCTCGCGCCGGGAGATCCCCGAGGCCACGGTGTGGGTGGACGTGGACGCCACCGGCCTGCTGGACCTGCGCGCGGCGCTGACCGCGGCCGACCCCGACCGCCCGGTGGGCCTGCTCGCCCTCCTCGCCCGGTTCTGCGTGCTGGGGCTGCGCCGCTTCCCGGCGCTGAACTCCCGGTTCGACGCCGAGCGCGGCGAACTGGTCGAGCCGCCGGGCGTGCACCTGGGGTTCGCGGCGCAGACGCCGCGCGGGCTGGTGGTCCCGGTGGTGCGCGACGCCCACGCCCTGACCACGCGGGAGCTGGCCGGCGAACTCACCGCGCTGACCGAGCGGGCGCGCGGCGGGAGCCTGCCGCCGGACCGGCTCACCGGCGGCACGTTCACGGTGAACAACTACGGGGTGTTCGGGGTGGACGGCGCCGCCGCCGTCATCAACCACCCCGAGTCGGCCATCGTCGGTGTGGGGCGGATCGTCAAGCGGCCCTGGGTGGTGGGCGACGACCTCGCCGTGCGGCCGGTGACCGAGCTGACCCTGGCGTTCGACCACCGGGTGTGCGACGGCGCGGTGGCGGCGGGGTTCCTGCGGTTCGTCGCCGACTGCGTGGAGCGCCCGGAGCTGCTCATCGGCGACATGTGAGGGTGTCGCCGCGCCCGAGAACCCCGCGCGCGTTCCTCCCCGCGCGCTTCCCCCATAAGAAGAAGGTGTGGTGGCGCCCGCGGCGGGGCGCCCCCCCCCCCTCCCCGGCATCGGTCGGCGACCCTGGAGACGCGAACGGCGCCCCCGCCCGTTGCCGGGCGGGGGCGCCGTCGTGCGTGGCGGGTGCCGGGGGCCGGTGGTGACCGGTCCGCCGGTTCACACCCGCGATGCGGCGGTGGTTACTCGCCGCCCTGCGAGCCGGTCCGGCGGTCGCGGATACGGTCCGCGACGCGGGTCCAGTACGCGTTGGCGCTGGACGTGGCCTCGCTCCAGGAGCTGGGGAGCCGGTCGCGGACGCTCTGCACCGTCTCGCGCAGGCCCTCGGCGGTGAGGAGGGAGTCCGCGCGGTGGCGGCCGCCCTCGGTGGCGTAGTCGGTGGCCGCGCGGCGGCGGCCGAAGAGGAACGCCACCAGCAGGGCCGGGACGATCGCCAGGGTGAGCAGCCCGGCGGCCATCGGCAGGTCGTCGCCCGCCAGCGCGATACCGGAGGTGTCGTTGGCCGCGGTCTCGGCCGTCAGGCCCTGGCCGGAACCGTCGCCGCCGTCGTCCTTGCCGGACGGCGCGGCCTGCTGCTGCTCGGAGTCCTCGCCCTTGCCGGTGCCGGAGCCCTCGTCGGCGGACTGCTCCGCGGACTCGTCCTTGGCGTCGTCCTTGGGCTGCTGCTTCTGGCCCTGGTCGCCCTCGGACTTCTTCTTGTCCTCGCCGCCGTCCTTCTTGGCGGAGGCGGGGACCGGCGAGACGGCGTCGTCGCAGACCTCGGAGCCGCTCATGGGCTGGGGAGCGCCCGGGGTACCGGCGCCGTCACCCCACTCGGTGATGTAGTACTCGACGTCGATGTGGCCCTGGCCGCCCGTGACGGTGTAGGAGTCGTCGTTCCAGGACTCGCCGGTGAGCTTGGCGAACGTCTTGCCGTCGAGGTCGAGGAGGACGTTGCAGCCTTCGGCGGGGTCGCCCGGACCGCGGTCGCCGATGAAGAACTCTGCCTTCTTGCCGTTGTACTCGACGTAGCCCTCGGTGCCGAGCGGCCAGCTCGGGCTGGCCGCCAGGCCCTCCTGCATGGGCTCGCCCGAAGCGGGCGCACCGGTGTCGCCGTTGATGCCGGAGCCGTCGTCCCAGAAGTAGGAAGCCTTGACGTTGCCGTACTGGACAGGATTCTCAGAACTCATCAAATGAACCAAAGTTTGGGTGCAGGGCCGAGCGAGACCGGGTACAGGCGTGGATCCCGTGCTCGGGGCATGCCGGATGGGCAGCCCGAATCCGGGCGGTTACCTGGTGGGGGCGCCCGCGTGGATCGCGGGGCGCTGCGGGGAGTCGGTCGCCGTTGGGAACGGAGTACCGGGCCGGCGTTGAGACCGCGCGGCCACCCGCTGGAGGTTGGGGGCCTCGTTCCCCGGTGCCGTGGAGCACCTGGGGCTCGGCATCGGTGTGGACCCGCAAGGTAATCCGCAGGTCACGAACCGATCACGAAGGACTCTAGCCCACGAAAAAGTCAAATGCCACGACTCAAAACGTAAAACCGCAGATCAGGACCCTTGGGGCAGCATGGACACGCACCGAAACCCCCCGCACACACGGGTTTTCCGGGCTTTAAACATGCGAAATCGTGACTCGTGCCACAGTGCTGAACAACGGGTCATCCGAGGGGGTGGGCGGCGCGTCGGCGGCCGACGCGCCGTGGCTCAGGTCACCTGGTGGCGGCGGGCAAAGGCCGGGTCACGCCACTCCCCGGTGCGCACCACCTCCGCTAGCGCGGCGGCTGCGTCGAAGACGTCGACATAGCGCAGGTAAAGCGGGGCGAAGCCGAACCGCATGATGTCGGGCGCGCGGAAATCGCCGACCACACCGCGCTTGATGAGCGCCTGGACGATCGCGTAGCCGTCGGGGTGGCGCAGCGACACCTGGCTGCCGCGCCGCGCGGCCTGGCGCGGGGTCACCGCGGCGAACCCGGCCCGCTCCGTCATGTCCAGGAAAAGCTCGGTCAGCGCCAGGCTCTTGGCGCGCAGCCGGCCCAGGTCCACCCGCGCCCACAGGTCCAGGGAGGACTCCAGGGCGGCGGCGGCGACCAGCGACTGCGATCCGCTGAGGAAGCGGCTCGCGCCCTCGGCGGGGACGTACTCGGCGGCGAAGTCGAACGGGCGGGCGTGGCCGTGCCAGCCGGTGAGGGGCTGGCGGGCGGCGGCCTGGTGGCGGTGGGCGACGTAGGTGAACGCGGGGCCGCCCGGGCCGCCGTTGAGGTACTTGTAGGTGCAGCCCACGGCGAAGTCCGCGCCGGTGGCCGCAAGTTCCACCGGCACCGCGCCCACGCTGTGGCACAGGTCCCAGACCGTCAGCACGCCGTTGGCCCGGGCCAGGCGGTTGATCTGGGCCATGTCGCGCAGCACGCCGGTGCGGTAGTCGACGTGGCTGAGCACCACGGCCGCCACGTCGCCGGCCGCCAGCGCGGCGGCGAGCGCGGCCCGGTTGTCGGGGTCGACCCGGCGCTCCACCACGCCCATGAGTTCGGTCACGCCCTGGGTGACGTAGAGGTCGGTGGAGAAGTTGGCGGTCTCCCCCACCACCGCGCGGCGGCCGGGGTTCAGCCGCAGGGCCGCCACCAGCGTCTTGAACAGGTTGGCCGAGGTGCCGTCGCCGACCACCACCTCGTCGGGAGCCGCCCCCACCAGCGGGGCGAGCTTGGCGCCCAGCGTGCGGGGCTTGTCCCACCAGCCCGCCTCGTTCCAGCTCGCGATGAGCCCCTGGCCCCACTCGCGCTCCACCACCTCGGCGACGCGGCCGGGCGTGGCGGCGGGCAGCGCGCCCAGCGAGTTGCCGTCGAGGTAGATCACGTTGTCGGGCAGCGTGAACTCCGCGCGGAAGGCGGCCAGCGGGTCGGCGGCGTCGCGGCGGAGGCAGTCCTCGCGGGTGATGGGCGTCATGTCGACAGGGCCTTCCTAGCCTCGGGCGGGCGCTCGGCGCGGTCGGTCGGGCGCACCGCCGCCCGCGCCCGGGGCGGGCGGGTGCGAGGCGCGCACAGGGTGCGGCCGGTGGCCAGTATCCCCGCGCGGCGGCGGTTCAGACCCGCCGACCCCCCGCCGGACGCGGCCGGGTCCGGCCGCCCGCCGCCGCAGACGGCGGGGCAGGCGGCGGGGTGGGCGGCGGGGCGGGCGCGCGGGCCGGGCGCGGCGGGCGGTCTCACAGCGCGGTCCGCAGCGACCACAGCTCGGGGAACACGTCCTGAGCGGCGTTGCGCGCCAGCCAGTCCAGGCCGCTGGACCCGCCGGTGCCGGGCTTGGCCCCCATGGCGCGCTTGACCGCCATCAGGTGGCGGTGCCGCCAGCGGGTTACCCGCTCGGCGGTGTCCACCAGCGCCTCGGCCAGGCGCAGCAGCTCGTTGCCGGGGCGCTCGTCGGCGTAGACCCGCGCCCACGCCTTCTCCACGTCGGGGTGGGGCCGGTAGGGGCGGCGCCAGTCGCGCTCGGCGGACGCGGCGGGCACGCCCAGGCCGCGCCGGTGCAGCAGCCGCAGCGCGGCGTCGTAGAGGCCGGGCTCGGCGAGGGCGCGCTCCAGGTCGCGGTGCACCTCGGGCTGGGCGCGGAAGGGGCGGATCATGCCCGGCGACTTGTTGCCCAGCAGGAACTCCAGGTGCCGGTAGCTGGGCGACTGCACGCCCGAGGCCACGCCCAGGGAGTCGCGGAACCGGTCGAACTCGGCGGGGGTGAGGGTGCCCAGCAGCGCCCACGACTCCACCAGGACGTCCTGGGCGCCGGCTCCCCGGCGCAGGGCGGCGATCGCCGCCTCGGCGTCGTCGGCCTCCAGCGCGTCGCGCGCGGCGGTCCAGTGTTGGCGGACCAGGGTGAACAGCAGCTCCATCACCTGGGTGGCGATGATGAACGACAGCTCGGCGGGCTCGCCGGTGCGGGGCCGCTGGAGGTCGAGCAGGGTCTGGGTGCGCACGTAGTCGGCGTAGGCCGCGGCCTGGTCGGCGGCCTCCAGGGGGCACCCGCCGGCCGCCCCCGTCCCGCCGGCGCCGCCGCCGGCCGCGTCCTGGTCATGGGCTGCCGCCACCGCCATGATCCGATCCCCCTCGTGCCGTCGCCACCGGTCCGCAGTCGACCTCGCCGCGCGCCGCGCGTGGTGCCGGTGCGGCGGGAGTCCCCCAAGGATGCTCCCGCCGGTGCCCCGCGCTGAAGCGCGAACGCGAGCGCCTGACCGGGACGGACTTAGCATTCGTAAGTGATTTGGGACCATTCCCTACCGAACGGGAGACCATGCTCGACAACGTGGACCGCCGCATCCTCGCCGAACTCCAGGGCGATGCCCGGCTGTCCTACAACGAGCTGTCGCGGCGGGTGAACCTGTCCCCTCCGGCGGTGGCCGACCGGGTCCGCCGCCTCCAGGACCGGGGCGTGATCACCGGCTACCACGCCCACGTGGACCCGGCCGCGGCCGGCCTCCCGGTAACGGCGCTGGTCCGCATGGAGTGCTTCGGCCCCCTGTGCCTCCTGCGCGACGAGGCCGCCATGTCCCGCCCGGAGATCCTGCAACTCCACCGGGTCACGGGCGACGCCTGCTGCGTCCTCCTCATCGCGGTGGCCTCCATGGCCCACTTCGAGCAGATCATCGACCAGTTGGCCGAACACGGCCGCCCGTCCAGCACCATGGTGCTGTCCAGCCCCTACCCCTGGCGCCCCGTCCGCCCCTGAGCTTGCGGCGGCGAACCGGGGACCGGGGCGGTCGGAGACCGCCCCGGCCGTGGCCGGCGGACCGGGTGGTGGGACCGGAAACCGTTCCGGGCGGGTCAGACGGCCAGGCGGCGCATCATGCGGGTGCCCGCCGCCAGGGCGACGGCGGCGATCGCCACCGCCACGCCTGTTCCCGCCAGGACCGAGACGTCGGCGAAGTCGCCCGCGAACAGGGCGCGCTCGGCGTCGACCACGTGGCTGACCGGGTTGGCGCGAGAGAGCGCGTAGAGCCAGGCCGGGGCCAGGTCCATCGGCAGCATCACGCCCGACAGCAGGATGAGGGGCATGATCATCGTCTGGAGGGCGGCGGCGAACATGCTCTCCTCCCGCAGGGTCATCGCCAGCAGGTAGGACAGCGTGCCCAGGCCCGTGCCCAGGACCATCAGCAGGACCAGCCCGGCCGCCGCGCCCGGCAGCGACACCTCCAGGCCGAAGGGCAGCACCGCCAGCAGGATGACCACCGACTGGACGAGCAGCACGGACACGTCGCGCAGGACGCGCCCCAGCAGCAGCGCCACCCGGCTGGCGGGGGTGGCCAGCATCCGCTCGTGGGCGCCGCTGCGGATCTCGGGCAGCAGGCCGAACCCGGCGAACGCCGTGCCGAACAGGCCGAGCATGGCGAGCACGCCCGGCACGAACCACTGGAGGGAGTTGTCGCCCATGGCGCCGGGCATCCCCGACAGCAGCGGGGCGAACAGCACCAGGTAGAGCACCGGCTGGAGCATGCTGAACCCCAGGCCGAAGACGGGCGCGTGGAGGGTGGGCCGGAGCTGGCGCAGGTAGACGATCCAGGTGTCGCGGAGGAAGGACATGGGGGTCGGCGTGCCTTTCGGGGTGTGCGGACTGAGGGCGGCGGCGGCGCTCACGCGGCGCTCTCGCGCAGGCTGCGCCCGGTGAGGGTGAGGAAGACGTCGTCCAGCGAGGGCCGCTGCACCTGGACCGTGCGGAGTTCGAGCCCGCGCGCGTCGGCCGCGCGCAAAATCTGCGGCAGGGCGCTCTCGCCCCGGTCCACGCGCAGCCGGACCGTGGTGCCGGTGGTGTCGAGGGAGTCGGCGGCGGCGAACGCGGCGACGGCCGCGGCCGCCTGGCGGGCGTCCTCCTCGCTGGCGGCCTCCAGGGTCACCAGGTCGCCGGCCACCTTGCCCTTGAGGTCGTCGGGGGTGCCGTCGGCGATCACCGCGCCGTGGTCGATGACCACCACCCGCTCGGCCATGGTGTCGGCCTCGTCCAGGTAGTGCGTGGTCAGGAAGATCGTGGTGCCGTAGTCCTCGCGCAGCCGGGCGATGTGGGTCCACAGGTTGGCGCGGCTGTGCGGGTCGAGCCCGGTGGAGGGCTCGTCCAAAAACAGCAGGTCGGGCCGGTGGATGAGCCCCATGGCGATGTCGAGGCGGCGCCGCTGCCCGCCGGAGAGCTGGGGGGTGTGGCGCTTCTCCAGCCCCTCCAGGTCCAGGTCGGCCATCAGCCGCGCGGCGCGGGTGCGCGCCTCGGCGCGGGTCAGCCCGTAGAGCCGCCCCTGGGTGACCAGTTCCTCGCCGAGGCGCTGGCCGTAGCCGGCGCCGTGGCCCTGGCCGACGTAGCCGATGCGGCGCCGCACGCCGTGGGGGTCGGCGACCACGTCGTGCCCGGCCACGGTGGCGGTGCCCGAGGTGGGCGCGAGCAGGGTGGTGAGCATGCGCAGGCTGGTGGACTTGCCGGCGCCGTTGGGGCCGAGGAAGGCGACGATCTCGCCGGCCTCGACGTCGAGGGTCAGGCCGCGCACCGCCTCGACGGTGCCGGATTTCGTGGTGAAGCTGCGGGTGAGGTCGCGGGTGTGGATCACAGTGCCCCCATGCGGCGGCCGCCGGGCGGCCCGGCGCCGCGCGTCCGGTAGTCAAATTTGATTACTCGGCTGGAATCATCCCGCCCGAGATCCGGGTAGTCAAATTTGATTACCCGGTCTCGCGACGCTCCCCGGGCACCCCGCCCGGCCCGCGCGGCGCGGCGGCCGGCTCGCCGAACGCCCGGCCGCCCTCGCCCGCCATGCTGTAGGCGCCGCCCTCCAGCCGCTCGATCAGCTCCCGGGTGAAGGCCTCGTTCGCCTCGGCCGCCACCACCCAGGACCGGAACAGCTCGTAGACGTGCGCCGGCTTGTATCCCATGACCTCGGTGCCCAGCAGGGACTCCGCCGTGCGCCGGGCCTTCTCCAGCCCCTCCAGGCGGAACCGCAGGAGCCCCAGCGCGCGGGAGCGCGGCAGCGCGGTCATGAACGTGATGGCCGCGCCGAAGTACTCCGGCTTGGCCTCGGCGTCGGACAGGGCCTCCTGGAGCAGCCGGAAGAACTCCTCCTCGCCGGCGGCGGTCACCTCGAACAGGGCGCGCTCGGGCCCCTCGCCGCTCTCCTCCACCCCCGCACTGCGCAGCATGCCGCCCTTGAGCAGTTGGCGCAGCGCGTGGTAGATCGAGCCGGGTTTGACGTTGGCCCAGGTGTCGGCGCCCCAGGACAGCAGCTCGCGCCGTACCTGGTAGCCGTGGGCGGGTCCGAACGACCGCACCATGCCCAGCACCAGCAGCCTCGTCGCCGACATCTCGCGCTCCCGCTCTCCTCGGACTCCCCCACCCGAGCCTAGGTCGGCGGGCGGCCCGGCAGCGCCGGGGGGAGGCCGCTTCGACCGGCCGCGCCGCCCGCGCACACCGTCACTTCACCCGTCTTGCCGGTTAAAAGATGCCTTACGCGCACGAACAGTGCGTGACGTCTTCTCACTCAGTGTGACATGGTTCGGCTAAGGCGACGCTTGGCAGTGGGGAGACGACATGAAGGTCTGGGTGCTGGCCGGAATCACCGCGGGCGCGCTCGTGCCGGGCACCGCGCCCGCCTGGGCCGAGGCCCAGCAGATCGAGGTCTCCCCCGAGGCGGTGGCCCCAGGCCAGTCGATCACCCTGACCTCCGCCTGCGAGGGCGACGCCCGGCAACTGGAGTTCACCTCCGACGTGTTCCCCGGTACCGCCTCGGCCGAACTGGAGAACACCTTCGGCACCGTGCCCGTGGTGGTGGCTCCGGGCACCCCGCCGGGCGTCTACGCCGTGCACGCCGAGTGCGTGGGCGGTACCTCCACCGAGACCGCCCTGGGCAAGGTCACCGTCATCCGCGGCGCGCTCACGCCCACGCCCTCGGGCGCCCCCCAGACCGGCGGGGGCGGCGTCCCGGAGTCGGCGGGGCCGGCCCGCGCCATGGCCGCCGGGCTGCTGGCGGGCCTGGCGGGCGCCGCCCTGGCCCTGGGCCGGCGCGCCGCACGCCGTGGCCGGTGAGGCGGCGGCCCACGCGCTGGCGGCCGTCTGCGCCGCCGGCGCGCTGCTGACCGCCTCGCTCGGCCCCGTGGCCGCCCCCGAGTCCGCCGCGCGCGCCCCCGAGCGCCCGGCCCACGACGCGGGCGGCGCCCCGCCCGCACCCGCCGGCGCAGCGCACGCGGCCGGCGCCCCCGTCCACCTGGAGATCGGCGCCATCGGGCTGCGCGCGCGCCTGCTGCCCCTGGGGCTGGACCCCGAGGGCGCCCTGGCCCAGCCCCCGCTGGAGCGCACCGGCGTGGCCGGCTGGTACGCGCTGGGGCCGGCACCGGGCGACCCTGGGGCCGCCGTCATCACCGGGCACCGCGACACCCGCACCGGGCCGTCGGTCTTCTGGCGCCTGGGCGACCTGCGGCCCGGCGACGAGATCCGGGTGCGCCGGGCCGACGGCCGCGACGCCGTGTTCGCGGTGCGGCGCAGCGAGCGCGTGGACAAGGGCGCGTTCCCCGCCGAGGCGGTCTACGGCCCGGTGGAGCGGCCCGAGATCCGGCTGGTCACCTGCGCGGGCGCCTTCGACCACGCCACCGGCCACTACGAGCGCAACCTGATCGTCTACGGCGCCCTGGCGCGGGGCTGAGCGGACCGGCGGCCGCCGCCGCGACCCTGCCGCCGACCGGGTGTCCCGGTGACCTGGTGGCCCGGTCGCCGGGTGGCCCGGTGGCCCGGTGGCGGGCGAGCGGGTCCGGGCGGCCGGGTGCCCCCGCCGCCCCACCTCCCCGGCGGTCCCGGACTCGACCTCGGCCTCGGCACCCGCGACCCGGCCGCGCCGCGCTAGGGCAGCCGGTAGCCCCGGGTGTCGACCAGGGCGCACCGGCCGCCGATCTCGACCGTGCCGTCCGGGCCGGGGCGGGCGTCGATCCGCGAGCCCACCCCCTGGCGGATCACCAGCGGGCGGCGCAGCAGCCCGCACAGCCGCAGCGCGGCCGCGCCCGTGGCCTCGTCCTCGCCGATGCCCATCTCGGCGGGGAACACCCGCACCCGCACCCGCCCGGCCGTCTCGTCCTCCCACGCCCACACGTGCAGGTTGACGCCGGGCTCGCCACCGACCAGGGCGTCGACCTCGGCCGGGGAGGGCAGTTGGCGGGTGTCGAACTCCGGCGCCAGCGCCGGGTCGGCGCGGATCCAGGTGTGGTCGCCGTCCTCCCAGGTGGGCACCACGCCGGCCGGCGGGTACAGGGAGTCCCGGCCCATCCCCTGGTGGCGCAGCAGCCATGAGGTGCCCACGAGCGGGTGGCCGGCCAGCGGCAGCTCGATGGCCGGGGTGTGGATGTGCATCCGGCCGGTGGCGGTGTCCTCCACGAACACGGTCTCGGAGAACCCGAGGTCGGCGGCGACCGCCTGCCGGGCGGCGTCGGACATGCCGGCGGCGTCCAGGAAGACGCCGAGTTCGTTGCCGCCCGTGCCGTGCTCGCCGAGGAAGACGGTCACGACGTGAAGTGTGGTGGTTGTGCTCATACCCGCCACTCTGCCAGCAGGCGGCGCGCAGCTCCACTTATCGTTCCTTGGGTCACGGTGAAGCACTCCTTCACAGTCGCGCTGAACACGCCAGACGCCGCGCGGCCGTGACA
The DNA here is from genome assembly GCF_027604915.1 of Streptomonospora mangrovi. GTDB lineage: Bacteria > Actinomycetota > Actinomycetes > Streptosporangiales > Streptosporangiaceae > Streptomonospora > Streptomonospora mangrovi. The sequence continues at coordinate 27,903 of NZ_JAJAQC010000032.1, forward strand.
CCGGGTGTGAACAGCCTCACGCCGGGCCATGGACCGAGGCCGCGCGGCGCGGGAACGCCCTGCCCGCAGGGGGTGTGCGCCCCCACCCGCACCGCCCGCGACCTGCGCCGCATTCGCCCCGTTAAGCCTGTATTAAGGCCGGGTTGAGCGTGGCGGTCCCCCACGTATTCTCGGGAACCGTGCTAACGCTGTTCCCACCCCGCAGACGGACACCGGACCGTCGAAAAGAGGTCTCCGTGCCCCGAGTGACCGGTCTGGCGCACATCACGCTGTCCGTGCGCGACCGCGACGCCAGCATCGACTTCTACCGCACCGTGCTCGGGTTCAAGGAGTTCAAGACCCGGGACGGCAAGCAGTGGCTGCTCACCGAGTGCCGCCACCCCAGCGGTGTCGTGCTCGGGTTCATCCAGCACAAGGACCAGTTCAAGGCGACCTTCGACCACCGCCACACCGGCATGGACCACCTGGCGTTCCAGGTGGGCAGCCTGGGCGAGCTGGACTACTGGGAGGACCGCCTCACCGACCTCGACATCGACCACTCGCCGATCGTGCACGCCGACCACGGGTCGATGATCTCCTTCTCCGACCCCGACGGCATCCAACTGGAGCTGTACTGCCCGGCGGAGCTGGTCAGCGAGGACTGACCGGGCGCGTCTGAGAGCCGGTGGCAGCGCCGCCGCCGGGCTCCGCGCCCCCCTTTTCCCGGCGACCTCCCCGGCCGCGCCGAGGCCGCCCGCACCGCCTACCCGGCCCCCTGCGGCCGTCCGCCGCCTCCACCCGTGAAGACCCCACCGCGTGTCCGTGCCGCGCGCCCGCGTCCCGGCGGCGCCGCCCCGCGCCCGGTCCTAATCCGGGGAGACCAGTTCCAGCCGCACGTCCTGGGCGCGGATCTCGTCCACCGCCGACTGCGGCAGCCGGTCGTCGGTGATGATCAGGTCGAACTCCTCCAGGCGCGCCACCCGGAACGTCCCGAACTTGCCGTACTTGGTGCTGTCGACGGTGAGCACGCTCTTGGAGGCGATCCGCAGCAACTGCTGCTTGGCCACCACCTTGGCCTCCGAGGGCGTGGTGGAGCCGCGGTCGACGTCCCAGGAGCTGCTGGCGATGAACGCGATGTCGACGTTGACCTGGCGCAGGAAGTCGGCGGTGAACTGGCCCACCGAGGAGTGGTCGGCGTGGGAGACCACGCCGCCGGTGTGGATCAGCTCGATGTTGGGGTACTCCATGAGGTGCCCCACGACATTGAAGTCGTTGGTGACCACGGTGAGCCCGACCTTGTCGGTGAGCATGGGCACCATCTGGAGCGAGGTCGTGCCGGCGTCGAGGAAGATCGTGAAGTTCTCGCGCACCAACTGCGCCGCCGCCCGGGTGATCGCCCGCTTGGCCGGGACCTCCAGTTGGGCCTTGGCAAGGTAGGAGGGTTCGCTCTTGAGCCGCGCCGCCAGCCGCACCCCGCCGGTGACCGAGAGCACCTTGCCGTCGTTCTCCAGCGCCTGGATGTCGCGCCGCACCGTCATGTGCGACACCGACAGCATCGAGGTCAGCTCGTTGATGCTGAGCACGTGCCGCTCCTGGAGCAGCTTGAGGATGTGCTCGCGGCGCTGGTCGGGGATCATTCTTCGCCTTCGGAGTCGATGCGGGGGCGTGTTCACCAGTGTGAAGACGCGCGGGACACACCACAAGTCTCCCAGCCGGCCGCCGTGGGGCGCGGCCAGCCCCGAGTGAGGACGGTCGCACCGCAGCCGGGGCGGCGACGGATTTGCGGGTCCCGCCCCCGTGCGCGCGCGGACTTTGGCACTCTAGTCTCCAGCACCCGGCGGCATCCCTCGCCGGTTCCTCGGGGCAACGAAAGACTGGGCACATGACGCTGGCGATCGCCCTCCGCGGTGACACCACCCGGTTCCGCGAGAACACGCTGCCTGCAATCCGCTCGGCGTTCGCCGAAGGCGCCGACGTCGTGGCCGTCGACCTGCGCACCACCGCCGACGGCCACGTCGTCGTCGTGCGCGACCACGCCCTGGAGTACACCTGGCGCCTGGCGCGCCCGGTGGCGCAGGCGACCCTGGCCGACCTCGCCGTGCTGGGCCACGACGTCCAGCAGCGCATCCCCACCCTGATGGAGGTGCTGGCCGAGGCCGCCGGCCCGCCGGTGCGGGCGCTGCTGCTCGACGTCGACCGGCTGGAGACCGCCCTGGCGGCCGAGGCCGTGGTGGGCGAGCACGGCATGGGCGAGCACATCATCTACACCGGCCCGCTGGAGGTGCTGCGGGCGCTGCGCGCGCACCGCCCGCAGGTGGGCCTCCTGCTGTCGTGGGAGCTGCCCACGCTGCCGCCGCCCGACGTGTGGCAGTCGGTGCGGCCGCGCTACTACAGCACCGAGCACCGGATGCTGACGCGGGAGCTGGTGGCGGAGATCCAGCGGCACGGGTACCGGATCGCCACCTGGACGGTGGACGATTTTCCGGAAATGGTGCGGCTGGCCGGAATGGGCGTGGACGCGATCATCACCAACAACATCGCCGAACTCGCCAACCTCAGCGGGCGCCAGAGTGCGCCGGGTGCGGGGGGGCCGCCCCGCGGCGCGCACGGTGTTTCCGGTCCCCACGGTGTTTCCGGAGTGCACGGTGTTTCGGGTCCGCACGGTTTCTCCGGCGCGCCCGCTGTTCCCGCTCCGCCCTATGACCTGCGGCCCGGTGACCACCGGCGCTGAGACCGGCGGCGGTCCACTCGCTCGGATGCATTCAAACTGAATTCAGTTTATTGCGGTCGCACGTATGCAAAACACGGTGCGAGATTTCCTCGGGCAAGCTGCCCGCTTTTCCCTGAAAGCGACCCCGGGCACCGCTATGCTGGAAACGGCCGGTGTTTCCCGCACCGGCGTCGCGGTGCGCCGAGCCGTTCCCGATTCGCGGCCCGCCTCCCCCATCGCGCGGCGGCGCTCGCCCGCACGCGCGGCCGCACCCGGCAACGCCACCGCACCCGCTCCCACCCCTCGTCTACGCCCGCGACCTCCGGGGCATTGCAGAGATGATCATGACAGCGGACCTGTCCCACATCGACGCGCGCGCCTTCGACCGCGTGCTCCACACCGCGGCGGGGCTGTTCGCCCGCCACGGCCTCAACGGCATCGGCATGGCCGCTCTCGCCCACGAGGTCACCGCCGCCACCGGTGTCGACCCCGTCGCCTTCCGCAGAGCCTTCCCCACCCGCCTCGACCTCGCCTACGCCGTGGCCCTGCACTCCACCCGCGACCTCGTGCAAAGCCAACTCGACTCCCCCGCCGTCGGCCTGTCCCCCACCGAGCGCGTGGACCGCCTGGTGCGGCGGCACATCCGGCACTGCTGGCGGTACCGCACCGCCGAGCACCTGCGGCGCACCCTGCTGCCCACGCTGCGGACCGTCCACCCCGAGCGCCACCGGGAGCTGACCGACCTCCTCCAGGGCTACCGCGCGCACATCCGCCAGCTCATCGCCGAGGGTGTGGCCGCCGGCGAGTTCCGCGTGCCCGCCGGAGCCGACACCGCCGGCGTGGTGGTCGACACCCTCGACTCCGTGCTCGACTGGTACGACCCCGAGGGCGGCCTGACCCTGGCCGAACTCGGCGACGTCAACGCCGACCTGGTCATCCACCACCACCTCGGCCGCCCGCGCGAGTAGCGGGGCGGCCGCGCGCGGCGGCCGGCGCCCCCGGTCAGCCGGCCAGGCGGTAGCCCATGCCCCGCACGGTCTCGATCCGCCCGGAGCCGATCTTCTTGCGCAGCGCGCGCACGTAGACGTCCACCACGTTGGACCCGGGGTCGTGGTCGTAGCCCCAGACGTGGGAGAGGATCTGCTGGCGCGAGAGCACGTGGTCGCGGTGCCGCAGCAGCAGCTCCAGCAGGGCGAACTCCCGTGCGGTGAGGTCGACCGTGCCGGTGGCGGTGGCCGCCCGGCGGGTGCGCAGGTCCAGGGTGAGCCCGGCGGCGCTGAGCGTCGTGTGCTCGGCGGTCCGGTCGGTGCGCAGCCGCAGCCGCACCCGCGCCAGCAGCTCCTCGAACCGGAACGGCTTGGTCATGTAGTCGTCGGCGCCGTTCTCCAGGCCGGTGACGGTGTCGGCGATCCCGTCCCGCGCGGTGAGGAAGATCACCGGCAGGGTGGACCCCCCGGCGCGCACCCGCCGCAGCACGGCGAACCCGTCGAGGTCGGGCAGGCCGATGTCCAGCACCAGCAGGTCGAACTCGCCCGAGAGCGCGTAGTCCACCGCCTCGGCGCCGGTGGCCACCACGGCGGCCGCGAACCCGTTGGCCACCAGTCCCTTGCGGACGAACGCGGAGATGCGCTCCTCGTCCTCGGCGATCAGGATTCGACTCACATCCGCTCCTTGGCTCTGTCGGTGTGGGTGGGGGGCAGGATGAGGGAGAACTCCGCGCCCCGGCCGGGCACCGAGCGCAGTTCCACCCGGCCGTGGTGGGCCTCCACGATCGCGCGCACGATCGCCAGCCCCAGGCCGGCGCCGGTGCGGTTGCGGGCGCCCGAGCCGCGCGCGAACCGCTCGAAGATGCGGGCGCGGTCGGCCTCGGGGATCCCCGGGCCGGTGTCGCCGACCCACAGCACGGCCCCGCCGCCCTCGACCATGGCCGACCCGATGCTGATGGTGTCGCCGGGCCCGGTGTGCTGTGCGGCGTTGGACGCCAGTTGCACCATGGCCTGGGTGATCCGCTGGGGGTCGACGTGGACCGCGCCCTCGCCGACGTGCGCGAGCCGCCAGTTGCGGTCGGCCAGCGCCCGGACCTTGGCGTCGATGTCGCCGGTCAGCTCGGCCAGCCACACGGTGCGCGGCTGGACGAAGTCGGGCCGCTCGGCCTTGGCCAGCAGCAGCAGGTCGTCCACGATGCGGGCCATGCGGTCCAGTTCGTCGGTGACCAGCCGCACGACCTCGCGCCGCTCCTCGGGGTCGTCGCCCATCAGCTCCAGGTGGCCCCGGACGATGGTGATGGGCGTGCGCAGTTCGTGGCCCGCGTCGTCCACGAACCGCCGCTGCGCCGAGAACGACTCCTCCAGCCGGTCGAGCATGGCGTTGAACTGCTCGGCCAGCGCGGCGACGTCGTCGTTGCCGGGGACGTCGATGCGCCGGGTGAGGTCCTCCTCGCTGATCTGGGCGGCGGTCTGGCGCACCAGCCGGATGGGCGCCAGGATGCGGCCCGAGACCCACCAGGCGGCGGCGCCGGCGATGAGCAGGCCGACCGCGCTGACCAGGGACAGCGTGCCGATGGTGCGGTTGACGTCGGCCAGTTCGGGCTCCACGAAGTAGCCGATGACGAACCAGCCGCCGGGGTTGCCCGAGGACGCGGGCTGCACGTCGAGCCGGGCCTTCTGCCAGCGCAGGGCGCCGGCGGGGGTGTCGACCACGCCGCGCCCGGCCGAGGACTCCAAAATCTGCGCGCGCAGGTCCTCGTCGGCTGAGACGTCGTAGAGCGGTTCGGGGAACTGGCGGACGCGGCCGGTGGGCACCTGGGCGCCCGGCTCCTCGTCCACGTGGCCGAAGATGATCTCGTTGTCGTCGGGGTACTGGCCGACCACGTAGGTCCGCAGCGCCGCGTCGACCGTGGTGAAGCCCTGCGGTGCCTGGGGATTGTTGCCCTCGAAGAACTGCGCGAACTCGTCGTGCTCCTGGGTCAGCGCGCTGTCGATCCGGTCGTCCACCCCGGTGCGCAGCGCCTGCCAGGTGATGACGTTGACCAGGGTGAGCACGCCGACCATCAGCAGCACCACCCAGACCATGATCCGCACCCGGGCGGGGATGCGCCGCCAGAGCGCGGGCCTGCCCGGCTCCGGCGCGGGTGCGGGTGCGCGGTCCTCAGTCGTCGCCGTCGTCGTCGCCGTCATCGTCCCCTTCCTCGTCGTCATCGTCCGCGTCGTCGTCGCCGGTGACAGGGGGCGGCGGCGAGACGATGTCGTCCTCGGAGGGGTGCGGGGACGGGCTGTCCGACGGCGCCGCCGACGGGCTGGCCGACGCCTCTCGGCCGGGCCCCTGCCCGGCGGGGTTGGACGCGGGCGACTCTCCCACTATGACCTGCTCGGGAGGGGGCTCGGGAGCGGTGTCGCGGCTCATGGCCCAGGCCAGGGCCGCGATGAGCAGGGCGGCGATGGCGACGCCGCCGATCAGCGTGACGCGGTACAGCGGTTTCATGACTGTGATCATGGCCCGCGACCGTGGAGGAGCCATGAAACCGAGATGAGAAAACCCTCATCCAAGGAGGGCGGCGACGGCCCAGGTCACAGCGCCGGAGCGGTCCGGCGCGGGGGCGCGCGTGAAAAACGGGCGCCGCCGCCGAGACCGGCGGCGGCGCCCTCTCCGGAAGGGCAGAGGTACCCGGTGGTGCCCCTCTAGGGCGCGTCGGGAATGGAGAACGCGGCCCAGACCACCTTTCCCTGCCCGTCGAGGATGTTCCAGCCCCACTTGGAGCTGTAGGTGTCGATGAGGCGGAGCCCGCGGCCGCCCTCTTCGCAGTCGTCGGGGTCGGCCATGGCCGGGGCGACGAGGCTGGGGTCGAAGACCATGCAGGTCAGCTCGTGGTCGTCGCGGACCAGGCCGAACTGGATGGACCACTCCGAGATCAGTCCGGCGTCCACGGGGGCGGCGTGCCGGCAGGCGTTGGTGACGAGTTCGGAGACCACCAGGCGCACGTCCCCGGACAGCCCGGCGTAGCCCCACTCGGCGAGCACGGAGTGGGCGAAGTCGCGCGCGGCTTTCACCGAGGCCGGGTGGAAGCCCAGGCCGCGCACCGCGGTGACCGGCCGGATGAAGTGCTCTCCCACGGGCAGCGGGGCCGGTGACAGCCCCTGCCAGCCTCCCGGCACGTCAAGACGGACGGGCGGCAGCCGGCCGCTGCTGGACTCCAGGTACAGGTCGCCGGCTCTGAAGTGGGCAGAGTGCGCAGTCATCGCGCTCCTTGCGCTGTGGGGCTCGCAGCGTACGGGTTCACGTGCACCCTTTTCTCTCGTCACTTACAGACGTAAGCACGAATGCATGTGCAAAACCGAGTCTAGTGAGAAGTGCGGCGCGTGTCCCCCCCGGAGCGGTTCGTTATGAAAACTTAAGCGAACCCCGGGAACACTCGAGCGTCTCGCGCGGGCGCGCGTTCCGCTTTATCGCAGGTCAACAAAGGGCGACACGAAGCGTCACGGGAACCAGCGGCACCAGGTGGCCGTGACCTGGCGCGACGTGAGTCCGCAGCAAGTCCCATTACTCCCCAATCGTCACAAAGCGCCCGACTTGCGAACCACGGCGGCAGATGGCCAGGTATGGCCGTACTTGGCGTGGTTTACTGACGCAAGCACCCCTGCAAACACATATGCACGTGCATCCGGTAGTCTGCGCGAGTCGCGGATGATCTTGTGTCGCGGCAGATAGGAGAGACCACAGATGCAGCAGACCTACAACGGCATCCCCGCCAGCCGGCTGCGGGGGGTCGTGTGGCGCAAGTCGGAGTTGAGCAACCCCAGCGGCAACTGCGTCGAGGTGGCCCAACTCCCCGACGGCGCCATCGCCGTGCGCAACTCCCGCCACCCCAACGGGCCGGCGCTGATCTACACCCCCGCCGAGATGAAGGCGTTCCTCAGCGGCGCCAAGCAGGGCGAGTTCGACCACCTGATCGACTGACCCCGGGCGCACGCCGCGCGCGACGCCCGCCAGGGCCGGCGACCGCGGCACCGCCCGCGCGAGCCGGGTCCGAAGCAGGGACGGCACGCGCCGGCAGGCACCCCGACCGGCGACCGCCTCCGCGGCCCGCCCACCTCGCCCATCCTGTCCGCCGCCCGCCGCGCGCGGGACCGTCCCGGCGGGCACCCGCCCAACCGCGAGGGCACCGGGTGGCCAGGTGAGCGGCCGGTCGACCGCCCGGGGGAAATACCGCCGAGCGCACCGAGGCCTTCGTCGTGAACACCGGATTCCCACCGGATTACCTGCACTTTCGCGGTAGGCCGCAATTAGCCGCCAATTCCCATCGGGGGCGCTCCGCCCGAACGCGCCCGCGCACCGGCGGACCCCGGCTACCCTCGGAACCGGGGATAGGGCACCATTCGCATTCGACCGGCCACGGCAGGGCGCCGCAACCCCGCCGCCTCGGACGATTCCGAGCGGCGCGGCGATTTCGCGCCCGGCGTCACAGCGCGTCGTCGTGACTGCTAGGAGAGTAACGCGCAGTTCGACGGCGATTGCCGTAATGGTCGTTATTCTGATTCACTGGCGTCGACCAGCGCTCTTGGGAGGGCAAATGGAGGTAGTGCGGACGGAGGACGAGTCTCCTCCGGCGAACGTACTCGCCCAGTCACGCGGCGGGCCGACCGTGCTGCGCATCCTGCTCGGCACGCAGTTACGGCGGCTGCGCACCGCGAAGGGCATCAGCCGCGAGGCCGCCGGGTATGAGATCCGCGCCTCGCACGCGAAGATCAGCCGCCTGGAGCTGGGGCAGGTCAGCTTCAAGGAGCGCGACGTCGCCGACCTGCTCACCCTCTACGGTGTGACCGAGCCCGAGGAGCGCGACACCCTGCTCTCCCTGGCGCGGCAGGCCAACACCCCCGGGTGGTGGCACAAGTTCAGCGACGTCCTGCCGAACTGGTTCGAGGTCTACGTCGGGCTCGAGGAAGCCGCCTCGATCATCCGCACCTATGAACTCCAGTTCGTGCCCGGCCTGCTCCAGGCCGAGGAGTACGCCCGCGCCGTCATCATGCTCGCCCACGGCAACGCGCCCGTCGAGGAGATCGACCGCCGCGTGCACCTGCGCATGACCCGCCAGCAGCGGCTCACCGGCCCCGACGCGCCCCGCCTGTGGGCCGTGGTCGACGAAGCCGCGCTGCGCCGCCCGCTGGGCGGCGCCCACGCCATGCGCGCCCAACTCGAGCACCTCATCGAGATGGCCACCCTGCCCAACGTCACGCTCCAGATCGTGCCGTTCAACCGGGGCGGCCACGCCGCCGCGGGCGGGCCGTTCAGCATCCTGCGCTTCACCGGCGCCGACCTGCCCGACGTCGTCTACCTGGAGCAGCTCACCAGCTCCGTCTACTTCGACAAGCCCGAGGAGACCGACCACTACATGGCGGTCATGGACCAGCTCTGCCTTGAGGCGGCGCCGGCCTCGGAGACCCCGCGCTTCCTGCGCCGCATCCTCGACGACATGGGCTAGCACTCCCCCCGGCCGGCCCGCCCGGGCCGGACCGGCACCGCCGCCGCGGGCGCTCAGGCGCCCGCGGTGGCTCTGTACTGCCCGCAGCCCTGGCGCACCGACCTCCGCGCCCGCCCCCGCGAGCCCCCGACCGCCCCGTTCCACCCGGCCGGCGGGATTGACTTTTGATTAGTCCGGAAACCAAACTAATCCCCGCGAGCATGTCGTGGATCACGTTCGGCACACCCCCACAGCGCTTGGAGGCCGAGGATGCTGGTCGCCGGAGTGGACTCCTCCACCCAGGGCACCAAGATCGTGGTGCGCCGCGCCGACACCGGCGAACCCGTGCGCGCCGCGCAGGCGCCCCACCCCGACGGCACCGAGATCGACCCCCGCCACTGGTGGGAGGCGCTGCTGGGCGCCTGCGGCGACGGCATGCTGGAGGGCGTGGCCGCCATCGGGGTGGCCGCCCAGCAGCACGGCATGGTCGCCCTCGACGCCGACGGCGCGGTGGTGCGGCCCGCGCTGCTGTGGAACGACACCCGCTCGGCCGGCGCCGCCCGCGACCTCGTCGCCGAACTTGGCGGCCCCCAGGCGTGGGCGCGGGCCGTGGGCAGCGTGCCGGTGGCCAGCCTCACCGTCACCAAGCTGCGCTGGCTGGCCGAGCACGAGCCCGCCAACGCCGCGCGGGTGGAGCGCGTGCTGCTGCCCCACGACTGGCTCACCTGGCGGCTGACCGGCGGCGGGGGCGCCGAGGCGCTGACCGACCGGGGCGACGCCTCGGGCACCGGCTACTACTCCCCCGCCGACGGCGCCTACCGCCCCGACCTGCTGCGCGCGGCCTTCGGCCGCGACCTGGCCGTGCCGCGCGTGGCCGCACCGAGCGAGAGCGCCGGTCCGGTCCGCGCCGCAGGGCTGCCCGCCATCGGCACGGTGTCGGTGGGCACCGGCGACAACATGGCCGCCGCGCTGGGCCTGGGCGCCGGCCCCGGCGACGTGGTGGTGTCGCTGGGGACCTCGGGCACCGCCTTCGCGGTGGCCGAGGAGCCCACCTTCGACGCCTCCGGCCTGGTCACCGGGTTCGCCGACGCCACCGGCCGGTTCCTGCCGCTGGTGTGCACGCTCAACGCCGCCCGGGTCATCGACGCGGGCGCCCGCATGCTCGGCGTGGACCTGGCGGAGTTCGGGCGGCTCGCGCTGGAGGCGCCGCCCGGCGCCGGCGGCCTCACCCTGCTGCCCTACCTCGACGGCGAGCGGACCCCCAACCTGCCTGATGCGGCCGGCCGCCTCGACGGCCTGACCCGGGCCAACCTCACCCCGCCCGCGATCGCCCGCGCGTTCGTGGAGGGCATGCTGTGCGGCCTGGCCGACGCGGTGGACGCGCTGACCGCCCAAGGGGTGCCGGTGCGGCGGGTGCTGCTCATCGGCGGCGCCGCGCGCTCGGCGGCGGTGCGCGCCGTCGCCCCGCAGGTCCTGGGCCGCCCCGTGGTGGTGCCCGAGCCCGGAGAGTACGTGGCCGACGGCGCCGCGCGCCAGGCCGCGTGGGCGCTGGCGGGCACCCCCGAGCCGCCGGAGTGGGGCGGCACGGCCGCGGCCGAGGTGTACGAGGCCGACCCGGTGCCCGGCGTGCGCGAGCGCTACGCCGAGGTGCGCGCCGGGCTGACCGGCGCCGCATGAGCCCGCTCCGCCCCTCTCCGCCCGTCCGACCCCTCTCTTCCCCCGACCTGCCCCGGCGTCACCCGGCGCCGCCCCGCCCCAACACCGACACGAGCGAGGACATCTGATGAGCGACTACCAGCCGGTGCCGGAGGACAAGTTCAGCTTCGGCCTGTGGACCGTGGGCTGGCGCGGTGTCAACACCTTCGGCGAGGCGGTCCGGCCGCCGCTGGACGGTGCCGACGCGGTCCGCCGGCTCGCCGACCTGGGCGCCTACGGGATCACCTTCCACGACGACGACCTGTTCCCGCCGGGCTCCGGCGCCGCCGAGCGCGAGGCGATCCTCACCCGGTTCCGCGCGGCCCTGGCCGAGACCGGGCTCACCGTGCCGATGATGACCACCAACCTGTTCAGCCACCCGGTGTTCCGTGACGGCGGGTTCACCTCCAACAGCCGCGACGTGCGCCGCTACGCCATCCGCAAGGTGGTCCGCAACATCGACCTGGCCGCCGAACTGGGCGCGCGCACCTACGTGTGCTGGGGCGGCATGGACGGCGCGGAGTCCGAAGCGGGCAAGGACGACCGCGCGGCGCTGGACCGGCTGCGCGAGGCGTTCGACATCCTGTGCGGCTACGTGCGGGAGAAGGGCTATGACCTGCGGTTCGCGCTGGAGCCCAAGCCCAACGAGCCGCGCGGCGACGTGCTGCTGCCCACGGTGGGCCACGCGCTGGCGTTCATCAACGAACTGGAGCACCCCGAGATGGTGGGCCTCAACCCCGAGGTCGGCCACGAGCAGATGGCGGGGTTGAACTTCGTGCACGGGGTGGCCCAGGCGCTGTGGCACGGCAAGCTGTTCCACATCGACCTCAACGGCCAGCGCGGCGTGAAGTACGACCAGGACCTGCGCTTTGGCGCCGGCGACGTCAAGGAGGCGTTCTTCCTGGTCGACCTGCTGGAGACGGCCGGCTACGACGGCCCGCGCCACTTCGACTTCAAGCCGCCCCGGACCGAGGACGCCTCGGGCGTGTGGGAGTCGGCGGCGGCGTGCATGCGCAACTACCTGATCCTGCGCGAGAAGGCGGCGGCGTTCCGCGCCGACCCCGAGGTCGCCAAGGCGCTGGAGGCGGCGCGGGTCGCCGAGCTGGCCCAGCCGACCCTGGGGCCGGGCGAGTCGCTGGGCGACCTGCTGGCCGAGGACCTCGACCTGGCGGCGGCGGGCGAGCGCGGCTACCACTTCGAGCGGCTGGACCAGTTGGCGATGGACCACCTGTTCGGCGTGCGCTGAGCGCGGCGCGCCCCCGCCGGCGGCGGGGGCGCGCGCACGGGGGCGGTGCGGCGGGGTCCTCGCGGGGCCGCCGCACCGCCCCCTTTCCCGTTCCCGTTGCCCCGGGCTCTCCGGGGAGCGGCCGGGGGGCCGCGCCCCTCAGGCGGCGAGGCCCTTGCGCAGCCGGGTGAAGGCGCGCGGGCGGTCCAGGGCGACGGCCGCCACCGCCCGCCCGTCGCGCTCGTAGACGGCGGCGAAGGCGCGGTCGGCCAGGGCGCCCTCGACCACCCGCAGGGTGTCGCCGGGCCGGGTGTGGCCGGCGAACTGGAGGCGCACCCCGTACTGGTCGGACCAGAAGTAGGGCACCCGCGCGTAGGCGGCCACGGTCCGGCCGGCGAGCAGGTTGCGCACGGCCACCGGCGGCTGGTCGTTGGCGGCGCTCCAGTGCTCGGCGCGCGCGGTGGTGCCGTCGGCGCGGCGCACCCGCGCGGCGTCGCCCACCGCCACCACCCCGGGCAGGGCGGTGCGCAGCCCGGGGTCGCACACCACGCCCCGGTCGAGTTCCAGGCCCGACCCGGCGAGCCAGTCGACGGCCGGGCGGGCGCCGATCCCCACCACGACCACGTCGGCGGCCACGGCGCGGCCGTCGGCCAGGACCAGCCCGGTGACCCGGTCGGTGCCGGTGAGCGCGGCCACCGGCGTGCCGCACAGCAGCCGCACGCCGTTGGCGGCGTGCAGCCCGGCGACGGCGGCGGCGACCTCGGGCCCCAGCACGGCCGCGAGCGGGGCCGGCGCCGCCTCGACCACGGTGGTCTCCAGCCCCAGCGCGGCGCAGGCCGAGGCGATCTCGGCGCCGATGAAGGAGCCGCCGACCACGGCCACGCGCGGCGACCCGGCCGCCAGGTCGGCGCGCAGCGCCTCGGCGTCGTCCAGGGTGCGCAGGGTGTGCACCCCGGCCAGGCGGGGCGCGCCGGGCAGCGGGAGCGCGGCGGCGCCGGTGGCCACCACCACGGCGTCGGAGGCGATCTCGGTGCCGTCGGCCAGCACCACGGCGCGCCGCCCCGGTGCCAGCGCCGCCGCCGGCGTCCCCAGCCGCCAGTCCACCTCCAGGGCGGCGTCGTCCTCGGCGGCCAGGGCGAGGTCGGCGGCCTCGGCCTTGCCCAGCAGGAAGTCCTTGGACAGCGGCGGGCGGTCGTAGGGTGCGTGGCGCTCGGCGCCCACGACGGTCAGCGCGCCCGTGTACCCCTGCTCGCGCAGGGCGCGGGCGGCCCCCAGGCCCGCCAGGGACGCGCCGACCACGGTGACGGCCTTCACGCGGCGCCTTCGGCGACGGGCTGGGCCACGGCGGCGTGGACGTAGACGGCGCCGTCCTCGGCGACGGTGACGGCGTGGGTGCGCACCGCGCGCTTGGCCGGCAGGCAGGTGGGCGCGCCCGTGCGCAGGTCGAAGGCGGCCTCGTGCAGCGGGCACTCGATGAAGCAGCCCTCCAGCCAGCCGTCGGAGAGCGAGGCGTTCTGGTGGGTGCAGGTGTCGTCGACCGCGTAGAGGCGCCCGTCGACGTTGAACACGGCGATCGGCACGTCGGCCATCACCCGGATGGACTCGCCCTTGGGCAGGTCGTCGAGGTGGCAGGCGTAGATCATGGCATCTCCCATCTGGCGGCGGAGCAGTGTGGTGCGCCGAAGGTTCCGGTCCGTCCTCGGACGGTGCTGAGGTGGGCGGGAGCCGGGCGCCCGGGGCCGGGCGCGGTGGGACCAGGGATGTCAGGGAGGCGGGGCCTCGGGCGGAACACGCCACAGAGCGCACGGCGGAGCGGCCAGGAGCACTCCGGCCACGGGACCGGAGTCGCCTGATGCGCAACAACGCGCCGAACACGCAACAGTGTCGGCTCGGCCCGCTGCCCGCGTCAAGACCCGGGAAACGCCTACCAATCAGCAACTTCCGCGAAATATTCGTTAACGGTCCAGGGGTTGACGGCGGGCCGGGCGGGACTTCAGCCTGTTGATAATCGTGCAGAGCGGTGCATGATACGCAACTTAAGTTCGGTCGCCCATGCGCGAAAGGGACGCCGCCGATGAGTACCGCCTCCGACCTGCCGCACCCCGCCCGCCCCACCTCCCGCCCCCGCGTCGTGATCATCGGCGCCGGGATCGTCGGCTGCGCGCTGGCCGACGAGCTGACCGCCCGGGGGTGGACCGACGTCACCGTGCTCGACCAGGGCCCCCTCTTCGCCACGGGCGGCTCCAGCTCCCACGCCCCCGGTCTGGTGTTCCAGACCAACGCCTCCAAGACCATGACCGAGTTCGCCGCCTACACCGTGCGCAAGTACTCCGGCCTGAGCCTGGACGGGCGGTGGTGCTTCCGCGCGGTGGGCGGCTTGGAGGTCGCCACCACGCCCGAGCGCCTGGCCGACCTGCGGCGCAAGCTCGGCTGGGCGCGGGCCTGGGGCGTGCGCGCGGAGCTGCTGGACCCGGGCGCGTGCGCTCGGCTGTGGCCCGGCCTGGACACCGGCGTGGTGCTGGGCGGCCTGCACACCCCCGACGACGGCCTGGCCAAGGCGGTGCGCGCCGGCGAGGCCCAGGCCCGCGCCGCCACGGCGCGCGGCGCCCGGTTCCTGGGCCACCACACGGTGGTGGGGATCGAGCGCGCCGGGGGCCGCGTCAGCGCCGTGGTCACCGACCGGCAGACCTTCCCCGCCGACATCGCGGTCTCGGCCGCCGGGTTCTGGGGACCGGCGATCGGCCGCATGGCGGGGGTGGCGGTGCCGCTGCTGCCGCTGGCCCACCAGTACGCCTACACCGCCCCGCTGCCCGGCGTGGACAACCCGCCCGACCTGGAGGCCGCGCTGCCGCTGCTGCGCCACCAGGACCGCGACCTCTACTTCCGCGAGCACGGCGACCGCATCGGGATCGGCTCCTACGCCCACCGGCCGCTGCCGGTGGACCTGGCGGCGGTGGCCGCGCCGGGGCGGGCACCGCAGATGCCCTCGATGCTGCCCTTCACCGGCGAGGACTTCGAGCCGAGCTGGCGCGACGCCTGCGAGCTGCTGCCCGCCCTGGCCGACTCCAAGGTGGACGAGGGCTTCAACGGGGTGTTCTCCTTCACGCCCGACGGCATGCCGCTGCTGGGCGAGGCCCGCGAGCTGCCCGGGTTCTGGCTGGCCGAGGCGGTGTGGGTGACCCACTCGGCGGGGGTGGCCAAGGCCGTGGCCGAGTGGATGGTGGAGGGCCGCCCCCAGGTCGACGTGCACGAGTGCGACGTCCACCGGTTCGAGGAGGCGCAGCTCTCCCCCGCCTACATCGCCGAGCGCGGTGAGCAGAGCTTCGTGGAGGTCTACGACGTCGTCCACCCGCTCCAGCCGATCGGGCGGCCCCGGCCGCTGCGCACCAGCCCCTTCCACCACCGCCAGCGGGAGCTGGGCGCGGTGTTCGGCGAGGCCGCCGGCTGGGAGCGGCCGCTGTGGTTCGCGGCCAACGCCGCGCTGGCCGACCCCCGCACACCCGAGCGCGACCCCTGGTCGGCCCGGTACTGGTCGCCCGTCGTGGACGCCGAGGCCCGCGCCACCCGCGAGCGCGTCGCGCTCTACGACATGACCCCGCTGACCCGCCTGGAGGTCAGCGGCCCCGGCGCGCTGGCGTTCCTCCAGCGCATGTGCACCAACCAGCTCGACCGCGCCCCCGGCACGGTCACCTACACGCTGCTGCTCGACCACGCCGGCGGGGTGCGCTCCGACATCACCGTCACCCGGCTGGCCGAGGACGCCTTCCAGGTCGGGGTGAGCGGCCGGCTCGACACCGACTGGCTCACCCGCCACCTGCCCGCCGACGGCTCGGTGGTGCTGCGCGACATCACCGGCGGCACCGCCTGCGTGGGCGTGTGGGGGCCGCTGGCCCGCGACCTGGTGCAGCCGCTCACCGACGACGACTTCTCCCACGCCGGGTTCGGCTACTTCAAGGCCCGCCGCGCCCACATCGGGCACGTGCCGGTGCTGGCGCTGCGGGTGTCCTACGTCGGCGAGCTGGGCTGGGAGATCTACACCGGCGCCGACACCGCGCCGCTGCTGTGGGACACCCTGTGGGCGGCCGGCCGCCCCCTCGGCGCGGTCGCCGCCGGGCGCGGCGCCTTCTCCAGCCTGCGGCTGGAGAAGGGCTACCGGCTGGCCGGCACCGACATGACCACCGAGCACGACCCCTACGAGGCCGGGCTGGGGTTCGCCGTGCGCCTGGGCAAGGGTGACTTCGTCGGCCGCGACGCGGCGGCGGCCGCCGCCGAGCGCCCGCCGCGCCGGCGCCTGGCCTGCCTGACCCTGGACGACCCGCACCGGGTGGTCCTGGGCCGCGAGCCCGTGCTGGTCGCCGGCGCCCCCGCCGGATACGTCACCAGCGCCGCCCGCAGCACCACGCTGGGCCGCACGATCGCCTACGCCTGGCTGCCGGCCGAGGCCGCCGAACCCGGCACCGGGGTGCACGTGGAGTACTTCGGCGAGGCGCTGGCCGCCACCGTGGCGGCCGAGCCGCTGGTCGACCCCGAGATGGCCCGCATCCGCCGCTGAGCGCCGACCCGACCACCGCACGCAGGACACGGAGGACTTCGCCATGGCCACCACAGCGAGCAACGGCAGTACCGGCGCGCCGGCCGCGCGCGCCGGGCGCTCCTACGACGTCGCCGTCCTGGGCCTGGGCGCGATGGGCGGCGCCGCCGCCCGCCACCTGGCCGCGCGGGGGCTGCGCGTGCTGGGTCTGGAGCGCTTCGGCCCCGCCCACGACCGGGGCTCCAGCCACGGGGGCTCCCGCATCATCCGCCAGTCCTACTTCGAGCACCCCGACTACGTCCCGCTGCTGCTGCGCTCCTATGAGCTGTGGGAGGCGCTGGAGCGCGACTCCGGCGCCGACCTGATGACGCTGACCGGCGCGCTGATGCTGGGCCGCCCCGACAGCCGCACGGTCGCCGGCAGCCGGGAGTCGGCGCGCCGCTGGGGGCTGCCCCACGAGATCCTGGAGCCCGCCGACATCCGCCGCCGCTTCCCCACCTTCGCGCCGCGCGCCGACGAGGTCGCGCTGTATGAGGAGCGCGGCGGGTTCGTGCGGCCCGAGGCGGCCGTGGCCGCCCACCTGGACCTCGCCCGGCGCGACGGCGCCGACCTGCGCTTCGGCGAACCCGCCCTGGACTGGGCGGTGCTGCCCGGCGGCGACGGCGTGCGCGTCACCACCGCCGCCGGCCGCTACACCGCCGAGCGGCTGGTGGTCTGCCCCGGCGCGTGGGCGCCCGAGGTGCTGGCCGGCCTGGGCGTGCCCCTCACCGTGGAGCGCCAGGTGCAGTACTGGTTCCACCCGCGCACCGGCACCGCGCCCTTCGCCGCCGAGCGCCACCCCGTCTACGTGTGGGAGGACGCCGCCGGCGTGCAGATCTACGGGTTCCCCGCCTACGAGGGGCCCGAGGACGGGGTCAAGGCGGCGTTCTTCCGCAAGGGCGTGGCCTGCACACCCGACACTCTGGAGCGGCGCGTGGCGCCCGAGGAGGTCGAGGCGATGGCCGCGCACCTGCGCGACCGGCTGCCCGACCTGCCGGGCCGCTTCCTGCGCGCCGCCACCTGCATGTACACCACCACGCCCGACGAGCACTTCGTCATCGCCGTCCACCCCGAGCACCCGCAGGTCACGGTGGCCTGCGGGTTCTCCGGGCACGGGTTCAAGTTCACGCCGGTGGTCGGGGAGATCCTGGCCGACCTCGCCACCGCCGGCGCCACCGCCCACCCCATCGGCCTGTTCGACCCCCGGCCGCGCCGCGTCCGGCCGACCCAGCACGAGGTGACCACGTGACAGCGACGGACCTGCCCGCCACCCCGAGCCTGATCCCGACCCCGCCCGGCCGCGACTACACCGACCCCGGCGTCTTCGCCCGCGAGCAGCGGCTGATCTTCGAGCGCACCTGGTTCTGCGCGGTGCGCTGCGCCGACCTCGCCGCTCCCGGCGACTTCCGCACGGTGCAGGTGGGCCGGGAGAGCGTGCTGCTCACCCGCACCCGCGCCGGCGAGGTCCGCGCGTTCCTCAACGTGTGCCGCCACCGGGGGGCGCGGCTGTGCACCGAGGAGGCCGGCAGCGTCAAGCGGTCGCTGCGCTGCCCCTACCACGCCTGGACCTACGACCTGGACGGCCGGCTGGTGGCCGCGCCCAACCTCGCCGACATGGCCGACGTGCGCCGGGAGGACCGCGGCCTGATCACCGTGCACGTGCGCGAGTGGCTGGGCTACGCCTGGGTGTGCCTGGCCGATGAGCCGCCCTCCTTCGCCGACACCGTGCAGGCGGCCGTGACCGAGCGGCTGGGCGATGCCGCCGCCGTGGACCGCTACGGGGTGGAGCGCCTGGCGCTGGGCCGGCGCATCACCTACGACGTGGCGGCCAACTGGAAGCTGATCGTCGAGAACTTCATGGAGTGCTACCACTGCGGCACCATCCACCCCGAACTGACCGAGGTGCTGCCGGAGTTCGCCGAGGGCTACGCCGCCCAGTACTACGTGGGCCACGGCGCGGAGTTCGGCGCCGGAGTCGACGGGTTCACCGTCGACGGCGGCGCCGGGTTCGGCCGCCTGGAGGGCGTGGGCACCGACCAGGACCGCCGCTACTACGCCGTCACCGTGCCGCCGCAGGTGTTCGTCAACCTGGTGCCCGACCACGTGATCGTGCACCGCATGTTCCCGCTGGCGCCCGACCGCACCCGGGTGGAGTGCGACTGGCTCTACAGTCCCGCCGTGGTGGAGTCCGGCGCCGACCTGTCGCGCTCGGTGGAGCTGTTCGACCGGGTCAACCGGCAGGACTTCGACGCCTGCGAGCGCTGCCAGCCGGCCATGGACTCCCGGGCCTACCGCGACGGCGGGGTGCTGGTGCCCGTGGAGCACCACATCGGCGCCTTCCACGCCTGGGTGGCGCGGCTGCTGGCCGAACCCGAGACCGAGACCGGCCCCGGACCGGGCGCCGGCGCCCCCGGCGGCCGGTAGCGGCCACGCCCGCGGCGGCGGGGGCGCACCGGCCCGGGCACCCGGGCCGGCCTGCGCCGACCCCGCCGCCGCCGGGCACCGCGCCACGCGCGGATACCCGCCGTCCACCTGGGCGCCACCTGACCGCCCCGCACCGGCCGCCTGCCGGGCGGACAATCCCCTCGGACAACGCGTGGAGCGCCGCCGCCGGGATCCGGCGCGGGTGAGGGGAGACCGGTGAGACGCATCGGTGCGCTGGTGGTATCGGCTCTCCTGGTGGCGGGGGTGGCGGTGGCCGCCGCGTGGAACCTGTGGGGCCCCTCGACCACGGTGGTCACCGGCGTGATCGGCTCGGAGAAGGCCACCTTCTTCGCCGACCCCGAGGTGGTCGAGCGGCTGGCCGAACTCGGCTACGAGGCCGACATCCGCACCGGCGGCTCCCGCGAGATCGCCACCACCGACCTGGACGGCGTGGACTTCGCCTTCCCCAGCAGCGACCCCTCCGCCGAGGTGCTGCGCCGCAACAACGCGGTGGACCGGGTGTACCGGCCGTTCTACTCCCCCATGGTGGTGCTGAGCTACCGGCCCGTGGCGCAGGCGCTGGAGGGCGCCGGGGTGGCCGAGCGGGCGCAGGACGGCACCTGGGACCTCGACATGGCCGCCTACCTCGACCTCACCGAGGAGCGCACCCGCTGGCGCGACCTGCCCGGCGCCGCACTGGAGGGGGCCGGGCGCGGCGAGGTGCTGATCCGCACCACCGACCCGCGCACCTCCAACTCCGCGGCGATGTACCTGGTGGTGGTCTCCTACCTGCTCAACGGCGAGGAGGTCGTCACCGACGCCGCCGCCGAGCCCGACCTGGTCGAGGAGGCCGCCCGCCTGTTCCTCGCCCAGGGCAGCCCGCCCGCCAGCTCCCAGCAGCCCTTCGACCAGTTCGTGGCGCTGGGCGCCGGGCACACGCCGCTGCTGTGGGCCTACGAGCAGCAGTACATCACCGCGCGCACCGGCCCCGGCGGGCTGCCCGAGGACGTGGTGCTGCTCTACCCCGGCCCCACCACCGTGGCCACCCACACCATGCTCCCGCTGTCCGAGGACGGCGACGAGTTCGGCCGGCTGCTGACCGAGGACCCCGAACTCCAGCGCCTGGCCGCCGAGCACGGGTTCCGCACCACCGAGGCCGGGCGGTTCGCCGACCTGGTCCGCGAGCGGGAGCTTCCGGTGCGCGACCAGGTCGCCGACGTCGTGCCCGCCCCCACCTACGAGGTGGTCGAGGACCTGATCGGCCGCATCGAGGAGCGCTACACCGCCGACGGGATGCCCGCGCCCGCCGAGGACGACGGCGCGCCCGGCGGCACCGCGGCAGTGACGACACCGGTACCGGAGGAAGTGGTGCGCACGTGAGCGCCGACACCCCGCTCTCACCCCCCGAGGACGACCTCGTCCTCACCCCGCCCGAGCCCGTGCGGCCGGTGCGCCCCGAGCGCGCCCGCGACCTCGTGCCGATCGAGGAGGCCAAGCGCGCCGAGCTGCACCGCCGCGCCGACAGCTACGCCGCCGAGCTGGCGGGCCTGGACCCCCGCTCCCCCGAGTTCCTGGCCCGCGTCGGCGACATCGCCGCCCTGGGCGAGGGCGAGATGCGGGCCTCGGCGGAGTCCACCAACCGGCTGCTGCGGCGCTCGGTGTCGGGCATGAGCGGCGCCAAGGGCGAGGGCGCCGACGCCCAGCGGCGGGTCGGCGAGGGGCTGCTGGAGCTGCGCCGCACGGTCGAGGACCTCGACCCCAAGGACGCCGGCCGCCTCACCGGGCGCCGCCTGCTGGGCTTCCTGCCGTTCGGCAACGCGGCGCGCGACCTGGTCCACCGCTACCAGGCGGCCGACACCAGCCTCAACCGCATCGTGGCGAGCCTGCGCTCGGGCCAGGACGAGCTGCGCCGCGACAACGCCGCGCTGCACAACGAGCGGGCCCGGCTGTGGGAGACCATGGGCCGCCTCCAGGAGTACGCGGTGCTGGCCGAGGCGCTGGACGCCGCCGTGCAGCGCCGCGTGGACGCCGCCGACCCCGACACCGCCGCCCGGCTGCGCGCCGACGTGCTGTTCCCCGTCCGCCAGCGCCACCAGGACCTGCTCACCCAGCTCGCCGTGTGCGTGCAGGGCTACCTGGCGCTGGACACCCTGCGGCGCGGCAACGAGGAGCTGATCAAGGGCGTGGACCGCGCCGCCACCACCACGGTCTCGGCGCTGCGGGTGGCGGTCACCGTGGCCCAGGCGCTGGCCAACCAGAAGCGGGTGGTGGAGCAGGTCGACGCGCTGCGCGGCACCACCGAGGACATCATCGCGGCCAACGCCGAGATGCTGGCCACCCAGAGCGAGGACGTCCAGCGCATCGCCGCCGACCCGGCGGTGGGCGTGGAGACGCTGCGCGAGGCGTTCCGCCGGATCTACGCCACCATCGACAAGATCGACCACTTCAAGGAGCAGGCGGTGGAGAACATGGCCGCCACGACCGAGGCCCTGCGCGGCGAACTGGAGGCCGCGGGCACCTACCTGGAGCGCTCGCGCCGCCCCGGCGAGTCGGACCGATGAGGGCGGCGCGGGCGTGGGCGGCGGCCCTCGCCGCCGCGGCGCTGGCCCTGGCCGGCTGCACCCCCGGCGCGGAGGGGCCGGGGACCGGCCCGGGCGCGGCCGGTGAGCTGCGGATCCTGGCCGGCAGCGAGATCCGCGACCTGGAGCCGGTCCTGGAGCGCGCCGCCGAGGAGATCGGCGTCACCGTGCACCTGGACTACACCGGCACGCTGGAGGGCGTGGAGGAGGTCGTCTCCGGGCGCACCGAGGACCGCTACGACGCGGTGTGGTTCTCCTCCAACCGCTACCTCAACCTCCAGTCGGGCGGCGCCGAGGCGATCGCCGAGGAGACCCCGGTGATGGCCTCGCCGGTGGTGCTGGGGGTCACCGAGTCGGCGGCGGCCGACCTGGGGTGGGCCGGGGGCGCCGAGGTCACCTGGGGCGACATCGCCGAGGCCGCGTCATCGGGCGACCTGCGCTTCGGCATGACCAACCCGGCCGCCTCCAACTCCGGGTTCAGCGCGCTGGTGGGCGTGGCCTCGGCGCTGGCCGACACCGGCTCGGCACTGCGCCAGGAGGACGTGGACGCCGTGGCGCCGCGGCTGCGCGCGTTCTTCTCCGGCCAGGAGCTGACCGCCGGGTCCTCGGGCTGGCTGGCCGACGCCTACATCCGCCGCGCGTCGGCGCAGGGCGCCGGCGCCCCGGTGGACGGCCTCATCAACTACGAGTCGGTGCTGCTGTCGCTGAACGAGTCCGGCGACCTGCCCGAGCCGCTGACGCTCGTGCACCCCGCCGACGGCGCGGTCACCGCCGACTACCCGCTGTCGCTGCTGGCCAGCGCCGACGAGCGGGTGGCCGAGGGCTACGACCGGCTGGTGGAGTACCTGATGTCCGCCGAGGTGCAGCGGGAGATCACCGACACCACCCACCGCCGGCCGCTGTCGGCGGAGGTCAGCGCCGAGGTGGAGTTCCCCCAGGTGGCCGAGCTGCCGTTCCCCGCCCAGGAGGAGGTCGCCACCGGGCTGATCCGCAGCTACTTCGACGAGCTGCGTCGGCCCGCCCGCACCGTCTACGTGCTGGACCTGTCGGGGTCGATGGCCGGGGACCGCCTCGCCGACATGCGCACCGCCATGGGCACCCTCACCGGCGGCGACACCAGCTCGGTCAGCGGCCGGTTCCAGCGCTTCTACGGCCGCGAGCGGGTGACGCTGCTGCCCTTCGACGGCCGGGTGCGGCCCGCCGAGACCTTCGAGGTGCCCGAGGAGGACCCCGGCCCGGTGCTGGACGACATTCAGGCCAGCGTGGAGTCGATGGAGGCGGTCGGCGACACCGCCGCCTACTCCGCGCTGTACGAGGCGTTCGAGCGGCTGCGCGGCGAGGACGACGTGGCCGACCGGTTCACCTCGGTGGTGCTGATGACCGACGGCGAGGTCAACGCCGGGCTCACCCTGGAGGAGTTCCGCCACGAGCACGCGGGCCTGCCGGCCGAGCTGCGGGAGGTGCCGGTGTTCCCCGTCGTCTTCGGGGAGTCCGACGCCGCCGAGCTGGAGGAGCTGGCGGAGCTGACCGGCGGGCGCGCGTTCGACGCCCGCCGGGACTCCCTCGACCAGGCGTTCCGGGAGATCCGTGGCTACCAGTGAGCGCCGGGGCGCGCTCGGCGCCGCGGTGGACTACCTGGGCTCCACCCGCAACCTGTGGGGCGCGGTCGGCGGGCTGGCCGGCCTGGCGCTGGCGTTCACCGGGCTTGTGGGCGCGTTCTGGCCGCTGGCGGTGGCCGCGCTCTACACCGCCGGCGCGCTGGCGGCGCCCCCGGCCCGGGTGCACCTGGTCGCGGAGTCCACGCGCGCCGAGCTGCGGCGCACCCTGGACGCGCTGGACCGGCTGGCCGGGCGGGTGCGCGAGCGGCGGTCCCGGCTGCCCGACGGGGTGCCCGAGCGGTTCGCGCGCATGGAGGACAAGCTGCGCGACCTGCTGGGCCGGGAGGAGCTGGTGGCCGCCGACCCCGAGGCCGGCTACGAACTGGAGCGGATCGTGCGGCGCGACCTGCCCGAGGCGCTGGAGACCTACCTCAACCTGCCGTGGTGGTACGACGCCTCGCGGCGGGCCGGGGGCGGCACGAGCGCGGCGGCGCACCTGCGCGAGCAGGTGGAGCTGCTGGAGCGCGACGTGGACCGCACGGCCGAGCGGATGCTGGAGGCCCACGCCCGCCGGCAGGACGACCACACCACCTACCTGCGGGAGCGCGGTCGCGCCGGCGGCGCGGCGGACCCGGGCAACCCCCTTGGCGGCCCTGCCGCGGAGGACGGGGAGCCGGACTGAGCCGGGGCGGGTCCGGGTGGGCCGCTGAGTCGGGCCGGGCCGGGCCGAGTGAGAGCGGGCAGGAGCGGGTCGGACCGAGCCGGCCGCCGGTCGCCGGCGGCCGGGCACGCTGAAGGCCGCGGCGCCCGCACGGTGCGGTGCGGGCGCCGCGGCGCGGCGGGATCAGCCCGTGTAGTTGGGCTGCTCCTCCTGCGGGGCGCCGGGGGCCGCCTCGGGCACCTCGCCCCACTCGAACTCCTCCGAGGGCTCGGCCACCGGCGGATCGGCCGGAGTCGGCTCGACCACCGGCGGGTCAGCAGGAGTCGGCTCGACCACCGGCGGATCGGCCGGCTCCTCGCCCGGCGGCCGGGTCGGGTCGGCCCCCTCGCCCGGCGGGACGGGGGCCGCCGACGGCGGGGTGCCCGGCCGGGGGTCATCGGTTCGGGGGGGCTCCACGTCGGCGAGGGCGGAGCCGCCGCCGAAGAGCGCCGCCGCGGCGACGAACCCGGCGACCAGGGACATCTTGAGTCGCATTGACATGCCTTTCGTCTGAGGGGGTGGACGGTGCGGCGCGGACGGGCTGTGCGCGCCGCACCGGGGACCGGCGCCGCGCACCGCAGGGCACTCGCGGCGGGGGCCGGGGCTGTGGGGGTCAGGCGGTCATTCGGTGACCTCGACCGGGGTGCCCAGCGGGAGGTTCTCGGCCATCCAGGTGATGTCGTCGTTGGCCACGCGGACGCAGCCGTGGCTGACCTCGCCGCCCAGCTTCGACTCGTCGTCGGTGCCGTGCACCGCGAGCTGGCCGGGGCCGCCGGCGAACTCCTCCAGAGTGGGCGAGAACCCGCTCAGGCCGAAGGCGTAGGCGCCGTAGTCGCCGTCGGGCTCGGGCGGCCGGAGCAGCTCGGTGAAGTAGTAGCGGCCGGGCGGGGTGGGGGTGTCCTCGGTGCCGACCGCGATATCGCCGGAGCGGACCTCCTCGCCGCCGTCCAGCACGCGGAAGGCGAAGTCGCCGAGGTCGACGTGCAGGCTCAGGGTGGTGCTCGACAGCTCGACGTCGGAGGTGCGCACCCAGCCGGTGCTGCCGTTGGGGCGGACGGGCAGCAGCACCTCCAGCCAGTCGCCCCGCTCCTCCTCGACCAGGAAGGTGCGGTCGGCGCCGAAGTCGTTGGGGCTGGCCAGGGTCTCGGTGACGGCGCCGTCCGGCGCGTCGCGCACCTCGATCTCGGCGCCGGCGGCGGTGGCGATCAGCGCGGGCCGCCCGTCCTGCGCGGCGGGCGCGTCCTCCTCGGCGGCGGGCTCCGCGCCGCCCTCGTCGGAGGTGCCGCCCGAGGAGCAGCCGGCCAGGGCCAGCAGCAGGGCGGCCAGGGCGGGGGCGGCGGCGCCGCGCACGGCCGCGCCGGGGCGCCGCGTTCGGGGGTGAGGGTTCATGCTTCCATCCGGTCGGTGGTCCGCCGCCGGGGGCGGCGCCGCGGCGCCGCGTCCGCCGGGGCGGTGCGGGGTGGGACGGCAACGCACGCTGCCCACCGGATGTGTGAGCGTCGTGAGCGAAATGTGTGATTCCTGTGTGCCCGTGGCCGGGCGCCCCCCTGCGGGCCGCCCGGCGCGGCGGCGCGGCATACGATCACCCGACAGGAGACCGCGCGGAAGGGGGACCGGCGTCGTGTGCGCCCATGTGCTCATCGCCGAGGACGACGTGCAGCAGGCCGACCTGGTCCGGCGCTACCTGGAGCGCGAGGACCACACCACGGCCGTGGTCCACGACGGCCGCGCGGCCCTGGCCGAGTACCGCCAAGGCCGGCCCGACCTGGTCGTGCTCGACGTGATGCTGCCCGGCATGACCGGGCTGGAGGTGTGCCGGCGGCTGCGCGCGGAGTCCGACGTGGCCGTGCTCATGCTGACCGCGCGCTCCACCGAGGACGACCTGCTGGCCGGCCTGGACATCGGCGCCGACGACTACGTGACCAAGCCCTACAGCCCGCGCGAGCTGATGGCGCGCATCCGCACCCTGCTGCGGCGCGCGGCCGCCCCGAGCGGCGCCGAACGGCCGCTGCGCGCCGGCGCGGTGGTGGTCGATCCGGCCCGCCACACCGTGCACGTCGACGGCGCGCCGGTGGAGTGCACGCCGGCGGAGTTCCAGATGCTGGCGGCGCTGGCGGCCCGGCCCGAGCAGGTCTTCACCCGCTCTCAACTCCTGGAGCGCATCCACGGCATCGACCGGTTCTTCACCGAGCGCACGATCGACGTGCACGTGAAGAACCTGCGCAAGAAGCTGGAGCCCGACCCGCGGGCGCCCCGGCGGCTGGTCACCGTCTACGGGGTCGGCTACAAGCTGAGAGGCGGCGATGGGCCGGCGGCGTGAGGGCGCGCGGCGCCGCGGGGCGGCGCGGCGCGGCTCACGGGTGCGGGGCGCGCTGCGGCACAGCCTGCTGGGCCGCCTGCTGACCACCTCGGTGGTGGTGGCGGTGTGCTCCATCACCGCAACGGCGTGGCTGGCGGTGCAGGGCACCTCCGAGTCGATCAGCGTGCAGCAGGGCCAGACGCTCACCGCCGACACCCGCATCCACGATGAACTGATCGCCTATGCCGCCACCCACCCGGAGTGGCGCGGGGTGGACGCCGTGCTGGCGGGGCTGGCCGAGGACACCGGGCGGCGGATCGCGCTGACCACGGAGAACCGGCGGCTGATCGCGGACTCCGCCGCCGGGGGCACCCCGCTGCCCACCCGCACGGCCTCGGTCGTGGACCCGCTGGCGGTGGACCTCACCCTCGCCGCCGAGGACGCCGACCGCATCGACCCGCGCGCGGTCGGCCCGTTCGCGCTGCCGCGCGGCGAGCGGGAGCGGCTGGCGCACACCGCCGAGTCCGGGGCCGAGTGCCTGCGCACCCGGTTCGGCACGGCCGCCGAGGCCGGGACGGCGCCCTCGGGGCGGCCGGTCGTCACCCTGTCCGAAGGGCCGGTGACCGAGCCGGAGTGGGTCGCCTGCGAACTGGACGGCCTGGAGGAGCCCACCGACACCGAGCGCGGGGCGCTGGCCGACCTGAACCGGCTCATCGAGGCGTGCGCCGCGCCGCACGGACTGGAGGTGCGCGCGCGGATGGACTCCGCCACCGGCGTGCCCACCGCCGCCGTGGAGCCGACCCCGCCGCCGGAGGTCGGCGCGGACGGCGACGGCGGGGGCGAGGGCGACGGCGGAGGCGGGGACGGCGGGGGCGAGGGCGACGCCGAGGGCGGGGGCTCCGCCACCGCCGACGAGGCGCGGCCGCCCGAGGCCGAGGCCCCGGCCGGCGGCACCCCCTCCGACCCGCCCGTCGCACCCTCCTCCGGCCCCGAGGCCGTCGAGGAGTATCCCTGGCCGGGCGCGGACGCCCCGGGTGCATCGGTGGAGGAGCCCGCGACCCAGCCGGAGCCTCCGGCGGCCGTCGTGGAGACGCCGGCCGCGGAGCCGGTGCCCGAGCCCGTGCCGGGGGCGCCGGTCGACCCCGAGGCGGCGCCCCACGACGCGGCGGCGCAGTTGGACCCGCGCGCGGCCGACTGCCTGGACTCCGCGCGGCGCCGCCAGCTCGACCCCTACACCGCGCCGGCGGCGCTGCTGTTCATCGGCGACCCCGAGCCGCAGGCCGTGGGCGGGCTGGAGCTGTCGCGCGAGGGGCTGCTGCGGGTGTCGGGGGTGGTGCTGCTGGTGCTGCTGCTGACGGTGGGGGTCAGCGCGGGGGCGGCCGCGCGGCTGGTGCGCCCGGTGCGCGACCTGACGGAGGCGGTGCGGCGCATGCGCGCCGGCGAGGGTTCGCCTCGGGTGCCGGTGCGCGACTCCGGCGAGATCGGGCGGCTGGCCGAGGCGTTCAACGAGATGTCGGCGCACCTGGAGCGGCTGGAGGGCCAGCGCCGCGCCATGGTCAGCGACGTCTCCCACGAACTGCGCACACCGCTGGCCAACCTGCGCGGCTGGCTGGAGGCGGCCCAGGACGGGGTGGCCGAGCTGGAGCCGGCGCGCACGGCGCTGCTGGTGGAGCAGACGATGCTGCTCCAGCGCATCATCGACGACTTGCAGGACCTGGCGCTGGCGGAGGCGGGCAAGCTGACGCTGGTGCCCGAGCCGCTGGACGCCCGGGACCTGGTGGAGCAGGCGGTGGACGGCCACCGCATGGCCGCCGCGTCGGCGCGGGTGGAGCTGGTCGCCCGGACCGCCGACGAGGAGGTCCCGGTGGCGGCCGACCGGGTGCGCATGCTCCAGGTGCTGGGCAACCTGCTGGGCAACGCGGTGCGGCACACCCCCGCCGGGGGGCGCGTGACGGTGCGGGCGCACGCCGAGGACGGTGCGGCGGTCATCGAGGTCGCCGACACCGGCGACGGGATCAGCCCGGCGCACCTGCCCAACGTCTTCGACCGGTTCTGGCGCGCCGACAAGTCCCGCAGCCGCCAGACGGGCGGCAGCGGGCTGGGCCTGGCCATCGTCCGCAACCTGGTGGAACTCCACGGGGGGACGGTGACGGCCGCCAGCACCCCGGGCGAGGGCGCGGTGTTCACCCTGCGCCTGCCCCGGCCGGAGCCGGAGCCGCCCGCCGCGACGGACTGAGGCCGGCCGTACGGGATCGGCGGGCCGGATGGGCGCCGGACCGGTGGCCGGAGGGCCGGGGAGGACGAGGGGGGCCGGGAGGACGAGGAGGACTAGAAGAGTCGGGGAGGACGAGGAGGGCCAGGAGGGCGAGGATGGCCGGAGGGTCAGGGGACGGTCGTCCGGTATCAGCGGGCCGCGTGGCCGCTCTGGTAGGCGAGCCGGGTGTCAGCGGCGGCGGCCACCGGGGCGACCGCGTCGTCCAGCCGGAGGAACCACTCCCACGCCTGCCCTCCCGCACGCTCCGCCAGCCGCGCGGCCAGCGACTCCTCCAGGTCGGCCTCCCTCTTGCCCTTCCACACCTTGTCGGCGAGGCTGACCAGCAGGTCCTCCAGCTCCACCGGCTCCGTGCGCCAAGCGGCATGGGTGCGGGCGAACCGCGCCAGCCGCTCCTCCACTCCCTGTTCCCGCAGCAGGCGGTACCCGGCCTCCTCGTGCCGCGCCCCGGGCCCGAGCAGTTCGCCGGGGTGCCGGACCTTGCCGATGTCGTGGGTTGCGGCCCCGAACAGCACCGCCGAACGGTCGAAGGCGGGCTCGACGCCGCCGCCCAGCGCCTCGGTCACCTCCCAGGCGGCGTGGTGCACGATGCGCAGATGCGCCCCGAGCCGGGGCGGCGCGGCCAGGTCGCGCAGCAGCGCGGCGGCGTCGGCGGGCAGATGGCGCAGCGGCGGATCAGCGGCCCCGGTCAGCGCCCGCTCCAACTCGTCGTCGCCTGCGAGGGCACGGTGGTCGGTGGACACCGCACCGACTTTAGACCGTTCGACCTATGGCCAGGGGCCGCCCTAATCGCATCGCCGGGCGGGTGACTGAGGCGGCAACGGTGGCGGCGACGGCAGCGGACGGCCGAGGCGGGCAGTCACCGCACCGCAGGGCGGGCGATCAGGATGGCGACGATGGCAGCGACGGCAGCGGACGGCCGAGGCGTGCGGTCACCGCACCGCAGGGCGGATGGCCGAGGCGGCAACGGGGCGCCGAGGGCGGCGGGCGCGGCGGCGTCGCCGCTTCTCTCGCTTTTAGTGCACGACCAGCGCCACCGACTCGTTCTCACCTCCGAACAAAACGGACGCCCTCCCGCTGGAATCTCACATGATGAGACGAAAACGGCCTCTTTCACGACGAGATGCGCCTACGGTTCGCCGTTTTGAAGCAGAGAGCAGTTTCTCCATCCAGAGAAACGGACACTTCAGACAAAAGGGCGCACCGCAAGCCGCATCTGTCTCACCATATGGACACCAGGACATCGACGTAGCCCCTCAAGCACCCCCGTCACCACCCCCGGCGGGGACAAATTGGTCATAAGCCAACAAAAAACCGCCTTGCATACAGTCGACATGCGGGTTTTACTCATCCGCCTCCACCATCGGCGCACCCAGAGCAGAACTAGGCCATGTGGCCCTTCCCTGCGGGCGGGCACCCACCCCGGCCCGAACCGCCACCGGCCGCGCCGACCCGTTGGCGCCCCGACCATCCGCCATGAGCGCCGATCACCGCCACGCCGGACCCCCGCCCGCCCTCGCCGCCCCCCGTCACCACCCCAACCACCCACCCACCGCACCGATCACCGCGAACCCGGCCTCGGCGGACCGTGTGTCACCCGGATTCAGGACGGCCCGCCTGCCCAGCCCAGCTCCTCGCTGATGGCTGCGGCCGCAGCGGTGAGCGTGGGGACCAGGGCCAGCAGGTCGGGGCGGTCGACCACCACGCGCGGGGCCGACACCGACACCGCCGCCGCGACCGCGCCCGTGGCGTCGCGCACGGGGGCGGCCACGCAGTGGATGAACTCCTCGTGCTCGAAGTCGTCCACCGCCCAGCCCCGGCGGGCGACGGCGGCGAGGTCGGCGTCCAGTTCGGCGCGGCCGGTGCGCGTGTTGGGGGTGCAGCGGCGGAACGGCGGCGGGCCGAGGACGGCGTCGCGCTCGGCGGGGGCCATGTCCGCCAGGATCACTTTGCCCACCGCCGTGGCGTGCAGCGGGGCCGATGCGCCCACCCGGGAGTACATCCGCACGGCGTGGCGCGACTCCACCTTGTCCAGGTAGACCACGCCGTCGCCCTCCCGGGCGGCCAGGTGCACCGTGTGCCCGCAGGCGTCGCCGAGGTCGCGCAGGTGGGTGGCGGCCGCCGCGCGGACGTCCAGACCCTCCAGCGCCGCCTGCGCCAGGGTGGTCATGCGCGGGCCGATCCGGTAGCGGCCGTCAGGGGTGCGGCGGACGAACCGCTCCTCCTCCAGGGTGCGCAGCAGCCGCAGCGAGGTGGTGCGGTGCACGTCCAGCCGCCGCCCGATCTCGCTGATGGTGGCCGGTCCGGCGGCCAACTCCACCAGGATGCGCAGCGCGCGCTCGACACTGCTGGACACCGCCCGGGCCTCCCTCCTGCCTTGGCCACCGGCGGGCGCGGTGCGCGCCCGCCTCCATTGTGACGGCCCCTGACCGACCGCGGCGCGACGGCGTCCGCGCCTCTCCCCCGCCTCAGCTCGGGCGCGGCGGGATGTCGCCGCGCACGCCCAGCGCCGTGCCCGCCAGGCGGGCGCCCTCGGCGAGCGCGTCGGGCACCTCGGCGCCGGTGAGCAGGCCGTGCAGCACCCCGGCCGCGAAGGCGTCCCCGGCGCCCACGGGCTCGACCACCTCCACCTCGGGGGCGGGCGCGAACCAGCTCTTCCCGTCCCGGAAGGCCGTGGCGCCCTCGGCCCCCTGCTTGACCACGAGCAGGTCGGGGCCGCCCTCCAGCAGCTCCCGCACGTCGTCCAGGGTCGCCGCGCCCCACAGCGCCTCGGCCTCGTCCAGCCCGCAGAAGACCACGTCGGCGCGGCGCGCGGTGGCGCGCAATACCCGGGCCTCCTCGGGGCCGTGCAGGGCGGGCCGGTAGTTGACGTCGAAGGAGCGCAGCGTGCCCGGCGCGGCGTCGGCGAACAGGGCGTCGACCAGGGCGCGGCAGCTCGCCGACAGGGCGGGGGTGATGCCGGTGGTGTGCACCAGTCGAGGGGACTCCGCGCGCACGCGGGCGGCGTCGGCGGCGTCCAGTGCGGAGGCCGCCGAGCCCTTGCGGTAGTAGCGCACGCGGGTGCGCCCGGTGCCGTCGAACTCCTTGAGGTAGAGGCCGGTGGGGCGGTCGGGGTCGGTGCGCACGCGGCAGTCCACGCCTTCGGCGGCGAGCCGGCCGTGCACGTGGCGGCCGAGGTCGTCGTCGCCCAGCGCGCTGTACCAGGCCACCCGCAGGCCGGTGCGGGCCAGGTGGACGGCGACGTTGGACTCCGCGCCGCCGATCTCCAACTCGAAGGAGCGGCGCCCGTCGACGCCGGCCGGGTCGGGCACCAGCAGGGCCATGGTCTCGCCGACGCACACGGCGTCGAGCCCGGCGCCCCCGGCGGGCGGCGGGGGCTGCTCCTCGGGCCGGAGGTCCGTGTGCCGCTGGTGGTCCATGCTCAACCGCGCCCCTTCCGCCGGTGCCGGTGCGGCGGCGGGGATCGCCGCCGGGCCGGGTGCTGACGCCGGGTGTTGACCCGCGTTCCGGCGGAATGCTATTCACGGTGCTGAGACATACGCAACAGTGCTGCGCCCTGCGCAGCACTCGGGCGCGGCCGCGCGAACCTGGGGGTGGGCGGGCATGGACGGCACGGCCGACACGGGCACGGGCACGGGCGCGGACACGGGCGGCGCGGTGGACCTGCTGCTGCGCGGGGGCCGGGTGATCGACCCCGCCTCAGGGCTGGACGGGCCGGCCGACGTCGCGGTGCGCGGCGGGCGCATCGCCGAGGTCCGGCCCCGCCCCCCGGCGGGCGGCGCGGCCGAACCGGCCGCCCCTGCCGGCCCGCGCGCGGCCGAGGTGGTCGACCTCCACGGCGCGCTGGTCACCCCCGGCCTGGTGGACCTGCACACCCACGTCTGGCACGGCGCCACCTACTGGGGCATCGACCCCGACCCCGTCGCCTGGCGCACCGGCGTCACCACCTGGGTCGACGCCGGGTCGGCCGGGGCCTACGGCCTGGCCGGGCTGCGCCGCTTCGTCGCCGAGCCCGCCCGCGTGCGCGTCCACGCGCTGATCAACGTGTCGGGGCTGGGCCTGGTCGCCGAGACCGGCGAGCACCACGACCTCGCCAACCTCGACATCGACACCGCCACAGCGGTCGCCGCCCGCCACGGCGACTTCGTGCGCGGCGTCAAGGCGCGCATCGACTCCCGCACCGTTGGCCGCCACGGCCTGGAGCCGCTGCGCCGCGCGGCGGCCCTGGCGCGCCGGCTGGAGCGCCCGCTGATGGTGCACATCGGCTACGGCCCGCCCACCGTCGCCGACATCGTGCCGCACCTGGCGCCCGGCGACATCATCACCCACTGCGCCTCGGGCTGCCCCGCCGACCTGGTGGCCGGGGGCCGCCTCACCGACGCCACGCGGCGCGCGCTCGACAGCGGGGTGGTGTTCGACCTGGGCCACGGCTCCGGCGCGCTCGCCTTCGACGTGCTGGAGACCGAACTGGCGGCCGGGGTGCGCCCGGTGGCCTCCACCGACCTGCACGCCCGCTCGGTGCACGGCCCCGCCTTCGACCTGCCCACCGTGCTGGCCAAGCTCACCGCAGCCGGCGCGGGGCTGGCCGAGGCCGTCGCCGCCGCCACCGTGCGCCCGGCCCGCGCGCTGGGGCTGGACCCCGGCGTCGGCACGCTGACCCCGGGCGCCCCCGCCGACATCGCCGTCTTCGACCTCGCCGAGGGCCGGTTCCCGGTGCTGGACGTGCACGGCGGGGTGCGCCACGCGCCGGTGCGGCTGACCAACACCGCCACCTACGTGGCGGGCCGGCCGCTGTCGCCGTGCGCTGCCGAGCCGCCCGCGCCCTGGATCCCGCTCAGCGCGGCCCAGCACGCCGCCGAGGCCGAGCGGCGCGCGCGCACCCGCGACGCGGTGCGCCGCCTGGACCGTCCCGAAGACTTCGACGAGCCGTTCCCGCGCCCGTCGGGGCCGTGATGCGGCCCGCCGCAGCGCCCGCGTCCGCCGTCCACCACCGCACCCGGAGGGAGGCAAGCGGTGCCGCCCGCCGCGCCGCCGGGCCGGCGGGTGCGCCGCACGCCCGATGAACCGACCCCGCAGCAGCACCGGACCCCAGCCGCCGTCCACTCCCCCGTCCGCCGCCACCGTTTCGGCTCCCGACTCGGCGCCCGGCTCGGCGCCCGCCTCCGCGCTCGCCGGGAGCGGGCTGCCCGCGCACCCGCTCGCCGCCCTGGACGCCGAACCCGTCGAGGCGCGCTCGCTGCCCGAGAGCCCCGCCTCGCCCGCGCGCGTGCGCGCCGCCGGGTGGGGGCTGGCCGACCTGTGGCTGCCCGCCGTGGTGCTGGAGGAGGACGCGCTGCGGCACAACCTCGACCGGTTCGCCCGCTGGTGCGCCGAGCACGGCGCCGACCTCGCCCCGCACGGAAAGACCACCATGGCCCCGCTGCTGTGGTCGGCCCAGCTCGACCACGGCGCCTGGGGGCTGACCGCCGCCACCGTCGCCCAGGCGCGGGTGATGCGCCGCTTCGGCGCGCGGCGCATCGTCATCGCCAACGAGGTCACCGAGCCCGCCCAGCTTGCCTGGCTGGCGCACGAGCTGGCCGACGCCGCGTTCCAGCCGCTGGTGCTGGTCGACTCCGCCGAGGGCGCGGCCCGCACGGCGGCCGGCCTGGCCGGCGCGCCGCGCCCCCTGCCGGTGCTGGTGGAACTGGGCGTGCCGGGGCGGCGCGCCGGCGCGCGCGGCGTGGAGGCGGCGCTGGAGGCGGCCCGCGCGGCGGCCGCGTCCGACGCGCTGGTGCTGAGCGGGGTCGAGGGGTTCGAGGGGGTGTTCCCGCAGCGCCGCGACGACGACTCCGCCGCGCGGGTCCGCGCCTGGCTGGCCGGCTTCGCGGAGTTCGTGCGCCGCGCCGACGCCGAGGGCCTGTTCGCGCGGGCCGAGGAGGTGGTGGTCACGGCCGGGGGCAGCGCGTTCCCCGACCTCGCGGCGGCGGCGCTGGCCGACCTGCCCGAGTTGTCGCGCCCGGTCCGCCGCGTTGTCCGCTCCGGCTGCTACCTCACCCACGACGACCTGCTGATGGAGCGCGCCTCGCCGCTGCGCTCGGGCGCCGTCCCCGACCCGCTGCGGCCCGCCCTGACCTGCTACGCCCGGGTGCTGTCGTGCCCGGAGCCCGGCCGGGTACTGCTGGGGGCGGGCAAGCGCGACGTGTCCTTCGACATCGACCTGCCGGTGGTGCGCGCCGTGCTGGAGGGGGGCGCGGCCGGCCGGCGCAGGCCGGCCGGTGCCGGGATGCGGGTGGTGGAACTGAACGACCACCACGCCTTCCTCGACGTCGACCCCGGCACCCCGGCCCCGCGCGCGGGCGACGTGGTGGAACTGGGCCTGTCCCACCCGTGCACGGTGTTCGACAAGTGGCCGCTCATCCCGGTCGTGGACTCGGCGGGCCGCGTGGTCGACGCGGTGCGCACGCTCTTCTGAGAGCCCGCCGCTGGAAAACCCCCGGCGCGGAAAAAGGCGGCCGGCCCCTCGCCGAGGGGCCGGCCGCCAATGAATGCACATGGCTGGAGCTGGCCAGGGAGTGTGGAGTCCCTCAAGTGGTTTTTACCTGTTGCGATTGACCGGTGACCGTCTACCGGATACCCGCGCGGATGTGGAGTCCGCGCCTACCTGTATGCAACAAACGCACCTGCTGAGTGAGTGGTAGGCGGATAGGCGAAAAGACGCGAGTACGCCGCTACCTTTTACGAACCGACACTTCGGTGCTCCAGCCATGCGGTCTCAGGGGAGAGGGGCTCAGCCCTCGTCCAGTTCGATCAACTCGGTCTTGTTGGCGCGGTTGACGGCCTGCTTGACGCGCTGGGCGAACTCGCCGATGCGGTCGATCTCGTCCCACTGGGCGCGCCGCTGGAGGCCGTAGTCGGTGACCTCCACGACGTCGTAGCCCTCCAGGACGACCTCCTCGACCTTCAGGCCCTTGTCGCTGAAGGACTCCCGCTTGCGCTCGACCCGCTTGACCGTGCGGTAGCGGATCCAGTCGGGGCCGGCCTCGACCACGCCGACGTCGTCGGCGCGCAGCGGCACCGCGCGGGCGGCCGCCTCCAGCTTGGGGATGACGTCGTCCTTGAGCACGAGGAGTTCGGGGATGGACAGCTCGCGCACGGTGCCGTCGAGGTCCTCGATCTCGGCGCGGGCGCGCTGGTTGGTGCGGGAGATCCGCAGCGCCAGCCGCTCGTCCTCGGCGAGGATGGCCGCGATGCGCTCGCGGCACTCCTGCACGGTGTAGGTGCGGGTGGTGGTCTTCTCGGTTCCCGGAGCCGGACGGTAGGCGTCGTCGCCGTCCAGGGCCGCGGTCCGGTACGTGCGCCGCTCGGCCCCGGCGAGCTTGAGGCGGTTGATCCAGCTCTGGAGGTCCGCCGCGAGTTTCTTCCGCCGGTTGAAGGCGTCGCCAAGGGTCATGTTCACGAAGGGGAAACTATCAGCGCCCCGGAATTGCGGCCACCTTTTTTCCACCCGGCCCGGAGCGGCCCCGCAATTCACCTCTCGTCTTTCGGGTTTCGCGTTTCACCTTTCGTGTTTCATGTTCGGTGTCCGGCGTTCACCGCGCCAGGTCCAGCCGGGCGAGTTCGCGCCGCGAGTGCACGCCCAGTTTGGGATAGGCCTTGTACAGGTGGTGCTCCACGGTGCGCCGGCTGAGGAACAGCCGCGCGCCGATCTCGGCGCTGCTGTGCCCTTCGGCCGCCAGCCGCACCACCTGGAGCTCCTGGGGAGTGAGCCGGTCCACGGGGTCGGCGGCCGCGGCGTCGGCGGGCGCCGGGGCGCCCACCGCGCGCAGTTCGCCGCGAGCGCGCTCGGCCCAGGGGGCGGCGCGCAGCCGCTCGAAGTCGGCCAGGGCCGCGCGCAGCGGCGCGCGGGCGTCGCCGGGCCGGCGGGCGCGGCGCAGCCACTCGCCGTAGGCCAGCAGGCTGCGCGCCCGCTCGAACGGCCGCCCGCCCTTGTCGTGCAGGGCAAGCGCCCGCTCGAAGTCCGCCTCGCCCCCGTCCAGCAGGGCCCGGCAGCGGGCCGCCACCGCCTGCGCCCAGGGCCGGCCGCCGCTGCGCGCCCACACCTCGAACCGGTCGAGGTCGGCGGCGGCGCGCTCGGGCGCGCCCAGCCGCGCGGCGGCCTCGACCTGGTCGGCGGTGGCCGCCATCAGCACGGCGGTGTGGCTCCCGCCGCGCCGGCGGGCGGCCTCCAGCCGCTCCAGCGCCCGGACGTGGTGGCCGTGCCCGACGTCGCTCAGCGCGAGCGCGGCGTCGGCGGCGGCCCGGTTGGACTCCGTGGCGCCCTCGGCCAGGGCCGCGCACCGCTCGGCGTCGCCCTCCACGGCCGCGACGAACGCCAGCACGACGTCGAGTTCGGCGCCGCGCCGGCGCAGCCCGGTGTCGCGGGCGATGGCGGCGGCCTCGGCCACGGCCGCCTCGGCGTCGCGGTGGTGCCCGGCCCGGAACAGCGCCTGGGCCTGGGCCTGGAGCACCTTGGGCAGCCGGCCCACGAGCCCGGCGGCGCGGCAGGCGGCGATCTCGGCGCCGGCCAGGGCCAGCGCGGCGTTGTCGTCGCCGATGATCACGGCGCAGTACAGGGCGGACATGCGCGCCTCGTCGGCGCCGGGCGCCCCGCGGCGGGCCGCCACCTCCTCGATGTGGGCGGTCATCAGCGGCAGCCCGCGCTCGTGGTCGCCCTCGATCGCGGCGGCCATGCCGCGCACGCCGGAGTCGGCGCGGCCCATGGCCGCCAGGCGCTCGGCGGCCACGGCCAGGGCGCGGGGGTCGTCGGAGAACCAGGCGTAGCCCGCGGCGGTGCGCAGCATGGCGGCGGCGGTGTCGGGGTCGGTGCCGGCGAGGTCGGAGGTGTGGTCCACGAGCAGCCGCGCGGCGTTGCCGGCCATGCCGCGCTCGAACTCCACCACCGAGCGGACCCGGGCCAGCCCGGCCCGCAGCACCGGGTCGCCGGTGCCGGAGTCGCCGGGGTCGGCGCGCTCGGCCAGGGCGGCGGCCTGAGCGGCGTCGCCGGCCAGCAGGGCGGCGTCGGCCGCGGCGGCCAGCCACCGGGCGCGCTCGGAGCGCGGGGCGAGCCGGGCGGCGCCGGTGAACAGGTGGGCGGCCGAGGCGTAGGCGGCGCGGTCGCGGGCGCGCTCGGCGGCGGCCGCCAGCAGGGCGCACACCCGGGGGTCGGGGTCCACGGTGGCCACGGCCAGGTGCAGGGCCGCGCAGTCGGGGTCGTCGGAAGCGGCGGCGAGCGCCCGGTGGGCGGCGAACCGCTCGGGCAGGGCGGCCCGCTGGTAGGCGGCGGTGGCGACGAGGGGGTGGCGGAAGGCGACGTGTTCGGCACTGACCTCGACCAGCCCGGCGCGTTCGGCGGGACCCAGGTCGTCGGGGCCGGCGCCCAAGGCACGGCCGGCCGCCAGCACGCGGGGCAGGTCGCGGCGGCCGTCGGCGGCGGCCGCCAGGAGCAGGGTGCGGGTCGCGGCGGGCAGGTCGTCGATGCGGGCGCGGAACCCGGCGAGCACCCGGTCGGTGACGGGCAGCGGCGGCACGCACTCGCCCCCCGCCTCACCGCGGCCGTGCGCGGCGGCGGCGAACTCCACGAGCGCCAGCGGGTTGCCCTGGGCCTCGTCGCGGATGCGGGCCGCCACGGCGGGGGCCAGCCCCCGGCCGGCCAGCACCCGCTCGGCGTCGCCGGGATCCAGGCGGCGCAGCGGGATCTCGGGCACCCCGGCGGCGGCGAACCCGTCGCGGGCCGCGAAGACCACGGCGACGCGCTCGGCGGCCAGGCGGCGGGCGGCGAACAGCAGCGCCTCGGCGCTGGCCCGGTCCAGCCAGTGGGCGTCGTCGGCGGCCACCAGCACCGGGGCCTCCTCGGCGAGTTCGGCCAGCAGGGTGAGCACGGCCAGGCCGGTGAGGAAGCGGTCGGGGGTGCGGGGCGCGGCGGAGCCCAGGACGGCGCGCAGGGCGTCGGCCTGCGGGGCGGGCAGGGCGTCCAGGCGCTCCTGCACCGGCCACAGGAGCTGCACCAGCCCGGCGAAGCCCAGGGCGGCCTCGGCCTCGACGCCGGTCAGCCGCAGCACCCGCATGCCGCGCCCGGCGGCCTCGCGGACGGCGCCCTCCAGCAGGGCCGACTTGCCGATCCCGGCCTCGCCGCGCAGCACGGCGGCCCCGCCGGCGCCGGCCGCCGCCGCGTCCAGCAGGCCGGTCAGCGCCGCCTGCTCGGCGGTCCTCCCGTGCAGCACCCGCACCCTCCGCTCCTCGGTAGGTGCCAACCGCGAACCTACGTAGGCCGATTCCGCAACGTTACTGATTCGCCGGCGGAGGCCCGAAACGTAGGTTTCCCCTGCACCGGCCGACGAGCGCCGGACCGGCCGCGCGCCCCGCGTCCGCCCGCGCCCCGCCGTGCCCCAATCACGCCTGTCACCTGGGAGTGGCCATGTCAGACCTGTCGGCGCCGGAGCGCACTCCGGCCCGTGCCCGCCGGACGGGGGCGCGCCTCGCGCTGCTGTCCGTGGGGCACCTCATCATCTCACTGGACTTCACGATCATCTTCGTCGCGCTGCCCGCCATCGCGCGCGACGTCGGCTTCACCCCGCACGGCCTGCAATGGGTGGTCAGCGCCTACGCGATCGCCTACGGCGGCTTCCTGCTGCTGGGCGGGCGCCTGTGCGACCTGGTGGGGCGCCGCCGGATGTTCCTGGCGGGCGCGCTGCTCTACGGCGCCGCCTCGCTGTTGGGCGGGCTGGCCACCGCGCCGGCGCTCCTGCTGGCGGCCCGCGTGCTCCAGGGGCTGGGCGGCGCCGTCCTGTTCCCCGCCGTCCTGTCGCTGGTCAACACCGGCTTCGCCGAAGGGCCCGAGCGCAACCGGGCGCTGACGGTGTGGGCGCTGGCCGGCGCGGGCGGGCTGAGCCTCGGGGCGCTGGCCGGCGGCCTCCTCACCCAGGCGTTCGGCTGGGAGGCGGTCTTCTTCGTCAACGTGCCGATCGTGGCGGGCGTGGTCGCGGGCGGGGTGGCGCTGCTGGCCGCCGACGGCCCGGTGGCGCGCGGCCGGTTCGACGTGCCGGGCACCCTCACCGGGACGGCCGGGATCACCCTGTTGATCCTGGCCGTGGCCCAGGGCGGTGAGCTGGGCTGGACCCACCCGCTGGTGCTGGCCGCCGGCGCCCTGGCCCCGGTGCTGCTGGCGGTGTTCGCGGCGGTCGAGGCGCGCACGGCCGAGCCGCTGGTGCCGCTGCGGTTGTTCCGCAACCCCTCCCTGGTGGCGGCCGTGCTGGTGATCCTGGTGTTCGGCCTCACCGCCCAGAACGTGCCCTACTTCCTGACGCTGTTCCTCCAGGAGGTGCTGGGGTTCGGCGCCTTGGAGAGCGGCCTGGCCTTCCTCGCCCCCACGCTGGCCATCACGCTGGGCAACTTCGTGTGCGAGCGGATGATCCACCGGATGGGGGTGCGCGCGGTGCTGCTCATCGGCTTCGCGCTGGGCGCCGTCGGCGCCGTGGCGCTGGGACTGGGCATGGTGCCCGGCGCCGGGTTCGCCGCCCTGCTGCCCGGCGTGCTGCTGGTCGGCCTGGCCATGGGGTTGGTCTTCGAGGCGATGTGGGTGGCGGCGGGCACCGGCGTGCCCGACGCCGACCAGGGCCTGGCCTCGGGAGTGGCCTCCACCGCCGTGCAGGTGGGTCTGGCCGCCGGGCTGGCGGTCCTGGTGACCGTGGCCGACCCCGGAGCGCCCGGGGCGGCGGGCGCGGCGGCCTCGGCCGTCGCCGCGGCCGAGGGCATGCGGGCCGCCCTCTACACGGCGGCCGGCGGGATGCTGCTCGGCTTGGTCGCGGCCCTGCGGCTGCCCGGCCGCGCGCGGCCGGGCGCCGCCTGACACGCCGACCGACGCACCGCCCGCACCACCGCGCGGGCGCCGACGACCGGCCCCCGCCTCACTCCGCCGCCGGGGCCGGGCCGTCGGCGCCCTCGTCGTCGTCGGCGATCAGCAGGCCCCCGACGTGGTCGGCCAGGACCGCGCGGGCGGCGGCGTCCAGGCCGGCGTCGCTGACCAGGACGTCGCAGCGCTCCAGGGGCGCGATGGTGCACAGGCCCACCGTGCCCCACTTGGTGTGGTCGGCGACCACCGCGAGCTTGCGGGCGGCGGCCACCAGCGCCTGGTCGGTCTCGCCCTCCATGAGGTTGGGGGTGGTCAGCCCGGCGGTCTCGTGCATGCCGTGCACGCCCAGCAGGAGCAGGTCCAGGTGCAGGCTGCGCACCGCCGCCACCGCCAGCGGGCCGACCAGGGCGTCGGAGGGGGTGCGGAACCCGCCGGTGAGCACGACGGTCTGGTCGGGCCGGGGCGAGCGGTAGAACACGTCGGCCACGCGCAGGCAGTTGGTCACCACGGTCAGCCCGGGGATGTCGCGCAGGTGCTCGGCGACCGCGCAGGTGGTGGTGCCCGCCGACAGGCCCACGGCGCTGTGCGGCTCGACCAGGCGGGCGGCGGCGCGGGCGATGGCCCGCTTCTCGCGCTCCTGGCGGGTGGAGTTGACCTCGAACCCGGGCTCCTCGGTGCTGCGCCGGTGGGGGGCCACCGCACCGCCGTGGACCTTGCGCAGCAGGCCGCGCGCCTCCAGGGCGTCGAGGTCGCGCCGGACGGTCATGTCGGAGACGTCCAGGCTCTCGACGAGTTCGGTCACCCGGACCGCGCCCGAGTGCCGCAGCCGCTCCAGGATGAGCGCCTGCCGCTGCGCCGCCAGCATCGTGTCCCCCCGCGATCGGCACGTCCAGCCGGGGTCCAACGGGGAGTCCGGCCCGCGCGGAACCGGCGGCGCCGCCGGGCGCACGGCCGTGTTGAAAATTGTTGGATGAATTGTGACATCCTGCGCATCGGTGTCAAGACCGCCCACCCGGCGGGCCCGCCCCCGCCCGCTCGGACGCGCCCGCATCCCCGGCGCCGCCGCCCCTGCGCCGCGCAGCCGCGGCTATCGGCTGGTCCAGCGCGTGTCAACCCTGTGCAGCGGCATGCGTTCTGCGACGCTTGACACACCGGCGGCCGTGCAACAAAGTTGCACCGAATGTGCGGTCTTGTGCGTTTTCGTTGCCTCATGAACGGGGATGCACCGCACGCCCCAGGTGTAGCCGTTCCAGAGGGGGTAACCAAGCACCACCGCACGGAACGGCACACCCACCCCGTCCGGCCCCGCGGCGTCCGCCGCGGCCGGCCGCGCCGAGCCGGTCGCCTGCACCGACCGGGTCGGCGCCCGGCCGCCGCACCCGCCCCCGGGGCCACAACCCCCATTGGGAGGACCCACGTGTTCAGAGAGGACCAGCCGTCGTGATCGCGCTAGCTCAGGATCCGCTGCGGCTCGACGCGTCGGCCATCGACTACGTCCTGCTCGCGGTGTACTTCGCGTTCGTGTTGGGAATCGGCTTCCTCGCCCGCCGGTCGATCTCCTCCAGCCTGGACTTCTTCCTGTCCGGGCGCGCCCTGCCCGCCTGGGTGACCGGTCTGGCCTTCATCGCGGCCAACCTGGGCGCCATCGAGATCATCGGCATGTCGGCCAACGGCGCCATGTACGGCATGCCGACCATGCACTACTTCTGGATCGGCGCCGTCCCGGCGATGCTGTTCCTGGGCCTGGTCATGATGCCGTTCTACTACGGCTCCAAGGTCCGCAGCGTCCCCGAGTTCATGCTGCGCCGGTTCGGCACGGCCGCGCACCTGGTCAACGGCATCAGCTTCGCCCTGGCCCAGATCCTCATCGCGGGCGTCAACCTGTTCCTGCTGGCCACCATCGTGGACGCCCTGCTGGGCTGGCCGCTGTGGGTGTCGCTGCTGGTGGCCGCGGCCATCGTCCTCAGCTACACCGCGCTGGGCGGCCTCTCGGCGGCGATCTACAACGAGGTGCTCCAGTTCTTCGTGATCGTGGCCGCGCTGCTGCCGCTGACCCTGGTCGGCCTGCACCGCGTCGGCGGGTGGTCGGGCCTGGTCGAGGAGGTCACCAACAGCCCCGACGGCGCCGAGCACCTCTCGGCGTGGCCGGGCAACGCCCTCACCGGGTTCGGCAGCAGCTTCCTGAGCGTGCTGGGGATCGTCTTCGGCCTGGGCTTCGTGCTGGCCTTCGGCTACTGGACCACCAACTTCGTGGAGGTCCAGCGCGCCATGGCCTCCAAGAGCATGTCGGCGGCCATGCGCACCCCGATCATCGGCGCCTTCCCCAAGCTGTTCATCCCCTTCCTCGTCGTGATCCCCGGCATGATCGCCGGTGTCAGCGTCTCGGAGATGGTGGCGCTCCAGGCGGGTGAGAACCCGGGAGTCGACTACAACGACGCGATCCTGCTGCTGATGCGCGACCTGCTGCCCAACGGCCTGCTGGGGGTGGCCCTGGCCGGCCTGCTGGCGTCGTTCATGGCGGGCATGGCGGCCAACCTCAGCTCGTTCAACACCGTGTTCACCTACGACATCTGGCAGGCCTACATCGTGAAGGGCCGGCCGGACTCCTACTACCTGAACATGGGCCGGTGGGTGACCGTCGGCGCCACGCTGGGCGCGGTGGGCACGGCGTTCATCGCCTCGGGCTACTCCAACCTGATGGACTACCTGCAACAGTTGTTCTCGTTCTTCAACGCGCCGCTGTTCGCGACGTTCATCCTGGGCATGTACTGGAAGCGCATGACCCCGGCCGCCGGCTGGAGCGGCCTGGTCAGCGGCACCCTGGCCGCCGTCCTGGTGTTCCTCGCCAACACCTTCGGGGTGATCGAGCTGTCGGGGCAGGGCGCCAGCTTCGTGGGCGCCGGCGCGGCCTTCGTCGTCGACATCGTCGTCAGCGTGGTGGTCACCATGTTCACCCGGCCCAAGCCCGACTCCGAACTGGTCGGCCTGGTGCACTCCCTGACCCCGCGCGAGTCCCGCAGGGCCGAGACCACCGGCGAGGACGCCGGCTGGTACCGCCGCCCGTGGGTGCTGGCGCTGATCGCCGGCGTCCTCGTCGTCGCGCTCAACATCATCTTCTTCTGACGGCCCGAAAGGCGGCACCAATGAACACGCGCAAGGAGGCAGCCCGATGAGCGCCAACGCGCCGAAGCCCCGGACCAGCCCGTCGCGGGCCTTCGACATCCGGATGGTCATCGCCCTGCTGTTCGCGATCTACGGGATCGTGCTCACGGTCATGGGCGCCTTCGGCTCCGCCGAGCACATCGAGCAGAGCGCGGGGGTCAACATGAACCTGTGGTCGGGCCTGGGCATGCTCGCCTTCGCGGTGCTGATGGGCGGCTGGGCGCTCATCCGCCCGCTGAAGGTCCCCACCGACACCGACACCGACACGGGAACCGGGCCCGGGCACTAGCCCGCCCTTCCCCCACCGGCCGCCCCCGCCACCCGGCGCGGGCGGCCGGTGCCGTTCGCGGCGGCGCACGGTCGTTTTCCAGACAATAATTGACATGACATCGATGTCGTGTAATCTTTCGGCATGCAGACACACCAGCCGACCACACTCGTCTTCGTCCCCTGCCTTTCGGGCGCCCCGTGGAGCCCCCGCCAACTCGCCCCCTACCGGCACCGGCCCCTGCGCGCCCCGCGCCTTCCCGAAGGCCTCGCCGAGATCGAGGGCTACGCCGACCACCTCGCCGCGTCCCTGGCCGACCTCGACGGCCCCGGCGGATACGTCCTGGTGGGCGACTCCTTCGGCGCCAACGTCGCCCTCGCGCTCG
Organism: Streptomonospora mangrovi; assembly: GCF_027604915.1. GTDB lineage: Bacteria > Actinomycetota > Actinomycetes > Streptosporangiales > Streptosporangiaceae > Streptomonospora > Streptomonospora mangrovi. The sequence continues at coordinate 72,089 of NZ_JAJAQC010000032.1, forward strand.
CCGTGCGCCGACCGGCCGCGCTGCGCGGACTGGTCCTGTCCGGAGGCTTTGCGGCCAACCCCGTCACCTCGCCGCTGCGCAAGGGCGCGCTGCGGGTGATGGGCCGGATGCGCGGCCCGCTGTACCGGGGGCCGGCGCTGCGCGCCCACGCCCGGACCCTGGCCTCGCCCCACGACACCGACGGCCAGGTCCCCTGGAGCACCGCCGACAGCCGCCGCCTCTTCCTCGACCACACCCCGGCCACCTCCTACGGCGCCCGCCTGGCCGCCGCGTTCGCCGCCGACCACACCGACCGGCTCCACCTCGTCGAGGTGCCGACGCTGATCCTCACCCCCTCCCACGACGTGCTGGTCGGCCCGCACGCCGCCCGCGTCCTGCGCGAGGGCATCCCCGACGCCCGCGAGGTCGTGCTCCAGGACACCGGCCACATGTTCCGCTTCACCCACCCCGACACCTACGGCGCCGCCGTCGAGGCGTTCCTGGCCGAACGCGTCGACCCGCCGGCCGCCACCGCGCCGAGCGACGCCCGGGAGGCCGGCCGTGCGGCCCGCTGAGGAACTGCGCTACCTGATCCTGGCCGCCCAGCGCGAGGGCAACCGCATCCTGGCGCGCCGGCTCCAGCCGCTGGGCGTCACCCCCTCCCAGGCCGAGGTGCTGCGGCTGCTGCTGGACCGGGGGCCGCTCACCCTCAAGGGCCTCGGGGAACTCCTGGTGTGCGAGAGCGGCGGCAGCCCCAGCAGGCTGGTCGACCGCCTGCACGCCGCGGGCCTGGTCCACCGCGAGGTACCCGCCCACGACCGCCGGCAGGTCACGCTCACCCTCACCGACGCCGGACGCCGCGTCGCCGAGGAGGTCGCCGGCGTCGAAGAGGACCTGCACGCGCGCATCGAGTCCGCCGCCCAGGGCCGCGCCCTTGACGAGGCCACCGCCTTCCTGCGCTCCTTCGTCGCGGGGCTGCCCTCCGGCGATGCCGTGGCCCGCCGCCGCGGCACGGCTTCCGGGTAGGGCGCGGCCCCGCGCCGCCGCCCGCGGCGCGGGGCCGTGCGCGGGTTGTCCACAGGCGCGGTGCGGCCACTGGCAGCGGCGATCACCCTGGGTTACGTTTTCTCCATCCGCCGTGTGCGCCGGGCGGGCCGATGCCCGTCCAGGCCCGAGTTTCGCGGAACCGCGCCCGGGTAGCGGGCGGCCACCCCTGGTCACCGGGTGTGTCCGCACCGGGCCGAGCAGTCGTAACGGCGGAGGAGAGACATGGGTGTTCGCAGGCTGATCCAGTCCTGGCCGGTCTACCGGCAGTTCACCGGCGGCGACCCCTCAGGGCGCGGCGGGGCGGCCAAGTCGGCCGCCAGCGCGCGCCTGGCCCCGCGCACCTCCCGCGCCGACCGCGTCGTGAAGTCGGTCTGCCCCTACTGCGCCGTGGGCTGCGGCCAGAACGTCTACGTCCGCGACGACAAGGTCATCCAGATCGAGGGCGACCCCGACTCCCCCATCAGCCGCGGCCGGCTGTGCCCCAAGGGCTCGGCCAGCCTCCAGCTCACCACCGGCTCCTCGCGGCGGCACACCGTGCTCTACCGGCGCCCGCACGCGCCCGACTTCGAGGAGATCGACCTGTGGACGGCCATGGACATGGTCGCCGACCGCGTGATCGCCACCCGCCGCGAGGGCTGGCAGGACCACCTCGACGGCCTGCGGGTCGCCCGCACCATGGGCATCGCCAGCCTGGGCGGCGCCACCCTCGACAACGAGGAGAACTACCTCATCAAGAAGCTGTTCACGGCGCTGGGCGTGGTCCAGGTCGAGAACCAGGCGCGGGTCTGCCACAGCTCCACCGTGGCCGGGCTGGGCACCTCCTTCGGGCGTGGCGGGGCCACCACCTTCATGCAGGACCTCCAGAACTCCGACTGCATCGTCATCGAGGGCTCCAACTACGCCGAGGCCCACCCCGTGGGCTTCCAGTGGGTCATGGAGGCCAAGGCGCGCGGCGCCGTGGTCATCCACGTCGACCCCCGCTTCAGCCGCACCAGCGCGCTGGCCGACCTCCACGTGCCCATCCGCGCCGGCACCGACATCGCCTTCCTGGGCGGGCTCATCAACCGCGTCCTCACCGACGACGCCTACTTCCGCGACTACCTGCTCGCCTACACCAACGCCGCCACCATCGTCACCGACGACTTCCAGGACACCGAAGACCTCGACGGCCTGTTCTCCGGCTTCGACCCCGACCAGCGCACCTACGACCTCAACACCTGGCGCTACGCCGGCGTGGACATCGCCCCCGCCTCGGGCGACCGCGACGCCCACTACGCCGAACGCGCCGGCGCGCCCCAGGAGACCGCCGAGGCCGGCCGCCCCGAACAGCAGGGCTCGGGCGGCGCGGCGGTGGGCGGCACACCCGAGACCGACCCCACCCTCACCCACCCCCGGTGCGTGTTCCAGATCCTCAAGCGGCACTACTCCCGCTACACCCCCGAGGCCGTCGAGGAGATCTGCGGCATCCCGCGCGACCTCTTCGACCGCGTCTACCGCCACCTCACCGAGAACTCCGGCCGCGACCGCACCTCGGCGTTCTGCTACGCGGTGGGCTGGACCCAGCACACCGTGGGCGCCCAGTACATCCGCGCCGCCTGCGTCCTCCAGCTCCTGCTGGGCAACATCGGCCGCCCCGGCGGCGGCATCCAGGCGCTGCGCGGCCACGCCAGCATCCAGGGCTCCAGCGACATCCCCACCCTGTACAACCTCCTGCCGGGCTACATCCCCATGCCCCACGCCCACGGCAACCAGAGCCTCGACGACTTCGTCGCCGCCGACGCCGCCGTCAACGGCTTCTGGGCCGACATGAAGTCCTACCTGGTCAGCCTGCTCAAGGCGTGGTGGGGCGACCACGCCACCGCCGACAACGACTACGCCTTCGACTACCTCCCGCGCATCACCGGCGACCACAGCACCTACGCCACCGTCATGGCCCAACTGCGCGGCGAGTGCAAGGGCTACTTCCTCATGGGCGAGAACCCGGCGGTGGGCTCGGCCAACTCCCGCGCCCAGCGGATGGGCATGGCCAACCTCGACTGGCTGGTGGTGCGCGACTTCTCGCTGATCGAGAGCGCCACCTGGTGGAAGGACGGCCCCGAGATCGAGTCCGGCGAGCTGCGCACCGAGGACATCGCCACCGAGGTGTTCTTCTTCCCCGCCGCCGCCCACACCGAGAAGTCGGGCACCTTCACCAACACCAACCGCACCCTCCAGTGGCACGACCGCGCGGTGCTGCCCGGCGGCGACGCCCGCAGCGACCTCTGGTTCACCTACCACCTGGGCCGGATCATCCGCCAAAAGCTCGCCGGCTCCACCGACCCGCGCGACCTCCCGCTGCTCCACCTCACCTGGGACTACCCGCTGGAGGAGGGCCAGGAGCCCGACGCCGCCGCCGTCCTGGCCGAGATCAACGGATACGGCCCCGACGGCCGCCCCCTGGGCGGCTACACCCAGCTCCGCGACGACGGCTCCACCACCTGCGGCTGCTGGATCTACTGCGGCGTCTTCGCCGACGGCGTCAACCAGGCCGCGCGCCGCAAACCGCACACCGAGCAGGACTGGATCGCCGCCGAGTGGGCGTGGGCGTGGCCGGCCAACCGGCGGGTGCTCTACAACCGCGCCTCGGCCGACCCCCAGGGCCGGCCCTGGAGCGAACGCAAGGCGCTGGTGTGGTGGGACCCCGCGTCCGGGCGCTGGACCGGCCACGACATCCCCGACTTCGAGGCCGACAAGGCACCCGATTACCGCCCGCCCGAGGGCGCCACCGGCGTGGCCGCGATCAGCGGCACCGACCCGTTCATCATGCAGGGCGACGGCAAGGGCTGGCTGTACGCCCCCGCCGGCCTCAAGGACGGCCCGCTGCCCACCCACTACGAGCCGCAGGACTCCCCGTTCGGCAACCTGCTCTACGGCCAGGACCGCAACCCGGTGCGGCAGGTCCACCCCCACGACCTCAACCGCTACCACCCCGGCCCCGGCGACCCCGGCGCCGGCGTCTTCCCTTACGTGGTCACCACCTACCGGCTCACCGAGCACTTCACCGCCGGGGGCATGAGCCGCTGGACCCCCTACCTGGCCGAACTCCAACCCGAGTTCTTCTGCGAGGTCTCGCCCGAACTCGCCGCCGAGCGCGGCCTCACCCACGGCTCCTGGGCCACCATCGTGACCGCCCGCAACGCCATCGAGGCGCGGGTGCTGGTGACCGACCGCATGGCCCCGCTGCGGGTGCACGGCCGCACCGTGCACACCATCGGCATGCCCTACCACTGGGGACCCAACGGCTACAGCACCGGCGACGCGTTCAACGAACTGTCGTCCATCGCGCTCGACGGCAACGTGCACATCCAGGAGGTCAAGGCGCTGACCGCCGACATCCGGCCCGGCCGCCGGCCGCGCGGCCCCGACCGGCTCGCCCTGGTCCGCGACTACCACGAGCGCGCCGGGATCACCGTGCGCACCGGAACGGAGGTGTAGGCCATGGCCCTGGACGAGCGACGCGCGGCGGCGCCCGGCACCGACAGCGGTAGCGGCGTCGGAACGCCCGACGGCATGCCCGCCGACTCCCCCCACCCCCGCATGGGGTTCTTCACCGACACCAGCGTGTGCATCGGGTGCAAGGCGTGCGAGGTCGCCTGCAAGGAGTGGAACGCGGTCCCCGAGGACGGGCTGAACTTCACCGCCATGTCCTTCGACAACAGCGGTGGGCTGGGCGCCGACACCTGGCGGCACGTGGCGTTCATCGAGCAGCGGGCGTCGGTGGGCGTGCAGGAGAGCGGCGTGGGCCGCCCCGACGGCGCGGCGGCGCCGGTGGACCTGGGCATGCCCTCCTTCGACAAGCCCGGCGACGCGGCCGGCGCCGACGAGCGCGGCGAATTCCGCTGGCTGATGTCCTCCGACGTCTGCAAGCACTGCACGCACGCCGCCTGCCTGGACGTCTGCCCCACCGGCGCGCTGTTCCGCACCGAGTTCGGCACCGTGGTGGTGCAGGAGGACATCTGCAACGGCTGCGGCTACTGCGTGCCCGCCTGCCCCTACGGCGTCATCGACAAGCGCGAGGACGACGGCCGGGTGTGGAAGTGCACCCTGTGCTACGACCGGCTGGGTGAGGGCCTGGAGCCGGCGTGCGCCAAGGCGTGCCCCACCGACTCCATCCAGTTCGGCGAACTGGACGAACTCCGCGCCCGCGCCGACGAGCGGGTGCGCCACCTGCACGAGGCGGGCATCGACTCCGCGCGGCTTTACGGCCGCGACCCCGACGACGGGGTCGGCGGCGACGGCGCGTTCTTCCTGCTGCTGGACGAGCCGGAGGTCTACGGCCTGCCGCCGGACCCGGTGGTGACCACGCGCGACCTGCCGTCGATGTGGCGGCACGCGGGCGCGGCCGCCGCCGTCCTGCTGGCCGGAATCACCGCGACGTTCCTGGGGAGGCGGCGTTGAGCACATCGGACGTGACACGCGAGGGCATCCGGGGCGCTCACCCGGGCCGCGAGGCGCTGACGGGCGCGGTGAGCACCCTGGACGGCCACCGCCGCGACCACCCTTCCCGCCGCCGGGTCCGGCGGGGCGAGCCGGAGTTCCGCAGCTACTACGACAAGCCGGTGCTCAACCAGATCGTGTGGGAGCCGCGCGACATCGCCGGCTACCTGTTCCTGGGCGGCCTGGCGGGCGCGTCGTCGGTGCTGGCCGCCGGAGCCGACCTGACCGACCGCCCCGATCTCGCCCGCCCGCTGAAGTACACGGCGCTGGGCGCGATCACCGGCTCGGTGGCCGCCCTGGTCAACGACCTGGGGCGCCCGGCCCGGTTCGTCAACATGCTGCGGGTGCTGAAGTGGACCTCGCCCATGAGCGTGGGCTCCTGGATCCTGGCGGCCTACGGCCCGCTGGCCGGGGCTGCGGCGGTCTCCCAGGCCACCGGCATCCTGCCGGGCCTGGGCAGGACGGCCGCCGTGGGCGCGGCCGCCCTCGGCCCGGCGGTGGCCGCCTACACCGCCCCGCTGATCTGCGACACCGCCGTCCCGGCCTGGCACGAGGGCTACCGCGAGATGCCGTTCGTGTTCGTGGGCTCGGCCGCGGCGGCGGCCGGCGGCATGGGCATGGCCACGGCCCCGGTGGAGCAGGCAGCGCCGGCCCGGCGCGCGGCCGTCCTGGGCTCGGTCCTGGAGACGGCGGCCCTGTGGCGCATGGAACACCGCATGGGCATGGTCGCCAAGCCGTACCGCGAGGGCCGCAGCGGAGGGCTGATGCGCGCGGCCAAGATCCTGACCGTGGCCGGAGCGGCGGGCGCCCTGCTGGGCGGCCGCAACCGAGCGGTGTCGGCGGTAGCGGGAGCCGCCCTGCTGGCGGGCTCGGCCTGCACCCGCTTCGGAGTGTTCAGCGCGGGCGTCGCCTCGGCCGCCGACCCCAAGTACACGGTCGTGCCCCAACGCCAACGTCTGGAAGAACGCAAAACCGACGCGGCGATCTCCGCCGCGAAGGCAGCCGCGTCGTCCCCGTCACCCGGCCCGGAGGAGCCGTCCGACTCCTAACCCCCGTCTTTACAAAGTAGATTTCCGACATCTCCCCCTCAGGGAGGAAATGCCGGTCTAGCCCAATTCGCCACCATCCCCGCGCGTGCGGGGAGCACGCCGGCGCCGGTGCGGCCCGCGATCGTCACGAGGGACCATCCCCGCGCGTGCGGGGAGCGCGTCGCTGTCTGGCTGCGCGCTGTCGCCGCGACGGGACCATCCCCGCGCGTGCGGGGAGCGCACGTGACCACGTACTAGCTACTGGTTTATGTTCGGACCATCCCCGCGCGTGCGGGGAGCGCGGCGAGGTCGGCCAGGGTGCGCTCGATGGTGAAGGGACCATCCCCGCGCGTGCGGGGAGCGCACTTGCTGAACTGGGAGCATACCGGGTGGTATCGCGGTTTTTGGCAACTTCTGGATGGCAACTCGGCTCCCCGCGCTGAGCTTTGCTTCTTTGGCGGCCCTGCTGGTCAGGGCGGGGGAAAGGTCGGGCCAACACTCCGTTCGGCGATGAGTTTTGGTCAGTACCGGGGTCTACCGTTCTGACCACATCGCAACGCACCACTGGGAGCGCGGACATGCGGATCGTACTGAGCTACTTCATGAGCCTCGACGGCGTTGTGCAGGCGCCCGGAGGGCCGAAGGAGGACACCGACGGCGGGTTCGCGCATGGCGGGTGGTCGATGCCCTACTTCGACGAGAAGGTCATGGGCGAGTTCATCGGCGAGGCCATCGCCACCACCACGGCGCTGCTGTTCGGCCGCCGCACTTGGCAGGTCATGGCCGACGCCTGGCCCTCCCGCAGCGGGGGCGACCCGTTCGCCGACCACATGAACGCGGTGCCCAAGTACGTCGCCTCGACCACCCTCACCCCGGACGACATGCGGTGGAACACCACCCTCCTGCCCGCCGACGACGTGTTCGGCGCCATCGGGCGGCTGCGGGCCGAGGGCGAGGGTGACCTCCACATCATGGGCAGCTCCAACCTGGCCCGCCAGCTCGTCTCGCGCGACCTGGTGGACGAGTACCGGCTGATGATCGAGCCCATCGCCCTTGGCGGCGGCAAGCGCGGCTTCCCCGACGACGGCCGCGCCCGGCCCATGGAGCTGGTGTCCACCGCCACCACCTCCACCGGCGTCATCGTCTGCACCTACCGCCCCGCCACGTAGCCCCGGCCCGGTCCGGTCCCGGCCCGATCCGGTGCGTCATGGCGCCTCGCTCGGGGTAGCGGGGCGCGCATGCGAGCACTGATCACCGGATGGTTCGGGTTCCTCCACGGCGAGGCCACGGCGGGCGACGTCGGCGCCGCCGTCACCGTCGCGGCCGCGCTGCGCGAGGCCGGGATCCCCCACGACCTCGGCCGCAGCCCCAATGTCCGCCTCGACGGCCCCGTCCTGGACGATCTGGACCCCGCCGACTACGGCCTCCTGCTGTTCGTGTGCGGCCCCGCGCACGGATGGCAGGTCCGCGACCTGCACACCCGGTTCGCGCACTGCCGCCGCGTCGCGGTCGGGGTCTCGGTCATCGACCCCGACGACCCGGCGGTGCGCGGGTTCGACACCGTCATCCCCCGCGACGCCCCCGGCACCGCGCCCCGCCCCGACCTCGCGGCCGCCGCGCCCCACCGGCCCGCCGTCCCCGTGGTCGGGGTGGTGGCCGCGCCCCGCCAGCCCGAGTACGGGGACGGCGGCGACCACGACGACGTCCACGCCGAACTCGCGGCCTGGCTCACCGCCAAGGACTGCGCCCGCGTCCCCCTGGACACCCGCCTGGACGCCGCCGACTGGCGCCACTGCGCGGCCTACGGCCAGTTCGACGCGCTGGTCCGGCGGGTGGACCTGGTGGTCTCCACCCGGCTGCACGGCCTGGTGTTCGCCCTGCGCAGCGGCGTCCCGGCCATCGCGGTCGACCCGGTGCCGGGCGGGGCCAAGGTGAGCGCGCAGGCGCGCGCCCTGGGCTGGCCCGCCGTGGCCGTGCGCGAGCCCGGCGAGCCGCTGGGCCGCGACCGGCTCGACGGCCTGTGGGACTGGTGCCTGTCGCCCGCCGCGCGGGCCCGCGCCGGGTGGGCGGCGGCCACCGCCCGCGACCGATCGCCCCTGGTGGCCGACCTGCTCGCGGCCGTGGTCGCGCACCGCGTGCCCCGGCCCGCCGACGCGCTCGCCGCCGAGCTTCCGCGCGACCCCGACGCCGGCGCGGGCACCCTCCAGGGGGCGTGACCGGGGGACGGAGCGGGGACGGAGCGGCGCCACCGCTTTGTCGGCACCGTGTGGAACGATGCCACCGCCCAACCGAGCCGACAGCTAAAGCGGGGGAACCATGACCTACGGCACCATCAACTCGATGAAGGCCAAGCCCGGTCGACGCGACGAGGTGGTGGCGATCCTCCTCAGCGGCGCCGACGGCCTGCGCGCCGCCGGATGCCACCTCTACGTGGTGGGCACGGCCGCCGACGACGACGTCACGGTGTGGATCAGCGAGGTCTGGGAGTCGCGCGAGCACCACGAGGCGTCCCTGCAACTCCCCGAGACCCGCGAGGCGATCAGCGCCGCCATGCCCATGCTCGCCGGGGAGTTCACCAGCCAGGAGGTCCGCGTCCAGGGCGGCGTGGGCGTCTGACGGCCCGCCGCCCGCCCGGGGCGGCGGCGGGGCGCTGACGGCCGCCGCGCCCCGGCCCCCGGTCGCTCTTCGCTCAGCGTCCGCGCGGCGCAGCCCCGGCCGCGAGTGCCGATCCCACCACACCGGCCGTGTAGGGCGCGATGTCGATCTCGGCGACACGTCCGGCCGCGACGCGGAAGCGGACGAGCGCGTAGGGGTGGCCGCCGGGCGCGATCACCGCCCCCGGGCGCCCGCCGACCAGCACCGAGGCCGCGACCGCGATCCGGTCGAGGAAGGTGGCGGTCTCCTCGGCGATCGCCGCCGCGCCGCGCACCTCGGCGGGCGCGCCCGCCGGGAGCAGCCGGGGGTCGGCCCTGCGCACGGCGCCGGGCGCCAGCAGGGCCGTCAGCCGGGCGATGTCGCCGCCGCGCGCGGCCGCCAGGAACGCCTCCACCACCTCGGCGTGGCCGGGCTGTCCGGGGTGTCCGGCGTCTCCGCCGCCCTGGTGGCCCGGCCGGGCGTCGCGGAGCCGGATCCGGGCGCGGCTGGCCAGTTTCTTCGCCGCGTCGGTGCTGGTGCCGAGCACGGCGGCGACGTCCTCGAACGGGACCGCGAAGAGGTCGTGCAGCACATAGGCCACCCGCTGGCGGGGCGACAGCTCCCCCAGAAGCACGAGCAGCGCGCGGGAGACGTCCTCGCGGCGCAGGAACGCCTCGTCGGCGCCGATCCGGTGGGCGGGCAGGTCGTCCGGCAGCAGGGGCAGTTCGCCGCGCCGCCGGCGGGTCCGGAGCAGGTCGAGGCACACCCGCGCGGTCACCGTGGTGAGCCAGCCCTCGAGGTTGGCCACCTCGGCGGTCTCCGCCGGGTCGGCCGCGCTCAGCCGCAGCCAGGCGGTCTGGACGGCGTCCTCGGCGTCGTGGCGGGAGCCGACGATCCGGTGGGCCAGGGAGACCAGGCGGGGCCGTGCCGCCTCGAAGAGTTCGACGGATTCCACGGGAGGGTCACCTTTCATGCGTGCGCGGCGTCAAGAGCGGCGAGTGGGACCGAGCTGACACGCACGGCACGAGAGGAAGACACCCATGAGCATAGCCACCGCCCCACCCGCCGCCCCGGCGCGGCCGCGCGCCGGGGCCGCCGCCGACCCGGTCCGGCGTCCGTCCGCCCGGCGGCCCCGCGTCCCCGCAGCCGCCGGGCACCGGCCCGCGCCGCCGGACGCCGGGGCGCCCGTCCCGCCGCGCCCGGCCGCCGCCGTGCCGGGACGGCTCCCCCGGTGACCGGGGTCATCGGCGGCGCGCTGTTCGCCGCGACCCTGGTCTGCGTCGCGGCCAACGCCTTCGAGGTCGCCGCCAAGGCCGTCCGCGCGCCGTTCGTGCTGCGCAACTCCGCCGAGGTCGGCGTGGGCCGCGCCTGGCTCCCCTGGCTGGCGCTCCTGGAGGGCGCCGGCACGGCCGGGCTGGTGGTGGGCCTGCTCGGGCTGCCGCTCGTGGGCCTGGCCGCCGCCACGGGGCTGGTGCTGTTCTTCGTCGGTGCGGTGACCGCCCACGTGCGCGCGCGGGTGCTCCACAACATCGCGTTCCCGGGGGTGTTCCTCGGCCTGGCCGCCGCCGCGCTCGCCCACTTCGCCGGGCACGTCGGCTGAGGCGGCGGGGCGGACGCACTCCCGCCCCCCCGACCAGCCCGAGGCGACCGGGCCGCGCCCTACCGGCCGTCCTCCTCCGCCTGGGCGAGGGCCGCGACCAGGCGGTCGACCAGCGGCCGGGTGCGCTCGTAGGACGCCTCGCCCAGGGCGGGGCTGCCCACCAGCGAGCGCATCACGCCCATGCCCAGCAGCAGCGCGCCCAGGAGTTCGGCCCGCAGAGCGGCGTCGGGGCCGTCCAGGCGCCGGGCGAACTCCCCCAGGTAGTCGTCGCAGATCCGGGTGCGCAACTGCGCCCGCACGTGGTCGCGCCCGGAGGAGCGCAGCATGACCAGCAGCGGGTGCTCGCCGTCGTAGGCCGACCAGTCGGCGAAGACGACGTCGTGCAGCAGGTCGGCGGTGACCTCCTCCAGCGGGCGCCGCCGGTCGGCGGCGAGCCCGGCCGGCACCTCGGCCCGCACGGCCTCGGCGTACAGCCGCTGCTTGGAGCCGAAGTAGCGGAACACCAGGGCGGCGTCGACCCCGGCGTCGGCGGCGATGTCGCGCACGCCGGTGCCGTCGTAGCCGTGGCGGCCGAAGCGCAGGCGGGCGGCGTCGAGCAGGGCCGCGCGGGTGGCCGCCTTGTCGCGGCGTCGGGGGGCGGATCCGGGTGCGGGTGCGGGGCGCGGCCCCGGGGCGGTGGTGTCCATGGAGTCAGCATAAGTCATCACCCGTTGACTTATCTCCCCGACCGCTCTACGGTTTGGTCATCAACTGATGACTTCAGAGAGGCGCGGCAGACCATGCGCACCTACGCGATCACCGGTGGCACCGACGGAATCGGGCGCGCCCTGGGCCGCCTCCTGCTGGCCCGAGGCGACCGCGTCATCGCCGTCGGCAGCGGCGCCGCCAAGGGCGCCGCCTTCCTCGCCGATGCGGCGGACCTCGGCGCGGCCCAACGGGCGCACTTCCTCCGGGCCGACCTCAGCACCGTCGCCGGCATGCGCCGCGCCGCCGAGGGGGTCGCCCAGGCCACCGACTCCCTCGACGCCGCCGTGTTCGGAGCCCAGCGCTTCCAGACCGCCCGGGCGCAGACCGCCGACGGCCTGGAGTTCACCTTCGCGCTGGCCTACCTCAGCCGCGCGGTCCTCGGCGAGGGCCTGCTGCCGCTGCTGGAGCGCGCCGAGCGACCGGTCATCGCCAACCTCGCCGGCCCCGGCGGCCTGCCCGGCACCATCGCCTGGGACGACCTCCAACTGCGCCGGCGCTACTCCGGCCGGCGGGCCGCCATGCAGGGCTCGCGCTGCAACGACCTGCTGGGCGCCGACTTCCCCGCCCGCCACCCCGGCGCCCGCACCCGCTACGTGCTCTACAACCCCGGCTTCGTGCGCACCGCCATGGCCGACCCGCTGCCGCCGCCCGCACGCGCCGCCACCAAGGCGCTGGCGCTGGTGCTGGCCCAGCCCGCCGCCGCGGCCGCCGCGCGCGTCCGGGAACTGCTGGACGACCCGCCCCCGGAGCCCGCCGCCGCGTTCTTCCGGCGCCGGCGGGTGCCCATGACCGGACCCGACTTCGATCCCGCCGCGGCGGCGCGGCTGCGCGCGGTCACCGCCGGCATCCTGGCCGGCGCCGCGCGCCGGGCATAACCGCGCGGCGCGCCGGGTAGCGGTGGCCGCGCACACCGCCGCCGCCCGGCGCGGGGCCGCCCCCGCCGCCCCCGCCGCCCGCGCCGCCGACCGACCCGGGAGGTCCGCCATGGCCCACCAGCCCAGAACCGTCGTCGTCACCGGTGCCAGCGGCGGTGTCGGCAGGGCCGCCGCCCGGGCGTTCGGGGCGCGCGGCGACCGCGTGGCCCTGCTGGCGCGCGGCGCCGACGGGCTCGCCGGGGCCGCCGCCGACGTCCGCGCGGCCGGCGGCACCCCGCTGGAGGTCCCCACCGACGTCGCCGACGCCGCGCAGGTCGAGCACGCCGCCGAGCGCGCCGAGTCCGAACTCGGCCCGATCGACGTGTGGGTCAACGTCGCCTTCACCGGCGTCTTCGCGCCCGTCAGCCAGATCGAGCCCGCGGAGTTCCGCCGCGTCACCGAGGTCACCTACCTCGGCTACGTCCACGGCACCAAGGCCGCCCTGTCCCGGATGCTGCCGCGCGACCGGGGCGCGATCGTGCAGGTCGGCTCGGCCCTGGCGCACCGGGGCATCCCCCTCCAGTCGGCCTACTGCGCGGCCAAGCACGCCATCCACGGCTTCCACGAGTCGCTGCGCTGCGAACTGCTGCACGACGGATCGGGCGTGGCCGCCACCATGGTGCACCTGCCCGCCATGAACACCCCGCAGTTCGACTGGGTGCGCTCGCGCCTGCCGCAGCGGGCCCAGCCCGTGCCGCCCATCTACCAGCCCGAGGTCGCCGCCCGCGCGATCCTGCGCGCCGCCGACCACCCCCGGCGGCGGGAGTACTGGGTCGGCGCCTCCACCGTGCAGACCATTCTGGGCAACCGGATCGCCCCCGGGCTGCTCGACCGCTACCTGGCGCGCGGCGGCTACTCCGCCCAGCAGACCGGCGAGCCCCGCGACCCCGACCAGCCCGCCAATCTGTGGGAGCCCGCCGACGCCGCCGGCGGCCGCGACCACGGCGCGCACGGCTCCTTCGACGACCGCAGCCGGCCGGCCAGCCTCCAGCAGTGGGCGTCCCGCCGCGCCGGGCGGCTGGCCGCGGCCGGCGCGGGCACCGCCGCGGCGGCCGGATACCTCACCTGGCGGGTGCTGCGACGCGGCGGCCGGTGATCGCGGCCGTTGTCGGGGAAGGGTGGTAGGAACCAACCCCGGCCGCGAGGGAGGACCCGGTTGCCACTGCGCATCGAGGACTACGCGCTCATCGGAGACACCCAGACCGCCGCCCTGGTGGGCAGCGACGGCAGCATCGACTGGCTGTGCCTGCCCCGCTTCGACTCCGGCGCCTGCTTCGCCGCCCTGCTGGGCGACGGCGGCAACGGCTACTGGCGGGTGGCCCCTGCGGGGCCCCACCGCCTGCTGGGCCGGCGCTACCGCCCCGACTCCCTCGTGTTGGAGACCGAGTTCGCCGACGAGGACGGCGTCGTGCGGGTCACCGACTGCATGCCCGTCCGCGACGAGCACCCCGACCTGGTGCGCCGGGTCGAGGGGGTGCAGGGGCGGGTGCGGGTGCGCACCGAGATCGCGGTCCGGCCCGACTACGGCGCCATCGTGCCCTGGACCCGCAAGAACGGCGGCCGGCTGAGCTTCGTCGCCGGCCCGGACACCCTCTACCTCGACTCCGACATGCCCTTCGACCTGGGCCGGGCCGAGTGCCCCCAGGCGGAGTTCACCGTGGAGGAGGGCGAGGTGGTGGACTTCCGCCTGGCCTGGGTGGCGCCGCAGGCCCCGGCGCCCGAGCGGGTCGACGTCGGCGCCGCGATCGAGCGCACCGAGCGGTGGTGGCGCGACTGGGCGGGCCGGTGCGGCTACGACGGGGAGTACCGCGACGCGGTGGTGCGCTCGCTCATCACGCTCAAGGCGCTGACCTACTCCCCCAGCGGCGGGATCGTCGCCGCGCCCACCACCTCGCTGCCCGAGCAGTTGGGCGGGGTGCGCAACTGGGACTACCGCTTCTGCTGGATCCGCGACGCCACGTTCACCCTGCTGGCGCTGCTCAACTCCGGCTACGACGACGAGGCGGTGGCCTGGCGGCAGTGGCTGCTGCGCGCGGTGGCCGGCGAGCCCGCGCAGATGCGGATCATGTACGGCATCCAGGGCGAGCGCCGGCTGCCCGAGGTCGAACTGGAGTGGCTGGCGGGCTACGCCGGCTCCCAGCCGGTGCGGGTGGGCAACGAGGCCTACCTGCACTGGCAGCTCGACGTCTACGGCGAGCTGATGGACGCCCTGCACCAGACCCGGGTGCGCGGCATCCCGCCGGACGACCCCGCGTGGGACCTCCAGTGCGCGCTGATGGAGTTCCTGGAGGAGCACTGGCGCGACCCCGACAACGGCATCTGGGAGGTGCGCGGCCCCCGCCGCGACTTCACCCACTCCAAGGTGATGGCCTGGATCGCGGCCGACCGCGCGGTCAAGGCGGTCGAGGAGTTCGGGCTGGAGGGGCCGGTGGAGCGGTGGCGGCGGCTGCGCTCGGAGATCTTCGAGGACGTGTGCCGCCACGGCTTCGACACCGAGCGCGACACGTTCACCCAGTTCTACGGCTCGCGGTCGCTGGACGGCGCGCTGCTGCTGCTCAGCGCCGTGGGGTTCCTGCCCGCCGAGGACCCGCGGATGAAGGGCACCGTGGAAGCGGTCCAGCGGGAGCTGATGAGCGACGGGTTCGTCATGCGCTACACCATGGACGAGCAAACCTCCGAGGTCGACGACCTGCCGCCGGGCGAGGGCGCGTTCCTGCCGTGCACGTTCTGGCTGGCCGACAACCTCATCATGCAGGGCCGCGTGGAGGAGGGGCGCGAGCTGTTCGAGCGGCTGCTGGGGCTGTGCAACGACGTCGGGCTGCTGGCCGAGGAGTACGACCCCCGGGCGGGGCGGCAGGTGGGCAACTTCCCGCAGGCGCTGTCGCACATCGCCCTGGTCAACACCGCCTTCCACCTGCAAGGCGACCGCGGCCCCATAGAGCAGCGCGCCACGGCCGGCCGCGCCGGGCGGGGCCACGCCTCCTCCGACGAGCCGAGCGCGCTCGCCGCCTCCCGCGCCGATGATGGCTCCGGCGGGCAACCGGGCGGGCCGCACGGCGCCGCCCCCGCCGAGAAGGCCGCCCCCGCGGCCCCCGGCTCCCCCGCCCCCGCCTCCGCCGACCCCACCGCCCCCGCCGAGCAGCCCGTGCCCAGCAGCCCGCGCGAGGGCGGCTAGCCCTCTCGCGCCGGGGGCGGGCAGACCCGCTCGGGGCGGGGGGGGGGGGGCGGGGGGGGGGCCACGCCCCCCCCCCCACCCCCCGCCGGCCCCCCCCCCCCCGGGCCCCCCCCCCCCCCCGCGGGGGGGGGGGGGCGCCCGGGGGGGGGGGGGGGGCGCCCCCCCCCCCGGCCGTGGCCGGCGGACCGGGTGGTGGGACCGGAAACCGTTCCGGGCGGGTCAGACGGCCAGGCGGCGCATCATGCGGGT